>DASUDX010000110.1:0-16707 GCA_036275365.1 Nevskiaceae bacterium | reverse complement strand
GAGCGCACCCTGGACACCCTGCGCAGCCAGCTGCAGGCGCCGGAGCTCAAGGCCGGGCCGGAGCGCGCCCGCCTGGACCAGCAGCTGCAGAGCTTCGAGCTCAGCCTGGTCGACCAGCTGAAGGGCGCGGCCGCGCTGCGCGCCGAGCGCGAAACCCTGTGCGCCAACGCCGCCGCCGATCTCAAGCGCTTCGGCGAGCTGCGCAAGCTCACGACGAGCGAGCCGGCCTGCCCGGCGATCGGCAGCCTGGTCGAGGAGGGCATGGCCAGCGAGGATCAGGTGCCGGAAGGCGCCAAGGCCCTGGTGGCGCGACTGCAGACCCTGGAACGCAGCTTCGATCCCGGTCTGCTCGATCTCTACGCGGTGGACGCCACCATCACCAACCGTCGCAAGGGCAAGGACGGCAAGCCGGTGGACACGGTGGTGGCGCTGGACAAGCACCGCAGCACCCTGACCGCGGCGCTGAAGAAGGCCCAGCCCAAGAACCAGCCGCGCACCTACAGCCGGATCCGCTACGCCCCGCTGAGCGGCGGCCGCTACAAGCTCACCGCCGAGCGGGTGGATGCGCCCAAGGCGAAGCCGGTGACGGTGATGATGCTGCTGGTGCCCCAGCCCGACGAGAGCTGGAAGATCCAGCGCGAGATCGTCGAGACCCGCTGAGCGCCGCTCAGGCCTTGATGAGGGTGCCCAGACCCTCGTCGGTGAAGAGTTCCAGCAGCACCGCGTGCTCGACCCGGCCGTCGATGATCACCGCGTGGCGCACGCCGCTGTTCACCGCATCCAGCGCGCACTGGATCTTCGGCAGCATGCCGCCGTAGATGGTGCCGTCGGCAATCAGCGCCTGCACCTGCTCCACCTTCAGGCCGGTGAGCACCTGGCCGGCCTTGTCCATCACCCCGGCGGCATTGGTGAGCAGCATCAGCTTCTCGGCCTTGAGCACGCTGGCGAGCTTGCCGGCGACCAGATCGGCGTTGATGTTGAAGGCCTCTCCAGCCTCGCCCACGCCGACCGGGGCGATCACCGGAATGAAGCCGCCGTTCTCCAGATGCGCCACCACCCGCGGGTCGATCGCCTCGACCTCGCCGACCTGGCCGATGTCCTGACCCTTGATGGTGAGCTTGCGGGCGCGGATCAGCCCGCCATCCTTGCCGGTGAGCCCGACCGCCAGGCCGCCCTGCTGGTTGATGGCCGAGACGATCGCCTTGTTGACCAGCCCGCCGAGCATCATCTCGACCACATCCATGGTCTCGGCATCGGTCACCCGCATGCCCTCGATGAAGGTGCTCTTCTTGCCGAGCTTCTCCAGGTGGCTGCCGATCTGCGGCCCGCCGCCGTGGACCACCACCGGGTTCATGCCGACCCGCTTCATCAGCACGATGTCGCGGGCGAAGGAGGCGATCATCTCGTCGTCCTTCATCGCGTTGCCGCCGTACTTGACCACGAAGGTCTTGCCGGAGAAGCGGCGGATGTAGGGCAGGGCTTCGGTCAGGACATGGGCGATGTCCTGGGCTTTCTTCAGGTCGATGGGCATGCGCAGCAAGGGGACGGGATCAGGCGAGGCCGGTGGAACCAAAACCGCCGCTGCCGCGGCTGCTGTCGGTGAAGGCCTCGACGCGCTCGAAGCGCACCTGGGTCACCGGCACGAACACCAGCTGGGCGATGCGCTCCAGCGGCTGGATGGTGAAGGCGCTGCTGCCGCGGTTCCAGCAGCTCACCATCAGCTCGCCCTGGTAGTCGGAATCGATCAGGCCAACCAGGTTGCCGAGCACGATGCCGTGCTTGTGGCCGAGGCCGGAGCGCGGAAGGATCACCGCCGCCAGATGCGGGTTGCCGATATGGATGGCGAGCCCGGTGCGGAGCAGCTGGGTCTGGCCGGGTTCCAGCGTCAGCGGGGCGTCGAGCAGGGCGCGCAGGTCCAGGCCGGCACTGCCGGGGGTGGCGTAGGCCGGCAGGTCGGCCCGCGGGTCGAGACAGCGGATCTGCAGGGTCTGCATCGGCTCAGCTCCGGGCGGATGGGTGGGCGAGATAGTGATCGGCGATCAGGCCGGCCAGCTGGCGCGCCACCTCGGCCTTGGGGGCGGCGGCGATCTCCCGATGGCCGCCTTCCCAGAACACCGAGAGGGCGTTGTCGTCCTGATCGAAGGCGCGTCCCGCCCCGACCCAGTTGGCGGCGATCAGGTTCAGGCGCTTGCGGGCAAGCTTGCCGCGGGCATGAGCCTCCAGCTGCTCGGTCTCGGCGGCGAAGCCGACCATGAACAGCGCCGGATGGGCGGCGCGCACCCGCGCCAGCACATCCTCGGTCCGGCTCAGCGCGAGGCCGAAGGTGTCGTCGGTCTTCTTGATCTTCTGGCTGGCGACCGTGGCCGGGGTGTAGTCGGCCACCGCCGCGGCGCCGATGAACAGATCCGCCCCGGCGGCCGCGGCCAGGGCCGCCTCCAGCATCTGGGCGGCGGTCTCCACCTCGACGCGCACCACCCCGGGCGGGGCGGTGAGGGCGGTCGGGCCGGAGATCAGCTGAACCTGGGCGCCCAGCCGCTGCAGGGCGGCGGCCAGGGCATAGCCCTGCTTGCCGGAGGAGCGATTGGTGAGGAAGCGCACCGGGTCGAGCGGCTCGCGGGTGGGGCCGGCGGTGAGCACCACCCGTCGTCCGCTCAGGGGGCCGTCGGCGCTCAGCCGGGCCCGCACATCCTCGCGGATCTCCAGCGGCTCGCGCAGGCGCCCCTCGCCGACCTCGCCGCAGGCCTGGGCCCCGGCACCCGGGGCCAGCACCTGCACGCCGCGCGCGCTGAGGGTGGCGAGATTGGCCTGGGTGGCCGGGTGGGCCCACATCAGGCGGTTCATCGCCGGGGCCACCAGCAGCGGCCGGTCACTGGCCAGGCACAGGGTGGCGAGCAGGTCATCGGCCAGCCCCTGGGCGAGGCGGGCCAGGGTGTTGGCGCTGGCCGGGGCGATCAGGATCAGATCGGGCCAGCGGGCCAGCTCGATATGACCCATCGCCGCCTCCGCGGCAGGATCCCACAGCGAGCGGCGGACCGTCCGGCCGGTCAGGGCCTGGAAGGTGGCTTCGCCGATGAAATGGGTGGCCGCCTCGGTCATCACCACCTGCACCTCGGCGCCCCAGTCCGCCAGCCGGCGGCACAGCTCGGCCGCCTTGTAGGCGGCAATGCCCCCGCAGACCCCGAGCAGGATGCGGCGACCGGACAGCGGCAGGGCAGCGGTGTTCATGGGATTCATTGTGGCCGATCGAGACCGCGTTTCGCGGGATTTCCCTCGTTGGCGGTGCGCTTTCCTGAAAAAGTCCGGATTCGGTCAGGAATGGCGGTCGGTTCGGGCGCACTCTGGGGGCCTTCCGCAGCGGTGCGTCCGCTGCGGAGCCCAACGCTGGGGAGCGTGGGGTCGGGTCCGCCTGCGGGGGCAGGCGGACCCGCGGGAAGGTCATCGGCGGCGCGGGGGCGTCGCCGATGACTGGCTCCGCGTCGGGAAACTGCCCTGGCGCGACCCCGCCATCGATGGCCTACACTCGCCGCGTCTTCCTTCTTCCGGATACCCCGCATGAAGCTGCTGCCTTCCCTGGCGCTGGTCCTGGTTTCGGCCAGCGCCGCTGCCGCCGAGCCCTCCCCGACGGATTACCGCGCCCAGATGACGGTGGCGGAAATCCAGTCCTGCATGCGCGGCAATCTCGCCGAGAAGGGCTCGCTGCGCGACATCAGCGTGCGGGCCACCGATGCCGGCGGCGAGGCCGAGGCCTTCAAGCTCAAGCTGTTCTGGAAGCCCAACAAGGAAGGCCAGGGGCGGATGACCCTGCGCCTGATCGAGCCCTCCGACCTCGCCGGTTCGAGCTATCTGCTGGTGGAGTCGGCCCAGGGCGAGAGCGTGTATTTCTATGTGCCGGCCGCCCAGAAGGTGCAGAAGGTGGAGGGCGAGCAGGCCCAGCGCCCGCTGTGGGGGACCGATTTCAGCTATGCCGAGATCAAGCAGGTGCAGGGCCTGATGCTGGAGGGCGCAACCCAGCGCGGCAAGGATGCGGCGGTGGGCGGTCGCCCGGCGTTCGTGCTCAGCACCGTGCCGGCCGATGCCAAGGCGCAGACCCGCAAGGTGGTCTCCTACATCGATCAGGAGAGCTGCGTGCTGGTCAAGGCCGAGTTCCTCGGCGCCGATGGCAAGCCGCGCAAGGAACTGAGCGCCGATCTCAAGACCCTGACCCAGCTGGATGAGTACTGGTTCGCGCTCGACTACACCATGCGCGACCTCGCCGCCGGCAGCCAGACCCAGCTCTCGATGAGCGAGCTCTATCTGCTGGAAAAGGTGCCGGAGCGGGTGTTCGACCCGGCCAGCTTCTTCCAGCCCTTCGAGTAAGCCGGGGCTCATCCCGGCGCCGGTCGGCTCTCCGGCATGGCTGCTGATCGCCACTTCCCCACCGCGCCCGGCCGTCCGGCGGCCGCGGCGCTGTGGGTCGCCACCCACAGCCGGGCGGTGCTGGCGCTGGTGGCCTTCTTCACCCTGCTGGCCCTGCTGCAGCTGGTGGACTGGAGCGGTCCGCGGCTGCGTCTGGCCATCGATCCCTCGCTGGACTCGCTGAGCGCCCTGGATGACGAGACCCGGGCCTTCGAGGAACGGGTGCGGACCCGCTTCGGCGGGGAAGACACGGTGCTGGTGCTGCTGCGGCGCGAGCAGGCCAGTGCCCCGGCCCCGCTCAGCGGCGCGGGCATCCGCCGTCTGCGCCATCTCACCGAGTCTCTGGCGGCCCTGCCCGGGGTGGTGGGCGCGCAGTCGCTGGCCACCGCCGCCCTGCCCCGGCAGGAAGACGACACCCTGGTGCTGCGCGCCCTCGGTGCTGACGACGAAGCCGATCCGGGACTGGCCGAGCGGCTGGCGGCGACGGTGCGTGACAACCCCCTGCTCGAAGGCCAGCTGGTGGCGCCCGACCTCGAGGCGGTGGCGGTGGCCATCGAGATCGATCACGACGCCGCCGTGCGCGGGGATGGCGCGCTCGCCCGCGCGCTGATCGCCACCGCCGATGCGGCGGCCGGCAGCGGCTATCGCGCCCATGTCACCGGCTCGCTGCTGGTGCGCGCGGCCACCAACGAGGCGGTTGCCGAGCAGCTGCGCAGCACCCTGCCGGCGGTGATCCTGCTGCTCTCCGGTCTGCTCGCCGCCGCCTTCCGCTCCTGGCGCGGGGTGCTGCTGCCGCTGGCCACGATTGGTCTGGCCCTGCTGTGGACGGCCGCGGTCTGCTCGGCCCTCGGGCGCTCGCTGAACCTGGTCACCAGCCTGGTGCCGCCGCTGCTGGCCACCATGGGACTCGCCTACTGCGCCCATGTGCTCTCCGAGTTCGAGGCGCTCTCGCGCGAGCCCGAGTACGCCCATCCCGGGGTGCGCATCCGCCAGCTGCTGCGCGACATCGCCGGGCCGGTGATGCTCACCGGCTTCACCACCGGGCTCGGCCTGCTGGCCCTGTCGTTCAATGCGGTGCCGGCGATCCGCGAGTTCGCCTGGCTCTCCGCGCTCGGGGTGTTCTTCACCATGGTGCTGGCGCTGAGCTTCCTGCCGGCCATGCTGCGCCTGACCGCCACCGGCACCCCCACCCGGATGTTGCCCGGCGAGGCCTGGCTGCAGGCCCAGAGCGAGCGGCTGGGCCGCTTCGATCTGCGCTTCCGTCGCGGCATCCTGCTCGGCGCCGGCCTGCTGATGGCGCTGGCGGTGCTCTCGGCCAGCCGGGTGCAGGTGGGCGACAGCTTCGTCGGCATCTTCCCGGAGGACGCCCGGGTGCGGGTGGATTTCGAGACCATCAGCCGCGAGCTGGGCGGGGTCACGCCGCTGTCGGTGATCGTCGAGGGCGGGCCCAACAGCCTGGTGGAACCCGCCAATCTGCGCGCCCTCGACGCGCTGGAGCGCTGGATCGAGCAGCAGCCGGAAGTCGGCCATGTGGTGGGCCTGCCCGACCACCTCAAGCAGCTCAACCGGCTGCTCTCCGGTGGACCGGCCGTGCTGCCGGACAGCCGCGGACTGGCCAAGCAGCTGATGTTCTTCGGCGATGCCCGCACGCTCGCCGGGGTGGTCGACCGGCCGCGCGCCAGCACCCGGCTGGCCATGCGCCTGACGGTGGACGACACGGTGGCGATCTCGGCTTTTCTCGACCGCCTGCAACCGCAGCTGGAGGCGCTGCCGCCGGGCCTGCGGGCGCGGGTCAGCGGCGAGGCGGCGAGCCTCGCCCGCTCGGTGGAGACCGTCACCGATGGCCAGATCAGCGGCATCGGGCTGGCCCTGCTGGTGATCTACGGTGTGCTCAGCCTGCAGTTCCTCTCGGCCTGGATCGGCTTTCTCGCCACCCTGCCGACGCTGTTGCAGACCGGCCTGTACTTCGGTGCGCTGGGGATTGCCGGGGTGCCGCTGAACGCCACCACCAGTCTGGTGGAATGCCTCGTGCTGGGCCTGGCGGTGGACGACACCATCCACTACCTCGCCCGGTTCAACGCCGCCGCCAAGCGCTGTGGCTCGGAGACCGACGCGGCGGTCTCGGCGCTCGGCGCGGTGCTGCGGCCGATCAGCCTGACCAAGGCGATTCTCGCCGCGGGCTTCCTGACCCTGACCCTCGGCGAGCTGGAGAACCAGATCGTGTTCGGCTGGCTGGCCGCCTTCACCCTGCTCGCCGCCTGGCTGGTGGATGTGCTGGTGACGCCGGCCTTCATGAGCGGGGTGCGGGTGGTGAGCCTGTGGGACAGCCTGCGGGTCAATCTCGGCCGCCATGTGCAGAGCACCATCCCCCTGTTCGCGGGTCTGAGCGATCGCCAGGCCCGGCTGTTCGCCCTGATGTCGCGGCTGGAGAGCTATCCGCCGGGCCATCGGCTGATGACCGAGGGCGAGTCGGCGGGCGGCGGCACCAAGGGCGATCCGGCCGGCGATGCCTTCGTGCTGATCGACGGCGAGTGCCGGGTGTGGATCGAGCGCGAGGGCCGCGAGATCGAGCTCAACCGCGTCGGCCGCGGCGCCGTGCTCGGCGAGACCGGCTACTTCGGCCAGAAGCGCCAGGCCAATGTCGACACCCTCGGCCCGGTGCGCCTGCTGCGCTTCGACGATGCCGACCAGGAGCGCATCTGCCGGCGCTACCCGGCGGTGGCGGCGCGGGTGTTCCTCAACCTCAACCGCATCCAGGCCGAGCGGCGCTCGCAGACCGCCGCGCTGATGGCGGCGCCCGAGCACCCCTGAGCATGACCCTGCGCGACTGGCCCGAGGCCGACCGTCCGCGCGAGAAACTGCTGGCGCGCGGACCGGGCGCGCTCTCCGATGCCGAGCTGCTGGCGATCTTCCTGCGCACCGGGGTGGCCGGGCAGACCGCGGTGGATCTGGCGCGCAGCCTGCTCACGCGGTTCGGCAGCCTGCGCGGTCTGCTCGCCGCCGAGCGCGAGGCGTTCTGCGCCGCCCGCGGGCTGGGCGTGGCCAAGTACGCGCAGCTGCAGGCGGTGCTGGAAATGGCGCGGCGCCATCTGGGCGAGCAGCTGACGCGCGGCAGCGTGCTCGATCATCCGCAGGCGGTGCGCGACTATCTGGTGGCCCAGCTGCGCCATCGTCCGCGCGAGGCGGTGCTGGGGCTGTTCCTGGATGCCCAGAACCAGCTGCTGGCCTGCGAGACCCTGGCCGAGGGCAGCCTCACCCAGGCCACCGTCCACGCCCGCGAGGTGGTGAGCCGGGCGCTGGCGCTCGGCGCGGCGAGCCTGATCCTCGCCCACAACCACCCCAGCGGCCAGGCCGAACCCTCGGCCGCGGACCGGGCGCTGACCGACCGCCTGCGCCAGGCGCTGGCCCTGGTGGAGGTGCGCCTGCTCGATCACTTCGTGATCGGCGAGGGCCCGCCCACCTCCTTCGCCGAACGCGGCTGGCTCTGAGGGCCTGCCCGCCCGGGTAGGGGCCGGCTGGCGTTGCGGACCTAGAATGCGGGCCCGTCGTCTGTGGAGCCTGTCCATGTCGCTGTCTTCCTCCGGTCCCACCGTCGCCATCATCGGCAGTGGCTTCGGCGGCCTCGGCATGGGCCATTACCTGCGCCAGCAGGGCCTCACCGATTTCCACATCTACGAGAAGGCCGAGGACCTCGGCGGGGTCTGGCGCGAGAACACCTACCCGGGCGCGGCCTGCGACATCCCCTCGCATCTGTACTCCTACTCCTTCGAGCCGCACTACCCCTGGTCCTGCCGCTACGGCAAGCAGAGCGAGATCCTTGCCTACCTGCGCCATGTGGCGGACAAGCACGGCCTGCGCCCGCACCTGCGCTTCGGCCACCGCCTGCTCGGCGCAGAGTGGAACGAGGCGCGCGGGCTCTGGGAGCTGCGCTTCGAGAACCGCGAGCCGGTGCAGGCCCAGGTGCTGATCACCGCGGTCGGCCAGCTGCACCGCCCGGCGCTGCCGAGCATCCCCGGTCGCGAGCGCTTCGCCGGGCACAGCTTCCATTCCGCCACCTGGGATCACGGCTATGACCTCACCGGCAAGCGGGTGGCGGTGATCGGCACCGGGGCCAGTGCGGTGCAGTTCGTGCCGCAGATCGCGCCGAAAGTGGCCAGGCTCTCGCTGTTCCAGCGCTCGGCGGGCTGGGTCATCCCCAAGTGGGACCGTCCCTATACCGGCTGGGAGCGGCGCCTGCTCCAGGCCCTGCCGGCCCTGCACAGCGCCGATCGCGGGCGCATCTTCTGGTGGATCGAGTTCCTGGCCAGCGCGCTGCAGCCGGGTCGCGGCCCGCACAGCCGCATCGCCAAGGCGGTGTTCACCGCCGCCAACCGCTTCATGATGCGCTTCCAGGTCCGGGACCCGGCCCTGCGCGCCAAGCTCGAGCCGGACTCCCCGCTCGGCTGCAAGCGCACCCTGCTCTCCAACGAGTGGCTGCCGACCCTGGCCCGGCCCAATGTGGAGGTGGTGACCGAGGCGATCCGCGAGATCGTCGAGCGCGGGGTGGTGACCGAGGACGGCCGGGTCCACGAGGTCGACGCGCTGATCTACGGCACCGGCTTCGCCGCCACCGAGTTCCTGGCGCCGATGGACTTCCTGGGCCGCGAGGGCCGCTCGCTGCGGGCGGTGTGGAAGGCCGGCGCCGAGGCCCATCTGGGGATTGGGGTGGCCGGCTTCCCCAACCTGTTCATGCTCTACGGACCCAATACCAATCTGGGTGCCGGGTCGATCATCTACATGCTGGAGGCGCAGGCCCGCTACATCGCCGACTGCGTGCGGCTGCTGCGCGAGCGCCGTCTGCGCGCCCTGGTGGTGCGGCCGGAGGCCCAGGCGGCCAGCAATGCGCGGCTGCGCGAGGGCAGCCGGGTATCGCCCTACGAGGGCGGCTGCCACAGCTGGTACATCAATGCCGAAGGGCGCAACACCAACAACTGGATCGGCTATATGAGCGAGTACGGCCGGCTCACCCGCCGGGTGCAGCTGGCCGATTACGAGCAGCTGCCGGCCTGAGGCCGCCCGCGGGCTTGCTGTACCCGGGTGGCGCGGGTATATTTCGCGTCCTTTTTTCCGCCCCCGGGCGTCACCGGGTTTCCGGGGCCGGGTTCACGAGAGCGTTCCCCATGTCCAAAGTCTGTCAGGTCACCGGCAAGAAGCCGCTGGTCGGCAACACGGTCAGCCACGCCAACAACAAGCGTCGCCGCCGTTTCGAGCCGAATCTGCACACGCACCGCTTCTGGGTGGAGGCGGAGAAGAAGTTCATCAAGCTGCGCGTGTCCAACCACGGCCTGCGCATCATCGACAAGAAGGGCATCGACGCCGTCCTCGGCGAGATCCGTGCCCGCGGCGAGAAGGTGTAAGCCATGGCCAAGAGCAAGAAGGACCGCGAGAAGATCAAGCTGGTGTCGACCGCCGACACCGGGTTCTTCTACACCACCACCAAGAACCGCAAGAACACCCCGGACAAGTTCGAGTTCAAGAAGTACGATCCGGTCGTGCGCAAGCATGTAGTGTTCAAGGAAGCCAAGATCAAGTAGGCGTCACCGGCGCCTCGCCGGTCGGGTGACCCCCGGCCGCACGCCGGCGCTCACCGACGCCATGTCGCGGAACCCGGGCTCGTCCCGGGTTCTTGCGTTAGGGCCGCCGCGACCCGGCGAGCCTCTATGATGCGGCCCTCCCTCCCCCGGTCCGCCCGCGCATGACCGAGCCTCTCAGCCGGCCCCATCACCGCCATCTGGAGCAGGCGCGGGCGCAGGTGATCGCGCTGCTGTCGCGGCAATCGCTGGAACGCGGGCTGGTCTCGCGCTCGGAGGGCGGCAAGGCCGATGTGGTCAGCCAGCTGGTGGAGCGCCAGCATCAGGCGGCGCTGGCCCAGCGCCTGGCGCACTTCCATCCGGCCGATATCGCCTTCGTGCTCGAATCCCTGGCGCCGGATGCGCGCGATCTCGCCTGGAGCCTGGTCGGCGCCCAGCGGCGCGGGGCGGTGCTGCTGGAAACCGCCCCGGCGGTGCGTCGCGCGCTGATCGCCGCGATGCCGGCCGAGGATGTGGCGGCCGCCGTCGCCCCGCTCGATTCCGATGACATCGCCGACCTGCTCGAAGGCCTGCCCACCGAGGCCCGCCAGGGCGTGATGGCCCAGCTCGATTCGGCCGATCAGGCCGAGGTGCGCTCGGTGCTGAGCTTTCCCGAGGGCTCGGTGGGCGCGGCGATGTCGCTGGATTTCATCACCGTGCGCGAGGACGCCACGCTCGAGGCGGTGCAGCGTCTGCTGCGGCGGCGCCGCGAGCTGCCGCCGCACACCAGCCAGCTGATCGTGGTGGATCGCGAGAACCATCTGCGCGGGCTGCTGCCGGTCTCGCGCCTGGTGCTCGGCGAGCCGGAGGCGCTGGTCGGGGCGGAGATGACCCGCAGCCCGGTGTTCTTCTACACCGATGACCGCATGCGCGATGCGGTCAGCAGCTTCGAGAAGTACGACCTCACGGCGGCGCCGGTGGTGAATCTGCACGAGCAGGTGGTGGGCCGGCTGACGGTCGATACCGTGGTCGACGAGATCCAGGAACGGGTGGCCTCGGAAAGCCTGCGCCAGGTCGGTCTGTCCGAGGAGGAGGATCTGTTCGCTCCGGTCATGGCCAGTGCCCGCAACCGCTGGCCCTGGCTGGGCCTGAACCTCGCCACCGCCTTTCTCGCCTCGCGGGTGATCGGCGCCTTCGAGGATCTCATCGTGCAGCTGGTGGCGCTGGCGGCGCTGATGCCGATCGTGGCCAGCATTGGCGGCAACACCGGCAACCAGACCGTGGCCCTGGTGATCCGCGGTCTGGCGCTCGGTCAGCTCGCCCCCACCCAGCTGCGCAAGATGTTCAGCAAGGAGCTGGCGATCGCCACCGTCAACGGCCTGCTCTGGGGCGGGGTGCTGGCCCTGTTCACCCTGCTGTTCTACCGCGATGGGGATCTGGCCGTGGTGATCGCGGTGGCGGTGCTGCTCAACCTCTGGGTGGCGGCCTCGGCCGGCGTGCTGGTGCCGGTGACGCTGCACCATTTCGGCCGCGACCCGGTGATGGGCTCCTCGGTCATCCTCACCGGACTGACCGACAGCATGGGCTTCTTCATCTTTCTCGGGCTGGCCGGGCTGTTCCTGCTCTGAACCGCGCTGGGGGATTTCACCCGGCTGCCATGGTTTCTTCATTGCGGGGGCGCAGCGGCTGCCCTAGAGTGCGCGCCCTCGCTTCCCCGGCCCGCCCATGAACGAGCTTGCCCGCCAGATGATCGCTGCCGGTGCGCTGTTCCATCAGCGCGGCTGGGTGCCGGCCACCGGCGGCAATTTCTCCGCCCGGCTGGACGGCGGACGGATGCTGATCACCGCCTCCGGCTGGCACAAGGGGGAGCTGGACGAGAGCGCCTTTCTGGTCGCCGATCTCGACGGCCAGCCGGAAGACCGCAGCCGCCGCGCCAGCTACGAGACCCTGCTGCACTGCCAGCTGTACCGGATGGACGCCCGCATCGGCTGCGTGCTGCACACCCATTCGGTGGCCAACACCCTGCTGTCGCGGGCGCAGTCCTCGGTGCGGCTGGCTGGCTACGAGCTGCTCAAGCTGCTGCCCGGGATACAAACCCATGAAGCCGTGGTCGAAGTGCCGGTGTTCGCCAACGACCAGGACATCGCCCGCCTGGCGGCGACGGTGGATCATCATCTGAAACAGCGGCCGGAAACCCCGGCCTATCTGATTGCCGGTCACGGCCTGTATGCCTGGGGCAGCACGGTGGCGCAGGCACGCCACCGGGTGGAAGCCCTGGAGTTCCTGTTCGAGTGCGAATGGAGATGGAAGGAGTTGAACCGATGAGTGAGCTGCGCATCTATGACGAGACCCGCCCGGAGCGCCCCCTGGAGGTGCTGCACCGCTTCGAGGACATCCGCGAGCGGCTGAGCGGCATTGGCGTCGAGTTCGAGCGCTGGGAGGCGAGCAAGCAGCTGGACGCCCAGGCCTCCCAGGACGAGGTCATCGAGGCCTACCGCGAGGCCATCAACACCCTGATGCGCAAGCACGGCTTCAAGAGCGTGGATGTGGTCAGCATCCACCCGGCGCACCCGCAGAAGGACGCGATGCGCGACAAGTTCCTCAACGAGCACACCCACGATGACTTCGAGGTGCGCTTCTTCGTCGACGGCGAGGGGCTGTTCTGCATGCGCGCCCAGGGCAAGGTCTACGCCTGCCGCTGCCAGCGCGGGGATCTGATCAACCTGCCGGCGCATCTGACCCACTGGTTCGACATGGGCCCGGCGCCGGCCTTCAAGGCCATCCGCCTGTTCACCAAGGAAGAAGGCTGGGTGGCGAGCTTCACCGGCGACCCCATCGCCAGCCGCTTCCCGCGGCTTGAGGCCCCCCACTACGCCCAGGCGGCCTGAGCGGGCGGCGGCTCCGGAGCCGGATTTACCCCTGCCCGCGGCGCCACCGGCGGTTGCCGCCGGGCCCGCGGCGGGGAATGATGCGAAGGCAGGCCGATCGGCCTGAACGGCGCCCGTCGGGCCGGTGGGTGGTCTCCTTCCATCGATCAGGAGTGCTTCGCCGATGCTCGATGCCGAGAAGGGCAGCGACCATATCCAGGCGCTGCAGGCGTTGTTTGGGGCCGCTCTGCGCCGCGCCTACGGCCCGCGCCAGGTACTGATCCGCGAAGGGGACCGTCCGACCTCGCTGTACCTGCTCAGCCAGGGCACCGCCACGGTGTCGCTGACCGACTGGCACGGCCATCACGCCGTGCTCTCCCTGCTCGGCCCGGGCGAGTTCTTCGGCGAGATGGGCATGCTGCCCGGCGGCGAGGGGCACCGCAGCGCCCAGGTCACCTCGCGCAGCGAGGTGGTGCTGCTGGAAATCCCCTACCCGCGGTTCATCGCCCTGTGCCGCGACCACCCGCTGCTGTGGCTGGAGCTCGCCGGGCAGCTGGCGCAGCGCCTGCGCACCACCAACCGGCGCCTGGTCGGCCAGCGCGTGCTCAAGCTGCACGAGCGGCTCTGGTATGTGCTCAGCGAGCTGGCGGCGCGACCGGACGCCGAGCCGGTCGAGGACGGCCATGCCGTGCGCATCACCCGCGATGAACTGGGGATGCTGATCGGCTGCACCCGCGAGACCGCCGGGCTCGCCCTCGCCGAGATGGCTGAGGAGGGCCGCATCCGCCTGCTCGGCCGGCGCATCGTGGTGCCGGCCCAGAGCTGTTCGACCGAGTCCCCGCCCCCGCCCCGGATGAGCGAGGCCTGAGGCGAGCAGCCCTGGATGGCGCCGGCCTCCGCCGGCCGCGATCGAACCGGCTGAAACCGGCGCGGCCTGAGGGATTCCTCGCAGTGGGGAACCAGCGTGGCCGGCAGGATGCGGGCAGGATCGACCGGCTGTCGCCGGTGATCGCTGCCAAGGAGAACCGCCATGAGACCGCGCGATTCCCGTACCGCCCCAGCCGGACCGAGGGGCGGCGAGCAAGGCGCTGGCGCTCTGAGCCTGCAGCCGCGCCGACGGCTGGTGTCAGGCCGCAGCCCGGTCCACATCCCCAAGCCGAATGGGCCGATGCCAGCCCCTCTGCCGAGCCGCCGGACGGGGGGCTGGACGGTGCTACTGGCTAGCGGGCGGCTCGGTACCTGCGAGGGGGATCATGCATCGCCCGCAGGCCCGGCTGTGGCGAGCGGAGCCGAACCCAACGGTCTCAGCCGCGACGGCCAGCTTCGTTCCGACGCGGACGGTGCGGTGATTGCCTATACCCCTCGCGAACCTGTGCGCTTCGACCCGGCGCAGGTCTATCCGCCGCGGCTCGCTGCGCACAGCAACGGGGGGTGGCGCCTGAGCGCTGCCGAGCGCGCGGCGCCGGTCGAGCCGTTCCGGAGCCTGCTTGAGGCCGGCTATGGCGTGCTCAGCGTGGACCTGCGCGGGCATGGGGAGCGCGGCGGCACCGTGCGCCTGCTTGATGACGCCTTCGCGGGCGGCGACGCACAGATCGCGGACAACGCCCGCGCCATCACCGAGGCAGCGCCTGTTGTCGCCGCGCGTCGCGAGCCGGTGGACTCCGGGGACGCACCGGGTGCGACAGACCGCGGCTTGTCTGGCAGCGGCGCAGCGAATCCGCTGCAGCTTGCGGTGCTCGAAGCTTGTGCCGAGCTGCACCGCAAGCTGCGGAGGACTCGGACACTGTGCACGCTATTCCTGTTGCCCCTTCTGGCGCTGGCTGCATGCAGCCCGGAGCAAGCGGCGGATCGTGCGCATCTCGGAGATCTCGCAGACGCCGGGCCGGCCGGCAAGAGCTGGCGCGACCCGCAGCCGCCGGCGGACCCACCGGCCAATCAGCCGCCTGCCGGTCCGGCGCTCCTGGCGCGCGCTGCCGAGGAGCGTGTCTATGCCGAGGGTCGCGGCCGCGACCAGGCCAATAATCCCGAGTACCAAGCCCTTACCGCGCCGTATGTTGTTGCGGTACTCGCCAGCGGCGGCTCCGATCCGAGCATCGCGCACGATCCCTTCCGCGTGGCCTGGAGCGTCACGCGCGGCATGGAGCAGGATGTGCAGTTCCGCAACCGTTACGGCGCGACGATGGCGGCCAAGCTGTGGGGGCCGAAGCAGCCGTACACCGATCCGGTGACGGGCGTTGTGGAGTCCGGCCCATTCCCGGCCGTCCTTTTCATGCCCGGGCGGTTTTCTCCCTCGGCGAATTCCCTTTACAGCGGCTTTGGCGGTTACGAAGGTCAGGCGCAACAGTTGGCGGAGAATGGCTACATCGTGCTGGCGGTCGGGCCACAGGGACAGGACGGCTCGGAGTACTTCACGCCGCCGCATCCGCTGTGCGATCCGCGGGGCGCGTGGACGCAGCCGCAGGAGCTGGGCCTGCGCGAGCTGGGCGACTGCGCGGGGCAGGAAGCGCCGTTCGCCGGTTTCAGCGGTGACAACGCGGCGCTCTATAACACGGTGCACGAGCTGACCGGCGACGACCGTCCTGGCTTCCTGCTGCAGGCCTACCTCGAGGACGCGGCGGTGGCACTCGACCAGCGTGCCGCCAACTACGACGAGTTTCAGACCCGCTTCGTGTTTGCCGCGCTCGATGGCGCCGCCTTTCTGCTCTCGGCCGACAATCCGTGGCGCGGGATGATTGACGCGGCGCGCGTTGGTATCGTCGGCCACTCCGCCGGCGGGCACGCCGCGCTGGTGGCTGGCAACGGCGATCCGCAGCAGCGTTTCAAGGCCGCGGTGGCCTGGGACAGCTACGGCTATCCGCCGGATACCGTCGCGCCGCGCGTGCCGACGATGATCCAGATGGCCGAGCGCCAGAACGAGTTCGGCCCCTATTCGGAGGCACCACCCAACCATCTGTGGCCCCCGTACCGCGCCTATCAGCGCTTCGTCGCCGAGGATCAGCCGGCCATGCTGCTCACCCTGCGTGGCTCCACGCATCACGAATGGAGTTATGTTCCGCAGGTGCTGACCAACCCGGTGTCACCGCTGCAGAACGCCTCGTCCAAGGGCGCGCAGGTCGGCTTCTACTACACGCTTGCCTGGCTGGATTACTGGCTCAAGCCGTCAACGCACCGCGCCGACGCACAGCGCCGGCTGCTGGCGCGCAGGTTTGACGCTTCCGCCGACCGCAGCTCGATCGGCTCCGGCACCTTCGACTTCGCCAGCCAAAGCAATGCGCCGTACCGCATCGAAGGCGAGGATGTGGCCGACCATTTATCGGTGCTGTTCCTGTCGCAGCTTGCGTTCGATGGCGCCCATTGCAACGACATGCAGGCCGCGTGTGAGCAGTGAGACGCCGAGTTAGGCGGCCGACGCCCGTCGCGGTGCCCTGATGGTTTGCCGGCTGCTCGCGGCATCCCGCGAAGGGCCGATGTCAGAAGGATCGGTGGGCGAACAGCGCCCCGTACCGCCTGAGCCATCCCTGACCGGTGGCGAGACACGCGCGGGCATCAGCAAGGACGATTGCTCGAGTCCGCGGTGGACGGCGAGGCCATCGCCTTTACCGTGCACGAGCCGGAGGTCTTTGCAGAAGGCCAGCGTTATCCCCTGGTCGTCGAAGGCCAGGGCTAGGGCGGCGATCGTTACGACCCGACTGAGCGCGGCATCCTGCCGCCAGTGTTTCGCGCGCGGCTTGACGCCGGCCCTGGCGGGATCAGCTTGGACCTGCGTGGGCATGGGGGAGCGGCGGCACCGCGCGCCTGCTCGATGAAGCCCTCGAGGGCCATGCTGCGCTGCAGCTGCTGGACGCGTCCAGCCGCGCGCAGCACCGATGGCCACGGCATGGTCCGCTACGAGTACC
>DASUDX010000109.1:0-6910 GCA_036275365.1 Nevskiaceae bacterium | reverse complement strand
TCCATATCGACAGCCTGCGGGTGGACAACGCTGGCGGGCTAGCGCCGCGCTGGCTGCAGACCTCCCCGGAGTTCGCGATGAAGCGGCTGCTCGCCGCCGGCAGCGGGCCGATCTACCAGATCGCCCGCGTGTTCCGCCGCGACGAGGCTGGCCGCCACCACAATCCGGAATTCAGCCTGCTCGAGTGGTATCGGCCGGGCTGGGACCATCACGCGCTGATGGACGAGGTCGACGCCCTGCTGCAGGCGCTGGTCGGTGCCGCACCCTGCGAGCGCCTGAGCTATGCCGAGGCCTTCCGCCGGCTGGCGGGCTTTGATCCGGACCGACTGCCGCTGGCCGAGCTGGTGGCCCGCACCCGCGAGGCAGGCCTGGCGCCGGAGGGGGCGGACGCGGGCAATACCGATCGCGATGGCTGGCTGGATCTGTGGATGTCCGCGCGGGTCGGCCCCCAGCTCGGCCGGCCGGCGCCCTGCCTGCTCTACGACTACCCCGCCAGCCAGGCGGCGCTGGCGCGGGTGCGGCCGGGTGACCCGCCGCGCGCCGAGCGCTTCGAGCTGTTCTGGCAGGGGGTGGAGCTGGCCAACGGCTTTCATGAGCTGCGCGATCCGCTCGAGCAGCGGCGACGCTTCGAGGCCGATCAGGCGCGCCGGCAGGCGCTGGGCCTGACCGTACCGCCCTACGACCGCCATCTGATCGCCGCACTGGAGGCCGGTCTGCCGGACTGTGCCGGCGTGGCCCTCGGGCTCGACCGGCTGCTGATGCTCCAGCAGGGCTGCACCCGGCTCGACGAGGTGCTGGCGTTTCCTGCGGCGCGCGCCTGAGGCCGGGCGCGATCAGCCGCGGCTGATGTCCCAGGCAAAGCGCAGCAGCAGCCCGCTGACCACCACCAGGAACAGGCCACGGACGAAGCCGGCGCCGTGGCGCAGGGCCAGCCGCGCCCCGATCAGGGCACCCGCCACATTGCACACCGCCATCGGCAGGGCCAGATCCACCCGCACCTGACCGGCGTTGGCGAAGTAGGCCAGCGCCGCCCCGTTGGTGATCAGGTTGATCAGCTTGGCCGACGCGCTGGCGTGCAGGAAGGAGAAGCCGAACAGACCGACGAAGGCCAGCACCAGAAAGCTGCCGGTGCCGGGACCGAAGAAGCCGTCGTAGAAGCCGATCAGGGCGCCGGCGGCCAGCCCCAGGCCCCACTGTCCGAGCCGCCCCAGCCGGGGCGCGTGCAGCTTGCCGAAATCCTTCTTCCACAGCGTGTACAGCAGCACCAGCACGAGGATGCCCAGCACCAGCGGGCGCAGCAGCTCGGGCGGCAGGAAGCTCACCGTGCGTGCACCCACATAGCCGAACACCAGGGCGCTCAGGGCCATCGGCAGGGTGGCGCGCCAGTCCAGATCCAGGCGGCGGGCGTACTGGATGGTGGCGGTGAGCGTGCCCCAGATCGACACCGCCTTGTTGGTGCCGAGCAGGGTGGCGATCGGCAGCTGCGGCATCAGCACCAGCAGGGCGGGCACCTGGATCAGTCCACCGCCGCCGACCACCGCATCGACGAAACCGGCCAGGAAGGCGAAGCCACAGAGGGCGATCAGTTCCAAGAGCAGGACCGGGCCGGGCGGGGAGGGCCGCGCAGTTTATGCTGCGGCCCCGCGCCGTGCCCGCTCCTCCATGTCCTACCCGCCCCGCCTGACCCGCCTGATCGATAGCCTGCGCCGCCTGCCGGGTATCGGGCCCAAATCAGCCCAGCGCATGGCCTTTCACCTGCTGGAGCGCGATCGCGAGGCGGCCACCCGTCTGGTCGCCAGCCTGCAGCAGGCCCTGGAGGGCGTTGGCCGCTGCCCGGACTGCCGGATGTTCTGCGAGGACGAGGGTTGCCGCTACTGCAGCCCGTCGCGGCGGGCCAGTGGACAGATCTGTGTGGTGGAAGGGCCGGCCGATCTGATGGCGGTGGAAACCGGCACCGGCTATCGCGGCCGCTACTTCGTGCTGATGGGGCGGCTCTCGCCGCTGGATGGGATCGGTCCGGCCGAGCTGGGCCTGGACCGCCTGCAGGCCCTGCTCGATCAGGACGGCGTCCAGGAGCTGATCCTCGCCACCAATCCGACCGTCGAAGGCGAGGCCACCGCCTACTACCTCGCCGAGCTGGCGCGGGCCCGCGGCATCGCGGTCAGCCGCATCGCCCACGGCGTGCCCCTGGGCGGGGAGCTCGAGCATGTCGATGGCGGCACGCTCTCCCAGGCGATCAACGGCCGCGTGCGTCTGGGCTAGCCGCGCCCGCGGATCCGGCCGGCCCTGAAAAGCAGAAGGCCCCGTCGGGACGGGGCCTTCGGCACACCACCGCGGAAGGGCTTACTCGCCGCCCGCGTCCTCGCTCTCCAGGCTTGCCTCTTCGGCCTCCATGGCGTCGAGCATCTGCTCTTCCGCAGCCTCTTCGGCAACCGGCTCTTCCGTCACGGCGTCCTCAGCCGCCGTCTCTTCGACAGCGGCGGCTTCCGGGGCGGTCTCGACGGTCTCGCCGGTACCCAGCCCGGCTCCCGCCTCCTCACCGCCCTGCACCTTGAGCTCGACACGGCGGTTCAGCTCGCGGCCTTCATCGGTCTCGTTGTCGGCCACCGGCTGGCTCTCGCCATAGCCGGCGGTGGTCATGCGCGAGGCCTCGACGCCGCGCCCGACCAGATACTGCTTGACCGAGTCGGCCCGGCGCTGCGACAGCGCCTGGTTGTACTCGTCGCTGCCGCGGGCGTCGGTGTGGCCACCGATCTCGACCTCGATCTCCGAGGCGGCCAGCAGCGCATCGCCGACCTGATCGAGGATGACCTTGGCGTTGGCGGTGAGGGTGGCTTCGTTGAAGTTGAAGTTCACCCCGCGCAGCACCACGGTGTCACCGGTGCCGCAGCCTTCCAGGGAGATCGCCTCACCCGGTGCCGGGGTGCGGCAGGGGGTCTCGATCGGGCAGCCTTCCTCGTTCACCTGGGCGCCGACCGGGGTATCCGGGCAGCGGTCGAGACGATCGACCACGCCATCGCCATCCGAATCGACCTCGCAGCCGAGCTCGTTGACCACCGCGCCGGCTGGCGTGCCCGGGCACTGGTCGACATCATCGGTGACGCCATCGTTGTCCTCGTCGGCAACCGCCACCACCGCCACTTCCTCGGCCGGCGGCGCTTCTTCCACCGGCAGGCTGCCGAGCGGGATCAGCACACCGAGATTGAACAGGCCATCGTAGAAATCATCCTTGGCGCCCTGGCCCGCCCGCTCCTCGTCGTGGGAGTCGAAGTGGTAGCGCGCCTCGGCACGCAGGGCCGCGCCCGGGCCCAGGAAGCGGAGCGGAATCAGATAGCCCAGGCCGCTGTCAAACAGCGTGCTGCCGTAGTTGATGCTGCCGCCGCCGACCCGCGGGTGCTGATCGGTCTGGCCGCGCGAGACATTGAGCAGGCCGTAGAGGTTGGGCAGGGTGCGCGAGGGGAAGACCAGCGCGCCCAGGCCGTAGCTGGTGAACTCGCTGCTCAGGCTGCCGCTCTCCGGGTCCGCCTCGAGATAGCTGCCGGTGAGTTCCAGGGCCAGCGCGCGGGTGAAGCGCTTGCCGATGGCGAGGCTGCCGCCGAGGCCGTCATCGAGGTTGCGGTCGGTATCCGACAGCAGATAGGACGCCATCGGCGCCACATAGAAGCGGTTGCCGAGCTCACGGATCACCCCGGGGGCGGCTTCCTCGGCGCTGCTGTCCTCTTCCCCGTAGCCCTCCTCCTCGGCGTACTCCTCGTCCTGGGCCAGTGCCGGACCTGCCAGCCCGAGCGCGAGCAGCGCGCTGAGCCAAGCCTTGCGTTGCATCATGTTTTTCTCCCCTTTTTAGGAGTTTGGCTAATCGTTCGGATGCCGCGAACGAGGCCGGACCCCGCTGCGCACCAAGCGCGAGTGTAAGCAGCCCCCGGTGCGGGTACAACCGCCGGGTGATGCGGCGGCGCCGGCGCCGCCAGCAGGGTCCGCCGCTATACTGCGCGCCCTTTCTCCGACCCCTTGCCTGGGGTTCGCCGAGCGACCATGGAAGCCCACCAGATCAGAAGTGAGATCACAGCCCTGCAGGCGCGTTTCGACGCCCTGCGGGGCTATCTTTGACTACGATGTGAAGAAGGACCGGCTGGCCGAGGTGGTGGCCGAGCTGGAGAGCAACGAGGTCTGGAACGACCCCGCCCGCGCCCAGGCCCTGGGCCGGGAGCGCAAGCAGATCGAAGGGGTGCTGCAGCCGATCGACCGCGCGGCCCAGGGGCTCGGCGAGGCGCTCGAGCTGCTCGAGCTGGCCGAGGCCGAGAACGATGCGGCGACCATCGCGGAGATCGTCCGCGAGGTCGGCCGTTTCGACGAGCTGGCGGGCCAGATGGAGTTCCGCCGCATGTTCAGCGGCGAGCTCGACCCCGCCAACGCCTATCTCGACATCCAGGCGGGCTCCGGTGGCACCGAGGCGCAGGACTGGGCCGAGATGCTGCTGCGCATGTACAGCAAGTGGGCCGACGCCAAGGGCTTCAAGGCCGAGCTGATGGAACGCTCGGACGGGGAAGTGGCGGGCATCAAGGGCGCCACCCTCTACATCCAGGGCGACTACGCCTACGGCTGGCTTCGTACCGAGACCGGCGTGCACCGGCTGGTGCGCAAGAGCCCCTTCGATTCCGGCAACCGCCGCCACACCAGCTTCGCCGGAGTGTTCGTCTCGCCCGAGGTGGACGACGACATCGAGATCGAGATCAACCCGGCCGATCTGGAGATCGACACCTTCCGCTCCAGCGGGGCCGGCGGTCAGCATGTCAACAAGACTGAATCGGCGATCCGCATCAAGCATGTGCCCAGCGGCATCGTGGTGGCCTGCCAGACCCAGCGCAGCCAGCACGCCAACCGCGATCACGCGATGAAGATGCTGAAGTCGCGTCTGTACGAGCAGGAACTGCAGAAGCGCAACGCGGAGAAGCAGAAGCTCGAGGATTCCAAGGCCGATATCGAGTGGGGCAGCCAGATCCGCTCGTATGTGCTGGACCAGTCGCGGATCAAGGATTTGCGCACCGGCGTGGAGATCGCCGATACCCAGAAGGTGCTGGACGGCCATCTGGATCCCTACATCGAAGCCAGCCTGAAGCAGGGGCTGTGACCGGAGACGGGAGACGGGAGAACAGAGACGGAGGAACCGACGCATCCTTGCGTCTGCCGTCCTGCCAGTCCCGGCTTCCAGACAGATGACCGAAGAAACCAAACCGCAGGACGAGAACCACCTCATCGCCACCCGCCGCGAGAAGCTCGCCCAGCGGCGGGCGCAGGGTCAGGCCTTCCCCAACACCTTCCGCCGCGACACTCTCGCCGAGCATCTGCATCTGAGCTACGGCGAGCGGGAGGCGGCGGAGCTGGAGACGGTGACCAGCCGCTTCCGCCTGGCCGGCCGGCTGATGGCCAAGCGGGTGATGGGCAAGGCGAGTTTCGGCCAGCTCCAGGATGGTTCCGGGCGGCTGCAGATCTTCTGCCAGCTCAACAGCCTCGGCGAGGCGGCCTACGAGGGCTTCAAGAGCGCCGATATCGGCGATCTGCTGGGCGTCAGCGGACGGGTGTTCAAAACCAAGACCGGCGAGCTCTCGCTGTGGGTGGAGAGCCTGGAGCCGCTGGTGAAGAACCTGCGGCCGCTGCCCGAGAAGTGGGCGGGACTCTCCGATACCGAGACCCGCTACCGCCAGCGCTACCTGGATCTGATCGTCAACCCGGCGGTGCGCGAGACCTTCGCCAAGCGCAGCCGTGCGGTGCGTTTCATCCGCGACTTCCTCGATGCGCTCGGCTTCATCGAGGTCGAGACGCCGATGCTGCAGCCGCTGGCCGGCGGGGCCACCGCGCGACCCTTCGTCACCCACCACAATGCCCTGGACCGCGATCTCTACCTGCGCATCGCCCCGGAGCTGTATCTCAAGCGGCTGGTGGTGGGCGGCTTCGAGCGGGTCTATGAGATCAACCGCAACTTCCGCAACGAGGGGCTCTCCACCCGGCACAACCCCGAATTCACCATGCTGGAGTTCTACCAGGCCTATGCGGACTACCGCGATGCCATGGACCTGGTGGAGACCCTGATCCGCGACTGTGCGCTCAGCGTCAACGGCAGCGCCCAGCTGCAGTACCAGGGTCGTGGCTACGACCTGGCACAGCCGTTCGCCCGCTGGACCATGCGCGAGGCGGTGGCCCGGGCCAACCCGGGCTTCGACCCGGCCCGCGCCGGCGAGCGCGACTACCTCGCCGGCGTGGCCGCGGGGCTGGGCATCGCGGTCAGCCCCTCCCAGGGCGCCGGGCGCTTGCTCACCGAGATCTTCGAAGCCACCGCCGAGGGCGGGCTGCTAGATCCCACCTTCATCACCGAGTACCCCACCGAGGTGTCGCCGCTGGCCCGCCGCAACGATGCCAACCCGGAGGTCACCGACCGCTTCGAGTTCTTCCTCGGTGGCCGCGAGGTCGCCAACGGCTTCTCCGAGCTCAACGACGCCGAAGACCAGGCGGCCCGCTTCCGCGCCCAGGTGGAGGCCAAGGAGGCCGGTGATGACGAGGCCATGCTGTACGACGCCGACTACATCCGGGCCCTGGAAGTGGGCCTGCCACCGACCGCAGGGGTGGGCATCGGCATCGACCGGCTGGTGATGTTCCTGACCGACGCCGCCTCCATCCGCGATGTGCTGCTTTTTCCGCAGATGAAGCCGGAGGCCTGATCGAAGCCGGCAGCAGCGGAAAAAGTCAGCGGGGGCCCATCCCCGCCGCGCCGGCAGGCGGGCGCCGGCCGCGTCAGCACGGCCTCCAGGCCTCCCCGGCTATACTCGCGGGACCTGCCGGGGCGTCGGGCGAAAGTGGCGGAATAGGTAGACGCCCGGGATTTAGGTTCCCGTGCCGCAAGGCGTGCGAGTTCGAG
>DASUDX010000108.1:0-21461 GCA_036275365.1 Nevskiaceae bacterium | reverse complement strand
CGGGCGATACCGGTGCGCAGCTCGTAGATGCCGAAGCGGGCGCCGTTATCGACCACGAACTGCAGCACCTCATCCGAGGTGGAGCCGGCGAAGGTCTCGATCGCGGTCTCCTCCACGCCGAAGCCGGCGCGCAGGGTCATGAACTCGGACAGCGGAATGCCGTAGGTGAGATTGAACCCGATGATGTTGGAGTTGAAGCCGGAGCTGAAGCGGATCACCGACTCCGACTTGCGGAAGAACACCGCCGCGGTCTGGCTGATGCCGTCGTTGGTGAAGTACGGATCGGTCCAGCTGGCGTTCACCGAGCGGGAGATCGAGTTGTTCTCCAGCGTCAGATCGACCCGGTTGCCGGTGCCGAAGAAATTGGTGTGGGTGAGGTTGCCGGAGATCAGGAAGCCCTGCGAGCCGGAGAAGCCGACGCCGAACTGGATCGAGCCCGGTGCGCGCTCCTTGATCTTGAAGTTGATGTCGACCAGATCGTCGCTGCCGGCCACCGGCACCGTCTCGACCTCGGCCTCCTCGATGAAGGGCAGACGGGCCAGACGCACCCGCGAGCGCTCCACCGCGCTCTTGGAGAACGGCGAGGCCTCGAGCTGGCGCATTTCGCGGCGCAGCGTTTCGTCATGGGTGCCGCCATGGCCGGAGAAGTTGATGCGGCGCACATAGGCGCGCTTGCCCGGCTCGACATAGTAATTGAGGCTGACCTGCTTGCCGGCCTCATCGACCTCCGGCAGCGGGGTGACTTCGGCAAAGGCATAGCCGATGTCGGAGAGCGCCGCCTCGATGCGATCGGCGCTCTCGGTGGCGAGCTTGCGCGAGAAGGTGTCGCCGGCGCGGGTGCTGAGGAACTGCTTGAGGAAGTTGGGCTGCAGGATGGTGTCGCCGGAGAAGCGCGCCTCCTTGATCTTGTAGAGCTCACCCTCCTCCACATTCACCGTGATGAAGATGTCCTCGCGGTCCGGGGTCAGCTGCACCTGCACCGAGCTGACGCTGAACTTGAGATAGCCGCGGTCCTGGTAATAGGACGACAGGGTCTCCAGATCCCCCACCAGCTGCTGCTTGGAGTAGCGGTCGGTCTTCTGGAACGGCACCCAGCTGGTGGCCTCCAGCGACAGCGCCTCGAGCAGCTCGTCCTTGCTGAACACGGTATTGCCGAGGATGTTGATGTCCTTGATCTTGGTCACCTTGCCCTCGGTGACATCGATCTTCAGGCTGACCCGGTTGTTGGGTTCCTCGGTGACCGCGGTGTCGATCTGGACATCGTAGAAGCCGTTGGCGAAGTACTGGCGCTGCAGCTCCTGCTGAACCTGATCGAGCGTCTCGCGCTTGAACAGCTCGCCCTCGGCGAGGCCGATGTCGGAGAGGGTCTTGTTGAGGTCGTCGCCGCCGACCTTGTCATTGCCCTCGATCGAGAAGCTCGAGATCGCCGGCCGCTCCTTGACCACCACCACCAGGGTGTCGCCATCGCGTTCCAGGCTGACATCCTGGAACAGACCGGAGCCGTAGAGCGCGGTCATCGCGCGGCGGCTCAGCACCGGGGTCAGCTCATCGCCGATCGACAGCGGCAGATAGGTGAGCACCGTGCCGCTTTCCAGGCGCTGCAGGCCCTCGGTGCGGATGTCGCGCACCACGAAGGGCGAGAAGGCGGCGGCCAGCCCCGGGAACAGCCACAGCCCGGCGGCGGCGAGGCTCAGCGCATGGCGGGTGAAGGCCGGCCTACGGCCGGTGCGACGACGGCGACTCGGGGTATGGCCCATTCCGGCTGGTATTCCGCTTGTAGCGCTCAGATGAGACGCATGATGTCGTTATAGAAAGCCAGCATCATCAGCATCCCGATGAACGCCAGACCCACGTACTGACTGGCCACCTGCACCTGCTCCGACAGCGGCCTGCCCTTGATTCCCTCTCCCGCCAGCATCAACAGCTGGCCGCCGTCGAGCAGCGGCACCGGCAGCAGATTGAGCACGCCGATACTGATGCTGACCACGGCCATGAAACCGAGGAATGACACGATGCCCACCTGGGCGGTATCCCCCGCCACCTGGGCGATCTGGATGGGCCCGCTGACGTTTCGTACCGACACCTCGCCGAGCACCATCCTCCAGAGCATGCGCAGGGTCAGCTGGGTCATCTGCCAGGTCTGCTCCAGGGCGGCCGGAACGGCAGCCAGCCCGTTCAGCCTCTGCTCCGCGGTCAAATCCTGCCATAACTGGGCAGGCACTTCCACGCGCGCACCGAACAGCCCGCTGCGGCCATCCTCGGTGCGGCCGATGATGAATTCGCGCTGCAGGCGCTGCCCGGCGCGCTCGAGTTCCACCTGCACCACCGCCCCCGGGTGGGCGCGCAGCCAGCCGGCCCAGTCCTGCCAGGAACGGATCGCCTCGCCATCGCGGCTGAGCAGCCGGTCACCGGGCTGGAATCCTGCCAGCGCGGCTGGCTGACCCGGCACCACCTCGGCCAGCACCGGGGGGATCGGCGGCTCGTAGGGGTCCAGTCCGAGACGGCTGAACAGGGCCTCGGGATCGGCACTGACGGTGGCGAAGTCCAGCACCACCTCGCGCTCGCCGCCACCGGCGGCGCGGATCGCCAGCCGCACCGGCTCGCGGTCCAGGGCGAGGTCGATCAGATCGGCGCGCAGGGTGCTCCAGGTGGCGACCGCCTCGCCGTCGAGACTCAGCACCTCGTCGCCCGCCTGCAGGCCGGCCTCGGCCGCCAGCGTGCCCGCTGCGGGAGCGGCGATCAGCGGACGCAGCCCCTGCACGCCGACCACGAAGATCAGCCAGTAGAGCGCGATCGCCAGCAGGAAATTGGCCGCCGGCCCGCCGGCGACGATGGCCATGCGCGCCGCCACGCTCTGGCGGTTGAAGGCCTGCGAGACCAGCTCCGGCGCCACCGGGCCCTCGCGCTCGTCGAGCATCTTCACATAGCCGCCGATCGGCAGCGGCGCCAGCGCCCACTCCACGCCGTCACGGGTGTGGAAGCTGCGGAAGGGCCGGCCCCAGCCGAGGGCGAAGCGCAGCACCTTCACGCCCATCCGCCGCGCCACCCAGTAATGCCCGAACTCGTGGAAGCAGACCAGCACACTGATCGCCACCACGAAGCCGAGGATCGACCACAGAAAATCAAGCATCGCCGTATTGCTCCAGCCAGTCCGCCGCCGCACGCCGGGCCTCGGCATCCACCGCCAGCACCGTTCCCAGATCCCGCCCTCCGCTGCCGAGCGACGAGGGCTGCGCCAGCACCGCCTCGATCAGCCGGGGGATCTGCAGAAAGGCCATGCGCCCCGCGAGAAAGGCTTCGACCGCGACCTCGTTGGCGGCGTTCAATCGATTGGGCGCATCGCCACCGGCCCGCGCGGCCGCCCGCGCCAGTGCGAGGCTGGGGAAGCGGTCGAGGTCCGGCGCCAGGAAGCGCATCTGGCCGATGCGGGCGAGATCCAGCCCGCCGACCCCGGAGCTGCGGCGCTCCGGCCAGGCCAGGGCATGGGCGATGGGGATGCGCATGTCCGGCTGGCCGAGCTGGGCCAGCAGCGAGCCGTCCCGATACTCGACCAGGGAATGGATCAGGCTTTCCGGGTGCACCACCACCTCCACCGCCGACTCCGGCAGGGCGTAGAGCGCACAGGCCTCGATCAGTTCCAGGCCCTTGTTCATCAGGGTGGCGGAATCCACCGAGATCTTGCGGCCCATGCTCCAGTTGGGATGGCGCACCGCCTGCTCGGGGGTGACCGCCGCCAGCTGCTCGCGGCTGTGCTCGCGGAACGGCCCGCCCGAGGCGGTCAGGATCAGCCGCTGCACGCCCTCCGGCCGCTGGCCGCAGACATAGCCAGCCGGCAGGCACTGGAAGATGGCGTTGTGCTCGCTGTCGATCGGCAGAATCACCGCGCCGTTGTCGCGCGCGGCCTGCATCAGCAGCTCGCCGGCCATCACCAGCGGCTCCTTGTTGGCGATCAGCACGGTCTTGCCCGCACACACCGCGGCCAGGGTCGGCAGCAGCCCGGCGGCACCGACGATGGCCGACATCACCAGCCCTGCCTCGGGATCGGCCGCCAGCGCGGCCAGCGCCTCGGCACCGGCATGAACCTCGGTGCGCAGGCCCTCGCTGCGCAAGGTCTCCTGCAGGCGTCGCGCCGCGGCTGGCTCGCCGATGGCGGCATGGCGCGGCCGGTGACGCCGGCACAGCTCGGCCAGACCGGCCTCATCCTGGTGCGCGGTCAGTCCCCAGACGGTGAAGTCCTGCGGATGGCGCGCCGCCACATCGAGGGTATTGCGCCCCACGCTGCCGGTGGCGCCGAGAACCAGCAGCTGGCGCATCAGAGCTGCAGCAGGTAGACGCCGAGCGCCATCACCGGCGCGGCGGCGAGCACGCTGTCCACGCGGTCGAGCAGTCCGCCGTGTCCGGGCAGCAGGGTGCCGCTGTCCTTCACCCCGGCCACCCGCTTGAACAGGCTCTCCAGCAGGTCACCGAGGATGGAGGCGAGTGCGGCCAGCAGCGAGAGACCCAGCAGCCAGAGCAGATCGGTGCCGGCCACTTCGAACACGAAGACGCCGCCGGTGAGTGCCCAGGCGGCACACAGCAGCAGGCCGCCCAGCGCCCCCTCGATGGTCTTGCCCGGCGAGACCGCCGGCGCCAGCTTGCGCCGGCCCAGATTGCGGCCGGCCAGATAGGCGCCGGTATCGGCGGCGAAGATCAGCAGGAACACATAGGTCAGCCGCCAGGCGCCGTTGTCCATCTCGTGCAGGGCGGCCAGCGAGAGCATGGTCGGCACGATCAGCAGCAGACCGATTGCCACCATCAGCCCCGCCGCCAGCGGACGGCCGCCGAGATTGCCCGGATAGCCGCGCACGAGAACCAGCGCCAGCACCCAGCCCGCACAGGCGAGCGCCGCTGCCAGCGGCCAGTGTTCGCGCAGAAGCCCCGCGCCGAACAGGGCCGCCGCGGTGAGCAGCACGAAGCCGGCCCGGCTCAGGCGGGTGTGGGCCTGGATCAGCCCCGCCCATTCCCAGGCCACCAGCAGGCCGGCGCCGCTGAGCAGCCCATACAGCCAGGGGGTGGGAAGCCACCAGATCGCCGCCAGCAGCAGCGGCAGGAGCACCAGGGCGGTGACGACGCGCTGGATCAGCAAGCGGACTCTCTCGGGTGGGGGCGCGGTTATTGTGCGCCAAGGCCGGGGTGGCCGCTGCGCTCAGACCGGCTCGGGCAGACGGCCGAAGCGGCGGTCGCGCCCGGCATACCAGTGCAGCGCCTCGCGGAAATGGGCCTCATCGAAATCCGGCCACAGCACATCGCAGAAATACAGCTCGGTGTAGGCGAGCTGCCAGAGCAGGAAGTTGGAGATGCGCCGCTCCCCGCCGGTGCGGATCAGCAGATCCGGCGGCGGCAGGCCGGCGGTATCCAGACCGGCTTCCAGCGCCTCCGGCGTGATGGTGGCGCCGCGCGCCATCAGCTTCTGGGCGGACTGGGCGATGTCCCACTGGCCGCCATAGCCAACCGCGACCACCAGCTTGAGCCCCTCGTTGTCGGCGGTCATCGCCACCGCCCGCTGCATCTCGGCGCGCAGTTCCGGCGAGAACTGCGAGTGGTCGCCGATGAAGCGCAGCCGGACGCCGTTGCGCTGCAGCGCATTGACCTCGCGCGAGAGGGTCTTGATGAACAGCTGCATCAGCAGCTTCACCTCGGTCTCCGGCCGCTTCCAGTTCTCCTGGCTGAAGGCGAAGACGGTGAGGAACTCCACCCCGGCCCGGTGGGCCGAGCGCAGGATGCGGCGGGCCGCCCCGACGCCGGCACGATGACCCATGGCGCGCGGCTCGCCGCGCTGCCGGGCCCAGCGGCCGTTGCCGTCCATGATCACGGCGACATGCCGCGGCACCACGGCGAGACGATGGCTGGGCGGGTTCGGACTCACGGCAGGAACGCAGGTGGCAGGAAGGGTCTGACCGGGCCGCCGGCGATGGCGAAGGGGCGGCGCACGGCGCTGGCGATCAGAGCGTGAGCAGCTCTTTTTCCTTCACCGCCGCCATCTCGTCGACCTTGGCGACGAACTGATCGGTCAGCTTCTGGATCTCGGTCTCGCCGCGCTTCTCCTCGTCCTCGGAGACCAGCTTCTCCTTGCCCAGCTCCTTGATCGCCTGGTTGGCGTCGCGACGCACATTGCGGATCGCCACGCGGGCGCCTTCCGCCTCGCTCTTCACCACCTTCACCAGATCGCGGCGGCGCTCCTCGGTGAGCGGCGGCATGTTGATGCGGATGATGGTGCCGGCGGTGTTCGGATTGAGCCCGAGGTCGGACTTGAGGATCGCCTTCTCGATCAGCGTCACCATGCTCTTGTCCCAGGCGGTGATGCTGATGGTGCGGGCGTCCTCGACGGTGACATTGGCGGCCTGCGAGAGCGGCACCTCGGAGCCGTAGTACTCGACCGTCACATGGTCGAGCAGCGCCGCGTTGGCGCGGCCGGTGCGCAGCTTCTGCAGCTCGTTCTTGAGCACATCCAGGCACTTCTGCATGCGCTGGGTAGCGTCTTTCTTGATGTCGTTGATCATGGGGTCCGCCTTCAGGCAGTGACGTGGGTGCCGATCTGGGTATCGCCATGGACGATGGCCATCAACGCGCCGGGCCGGTCCATGTCATAGACCCGGAGCTGCATCTTGTGATCCCGGCACAGCACCATCGCGGTCTGGTCCATCACCCCGAGCCGGCGGTTGAGCGCCTCGTCGTAGGTCAGGCGCTCGTAGCGGGTGGCGCTGGGGTCCTTCTTGGGATCGGCGGTGTAGATGCCATCGACCTTGGTCGCCTTGAGCATCAGATCGGCATTGATCTCGATGGCGCGCAGGGCCGCGGCGGAGTCGGTGGTGAAGAAGGGATTGCCGGTGCCGGCACCGAACACCACCACCCGCCCCTTTTCCAGATGGCGCACCGCCTTGCGGCGGATGAAGTCCTCACAGACCTCGTTGATGCGGATGGCCGACTGCACCCGCGCCTGCAGGCCGATGCGCTCGACCGCGTCCTGGATCGCCAGGGCATTGATGACGGTGGCCAGCATGCCCATCTGGTCCCCGGTCACCCGGTCGGTGCCGGCACGGGCCAGCCCCTCGCCGCGGAAGATGTTGCCACCGCCCACCACCAGCGCCACCTGCACGCCGGATTCGGTCACGGCCTTGATCTCGTGGGCGAGAAAGCTCATCACCTCGGGCGAGATGCCGAAGTCCAGCCGGCCCATCAGGGCTTCGCCGGAGAGCTTGAGCAGGATGCGACGGTAGGCAGGTTGGGGCATGGGCGGCTCGTCGGGGCAGTCTGGGATACGACAAGGCCCCGTCACCGGGGCCAGGCTTGCTGCAGTCTCGGCACTCGCCCGCGGATTCTACGCCGCGGGCGAGGCCGGCGAACCCCGGTCAGCCCTTGGCCGCCGCGGCCACTTCGGCCGCGAAGTCTTCCTTCTTCTTCTCGATGCCCTCGCCGACCGCCAGGCGGGCGAAGCTCGCCACGCCCGCGGACTTCGACTTGAGCAGCTTTTCCACCGTGATGCTGTCGTCCTTGACGAACTTCTGGCCGAGCAGGGTCACATCCTCGACGAACTTGCGCAGCTTGCCCTCGATCTTCTTGGGCAGGAACTCCGGCTTGGTCGGCTGCTTGCCATCGGCCACCGCGTCGGCGTCTTCCTTGGCCACCAGCGCCTCGATGACCTTCTTCTCGGATTCCAGCACCTCGGCCGGGATCGCCTCGGCATTCAGATAGCGCGGCTGGCTGGCCGCCACGTGCATGGCCAGATCCTTGGCCAGCTCCGCATCGCCCGCCGACAGCGCCACCACCACGCCGATGCGGCTGCCGTGGGCATAGTGGGCGATCGCCCCGGCGGCCTTGCTGACCACCTCGAAGCGACGGATGGTGGTGTTCTCGCCGGACTTGGCGACGAAGGCGCGGCGCTGCTCCTCGAGGGTGGCGCCACCACCGGAGAGTGCCAGCAGGGCCTCGACGCTGGCCGGCCGGTGCTTCAGCACCAGCTGGGCCGCACCGTCGGCCAGGGCGCGGAAATCCTCGCCCTTGGCGACGAAATCGGTCTCGCAGTTGACCTCGACCAGGGCCACGGCATCGGCACCGACGGCGATGGCGATGCAGCCCTCGGCGGCAGTGCGCGAGCCCTTCTTGTCGGCCTTGGCCATGCCGTCGATGCGCAGCTTCTCGGCCGCGGCGTCGATGTTGCCGGCGGTGGCCTCGAGCGCCTTCTTGCAGTCGCTCATGCCGGCGCCGGTACGGTCACGCAGCTCCTTGACCTGTGCAGCGGTGATCACAACCGACATGCCTCAACCCTCCTGGCGCTCGGCCTTGGCGGCCGGCTTGCGGTTGCGCGGCGGACGACGCTCGCGATCCGGGCGGGCCGGACGGTCGCTGGCCTCCTCGGTGGCTTCCTCGCGGAACGGCACCGGGTTGGCACCGCGCGCCTCGATGATGGCGTCGGCGATGCACTGGGCGTAGACCTTGATGGCGCGGGTGGCGTCATCGTTGCCCGGAATCACCACATCCACCTGTTCCGGGTTGTTGTTGGTGTCGACCACCGCGATCACCGGAATGCCCAGCTTGCGGGCCTCGGCGACGGCGATCTTCTCGTAGCCGGTGTCGATGATGAACAGCGCATCCGGCAGGCTCGGCATGTCCTTGATGCCGCCCAGGGACTTGCGCAGCTTCTCCAGCTCGCGGGCGAACAGCAGCTGCTCCTTCTTGGAGAGGCGGTTGACCGAGCCGTCCTCCTGCTGCTTCTCCATTTCCTTGAGGCGCTTGATCGAGCCCTTGACGGTCTTGAAGTTGGTCAGGGTGCCGCCCAGCCAGCGCTGGCTGACATAGGGCATGCCGGCGCGCTGGGCCTCGGCCTCGACGGCCTCGCGGGCGGCGCGCTTGGTGCCGACGAAGAGGATGCGACCGCCGTTGGCGGCCAGCTTGCCGGCGAAGTTGCAGGCATCCTTGAGCAGCGGCAGGGTGTGCTCAAGGTTGATGATGTGGATCTTGTTGCGGTCGCCGAAGATGTAGGACTCCATCTTCGGGTTCCAGTAACGCGTGCGATGACCGAAATGAACGCCGGCTTCCAAGAGCTGGCGCATGGTGATGCTGGACATTGTGGCTCCGTGGGTTGGTGCTAACCGCGCCGTGTACAGCCATCAAGGCCTGCACCCAGGATCGACGCGGATGGGGTGGTCGAAGACCGGTGGAATCCGGCTTCATTGCTCGAAAAAGCGCGGCTTTATATCATGCCGGGCTTGTCGGGACAATCATCCCGGCCTCTTCCGGAGCGGGTTCCCCAGATGGTCGTTGAACGCAGCAAAGCCGGCATCGTGCTGAAGACCCCGGCCGAGCAGCAGGCCATGCGCGAGGCCGGCCGCGCCGCCGCCTCGGTGCTGGAATTCCTCGAGCCCCATGTCCGCCCGGGGGTGAGCACCGGTGAACTCGACCGCCTGGCCCGCGACTTCGTCCAGGGCCCGCTCGGCTGCACCAGCGCCACCATCGGCTACACCGCCGGCGGGTCCCGCCCGCCCTTCCCGGGCGCGCTCTGCGCCTCGGTCAACAATGTGGTCTGCCACGGCATCCCGGGCGCCAAGCTGCTGAAGAAGGGCGATATCGTCAATCTCGATGTCACCGTCATCAAGGACGGCTGGCATGGCGACACCAGCCGCATGTTCGTAGTCGGTGACGCTGGCGTGCTGGCGCGGCGGCTGGTCGAGGTGACCCGCGAGGCGATGGTGGCCGGCATCCACTGCGTGCGGCCCGGCGCCCGGCTGGGCGACATCGGCGCGGCCATCCAGAAGATCGCCGAGCGGGAGCGCTTCTCGGTGGTGCGCGAATACTGCGGGCACGGCATCGGCCGGGGCTTCCATGAGGAGCCGCAGGTGCTGCACTACGGCCGCGCCGGCGAGGGGCCGGAACTGGTGCCGGGCATGTGCTTCACCATCGAGCCCATGCTCAATGCCGGCCGCCGCGAGGTGAAGGAACTGCCCGACGGCTGGACGGTGGTGACCAAGGACCACTCGCTCTCTGCCCAGTGGGAGCACACCGTGCTGGTGACCGAGACCGGCTACGAAGTGCTCACCCTGCGCCAGGGCGAGACGGTGTGAAGCGGTTTGCGGTCCGCCGTGTCCCGTTTCCGGTGGTTGGCGGCTGTCATGATTCAGGGCGCACACTGGACGCTCGACCCTTGAAACTGGAAACCGCCTGACCGTGGGCGCTGAACTCGAACTGGCCGAAGACGAAGCCTCCGCCGTCTTCTCCACCCGCAAGATCCTGGCGCGGCTGCGCACCGATCCGGTCAAGCCGATCCAGGCTTTCCGCGACACCCTGGCCTGGGGCCGGGAGCGGCTCTACAACCTGTTCCATGAAGGCCAGGCCGCCTGGTCGCTGGTGCATGCCCGCGCCCATCTGGTCGACGAGGTGCTGCGCGAGGCCTGGCAGCGTCATCTGCCGGACGGCGCCCCGGGGCTGGCCCTGGTTGCGGTCGGCGGCTATGGCCGCGGCGAGCTGCTGCCACACTCGGATATCGACATCCTCCTGCTGCATCAGGCCGGCGCCCTGGAGACCCAGCGCCCGGCGCTGGAGCGGCTCACCGCCTTCCTCTGGGATATCGGCCTGGAAGTCGGCCAGAGCGTGCGCACGGTCGAGGAGTGCGTGGCGGAAGCCGAGAAGGACATCACCGTCATCACCAATCTGCTGGAATCGCGCCTGCTGACCGGCGATCCGGCGCTCTACGGCGCCATGCAGGCCGCGCTGACCCCGGACCGGCTGTGGCCGGTGGCGGACTTCTTCCAGGCCAAGAAGGCCGAGCAGGAGGCGCGCTACCGCAAGTACGACGACTCCGCCTACAAGCTCGAACCCAATGTGAAGGAATCCCCGGGCGGGCTGCGCGACATCCACACCATCGCCTGGGTCGCGCGTCGCCATTTCGGCAGCGGCACCCTCACCGAGCTGCGCGAGCACGGCTTTCTCAGCAAGCAGGAATGCGACGAGCTCTACGCCGGCCAGGATTTCCTGTGGCGGGTGCGTTTTGCCCTGCACATGCTCACCGGCCGCCGCGAGGACCGCCTGCTGTTCGACCACCAGATCAAGGTGGCGGCGCTGTTCGGCTATGTCGAGCCCGAGGAGGGCCAGACCGCGCGGCCGCGCAACAAGCCGGTCGAGCAGTTCATGCAGCTGTACTACCGCAGCATCAAGTCGCTGAGCTGCCTCAACGACATGCTCTTGCAGCTGTTCGAGGAGGCCATCCTCCATCCACCGGCGCAGGCGCCGCAGCTGCTCAATGCCCGCTTCCAGGTCTGCAACGGCTATCTGGAGGTGCGCGACGAGGGTCTGTTCCAGAGCCAGCCCTGGGCCCTGCTCGAGCCCTTCCTGCTGCTGCAGCAGAACCCGACCCTGGGGGGCATCCGCGCCCAGACCCTGCGCCTGATCCTGCGCGACAACCGGCTGATCGATGACGAGGTGCGCAACGACCTGCGCGCCCGCACCACCTTCATCGGCATGTTCCGCGAGGGCACCGGGCTGACCCGCAATCTGCGGCGGATGAACCGCTACGGCGTGCTCGGCCGCTATCTGCCGGCGATGGGCAAGGTGGTCGGGCTGATGCAGTACGACCTCTTCCACACCCTCACCGTGGACGAGCACTCGCTCTATGTCGTGCGCAATCTGCGCCGGATGGCGATGGCGCGCTTCCGCCACGAGCTGCCCTTCTGCAGCGAGCGCTTCGCCCAGCTGCCCAAGCCCGAGCTGATCTATCTGGCCGGCCTGTTCCATGACATGGCCAAGGGCCGCGGCGGCGATCACTCCGAGCTGGGCTCGGTGGAGGCTGAGCGCTTCTGCCTCGATCACGGCCTCTCCCACGCCGATGCCGAGCTCGTCGCCTGGCTGGTGCGCCATCACCTGACCATGTCGCTGACCGCCCAGCGCGCCGACATCAGCGATCCCCAGGTGGTGGAGGCCTTCGCCCAGCGTGTCGGTGATCGCGAGCGGCTCGACTATCTGTTCCTGCTCACGGTTGCCGATATCCGCGCCACCAACCCGGCGCTGTGGAATTCCTGGCGCGAGTCCCTGCTCACCGAGCTCTACAAGCTGGCGGCGCGGGTGCTGGAACGCGGGCCGGACCATCCGCTGCGGCGCGAGGAGATGACCGCCGAGGCGCAGAACCGGGCGCTGGCCCTGCCGGCGCTGGCCGGCCTGCCGCGCGAGCAGATCCAGCAGGTGTGGCGGCGCTTCGGCCCGGACTACTTCCTGCGCCACGCCCCCGAGGAGCTGGCCTGGCATCTGCCGGAAATCCTCGCCAGCCGCGAGGACGATCTGCCGCTGATCCTGGTCGAATCGATCAGCGGCCGCGGCACCACGGTGTTCGTCTACATGCGTGACCGCGAGCACCTGTTTGCGCTCGCCACCGGCGTGCTGGCGCGCATGGGTCTGAACATCCTCGATGCCCGCATCCACACCAGCGAGGACGGCTATGTGCTCGACTCCTTCGTGGTGCAGGAGGGCGATCACTCGCCGATCACCCAGCCGCACCGCTACGAGGAGATCCGCAGCGCGCTCAAGCGGGTGCTGGCGGATCCGGCGGTGTCGGTGATCGATGTCAACCGCCGGCGCCCGGCCCGGCTCAAGCATTTCGATACGCCGACCACGGTCTATTTCCGCCAGGACCAGGCCGGCCAGCGCACCGTGCTGGAGCTGGTCACCGCCGACCAGCCGGGCCTGCTCTCCCTGATCGGCCGGGTCTTCCACAAGCGCGGCATCGTGCTCGACGCCGCCAAGATCGCCACCCTCGGCGAGCGTGCCGAGGATGTCTTCTACATCACCGACCGGCAGCGCCAGCCGATCACCGACGAGGCGCAGCTCGAAGACCTGCGCGAAGTCCTCACCCGTACCTTGAACCGTCCCGATGCCTGAGCTGAGCCTGTCCGCCCTGATCGCTGATCTGCGTCCCCTCATCGAGCGCGCCTGGGAGGGCCGCGAGCAGCTCAGCCGTGACGATACGGCCGTGCGCGCGGCGGTCGATCAGGCCATCGAGCTGCTCGATCAGGGCGCGGCGCGGGTGGCCGAGCCCACCGAACAGGGCTGGCAGGTCAACGACTGGCTGAAGAAGGCGGTGCTGCTGTACTTCCGCCTGCACGACAACGAGCCGGTGCCGATGGGCAGCCTGCAGGGCTATGACAAGGTGCCGCTCAAGTACGCCGGCTGGGACGAGCCGCGCTTCCAGGCCCAGGGCGTGCGCGTGGTGCCGCCGGCCACGGTGCGCAAGGGCGCCTATATCGCGCCCGGCGCCATCCTCACGCCCAGCTTCGTCAACATCGGCGCCTATGTGGGCCGCGGAACGATGGTGGACACCTGGGCCACGGTCGGCTCCTGCGCGCAGATCGGCGCCCATGTGCATCTCTCCGGCGGGGTCGGCATCGGCGGGGTGCTGGAGCCTCTGCAGGCCAGCCCCACCATCATCGAGGACGACTGCTTCATCGGCGCCCGCAGCGAGATCGTCGAGGGCGTGATCGTCGAGCGCGGCGCGGTGATCTCGATGGGCGTGTTCATCGGCCAGTCCACCCCGATCTACGACCGCGAGACGGCCAGCATCAGCTATGGCCGGGTGCCGGCCTACAGCGTGGTGGTGCCGGGCTCGCTGCCCAAGGATGGCGGGCGCTACAACCTCAACTGCGCGGTGATCGTGAAGCGGGTCGACGCCCAGACCCGCGCCAAGACCGGCATCAACGCCCTGCTGCGCGATCTCTGAGCCGTCCCCCGCCCGGGCGCGGGGTGGGTTCAGTGGAAATCGGCCGGCCGCGCCAGCTCGCTGCGGTCGCGGCCGGCGCGCTTGGCGCGGTAGAGCGCGCGGTCGGCGGCATCGATCAGCCGCTCGAAATCGCCCTCCAGCGAGGCCGGCTGCAGGGTATCGGCAGCCCCGACGCTGACCGTCACCCGCGGCCCGGCGCCCTCGGCGCCGTGGGCGAGGTTGAGATCGGAGACCGCCGTGCGCAGGCGCTCGGCCAGGCGGAACAGATCCCCGGCGTGGTCGAAGGCGACCGCAATGAACTCCTCGCCGCCGTAGCGCGCCACCATGTCGAAGGGCCGCTGCAGCACCTGATCCAGGGCGCTGGCCACCTTCTGCAGGCAGGCGTCGCCGGCGACATGGCCGTACTCGTCGTTGTAGAGCTTGAAGTGATCGACATCGATCATCAGCACGGCGTAGGGCCGCTGCTCGCGCCGGGACTGCTTCTGCACCCGGTCCAGATGGGCCATCACCGCCCGGCGGTTGTGCAGCATGGTGAGCGGGTCGCGCAGGGCGCGGAACTCGGCGAGCGCGGTGCTGATGAAGTTGCGCCGTAGCAGCATCTCCAGCGAGAACAGGCCAGTGAGCCCGACCACATTGAACATCACCAGGTAGTAGATGGTGAGCGAGCGCGGCTCGCCGGTCTGCGGCAGGGCCAGCAGCAGCCAGAGGCTGGCGGCGATGCCGATCACCGCGGCCCGGCGGAAGCGCAGGCCGGAGACCAGGTAGACGATCATCAGCACCAGGCTGAAGCTCTGCGTCGGCACCGGTGTGGGGTCGTAGCGGGAGACGATGATCAGCGCCGCCTGGCCGAGCAGGGCCAGCAGCATGCCCAGGCTCAGCGCCGGTTCCAGCCAGCGCAGCCAGGCGCGGCGCGCGGCAATCAGCAGGGTCAGCGCCAGCGCCGGGGCCACCAGGCCAAGGCGGATCGCCAGCCGCACCTCGCGGGTGCTGGCTTCCGGGCGCTGGCTGTCGGCCAGGGCAAACAGCAGGAAGCCCACCAGCATGATCCCGGTCAGCCAGCGGGTGCGCCACAGCAGGCGGTCCCAGTAGTAGCGGCGGAACTCGGCTTCCAGCGCGGTGGGGAAGCGCAGCGGCATCACCCGCCGGTGGACGAAGGCAGCATGCGGCAGCAGGCTCGCCTCCACCGGGAGCACCTCCGTTGCAGCGGGTGATTGCCACCGGTTGCGAAACATCCTTGACAAGAGGTCCCCGTCCGCGCTGTGCCGCGCTTCCAAGCGCCGTGTGCGCTCGTTGATCACCCATAATCTAGGGGTGGCGCACCGCCACGGCAATGATGGACCTATTTTTCCCATGACCCCGCTGGCGCTGGCCGAGGCACTGATCGCCCGCCCCTCCCTGACCCCGGACGATGCCGGCTGCTGCGCCCTGTTCGAACAGTGGCTGGCGCCGCTGGGCTTCCGCTTCGAGTACTTCAACGCGGGCGGGGTCACCAATCTCTGGGCCACGCGTGGCGATCAGGGCCCGCTGCTGATCCTCGCCGGGCATACCGATGTGGTGCCGACCGGCGATCTCGCCCGCTGGAGCAGCCCGCCCTTCACCCCCACCCACCGTGACGGCCTGCTCTACGGCCGCGGCGCGGCGGACATGAAATCCGGCCTCGCCGCCATGGTCTGCGCGGTGCAGCGCCGGCTGGCGGCCGGCCCGCTGCGCGGGCGGCTGGCCTTCCTGATCACCAGCGACGAGGAAGGCGCCGCCCGCCACGGCACCCGCCATGTGGTGGAGCAGCTCAAGGCGCGCGGCGTGGTGCCGGACTACGCCATCGTCGGCGAGGCCAGCTCCCACCTGCGTCTGGGCGATCGCATCGTGGTCGGCCGGCGCGGCTCGCTGGGCTGCAATCTCACCGTGTTCGGCCGCCAGGGCCATGTGGCCTATCCGCACAAGGCCGACAACCCCCTGCACCGCCTGATGCCGGCCCTGGCCGAGCTGGTGGCCACTCGCTGGGACGAGGGCAATGCCCACTTCCCGCCCACCTCCTTCCAGATCTCCAATCTGCGCGCCGGCACCGGCGCCAACAATGTGATCCCGGGCGAGGCCGAGGTGGTCTTCAACTTCCGCTACTCCACCGAATGCAGCGCCGAGCAGCTCAAGGCGCAGGTGGAGGCGGTGCTGGATCGCCACTGTCCGCAGCGGCGTGCCGACTGGTGGCACAGCGGCGAGCCCTTCCTCACCCGGCGCGGCGAGCTGATCGAGGCCGCCGAGGCCAGCATCCGCGCGGTCACCGGCCTCACGCCGGAGCCCTTCACCGGCGGCGGCACCTCGGATGCCCGCTTCATCGCCCCCTGGGGGGCGCAGACGGTGGAGATCGGCCCCATCAACGACTCCATCCACAAGATCGACGAGCATGTGCGCGTCGAGGATCTGGAACCGCTGACACAGATCTACCAGGGCATTCTCGAGCGCCTGGTATGAGCGCCGCCCCTGCCTTCCGGCCGGCCGGGGGTCTTGGCCACCCGATGCTGCAGTCGATCCTCGCCACCAAGCGGCCGGCGGCCCGGCTGTGGCGCGCGCAGGGGGTGGATCTGTCGGCCAGCCAGCAGTGGCGGGTGCTGGATACCCGGGACGAGGCCGGCGCCCCGGTGCAGCTCACCGCCGCCCTCAACCGGCAGCCCGCGGGTGCGCGCGAGCGGCTGGCGGTGCTGATCCACGGCTGGGAAGGCAGCCACGAGTCGAGCTATCTCTACTCGATGGCCTGCGCGCTGTTCGGCGCCGGCTGGTCCACGCTGCGCCTGAACCTGCGCGATCACGCCGGCAGCCATGCGCTCAACCGCGAGATGTTCCATTCGGCGCGGATGGCGGAGGTGATCGGCGCCATCCAGCGGGTGGTGGAAGAGTGCACCCCCAGCCGGCTGGTGGTGGTGGGCTTCTCGCTGGGCGGCAACTTCGCCCTGCGGGTGGGCCTGCAGGGGCCGGCGGCCGGGCTGCGGCCGGATCTCGCCATCGGCATCTCCCCCTCGGTGGATCCGGAAGCCACCCTGCGCGCCATCGATGCCGGCCCGCGCCTGTTCCACCGCTACTTCCTGGACAAGTGGCACCGCACCCTGGATGCCAAGGCGCGCGCCTTCCCCGGGGTCTACGACTTCACCCGCCAGCGCCAGCTACGCTCCTTCCTCGAGCTCACCCGGGTGTTCGTCGAGGAACACACGCCCTACCCCAGCCTCGCCGACTACTTCGCCCAGTACACCCTGCGCGCCGAGACCCTGATCCAGTCCCCGGCGCCGCTGGCGCTGCTGACCAGCCGCGACGACTCGGTGATTCCCTTCGAGGGCTTCGCCGGCCTGAGCGCGCGCGGCGCGGTGCAGGCCTTCCAGGCGGTGGATCGCGGCGGGCACTGCGGCTTCATCGAGAACTGGCGCCTGCAGAGCTGGGCCGAGCAGCAGGTGCTCGGCTGGCTGGCCGCGCTCAGGTAGCCGGCGCGCGCGCCACCAGATAGCGCACCAGCGCCGGGCAGTGGCGCTGCAGCCGGACCAGGATCGCCTCCTTCCAGCCCACCAGGGCCTCGGCGCGGTCGGCCGCCACCGCCGCCCAGATCTGCCGGGCGCACGCCTCGGCGTCCATGCCACGCGCCTGGCCGCGGTCCATCTGCGCATGCTGGCCGCCATCGCCGGTGATCGCATTCACGCTCATCTGGGTGCGGATGAAGCCGGGGCAGATCACCGTCACCTTCACCCCGCTCCTCCACACCTCGGCGCGCAGCGCGTCCGAGTAGCCGCGCAGCGCGTGCTTGGCGGCCGAGTAGCCGGTGCGCAGCGGCGTGCCCACATAGGCCACCACGCTCGCGATGTTGACCAGATGGCCGCGACGGCGCGCCATCATCCCCGGCAGCACCGCGCTGCACAGGGCCACGCAGGCGAAGAAATCCAGCTCGAACAGGCGCCGGTAGACCGGCAGCTGGGTGTCCACCGCCAGGCTGCGCTGGCTCAGGCCGGCGTTGTTCACCAGGATGTCGATCGGCCCGAAGAAGGCCTCGGCCGCGGCATACGCTGCCCCGGCGTCGAAGTCGGTGAGATCCAGCGGCAGCACTGCCACCTGCTGCGGGTCCGGGCAGCGCGCCCGCACCCGTTCCAGCTCGGTGCGGCGGCGGGCGGTGAGCACCAGCCGGGCACCGGCGCGGGCGGCAGACACGGCCAGGGCCTCGCCGATGCCACCGGAGGCGCCGGTAATCCACACCACCTGATCCTTGAGAGCGGTCATCGTCGGCTCCAAACAAAGAACCCGCCGGGAGCGGCGGGTTCGGTAACGGCGGGACGGCTCAGGCGGCCTTTTCCAGCGACTTGTTCCACTGCCCGAGGGCGGCGAGGCCGTTCATCTTGGCGCGGTGCAGATGCGCCACCTTGCCAGCCTCCACATTCTTGCCACCCCAGGCCTTGAGCGCGGCAGCCTGCAGGGCGCGGCCATAGCTGAAGGTGAGCTTCCAGGGCAGCGGACCCTTCTTGTTCATCGCATCCAGATGGGCGGTGGCGAGCTCATCGCTCTGGCCGCCGGAGAGGAAGGCGATGCCCGGCACCGCGCAGGGCACGCGGCGCTTGAGCACACGCAGAGTGGCTTCGGCCACCGCGTTCACATCGGCCTGCTCCGGGCACTTGATGCCGGAGATCACCATGTTCGGCTTGAGCACGATGCCCTCCAGGAACACGCGCTGGGCGGAGAGCTCGGCAAACACCGCGTCGAGCGTCACATCGGTGACTTCCTCGCAGACATCGATGTCGTTGTCGCCATCCATCAGCACCTCGGGCTCGACGATCGGCACGATGCCGGCCTCCTGGCACAGCGCCGCGTAGCGGGCCAGGGCATGGGCGTTGACATGGATCGCGTAGTCGCTCGGGGTTTCATCGCCGATGGTGATCACCGCGCGCCACTTGGCAAAGCGCGCACCCGCAGCCTTGTACTTGGCCAGACGATCGCGCAGGCCATCCAGGCCCTCGGTGATGGTTTCCTCGGGGCCGCCGCCGGCCAGCGGCTGCGCGCCCTTGTCCACCTTGATGCCCGGAATCACGCCCTTGGCGGCCAGCAGCTCGGGGAAGGGCTGACCGGCGAGGGACTTCTGGAACAGGGTCTCCTCGAACAGGATCACCCCGCTGGTGTGCTGCTCGAAGCCGGGCGTGGTGAACAGCATGTCCCGATAGGCCTGGCGGTGGCCTTCGGTGTTCTCGATGCCGATCTTGTCAAAGCGCTTCTTGATCGTGCCGGTGGATTCATCGGCAGCCAGGATGCCCTTGCCCGGCGCGACCATGGCGAGGGCGGTGTCATGGAGGATCTTTTCGTTCACGCGAGACTCTCGGCGGGATAAGGACGGGCGCGCATTGTAATCGGCCGGCTGCGGGCTCGATCAATCCGCGCCCCAACAAAACACCCTATCCCCCAGTTAGGGGGTTGGGCGCCGGCCACGCCCACGGCAGGCTGGGCCATGACCCTCGCCCTGCCGATCCCCCGGCCACCTGCCCTGCCCGAGCGCGAGCGCCAGCGCCTGGTGCGCGAGCTGCGCGAGGACCTCGGCGGTCGCCTGCTTAGCCAGCTGCTGCAGGCTCGCCCGCTGCCGGCCGAGACCCGCGCCGCCCTGGACGCGGTGATGGAACTGATCGACACCCTCGATGCCCGCCGCTTCCGCCTCGAGGAGTGTCTGGAGGAGTGGGACAGCCTGCTGCGGCAGCGCTGCGAGGGCCTGGGCCTTGCGCTCGAAACCTTCACCACCCGCGGCCCCGGTCCCTGGCTGAGCTCGTTGCAGCGGGTCACCCCCCTGCGCATTCTCGGCGCCTGGCTGGATCTGGTGAGCCCGCTCGGCCGGTGCGACCGCCTTACCTTGCGCGTGGACACCCGGCCCGGCCCCGCCCTGCGCCTGCAGGCCGAGCTCCAAGGCGCCCTGCCCGCTCCCGCCCGCTGGCCGCCCAGCCTCGCCCTGCGCCACATGCAGTGGCGCGCGGCCGATCTCGACGGCAGTCTGTGCCTGGATGCCACGCCGGAAATCCCGGTGCGGCTGGTGCTCCGCTTCCCCCTTCAGACGGATCAGGAAACCCCGTGACCGCAAGCCCCGCGCCGCGCCTCGCCCTGCTGGTGGAAGACCTGCCTGCGTCCAGCGACTGGCTTCAACAGGTGCTGCAGGACACCTTCAAGGGCATCCAGGTGCACCCGGCGGCAAGCCTCGCTGCCGCCCGCGGCTGGCTCAGCGAGCACCAGCCCGATCTCGCCCTGGTCGATCTCGGTCTGCCGGATGGCTCCGGCATCGATCTCATCCGCGAACTGGCCAGCCGCCACCCCGGCTGCCATGTGATCGTCAGCTCGATCTATTCGGACGATCTGCACCTCTTCCCCGCCCTGCGCGCCGGGGCCCAGGGGTATCTGCTCAAGGATCAGCCCAAGGAAAAGCTCATCGCGGCCCTGCGCGGCATCGCCGGTGGCGAGCCACCGCTGTCCCCGGTGATCGCCCAGCGCCTGCTGCGGGTGTTCGGCACCGACCAGACCAGCGCCACCAGCGGCGGCGAAGCCCCGCTCTCCCCGCGCGAACGCGAGACCCTCATCCTCATCGCCAAGGGCTACAAGCTGCCGGATGTGGCCGAGCAGCTCGGCATCACCCGCAACACCGCCGCGGGGTTCATCAAGGCCGTGTACCGCAAGCTCAATGTCAACAGCCGCGCGGAGGCCACGCTGGAAGCCGCGCGGCTGGGGCTGGTGAGCACGCAGCTGTAGCTGGTTCTAATCCCCGGGAGTCAGTCGACGCTGCCGGTGTGTGGTGGATAGCCGCATATCAACGCGAGATGGGTGAGCCCGCTGGAATACGCCGAGCAGTGGGCGTGCCCGTCCGCCTGAATGCCGGGTTAGCCAGGGCTTGCATTGCTACTTGGCCAAAGTCGCAATCTTTTCCTGATCAATATGCTTTTCCAGCCCAGCCATGACTTCGTTGACCTTGGGATCGGAGAACAGATCCGCTGACGCAACCTGCCCAAGAACGCCAAACGAAGCCTGTATTGCCGCAGCTCCTTCGTATTTGATGGCGCTCCTCGCGGCGTCGACACAGGCCTCAGTGAGCAACCTCGTGAATAGAGCCCCTGCGGTCGCGCTCGCTTTGTCCACATCGATTTGTTTTGCGTTGGATAGATCCGCCACGACCGGATGCTGAGTCATTGCGATGAACATCCATCTGACCAACGCAGTCCGATCGTCTGCGTTTGTCTTTGAGACAAGACACTTGGTCAGATCGTCGGTGTAGACACCAGCCTCAGCGCCAAACGCCGAGACGCTGAGCATTGATGCAACCGCAAACTTCAGAAGTTTCATGCCTTTCTCCAGAGAAGAACTGCGCACCTCGCGACCCAGTGAATCCACGGTCGGCGCCCGTCCGCTTGCTGCCTGGCGGGGCGGCATTACCAGTGTGAATATAGCCACCATAACCCCCAAGCCACTTGTGAATAGAGCCACCATAACCGCCAAGCGAGCGCCCAACCGATAATTAGGCTCAAGACGACCTAAACTCTCCGCATGATTGGCGATGGACGCCACAGCGCGCAGACGAAGCGCGATGACCAGAAGCGCTCGCGTGCAGCCTTTCCAATAATGTAGAGCGACGAACCGAGAGCGATAAACGCCAAGCAACCGGACTTAGACTCGGACTCGGGAAGCTGCGACCAAAACTGAGGCGCGAGCCACCTGAAGTATATTGTTGGACCACAACACG
>DASUDX010000107.1:0-30224 GCA_036275365.1 Nevskiaceae bacterium | reverse complement strand
CCAGCTGGCCATTGGGCGTGAAATCCCCCTCCCAGGTTCCGGAGGTGCCATCGGTCAGATTGCCCTCGTTGCCGGCCGAGGAGAAATACAGCACACCGGCCGCGGTGACCTGATTCACCGCCTGGGCCACCGGCCCGTCCTGAAACGGTGACTCATCGAAATAGATGACATCGTCGACGATCACATCGCAGCCATCCGCCGCCAGATCGATGATGTTCTGGGCGAACTGCGCCTCACCATTGAAGGCAGTGGCAAAGCCGAGCTCCGCCTGGGGGGCGAGGTCGTGGAGGATCTCGAGCATGGCGGTGCCCTCGTCACCCTCCCCCGCCTGGCCGGGCAGGACATCCACCACCGGCAGCTCACCACGCTGCTGGCTGACCGCCAGCGAATCCACGCCATCGGAAAGCGCACAGATCTTCACGCCCTGGCCGAGCGCACCGAAGCGGTTGCGGGCGAGGTCGGCGCCATGGGTCCGGTCGCCCTCGCTGCGCACGAGCGGATCGGGCTGGCTCTGGGTCACCGCGCCGACCATGCGGCGGATGCTGCGCACCTCGCCCAGCTCGGCCATCGGTCGCAGGGCCTGCAGGGCCAGCCGGCCGCGAATCATCTGGCTGCCATCCGGCAGGCGCTGGGCCTTACCCTCGCCGCCCAGCTCTGCAAAGCGCTTGAGCGCTGCCGCTGGCGCGCTGCCACGCCGAAGAATGACCTCGACATCGACCCGTCCGTCCTTGCCGCTGCGCACATAGCGGAAGCTGGAGCCGATGGCGGCGAGCTGGCGTTGCAGCGTGGTGCTCTTGGTGCGCCGCTGCTGCAGGGAGGCGAGATACAGCGGGGCCTCGATCTTGGCCTCGACGCCGCTGCGCTGGCGGCTCAGCTCACGCAGCGCCTCGACCTGGGCCAGCGCCTGCGGCTGCAGGACCGTCGCTTCCGCCGCGACCAGCAGGGGCGCCATCCCGCTCAGCGCCAGCGCCAGCAACAGCCCCATCGCCCGGCGATGCCAGGCAAACCCGTGCTCGTTCATGACTCCCCCCAATCCCGTGATGGACCGGCTGCCCCCACGGCAGCTGAAGATCCGGATGCCGGGGCAAGGCCCGGCACGGGGACGCTACGCCCGCCATCCGGGCGCGTCAATCCGGCAGGCGGGCGCTCTCGGCCGGTGGCCGTGGCTGGCGTGATCCAGCGCACGGAGCCCGGCGCGACGGGGCGCCGGACCACTCGCTCACTCGGTGGCCGCGGGGCCGACCTCGTCGTCGAGGCGATCGAGGAAGCTCACCTCGCCGGTCTCCAGCGAGTACTCGGCACCCACCACCACCAGCTGGCCCTGTTCGATCAGCTGTTCGAGGATCTCCGAGCCGTGCCGCAGATGGCTGGCCGCCACCCGCACATTGGCCCGCACGGCTGCCTTGAGCAGGGCCTCGGGGTCGTGGCGAAGCTCGGTTTCCAGCAGCGATTCCACCGCCGGCCGCACCCGCTGGACGATCGACCGCAGATTGCGCGAGTGGGGCTTGGCGCCGGCGGCGCCACTCAGGGCCTCCAGGGTGGCGCTGATCGCGCCGCAGCGGGAATGACCCATCACCACCACCAGCGGCACGCCGAAGCGCTCGACCGCGAACTCCACGCTGCCGATCTGCGAGGGCGCGACGATGTTGCCGGCGATGCGGATCACGAACAGATCGCCCAGGCCCTGGCCGAAGACGATCTCGGCGGGTACCCGCGAATCCGAGCAGCCGAGCACCACGGCGAAGGGTTGCTGGCCGTCGACCAGCTCGATGCGGCGATCGGCACCGGTCATCGCCGAGCGGCTGCGGGCCTCCTCCACAAAGCGGCGGTTGCCTGCCTTGAGCCGTGCCAGTGCCTCGCGTGCCGTGACCATCCCTACCTCCCTGCCGTTGAAAGCCCGCCCTTGTACCGAGCCCGGCCGGGCCTGGCAAGCACTGCCCCCGCCGCTGACCCAGCGCCGGCGCGAAAGGAGGGGAAGCCCCCAAGATCGATTTACCAGCCGCACCCGGATGCGCCGGACCGGCGCAGACCGTACTCTGGTAGGCGTGCGGCGTGCTGCGCCTGCAAGACCATGAGCGGTCCGGCCATGACCGGGCTCGCGAGGAGGCTTCCATGTACACCCTGACCCTTGTTGACCGGACCGCGATCCGGCTGCGTCCTGTGCTGGCTGGGCTGGCGGCGCTGTTCATCGCCGCCTGTGGCGGTGGGGGTGGCACCGCCTCCCCGCCCCCGCCGACCGGGGGTGGCGGTGGCGAGGTGGCGGGGCGGGTGTTCCGCATCCAGCCCGGACCGGAGGCGACCACCCAGATGGTCGCAGCCATGGTCCAGGCGCGGCCGCGCGATGTGATCGAGTTCGGCTGCGGCTACTTCGAGCTCGGCACCGGCTTCGCCCTCAACGGCACCGAGGACATCCGGGTGCGCGGCTGCGGCATCAACGAGACCGTGCTCTCGTTCAAGACCAGCAACAGCCAGGAAGGCTTCCTCGCCACCAATGTGCGCGGGCTGGTGGCGGAGGGCTTCACGGTGCTGGACTCCCCGGGCGACGCCTTCAAGCTCAAGGGGGTGGATGTGGGCACGCTGCGGCGGGTGCGCGCGATCTGGTCGAGCGGGCGCAACACCGCGGACGAGGACACCATCACCGCCGAGAACTTCCGCGACAAGCTGCAGGTGGCCTGCACCCAGCCGGCCCGCGAGAACCCGGCCAACCCGGCCTCGAATCCGGCCAACACCACCTCGCCGGACTACACGGTAAGCGTCGCCTCCGGGCGCTACGGCATCTACCCGGTGGAGTCGCGCAACATCCTGGTGGAGGAGGCTGAATCAATCGGCGCCTCGGACGCCGGCATCTATGTCGGCCAGACCACCAAGGCGATCATCCGCAACTCGCGGGCGGCCTACAACGTGTTCGGCTTCGAGATCGAGAATGTCCAGGGCGGCGAATACGCCAACAACATCGCCGAGTGCAACACCGGCGGCTTCCTGGTCTATGACCTCGACGGGCTCACCCAGTACGGCAAGCGCGCGCGGGTGCACGGCAACATCGCCCGCAACAACAACAGCTACAACTTCGCCCAGCCGGGCACCATCGTCGCCAATGTGCCGCGCGGCTCCGGTCTGATCACCCTCGCCTACGACCAGATCGACATCTTCAACAACAGCTTCGAGAACAACGACACCGGCGGCATCATCGTCACCAGCTATGAGGTGCTCGGCGTGCCCGGCGATCGCCGGCTCGACATGTACTCGGAAGGCATCCGCATCAGCGGCAACCGCTTCAAGAACAACGGCAACAACCTGCCAGCGCCGGACTTCGCCACCATCGTCGCCACCGGTGGCGAGCAGGTCTCCACCGCGTTTCCGATGATCGTGGGCCTGAAGTCGGTGGCCGGTGGCGGTGACTACCGCGGTGCCCATCTGGTGTGGGACGGCCTGATGGACAGCCTCGATGCGGAGTGCCCCTACCCGGTCGACGCCAACGGCCGCCCGGTGCCGGCGGACGAGGACGGCAAGCCGATCCTGAGCAATGCCGACCCCAATCCGGCCTGCCGCTACAACGCCTACAAGTTCAAGCCCGATGGCAGCCGGATCACCCCCAAGTGGTGGTTCAACTGCGTCGAGGCCGGCAACCAGTTCGAGGGTGACAGCGAGGACTACCTCAACTTCAACGGCCTGCGCGGGCTGGAAGCGGTGTTCGCCGCCAGCAGCGGTGATCCCATCGCCACCGTCACCAGCCTGCCGCAGCTGGTCGAATTCCCGGGCAGCTTCGAGGCCGCCGAGAACGATTGCCTCGGCCGCTTCGGCGCCAATCTGCCGCCGCTGGCGCCGATCGAGCTGGAGCCCTTCGTGCCCTCGGACCTGCTCGATCCGGCGCCCAGCGAGGAGACCGTGGCGCGCCTGTGCGGCACCGTGGCGGCGGCCGGACAGATCAACGGCGAGGCCGCGCTGCGGGTGAACTGCCCGCGGCTGGACCAGTACCAGCTGTTTGCCGATCCCGCCGATCCCACCAGCCTGCCGCGCGGCCAGGGCATCCCCTATGTGCTCAACAGCAAGCTGTTCACCGATTACGCGGTGAAGCACCGGGTGGTGTTCCTGCCGCCCGGCCAGCCGGCGGTCTACCGGGCCACCGGGGAGGACATCTCCAGCAACGGCACCCTGCTGTTCCCGGTCGGCACGGTGATCGCCAAGACCTTCAGCTTCGTCGAGGCCGGCGTGCAGACGCCGTACGAGACCCGCCTGCTGATCAAGCGCCAGCGCGCCCCGCGGGCCGATGGCAGCCCCGGGGCGGTGTACTGGGATGCGCTGGAGTACATCTGGCGCGAGGAAAACGGCAGCCGGGTGGCGCTGTTCAGCCCGGGCGGTGGCCAGGCCGCTGCCTCCTGGGATTTCGAGGATGTCGACAGCGGCGTCCGCCACCAGGGCAGCACCCCCGCCTATCTGTTCCCCAACATCAACCAGTGCCTGATCTGCCACGCCAACGACGACAACGAGACCGGCAGTGCGCCGATCGGTCCGAAGGTGCGCAACCTCAACCGGGCCTATGTCAGCGAGTCGCCGGTGCGCTCGGGCTCGGATGCCCACCCGGTGGCGGGCCGCAACCAGATCGCCTGGTGGTGCGCCAATGGCTTCCTCGCCAACTGCCCGGCCGATCTGGGTCTGAACGAGGCCAGCCAGGTGGCCCAGGCCATCGAGCGCATCCCGGTGTTCAACATCCCGGGCGATGCCGGCTTCCCGGCCGGCTCCAAGGCCGACATCGAGGCGCGCGCCCGCGCCTATCTGGAGATCAACTGCGCGCACTGCCACAACGAGCGCGGCCAGGCGTCCAACACCGGCTTCTATGTCGATGTGTTCCGGCCGGTGAACGCCACCTACGGCATCTGCAAGGGCCCGACCGCGACCGGCTCGGAGGGCCGCGGCGGGCGCCTGGTCGATATCTTCCCCGGCGATGCCGCGGCGTCGATCGTGCCCTACCGGATCGGCCCGGAGGCCACCGCCATCGCCGCCCGCATGCCGCCGCTGGCGCGCAGCGTGGTGCACGACGAGGCCTTCGACCTGCTCAGCCAGTGGATCGATACGGTGGTCGACGAGACCTATGAGGATGCCGATGCCTGCCCGGACAACGGCGGGCCGCTGGGAATCGCCGGCCACGGCCGGCGCTGAGACCCGGTCCGGCGCCATCGCCGACGGCGCCGGGTCCTCCGCTCAGCGCGCCCAGTCCTCGTAGAAGGGCGGCAGGTCGCGGCTGGCGGAGCCACGGAAGGCCGGCGCGCGCTTCTCCAGGAAGGCCTGCACGCCCTCCTTGCCGTCGCCGATGCTGGTGTAGAACATCGCCAGCGAGTCGATGCGATGGGCCTCGATGGGATGGGGCTGGGCCGCGTTGCGGTACATCATCTGGCGGGCCAGGGCGATCGCCACCGGCGAGCGGTTCTCGACGAACTTGCGAGCCAGGGCCAGGGCCTCTTCGAGCAGGCGCTCCGGCGCCAGCACCGCCTTGACCAGCCCGCCGCGCTGGGCCTCCTCGGCGCTCAGGATCTCGGCGCTGTACACCCACTCCAGCGCCTGGGAGATGCCGACGATGCGCGGCAGGAACCAGCTGGAGCAGGCCTCGGGCACGATGCCGATGCGGCCGAAGACGAAGCCGATGCGGGCCTTCTCCGAAGCCAGCCGCACATCCATCGCCAGGGTCATGGTGGCGCCGATGCCCACCGCCGCGCCGTTGATGGCGCCGATCACCGGCTTGCGGCAGTTGTAGATGGCCAGCACCACCCGGCCACCGGTGTCGCGCACCCCGCGGTGGATGGCCGGGTCCTCCAGCCGCTGCTCGAGATCCTCGCGGCTCGGGCGCAGCGACTCATCCAGACCGAACACATTGCCGGGCACCGACAGATCCATGCCGGCGCAGAACGCCTTGCCGGCGCCAGTGACCACCACCGCGCGCACCGCATCGTCGAGGCTGGCGGCCTCGAAGGCGGCCACCAGCTCATCGGCCATCTGCACGGTGAAGGCATTCATCTGCTCTGGGCGGTTGAGCCGCAGGATCAGGATGCCGTGGTCAAGCGAGGTGGCGAGCGTCTGGTAGGCGGTCATGTCAGGGTCCGGTCGGGGCCTCCAGTGTAGGCAAGCCCCGCCGTCGCCGTGACCCGGCCCGCCTCAGGCTGCCTGCTTGAGCGCCGGAGTCCAGGCGCGGGCCTGGAAGGCCGTGTCCAGCTCCACCGCCGCCAGCTGGTCGGTGTAGTTCATCAGGGTCTTCACCGCCACCCCGAGCACCGCCTCCAGCACCTGCACCGGGCTGAAGCCGGCCGCCAGAAAGGCCTGCACCTCGCTCTGCGGCACCGCGCCGCGCTGGCGCACCAGGGCGGTGATGAAGGACCGCAAGGCCTCGGCCCGCGGGTCGGCCAGCGGCCGCTGGCGACGCAGGGCGTCGAGATCGGCCTCGCTGAGGCCGGCGCCGCGACCCATCAGGCTGTGGGCAGCCGCGCAGTAGCGGCAGTCGTTCTCCACGCTCACCGCGAGCGCGATCAGCTGCTGCTCGGCCGGGCTGAAACTCGTTCTGGAAAAGGCGCCGAGCATCGCCCAGGCACCTTCCACCACCGCCGGGCTGTTGGCGAAGGTGCGCATCAGATGGGGGGCAAAGCCCCAGGCCTTCTCGACCGCGGTCAGGGTGGCGCCGGCCGAACCCGGGGCGGTATCGGCGGTGGGCAGGGGGAAGCTGAGCATGGGCGTCTCCGAAGCAAGCCGGCAGGACGGCCGGCACCGCCACAGTGTCGGTTCATGCCGGATTGCCGATAAGCTGCCAGTCAGCCATTTTGCTCATGCAGAAACTGCATGAATGGAGCCGCATGGATCGCCTGCTCTGGATGCACTGCTATGTGCGCGCCGTGGAAACCGGCAGCTTCTCGGCGGTCGCGCGCGAGCTGGAGATCGGCCAGCCCACGGTCAGCCGCCACATCGCCCAGCTGGAGGCCCACCTCGGCTGCCGCCTGCTGCAACGCTCGACCCGCCGGCTGAGCCTGACCGCCGAAGGCGAGCGCTACTACCCGGAGGCGCGGCGGGCCCTGGAGGCGGTGGCGCTGGCCGAGTCCGGGGTCCAGGGCGAGCCGGTGCCGCAGGGGCTGTTGCGGGTGACCTGCCCGACGGCCCTGGCGCGCTTCCTGATCCTGCCGCTGGTGACCGGCTTCCTGCGCGCCCACCCGCGGGTGGAACTGGACCTGCAGATCGTCGATCGCCGCGTCGATCTGATCGAGGAGGGAGTCGACCTCGCCATCCGCGTCGGCGAGCTCAGCGACTCCGCCCTGCATGCCCGCCGGCTGGCGCTGGCCCCGCGGGTCTGCGTGGCCAGCCCCGACTACCTGGCCCGCCAGGGCACGCCGCAACGCCCGCGCGACCTCGGCCAGCACAACTGCGTGCGCTACTCGCTGCTGAGCACCGGCAGCCGCTGGCCGTTCGAGACCGAGCCGGTGGAGGTCAGCGGCAACTTCCGCGTCAACAGTCCCGACGGGGTGCGCGAGGTGGTGGCGGCCGGGCTTGGCATCGGCCTGGCGCCGCGCTGGCTGTTCGAGGATCTGCTGGCCCAGGGCCGGGTCCTGCCCCTGCTGGACGACCATCCCCTGCCGCCGATGCCGATCCATGCGCTCTATCCCACCCGCCGCTGGCTGCCGCCGCGCGCCCAGGTGTTCATCGAGGCCGTCGCCCGCGCGCTGCGCGAGCGGCTGGGCTCAGGCGGCTGAGGCGGCGAGGCGGTCGCGCTCCGCGCTCTGGCCCAGGGCCTGCTCGAGGGCCAGCAGCTCGGCGTCGAGATGATCGAGCAGGCGCTGCAGGTGCGGCAGGGTCTTGCGGCAGCCGACCAGGCCGAAATCGATCTGATCGTGCCGGCTGACCAGGGTGATGTTGAGCGCCACCCCGTCCATCACCAGCGACACCGGGTAGAGGCCGTCCAGCTCGCAACCCTGCCAGTACTGCGGCTGACGCGGTCCCGGTACATGCGAGATCACCACATTCAGCGCGGTGGTGCGGCCGAATCCGGACAGCAGATTGAGCGCGCCCGGCAACAGCATGGCGGCGCCATAGGCCATCAGCTGGGCGCTGCTGAGGCTGCGCATGCGGGTCTTGTTGTAGTCCATGCAGGCCTTGACCCGGCGCAGGCGTTCGAGCGGATCGGCCTGATCGGTGGCAAGCGTGCACAGGGCGAAGGCGATCTCGTTGCCGGAATCGCCCTCGTCACGGCGCAGCGAGACCGGCACGCCGGCAATCAGCGGACGGTCCGGCAGCTCGCCCAGCTCGCCAAGGTAGCGCCGCAGCGCACCCCCGCACAGCGCGAGCACGCCGTCATTGGCGGTGCCCTCCACGGCGCGGGCCACGGCCTTGATCCGCGCACTGGAGTACGACTGGGCGGCGAAGCGGCGCGAGCCGGTGATCGGCCGGTTGAGCACGCAGCGCGGCGCCTGCAGGCTGGTCACCAGATCCGGATGCTGGGCGCGCAAGTCGTGCCAGGTCTCGCGCAACGCGCCCCATACCCCGGGCAGGGTGTTCAGACCCTCCTGCCAGAGCCCGCGCAGGGCGCCGGCCCCGCCCACGGCCGGCGCCGGCACCGGCAGCGAGGGCGTCCGCGTCTTGCGCGTGCGCACCTCCCAGGGCGGCGGCATCGAGAGCGAGTCCTCGCGGCTGGCGGACATCGACTTCATCATCAGGCGGATGCCGGCGACGCCATCGACCAGGGCGTGGTGGATCTTCGAGTACTGGGCGATGCGCCCGTCCTCGAGCCCTTCGATCAGATAGGTGCGCCAGAGCGGATAGGCACGGTCGAGATGGGCGCTGTGCACCCGCGAGATCATCGCCAGCAGATCGCGCACCTTGCCCGGCCGCGGCAGGGCCAGATGGACGAAGTGGTGGGCGAGATCGAACTCGGCATCGTCCTCCCAGAACGACAGGCCCAGCCGCCGCACCAGCCGGCGGTTGAACGGCGCCGCCGCGCGGCTGGAGGCGCGCAGGCGCTCCGCCAGCTCGCGGCCGATGTCCGGCCCGCTGCCCGGTGGCGGGTGGAACAGACACAGCGCCCCCACATGCAGGGGCTGCTGGCGGCGTTCCAGCAGCAGAAACAGCGAATCGAGCGGCGTGAGTCGGCGCATCGTCGGTCTCCTGCAGAGGGGCCCAGTCTAGACCCGCCGGATGACCGTCCCGCAAAACCCGCGCCAGCTCCTCAGCGCAGCGGCGCCGGAACCCGCGACAGCAGCAGCGCGCCGCCCAGGAAGAAGAAGATCAGAACGAACAGCGACAGGCGGGCGTCGCCGGTCAGGGCGGCGGTGAGCCCGACCACCAGCGGCCCGAGGATGGCGGCGAACTTGCCCAGCATGTTGTAGAAGCCGTAGTACTCGCCGGCCTGCTCCGGCGGGATCAGCTGGGCGTAGTAGGAGCGCGACAGCGCCTGGATGCCGCCCTGCACCAGGCCCACCGCCGCGGCCATCTGGTAGAACTGGGCCTCGGTGCGCATGAACAGCGCCCAGACGGTGATGCCGCAGTAGACCGCGATGGCCAGATAGATGCCGCCGCGGGCGCCGATGCGGCCGGCCAGCCAGCCAAAGGCCAGTGCCGCCGGGAAGCTGACGAACTGCACGATCAGCAGAGCCTTGATCAGCGCATCCGAGGCGAAGCCGAGCTTGAGGCCGAAATCCACCGCCATGTTGGCAACGGTGCCCACCGCGTCGATGTACAGCCAGTAGGCGAGCAGGAACAGCAGCACCGGACGGTTGCGCCGCACCTTGGCGAGCGTGGCCAGCAGGCCGCGCCAGCCCAGGGCCTCGCCCCTGCTCTCGCGCCGCTCCGGTACCCGCCAGAACAGCGGCAGGCTGAACAGCAGCCACCACACCGCCACCGAGAGAAAGGCCCAGCGGGTCGCTTCGGCGGCGCTCTCCAGACCGAACCAGGCGGGCTGCAGCACCATCTGCACATTGACCAGGAACAGCAGCCCCCCGCCCAGATAGCCAAGGCCGTAGCCGAAGGCCGAGACCCGGTCGCGCTCCGGCGCGGCCGCCACATTCAGCAGCAGCGAGTCGTAGAACCCCAGGCCGCAGAAAAAGCCGACCCCGGACAGGGCAAACAGGGCCAGCGCCCAGCCCCAGGCGCCGGCCGGCACCCAGAACAGCGCGGCGGTGGCGCCGGCGCCGAGCAGGGTGGTGACCGCCAGGAAGCGCTTCTTCAGACCGCGGCGATCGGCCATCACCCCGAGCACCGGGGCCAACAGCACCACGATCAGGGCCGGCACCGAATTGCCGATGGCGCCGAGATAGAAGGTGCGCGTGGCCGGTGCCACGCCGGTGGCCCAGTACTGGTTGAAGAAGATCGGGAACAGCCCGACCAGCACGGTGGTGGCCCAGGCCGAGTTGGCCCAGTCGTAGAGCGCCCAGCTCCATTGCTCGCGACGGATCATCTCACTCCAGCTGGCGGGAGAGGACCAGCGCGTCCTCGCGGCCCTCGGTGGCGGGGTAGTAGCCCTTGCGCAGGCCGATGGTGTCGAACCCCTCCTGGCGATAGAGGGCCAGCGCCGCCTTGTTGGAGCGGCGCACCTCCAGGAACATCTCGGTGGTGCCCGCGGCCCGCGCGGTCTGCCGCAGATGGGCCATCAGGAAGCGCGCCAGGCCCTGGCGCTGGCAGTCGGGGTCGACGGCGATGTTGAGGATGTGGGCCTCGCCCACCGCCATGCTCATGAAGGCATAGGCCTGCACCTCACCCAGGGTGTTGGTCACCACCCAGCTCGAGTAGCCGACCTTGAGACAGTCGCGCATCACCGTCTCGCTCCAGGGAAAGGCATAGGCGCGCCGCTCGATCTCCAGCACCGCCGGCAGATGCTCCGGGTGCATCGGCAGCAGGCGCCAGCGCGCCTCGGGCAGGGCGCTCATCCGGGTGCATCGCGCAGCCAGCGCGCCACCTGCTTGAGATCGGCCCAGGTCTTGGCCTTCTCGCGCGGGCTGCGCAGCAGATAGGCCGGGTGGTAGGTGATGAACACCGGGATGCCGCTGCCCTGATCGCGGTGCAGGGGGCCGCGCAGCTTGGACAGCGGCGCCTCGCTGCGCAGCAGACGCTGGGCGGCGATGCGGCCGAGGCCGACGATCAGCCGCGGCTGCAGCAGGCGGATCTGCTGCTCGAGATAGGGCCGGCAGGCCTCCACCTCATCGCTCTCCGGGTCGCGGTTGCCCGGCGGGCGGCACTTGACCACATTGGCGATGAACACGCTGTCGCGCCGCGAGCGGCCGATCGCCGCCAGCATCTCGTCGAGCAGCTTGCCGGCGCGCCCGACGAAGGGCTCGCCCTGGGCGTCCTCGTCAGCGCCCGGTCCCTCGCCCACGATCAGCAGCGGGGCGGTCTGCGGACCGACCCCGAACACCGTCTGGGTGCGGGTGGTGCAGAGCTTGCAGCGCTGGCAATCGCGCACCTGGGCGCGCAGGCCCTCCCAGTCGCCGGCGACCGGCTCGCCCATCGGCGCGGGCGGTGCGGACCCCGCCGCCGGGGCGCGGTCGTCGGCCTCGGGCACCGCGGCAGCAGCCGCCGGCAGGGGCGCTGGCTCGGGTGCCGCCGGTTCCGCCAGCGGGCGGGTCAGCGCCGCCAGGGGCTCGGTGGGTGCCGCGCCGCGTGCTCGCCAGGGCGGCAGATCCAGGGCTTGCAGATAGGCGGTGCGGCGCTCGGGCGTCATGCGCCGCAGTCTACCCGTCCGCCGGTCCTCCGGCGGCCAGGGCCCGGCCCAGGTACACCCCGCGCGGCAGGCGCAGGCAGAGCTGTCCGCGCCGGGCTGCGCGCTGGCCATCGGGCAGGAACCCGATCCGCTGCAGCAGGCGCAGCGAGGCGAGGTTGGCCGCCTCGGTGGTGGCGCGGATCTCGCGGATCGCACCGCTGGCGAACACCGCGCCCAGCACCGTGCGCACCGCCTCGGCGGCGTAGCCGCGGGCGCGCCAGGCCGGGGCCAGGGCGTAGCTCAGCTCCGGGCGCTCGTCATCGACCCCGAAGCTCCAGAAGCCGGCGAAGCCGATCCACGGCACCACCGGCTGGCGCAGCGCCAGCGTCCACAGGCCGGGCTCGCCCTGCCCGTGCGACCACTCGCTGCGCCCGGCCAGCTGCTCGGCCTGCTCGCGCGACAGTCGGCGGCCTTCGAACAGGCCCTGGCTGACCGCCGGTTCCAGCAGCAGCTGGTGCAGCGGTGCTGCGTCTTGGCCGGTGAGCGGGGCCAGGCGCAGGCGCTCGCTGAGCAGGATCGCGGTCACGGCTAGCCGGTGCGCCGGACCCGCTGGGCCAGGGCGCGGTTGACGCCCGAGAGGATGGCCTTGAGCGAGGCGGTGACGATGTTGGCGTCCAGCCCGACGCCGAACAGCGCGCGGTCCTCCCCCAGACGCAGCTCGATGTAGGTCGCCGCCCGCGCGTCCGCACCGCCGGAGAGCGCATGCTCGTGGTAGTCCACCACCTGCAGCGGCTCGCCCAGACGCGCTGCCAGCGCGCTGACGAAGGCATCGATCGGGCCGTTGCCCTCGCCGCGCAGGCTCAGCGCCGCGCCGGCCACCGTCAGCTCGGTGGCCAGACTCACCCCGCGGGTGGAGTCCTCGACCAGATGGTGGGCGCGGTAGGCATAGGGGCCGGTGCCCAGATACTCCGCCTCGAACAGCCGGAACAGATCGGCCGCGCTGACCTCCTTGCCGGACTCATCGGTCACCGCCTGCACCGCCTGCGAGAACTCGATCTGCAGCCGCCGTGGCAGCGCCAGCCCGTACTCCGCCTCCAGCAGATAGGCGATGCCGCCCTTGCCGGACTGCGAGTTGACGCGGATCACCGCCTCGTAGGAACGGCCGAGATCCTTGGGATCGATCGGCAGATAGGGCATGTCCCAGATCTCATCCTCGCGGCGGGCGGCGAAGGCCTTCTTGATCGCGTCCTGGTGGCTGCCGGAAAAACTGGTGTAGACCAGATCCCCGACATAGGGATGGCGCGGATGCACCGGCAGCTGGTTGCAGTACTCGACGGTGGCGCGGATGGCGTCGATGTCGGAGAAATCCAGCCCCGGGCTGACGCCCTGGCTGTAGAGATTCAGCGCCAGATTGACCACATCGACATTGCCGGTGCGCTCGCCGTTGCCAAACAGGCAGCCCTCGATGCGATCGGCGCCGGCCATCACCGCGAACTCGCCGGCTGCGGTGCCGGTGCCGCGGTCATTGTGCGGATGCACGCTGAGCACCAGAGCCTCGCGCCGCGCCAGGTGGCGGTCCATCCACTCGATCATGTCGGCGAAGATGTTGGGCGTGGAGTGCTCCACCGTCGACGGCAGATTGATGATGCAGGGCCGCTCGCGGGTGGGCTGCCAGACCTCGGTGACGGCATCGACGATCTCGCGGGAGAAGTCGAGCTCGGCGCCGGAGAACATCTCCGGGGAGTACTGGAACACCCAGTCGGTGCCCGGCTGCTCGGCGGCCAGCTGCTGGATGATCCGCGCATGCTCCACCGCGAGCTGCTGGATCACCTCGGCTCGCGACAGGTTGAACACCACCCGCCGCATCACCGGGGCCACCGCGTTGTAGTAGTGCACGATCGCCCGCCGTGCCCCGCGCAGGGCGTCGAAGGTTCGGCGGATCAGCGGCTCGCGCGCCTGGGTCAGCACCTGGATGGTGACGCCTTCCGGTATGCGGCCCTCCTCGATCAGGCAGCGCACGAAGTCGAAATCGGTCTGGCTGGCCGAGGGAAAGCCCACCTCGATTTCCTTGAAGCCGATCCGCACCAGCATCTCGAACATGCGCAGCTTGCGGTCGCGGTTCATCGGCTCGATCAGCGCCTGGTTGCCGTCGCGCAGATCGACGCTGCACCACAGCGGCGGGCGGGTGATGACGCGATCGGGCCAGCGGCGGTCGGTCAGGCCGACCGGCGGGAAGGAGCGGTACTTGCGGGAGGGATCGGAAAGCAGGGCCATGGCAGACATCCAGCGGGACCGGTGAGGTCCGGAAGAAGGGAGAAGGCTTGCAGGCAAGGTTTCGGCCCCTTGCAGGCGCGGCGGACGGGCTGCCTTACGGCAGCAGCAGACACAGTCGGACGGCCGCCGCGCAGGGGCGGCAGGCACGACGCAGGTCAGGTCCGGTGTTCATGGCAGGCGCGAGTGTAGGCCAAACCCGGCGGGCCGCGAAACCCGCCCCGCCCCTGCTCAGACCGGCGGCGCTTCCGCCGGGCGGAAACGGCGCCACAGCCACAGCGCCGGCCCGGAGGCAGCGTAGGCAAGGAAGATCAGGAACAGCATGCGCGGCGGGTCGATCGACACCAGGATCAGCGCGCCGATCACCGCGGCGAACGGCAGAAAACGCATGCGGCCTTCCAGCTTCACCTTCTTGAAGCTGTTGTAGCGCACCGAGCTGACCATCAGCAGGGCGGCGGCAAGCGTCAGCAGCGCGGTGGGCAGCAGCACCTCCCGGCCACTGAAGCCGGAGGCATGGGCTGACCAGACGAAGAAGCTGACCAGGCCTGCCGCGGCCGGACTGGGCAGGCCGAAGAAATCCTTGCTGCCCCCGGCGATGGCCGCCAGCACATTGAAGCGCGCCAGGCGCAGCGCCGCGCAGGCGGTGAAGGTGAAGGCCAGGACCCAGCCCAGCCGCCCGCCGAGCCAGCGGTACTCGCCAAGGTGGTGCAGGGAGAAGGCGAAGGCGACGATGCTGGTGCCCACGCCAAAGGCGACCATGTCGCACAGCGAGTCGTACTCCTTGCCGAAATCGCTGGCGGTATCGGTGAGCCGGGCGATGCGCCCGTCCAGCGCATCCGCCACCATCGCCGCGAGAATGCCGATGGCGGCCGCCTCGTAATGGCCCTGCATGGCCATCACCACCGCGTAGAAACCCCCGAACAGGGTGGCGGTGGTGAACAGATTGGGCAGCAGGTAGATGCCCTTGCGGCGGGGCGGACTGGCGGAGTGCTCGTTCATCGCCGCAGTGTACGCGCCGGCCGGTGCCGGTCGACAGGGCTCACGCCGGCTCGCTGGCGCGCCGGACCAGGGTGGCCAGCACGCTTTCGCCGGCGCGCACCCGCGCCCCGTTCTCCACCTCGACCCGGCTGCCGGCGGGCAGCAGCAGATCAAACTCCCAGGCCAGCCGGCGGAAGCCGCAGCGGCGGCCCTGGCCCACCCGCTCGCCATAGGCCACCCCGAGCGGCCGTGGGCCGAGAAACCCCCGGCGCACCACCAGCAGCACATCCTCCCCCTCATCGGTGCGGATGCGCGAGATCGGCTGGCCGCGCTCGCTGGGCGGCAGCGCCGCCACCTCGCCCTCGATGGGCGAGCGCAGGGCATAGGCGGCACCGCAGCGCACCCGCAGGGTCAGGCGGATCGCCTCGCGGCCCAGCACCGGGTCATGGCACTCGCGCCGATGCACCACCACCCCGTCGACCGGGGCCAGCACCCCGCGCGGACGGCAGGGGGTCTGCCGCTCGCCGTCGTGGAAGAACCACAGGCAGCCCAGCCAGCCGGCCGCGGCCAGGGCGGTGATCGCCCAGGCCCCGGCGACCGCCGCATACAGCCCCAGCGCGGCCAGCAGCAGGGCCAGCGGCCAGCCCTCCGGTGCCAGCGAGAGCAGCGGCCGGTAGGCCCGGTGCAGCATGGGGAAGCGGCCCGCCGCCTCAGTTCTTGGTCTTGTCGACCAGCTTGTTCTTGGCGATCCAGGGCATCATCGCCCGCAGCTTGGCGCCCACCTTCTCGATCTCGTGCTCGGCGCCGATGCGGCGCATCGCCTTCAGGGTGGGCTGGCCGGCCTGGTTCTCGAGGACGAAGTCGCGGGCGAACTTGCCGGTCTGGATGTCCTTGAGCACCCGCTTCATTTCCTGCTTGGTCTGCTCGGTGATGATGCGCGGACCGGTGACATAGTCGCCGTACTCGGCGGTGTTGCTGATCGAGTAGCGCATGGTGGCAAGACCGCCCTCGTACATCAGATCGACGATCAGCTTGAGCTCGTGCAGGCACTCGAAGTAGGCCATTTCCGGCTGGTAGCCGGCCTCCACCAGGGTTTCGAAGCCGGCCTGCACCAGCGCCGAGGCGCCGCCGCAGAGCACCGCCTGCTCGCCGAACAGGTCGGTCTCGGTCTCCTCGCGGAAATTGGTCTCGATGATGCCGGCGCGGCCGCCGCCATTGGCCGAGGCATAGGACAGCGCGATCTGCTTGGCGCGGCCGGAGGCATCCTGGTGGATGGCGATCAGGCTGGGCACGCCGCCGCCCTGGGTGTAGGTGCTGCGCACGGTGTGCCCCGGGCCCTTGGGAGCGACCATGATCACATCCAGATCGGCGCGCGGCTCGATCAGCTGGAAGTGGATGTTGAAGCCGTGGGCGAAGGCCAGCACCCCGCCCTTCTTCAGGTTCGGCGCCACCTGCTCGTCGTAGATCTTCTTCTGGTCCTGGTCCGGGGCGAGGATCATCACCAGATCGGCGCCCTTCACCGCCTCGACCACCTCCTTGACCTTGAGGCCGGCGTTCTCCGCCTTGGCCCAGCTCTTGGAGGTCTTGCGCAGCGCCACGGTCACATCGACGCCGGAGTCGCGGAGGTTCAGCGCATGGGCGTGGCCCTGGGAGCCATAGCCGAGGATGACCACCTTCAGGCCCTGAATCAGGGACAGGTCGGCGTCCTGGTCGTAGTAGACGGTGATGGCCATGCGGTGCGCTCCTGGCGTTGAGCCGGTTCGGGAAGAAAGGGGGAACGGCGGCAGACCGCCGCCAGACAGATCAGGCGGGCGGGCGCAGCGCCTCGCGGCCGCGGGCCATGGCGGCGACACCGCTGCGGGCGATCTCGAGCACCGGCACCAGGGCCGATACCTCGCGCAGAAAGGCGTCGGCCTCGCTGGCGGCGCCGGAGAACTGCACCATCCGGGTGTGCTCGGACTCGTCCAGCATCACCGCGCGATGACGGCGCACGCAGTCGACCACGCTGCGCGCCATCGGCGGATGCACCTCAAGCTTGAGCATCAGCAGCTCGCACTCGATGTGGTCCTGGCTGGAGAGATCGACGATCTCCACCACATCGACCAGCTTGCGGGTCTGCTTGATGATCTGGTCGATCACCGCATCCGAGCCCTGGGTGACCAGGGACAGCCGCGACAGGGTCGGGTCGTGGGTCGGCGCCACGCACAGGGAGTCGATGTTGTAGCCGCGCGAGGAAAACGCACCGGCCACCCGGGCCAGCGCACCGGCCTCGTTCTGCAGCAGGATGGAGATGATGTGACGCATTGGGGCGCGGACTGTAATAGGGGGAAACCATTCAGGCAATAGTGCTGAACACCCCTGCTACTGGCGCGGTGGCGAAGCGGCAGCCGGCCCAGCATCATTCCCCCTCGTCACCGCCCGCCCGTTCGCCGTGTCCTCTGCCGAACCGACTCCGCCGCTGTCTGCCACCGCCATTCCCGACGAGGTGGCCGCCGTACTGGCCGGTGACCGCTTCCGCCATCTGGCGGAATCCATCCCCCAGCTGATCTGGATCACCGATGCCCAGCTGGTGGTCCGCTATCTCAATCCGCAGTTCATCGAATATCTGGGCGAGACCCCGCAAACCCTGGCGGTTCGCGGCTGGGATCATCTGGTGCATCCGGACGACCTGGAGCCGCACCGCCAGCGCATGCTGAACTCGCTGGCCACTGGCGAGCCGATGGTCAGCGAGATGCGCCTGCGGCGGGTAACCGATGGCAGCTGGCGCTGGATGCTCAACCGCGCCACCCCGATCCGCGACGCCCAGGGCCGACTGCAATCGCTCTATGGCGCCTGCACCGACATCCAGGACCTCAAGGACACCCAGGCGGAACTCCAGCGCGCCCGCCTGGCGATCGAGGCGGCGGATCTGGGCACCTGGACCTGGCTGCCGCAACAGGACCGCTTCGAGGCAGATGCGGCGGTGGAGCGGCTGCTCGGGCGCACGGCCGGTGAGTTCGACCGCACCCTGCAGGGCTTTCTCGCCTGCGTGCACCCGGAGGATGTCGAGGGCCTGCGCGCGGTCATCGAGGGCGCCCTGCGTGCGCCCACCGCCTTCAGCCACGACTACCGCACGGTGACGACGCAGGGCCGGCAGCGCTGGATCCGTGGGTCCGGCCGCAGCCTGTTCCAGCACGGGCAGCTCGAGCAGATCGCCGGAGTGATCCGCGATGTGACGCTCGAGATCGAGGTCCAGCAGGCGCTGGAGAGCAATGCGCGGGAACTCGAGCGGGCCAACGCCGAGCTCGATGATTTCACCTATGTCGCCAGCCACGACCTCAAGGAGCCGCTGCGCGGCATGGGCAGCTATGCGCGCTTCCTGCTCGAGGACTACGCCGAGCGGCTGGACGATACCGGCCGCGAGATGCTGGTGGCCCTGGGCCAGCAGGCCGAGCGCATGCAGCGGCTGATCGAGGATTTGCTGCAGATCGCCCGGCTCGGCCGCGAGCCGCTCCGGCGGCTGCCGGCGGTGGCGCTCGATCAGGTGCTCGACGAGGTGCTGGCCTCGCTCGACCATCTGCTGCGGGAGCGGCAGGTGCAGCTGCAGCGGGAGCCCCTGGGCCAGCTTGACTGCGATCCGGTGCGGGTCGGCGAGCTGCTGCGCAATCTGATCACCAACGGCATCAAGTACAACCAGGCGACCCCACCGGTGCTGGCCTTCGGTCGCCAGCGCCTAGCCGGCGGCGAGGATGCCTTCTTCGTGCGCGACAATGGCATCGGCATCCGCGCCGAGGACCGCGAGCGGGTCTTCGCCCCCTTCAAGCGCCTGCACGCCCGCGACCGCTATGGTGGCGGCAGCGGGGTTGGCTTGACCATCGTCAAGAAGATCGTCGAAGCTCACCACGGATCGATTTGGCTGGAGTCGCAGCCCGGTCGAGGGTCCACCTTCTATTTCACGCTGTGACCGGCCATGTTTGATATCGGCAAAACGATTCTGGTGGTCGAGGACAACCCGGCGGACGTCTTCGCCACCCAGCGCGGCCTGCGCAAGGCCGGTCTCGCCAACGAGATCGTGCATTGCGACAACGGCGAATCGGCGCTGGACTATCTGCGCGGCCAGGGCCAATGGAAGGACAAGGGCCACGGCCCGGCCGGGGTGATCCTGATGGATATCAACCTGCCCGGCATGAGCGGCACCGAGGTGCTGCGCGAGGTCAAGAACGACGAGTCGCTGCGGCGGATTCCGGTGATCATGCTGACCACCTCGAATGACCAGCGCGATATCGATCTCGCCTATTCCAATGGCGCCAATTCCTATGTGCAGAAGCCGGTCGACCTCGATGGCTTCATGAAGGCCCTGCAACGGCTGAAGGACTATTGGTTCGAATTGGTCATCCTGCCCAAGGTCTGATCCCCCGAATGGATGCCAGCCCCGGTGAGCTGGCCGCGCTGGACAAGGACGTCGAGCGGCTGTTGTTGATCGTTGATGACAACCCGGACGACCGGTTCAGTTATCGGCGCCTGCTGGGCAAGCAGCCCGGCTTGCGGCTGCGTACCGCCGAGAGCGAGAGCGGTGAGGACGGCCTGATCCAGGCCGCCGCCCTCAAGCCGGCGGCCATCCTCCTCGACTACCACCTGCCGGATCTCAACGGCCTGGAGTTCCTCCAGCGGCTGCGCGCGGTCAACGAGGAGGTGGCGGTGGTGATGCTCACCGGCCTGGATGACAGCACCACTTCGGTGACGGCCATCAAGGGCGGCGCCGATGACTATCTGGTGAAGGGGCGCATCGAGGGCGAGACCCTGGTACGCGCCCTGCGCAACGCCATCACCAGCCGCGAGCTGCAGGCCGACCTGCGCCAGAAGCAGCAGCGGCTGGAGCTGTTCTACCGGCTGATCGATGCCTCCAGCGAGGTGCTGTTCGTGGTGCGCATGCCGCAGCGGCAGCTGATCGAGATCAACGAGGCGGCGGTGCGCGCCCTCGGCTACCGGCGCAGCGAAATGCTCTCGCCGGGTTTCGATCTGGTCCGCGCCCTGCCCAACTTCGAGGAGAACTGGCAGCTGGTGCAGCGCTCCGGCGGCGAGCGCCGCTTCGACAGCGAAGGTCGGCGCGCCGATGGCCGGCGCATTCCGCTGGAGATCAGCGGCCGCCGCATGCAGGTGGGCCAGGCCGAGTACTTCGTGGCGGTGGCGCGGGATGTCACCGAGCGCCGCGCCTTCGAGGCCCAGCTGCGGCGGCTGACCCTGCAGGACGGCCTGACCGGGGTGGACAACCGGCGCGCCTTCGACGAGCGACTGGCCGAGGAGTTCGCCCGCGCCATGCGCAACGAAACGCCGCTGGGGCTGCTGATGGTGGATATCGACCACTTCAAGGCCTACAACGATGCCGTGGGCCATCTGGCCGGCGACGAATGCCTGCGCCGGGTGGCGCAGACCCTGCAGGTCTCGCTGCGGCGGCCCACCGATTTCGTGGCCCGCTACGGCGGCGAGGAGTTCGCCGTGGTGCTGGCCGACAGCCCGCCGGCCACCACCCTCGCCACTGCCCGCTTCCTGCTGGAGCGCCTGCGCGGGGAGCATCTGCCGCATCCGGCCAATACGGTCAGCCCCTGGGTGACCGCCAGCATCGGCGCCGCCGCCCTGACGCCGCGCCAGGGCGACAGTGCGCTGGACCTGGTAGCCAGAGCCGACCGTCAGCTGTACCGTGCCAAGGCCGAGGGACGGAACCGGGCCTTGATCGACCCGCCGGTTGACTCGGACCTCGACTCAGAGACCGATCCGGCGGTCGATCGCTGATCACGCCGATCGGCCGCACCCACCGCCCGTACCCGGGAGATTGACCATGCTCAGCAAGATCATCTACGCCAGCCGCGCCAGCCGCGATCTTGCCGAGACCGACCTGCGGGCCCTGCTCGAGGTGAGCCGCCGCAACAATGAGGCGAGCCGCATCAGCGGCCTGCTGCTCTACGCCGAGGGCAGCTTTCTGCAGCTGCTGGAGGGCGAGGAGGCGGCACTGCTCGCCACCTACGAGCGCATCCGTCGCGACTCCCGCCACAGCGAGCTGCGCCTGCTGACCCAGTCGCCGATCAGCCGGCGCCGGTTCGCCGACTGGAGCATGGGCTTCGACTTCGCCGACGCCGCCGCGCTGGGGGAGCTGCCCGGCTACCGCTCAGCGGCGGCCTACCCGCTGGTGGATGCCAACCTGGTGCGCAATGCCAGCGTCGCCGAGCTGCTGCTCGGCCGCTATGCGGGGCGCGCACCCGCGTTCTGAGACCGCCCTGGGGGTCTCGCCGCTTGACTTGAGGAAAAACCCTCAGACGGCGACACTACGCGCCCTTTTTTCCGGCCCTGGCTCCGTCTGATGAACGCCGTGCTCGCCCCTGCTGCCCATCCCCTCGCCGGCCGCGCCCTGTCCGGGGCCGAGGTGGTGGTCCAGGTGCTGGCCGATGAGGGCGTCGATGTCATCTTCGGCTACAGCGGCGGCGCCATCCTGCCGACCTACGACGCGGTGTTCCGGTACAACGCCGCCCATCGCGCCGCCGATGGCAGCGAGCCGATGCCGCTGATCGTCCCGGCCAACGAGCAGGCCGCCGGCTTCATGGCGGCCGGCTATGCCCGTGCCTCCGGGCGGGTGGGCGTGTGTCTGGTCACCTCCGGCCCGGGTGCCACCAACACCGTGACCCCGGTGCGGGACTGCATGGCCGATTCGATCCCGATCGTGGTGATCTGCGGCCAGGTGCCGACCGCGGCCATCGGCTCCGATGGCTTCCAGGAGGCGCCGATCAGCTCGATCATGGCGCCCTGCGCCAAGCATGTGTTTCTGGTCACCGATGCCAGCAAGCTCGAGGCGACCATGCGCAGCGCCTTCGAGATCGCCCGCTCCGGCCGTCCCGGACCGGTGGTGGTGGACATCCCCAAGGATGTGCAGAACGCCAGCCTGCGCTTTGCCGGCGAGGGCGTGCTGCCGCTGCCCGGCTATCGCGCCCGGCTGCGCCAGATCCAGCAGAACCGGCTGAGTGCCGCTGCGCTGGATGACTTCTTCGAGCGGCTGGCGGCCGCCCGGCGCCCGCTGATCTATGCCGGCGGTGGCGTCATCCACGCCGAGGCCAGCGAGGCGCTGCGCGCCTTCGCCGATGCCCTGGGGATTCCGGTCACCACGACGCTGATGGGCATCGGCGCGGTCGACACCCGCGCGCCGCTCTCTCTGCACATGCTCGGCATGCATGGCACCGCCTTCGCCAACTACGCGGTGGAGGACTGCGACTTCCTGCTCGCCGTCGGCGCCCGCTTCGACGACCGCGTGGCCGGCGTGCCCGGGCGCTTCGCCCCGCGGGCGCGCACCATCGCCCATCTGGACATCGACAGCGGCGAGATCGGCAAGGTCAAGACTGCCCACTGGCACCATGTGGGCGAGCTGGTGCCGGCGCTGCAGACGCTGCGGGAAGCGGCCCGCGCGCGCGGCTTCCAGCCGGATTACGGCGACTGGCAGCGTCACATCGCCGCGCTCAAGAAGACCTATGCGCTCAACTACGAGCGCGGCGGCGAGCACATCCAGCCGCATGCGGTGATCGAGGCGCTCAACCGCATCACCCAGGGCCGCGCGGTGGTGGCCACCGGGGTCGGCCAGCACCAGATGTGGGCGGCGCAGTATTTCGATTTCGCCGAGCCGCGGCTGTGGCTCACCTCCGGCTCGATGGGCACCATGGGCTTCGGCCTGCCGGCGGCGATCGGCGCCGCCTTCGCCCGCAAGGACCGCATCGTCATCGACATCGACGGCGACGCCTCGATCCGGATGAATCTCGGCGAGCTCGAGACCGCCACCACCTACGATCTGCCGGTGAAGATCGTGGTGCTCAACAACTACGGCGATGGCATGGTCAAGCAGTGGCAGCGGCTGTTCTTCGAGAGCCGCTACGCCGGCTCCGACAAGAGCCTGCACCGCAAGGACTTCATCAAGGCCGCCGAGGCCGATGGCTACCGCTACGCGCGGCGGGTCGAGAAGCGGGAGGAGCTCGATGCCGCGGTCGCCGAGTTCCTCGCCTACCCGGGCCCGGCCTTCCTCGAGGTGATCATCGATCCGATGGCCAGCGTCTACCCGATGGTGGGGCCAGGCATGAGCTACGACCAGATGATCACCGGCGACTGGATCCCCTCGCGCAGCCCGGCCCCCGCCGCCAGCGCCGACAAGGCCGATCTGTTCTGAGCCCCGGCGGAGCGGCTAGGCTGGCGGCATGAAGTTCCGCCGCCTGCCGCCTCTGCACACCCTGGAAGCCTTCGTGCTGGCCGCCCGCAGCGGCTCCTTCCAGGAGGCGGCGCGGGTGCTCAACCTCACGCCGTCGGCGGTGAGCCATCAGATCAAGGCGCTGGAGGGCTTTCTCGGCGTGGCGCTGTTCCAGCGCCGGCCACGCCAGCTGCTGCTGACCCCGGCCGGCGCCAGCTACCGCGATCTGGTCGAACGCACCCTCTCCCGCCTGCGCGATGGCACTGACCAGCTGCGCGGCCAGCACGGCCGCACCCGCCTCTCGGTGACCCTGGGCGCCTTCGTTGCCGCCGAATGGGTGCTGCCGCGGCTGTCGGACTTCACCGCGCGCCATCCGCAGATCGAGCTCGCCATCGATACCAGCACCCGCGAGCGCGATCTGCTGCACGAGGAGGTGGATGTCGCCCTGCGCTTTGGCCACGGCCGCTGGCCCGGGGTCACCGCCCTGCGCCTGATCGAGGTGCGCGCCGTGCCGGTGGTGGCGCCGCGGCTGGCCCCGGCCGAGGCCGATTTCGCCGCGCTCGGCCGGCTGCCGCGGATCCACTCCACCCTGGTGCCCGAGGGCTGGTCGACCTGGGCGCGGGCGGTGGGGATCGAGCTGCCGCCGGCGCCGGCCGAGCACGGCTTCGACAGTTACCTGACCATGCTGCAGGCGGTGGAACAGGGCATGGGCGTGGGGCTGGGCCTGCGCCCGCTGATCGACGGCCGGCTTGCCCGCGGGCGGCTGGTGGCGCCCTGGTGGGGGGTGGCGCCCAAGGCCTCGACCTACTGGCTGCTGCACCGTCCGGGCGAGGCTGGCCGACCGGAGCTGCGCGCCTTCCGCGACTGGATCACCGCCCTGCTCGACGATCTGGTCAGCGGGCGCACCCGTTTCGATGAGACCCCGACCCCGGAATAGGTGAACTCAGTTCATCGATAAGGGCCTGCGAATTCGTTTGTCGGCCGGGCCGGGCGGGCCTAGCGTGGGGGTGTTCCTTCCACCGGAGTGCGCCATGAGCCACCCGCTTGCCTCCCCTGACTATCCCCAGCTGCTGGCCGAATGGCTGACCCCGGCGGAACGCGCCGAGTCGCTGGCCAGCCGCGCCCAGGCCCTGAGCTTCGTCACCGACGATGGCCGCACCCTGCGCGGCCAGCTGTTCCATCCGCTCGGCGAGCGCCGCGGCGGCATCCTGATCGGCGGTGCCACCGGCGTGCCGCAGGGCTTCTACCGCGCCTACGCCGGCTGGCTGGCAGGCCGCGGCTACACGGTGATGACCTTCGACTACCGTGGCATCGGCGATTCCCGCGACCGCCCGCTGGCGCAGGACCCGGCGCGCATGCGCGACTGGGGTCTGCAGGACCTGCCGGCCGCCCTCGAGGTGCTGGCCGAGCAGGTCGGCGGCGCCCCGCTGGCGCTGATCGGCCACAGCGTGGGCGGTCAGATGATCGGCGCCATGCCCAACCACGGGCGTCTGCGCGCCGCGGTGCAGATCGCCTGCGGGCTGGGCTACTGGCGCGGCATGCCGGCGGCCTACGGGGCGATGGTCTACGCCCTGATCGCCGGCCTCGGTCCCCTGCTCTACCGGCGCCTCGGCTATGCGCCCAATTCGCGGATCGGCTGGGGCGAGGACCTGCCGCGCGGGGTGGCCGAGGACTGGTTCCGCTGGTGCCAGCGCGCCGATTACTTCGCCGAGCTGCGCACGCCGGAGCAGCCGCTGTACTTCGACGCGGTGCGCCTGCCCCTGCTCTCGCTCGCCTTCACCGATGACCCCATCGCCACCGCGGCCAATGTCGAGGGCCTGCTCGGCTTCTATCCGCAGGCGGCGATCGAGCGGCGCCGGCTGGCGCCGGCCGGTCTGGGCCTGCGTTCGATCGGCCATCTGCAGTTCTTCTCCCGGCGCATGCCGGAGGCCTTGTGGCGGCAGCCGCTGGACTGGCTGGAGGCCCAGCTGGCCCGCTGAACCGGCCCGGGGCGGCGCCGGCCGGCAGCCCCGCCGCGCCGCCTCTACACTGCCGCGCCGCCCGTTTCTGACCGACCCATGACCGATCTGATCGCCGTCTACCAGCGCCTGAGCCGCCTGCCCGGGGGCAAGCGCCTGTTCTCCCTGATGGTGGCGCGCCAGGCGCCCTATTTCCGCACCATCCGCCCCACCATCGAGGCGCTCAGCCCCGGCCACTGCGAGGTGTCGATGCCCAAGCGGCGGGCGGTGCACAACCACATCGGCACCGTGCACGCGATCGCCTGCTGCAACCTCTGCGAGGTGGCGGCCGGGCTGATGATCGAGGCCTCGCTGCCGCGTGCCCTGCGCTGGATTCCCAAGGGCATGACGGTGCGCTATCTGAAGAAGGCCGAAACCGATCTGCACGCCACCGTCAGCCTGCCCATGGCCGAGCTGGCCCAGCCGGGCGACCGGGTGCTGCCGGTGGTGGTGCGCGACCGGCGCGGGCAGATCGTGGTCGAGGCCGACATCACCATGTATGTTTCCGCCCGTCCTTCCCCTTCCTCCACCTGAGTCCTGATGGCGATGAGCGCCCCCCTGCCCCTGACCACCCACAGCGCCGACGGTCTGTTCGAGATCCGCTTCAACCGCCCGGACAAGAAGAACGCCCTCACCGCGGCCATGTACACCGCCGGGGCCGAGGCCATCGCCGCCGCCGAGGCCGATCCCCTGGTGCGGGCGGTGCTGATCGCCGGCACCGAGGACTGCTTCACCGCCGGCAATGACATGGCGGATTTCCTGATGAATCCGCCGCAGACCCAGGACAGCCCGGTGTCGCACTTCATGCGCGCCCTGGCCGCGATGCAGAAGCCCCTGGTGGCGGCGGTGAACGGTCCGGCCATCGGCATCGGCACCACCCTGCTGCTGCACTCGGATCTGGTCTATGCCGGGGCCGGTACCCGCTTCCAGCTGCCGTTCGTGGCGATCGGCATCTGCCCGGAGTTCGGCTCCAGCCTGATGATGCCGGCGATCATGGGCCATGTCCGGGCCGCCGAGCTGCTGTTGCTGGGCGAGCCGTTCAGCGCCGCCAAGGCAGCCGAGGTGGGGCTGGTCAACGAAGTGCTGCCGGATGCCGAGGTGCTGGGCCGTGCCCGCGCCCAGGCGCGCAAGTTCGTCGCCCTGCCGCCGAATGCGGTGCGCCAGGCCAAGGCCCTGCTCAAGCGCTGGACCCGACCCCAGGTCGAGGACGCCATCCGCATCGAGGGCGAGGCCTTCATGGCCATGCTCAAGCAGCCCGAGGCACTGGAGGCCCTGACCGCCTTCGCGCAGAAGCGCAAGCCGGATTTCTCCCGCTTCCGCTGACCGGCCGGGGCGCGGCCCGGTTGACGCTCAGTCGCGGCGATTGAGCGCCAGCAGGGCCTGGTTGCGCAGGGTGCGCAGCAGGGCCAGGGTCTGCGGCGGCACCTGGATGCCGCCCGGCTGGGCGTGACCGGCAAACAGCAGCGCCTGCGGCTGGCCCCGGTGGATCAGCGGCAGGGCGACGAAGGAGCGCAGGGCCAGCGGCTGGGTCATCCACGGCGGCAGATGGCGCGCCACCTTGGGATCGGCGGTGTCGGCGATGTGCAGATCCACCTGGCGGGCCAGCAGCAGATTGAACAGATCGCTCTGGCCGAGGCGGATGCGGAAGTGCCGCAGGGCCGCGTCCAGCCCGGCACCGAAGCCGCTGCTGGCGGCGATGCTGCCGCCGGGTTCGCGCACCGCAAACAGCACCAGCTCGGCGGACAGCCCGCGGTAGATCACCTCGGCGATGCCGCGCAGCAGATCGGCGCTGGCTCCGTCCTCCACCAGCGCCTGGCTGATCTCCTGGATACCTGCGGCGAGCACGCTGCTGCTGTCGGTGAGGCTGCCCTCCTCGGGCAGGCTCAGACCGGCGACGCTGCTGGGGGGCGCCGGCACCGGTACCGGCCGGCTCGAGGGGGCTGTCGGCACCAGACGGTCCGGCATGCCCAGCGCCCGGGCCAGGGTGGTGAGGCGATCGCTGGCGGCCTCGCAGATCACGCCGAGCTGGCGCTCGTCGAGGCTGAACACCCGCCCGTAGCGCTTGGACAGGGTGCGCAGCGCCGGCCCCAGCTCCTCCGGCGGCTGCCGTTCCAGGGTCTGCTGGAGCTCGTCGGCGGCGGCACTGAGCAGGGTGATCTGCTCGTCCAGCCCGGCCGGGGTCGTCGGATGGTCGCGGCCGCTGCGGCGCATCGCCCGCGAGATCCGCGCCGGCAGCCCCCAGTGCTCGGCCACCCCCATCCCGAGCCGCTCGTAGCTCAGGCCCAGCACGCGCAGGGCGGCCTGGTCATCGCTGCAGCCCTCGTGCTGGCAGAGGCGATCGATCATCTGCGCCTCCTCCGGCAGGTAGCTGATCGCCAGCAGCCGGCCGAGGCGGTGGAACAGGGCGCAGATGAACACCTCCTCCCCATCGCTGATGCCGCAGGCGCCGGCCAGCTGGCTGGCCAGCAGGGCGCGCAGATTGGCGCGCAGAAACTCCTGCTTGAGCGCCTCGGCCTGCTGGGGATCGCGGATGCGGTCGAACATCACCAGCGACAGCGCCAGATTGCGTACGGCGTCGAAGCCGAGGATGACGATGGCGCGCGAGACGGTGGTGACCCGCCCGCTCTCGCCGCCGCGGTAGAAGGCCGAGTTGGCCACCCGCAGCACCTTGTTGGTGAGCGCGAAGTCCTTGAGGATGGCGTTGGCCAGCGACCCGGCGCTGGCCTCCTGGGACAGGGCGATGCGATTGATCGCCCCCACCGCATGGGACATCGCCGGGAAATCGCTGCGGTGCTGCAGCCGGCGCAGCAGGAAATCCAGCGTCGCCGACTTCGCCCCCGCAGCGGCTTCCACCGTCTCCGGTGCCAGATAGCGGCGCAGGGCATCGCGCATCTGCGCGGCACTGGCCAGACGCAGCAGGGGGTCCTTGGCGGTGGCCCGGGCAATGATCTCGAGCAGGGCCTCGTCGATCCGCTCCACCTCGCCGGCCTCGTAGCGCAGCGGCTCGTGGGCGATCTGGTGCAGCTGCTGGAACACCCCCTCGCCGCCGATCGCCGGCCGCCCGGTCAGCAGCTCGTAGAGGATCAGTCCGGCGGCGAAGACATCGTTGGAGGGCGCCACCACCTGATCGCGCACATACTCCGGCGCGAGGTAGCGCGGGGTGCCGAGCAGGCCGGCGCCGCTGGCATCGCCAACCCGGGTGGCGATGCCGAAATCCATCACCCGCGCCCGGTCCTGAGCGTCGACCATGATGTTGCTGGGCTTGAGGTCGCGGTGCACCACGCCGGCGCGGTGGGCGTGGTCGAGGGCATCCAGCACATCGATCATCAGGGTGGCGGCGCGCGCACCGTCGAGGCGGCCGACCGCCTTGAGCTCCGCCGCCAGGGTCCGGCCCTGGACCCGCTCGAACACCAGAAAGGGATCGCCCTGGTGCTCGCCGGCGCTGTAGATCGGCACGATCAGCGGGTGGCGCAGCTGGCTGACGGTGCGCGCCTCCTGCATCAGGCGCTGGCGCTGGGCGGGCTCGCCCTGCAGCCGCAGCAGCTTGATCGCCACCTCGCGGTCCAGGTCGGGATCGCGGGCCAGCCAGACCACGCTCTGCGCGCCCCGGCCCAGCGGTCCCAGCACCTCGAACTTGCCCAGCTGCCCCTGCATTGCGCGCTCCGGTCCGGAACCGGGTAGCGGCGCCGGCCGCGAGCCGGCGCAGCCGGGGCGGACGGAGGGTGGCGGGCAGCGGACCGGAGGCGGTCCGCCGCCGTCTCAGACCGGCTCGAGCTGGCTGCTGCGCTCGCGCGCCTCGAGCTCGAAGCGCAGGGCGCCCTCGACCAGGCTGACCACCACCCGGCCGCCGTGGGCGAGCTTGCCGAACAGCAGCTCCTCGGCGAGCGGACGCTTGAGGTGCTCCTGGATCACCCGCGCCATCGGGCGGGCGCCCATCTTGGCGTCGTAGCCGCGCGTGCCCAGCCACTCGCGGGCCTCGTCATCGACCTCCAGCTGCACGCCCTTGGACGCCAGCTGTTCCTCCAGCTGGAGGAGGAACTTGTCGACCACCCGGGCGATCTCGCGGGCGCCCAGCGGGGCGAACGGCACGATGGCGTCGAGCCGGTTGCGGAACTCCGGGGTGAAGGCGCGGCGGATCACTTCCATCGCATCGGTGCTGTGATCGGCCTCGGCGAAGCCCATGCTGCGGCGGGAGGATTCCTCCGCCCCGGCATTGGTGGTCATCACCAGGATCACATTGCGGAAATCGGCGGCGCGGCCGTTGTTGTCGGTGAGCTTGCCGTGATCCATCACCTGCAGCAGCAGGTTGAACACATCCGGGTGGGCCTTCTCGATCTCGTCGAGCAGCACCACGCAGTGCGGCTGCTTGATCACCGCCTCGGTGAGCAGGCCGCCCTGGTCGAAGCCGACATAGCCCGGCGGTGCGCCGATCAGCCGCGACACCGTGTGGCGCTCCATGTACTCGCTCATGTCGAAGCGCACCAGCTCGATGCCGAGCAGCTGGGCGAGCTGGCGGGTGACCTCGGTCTTGCCCACGCCGGTGGGGCCGGCGAGCAGGAAGTTGCCGATCGGCTTGTCCGGATTGCCGAGCCCGGAGCGGGCCAGCTTGATCGCCCCGGCGAGCTGCTCGATCGCCGCATCCTGGCCGTAGATCACCAGCTTGAGGTCACGCTCGAGGGTGGCCAGGCGGTCGCGATCGTTGGTGGAGACGCTCTTCGGCGGAATCCGCGCGATCTTGGCGATGGTCTCCTCGATGTCCTTGACCTGAACGGTCTTGCGGCGCTTGGACTCCGGCAGCAGGCGCAGCCGCGCCGCGGCCTCGTCGATCACATCGATGGCCTTGTCCGGCAGCTGGCGGTCGGTGATGTGCCGGGCCGAGAGCTCCACCGCCGAGCGCAGCGCGCCGCGGGTGTACTGCACGGCGTGGTGTTCCTCGAAGCGGGTCTTGAGCCCTTCGAGGATCTTCACCGCATCCTCGACCGAGGGCTCGCCCACATCGATCTTCTGGAAGCGGCGGGCCAGCGCGCGGTCCTTCTCGAACACGCCGCGGTATTCCTGGTAGGTGGTTGAGCCGATGCAGCGCAGATCCCCCGAGGACAGCAGCGGCTTGAGCAGATTGGAGGCG
>DASUDX010000106.1:0-8339 GCA_036275365.1 Nevskiaceae bacterium | reverse complement strand
GCCGAGCCGCGCGGTGTTGCGGGCGATCAGCCCGTTGGCGGCCTTGAGGATGGTGCCGGTGGAGCGGTAGTTCTGCTCCAGCTTCACCACCTCGATGCCGGCGAAGTCGCGCGAGAGCCGGTGCAGGTTCTCCACCTTGGCACCGCGCCAGCTGTAGACCGACTGATCGTCATCGCCGACCGCGAAGACGATGCCCTCGGGCCCGGCCAGCACCTTCAGCCAGAGATACTGCAGGGTGTTGGTGTCCTGGAACTCGTCGACCAGCAGGTGGCGGAACTTGGCGCGGTAATGGGCCTGGATGCCGGCGTGATCGCGGCACAGCTCATAGGCGCGCAGCAGCAGCTCGGCGAAGTCCACCAGCCCCTGCGCCTGGCAGGCGGCCTGATAGGCGCTGTAGAGCCGCACCAGCTGGCGCTGGGTGAAGTCGCCATCGTCGCTGAACTGCTCGGGGCGGCGGCCTTCCTCCTTCTGGGTGTTGATCCAGCCGGTCACCAGCTTCTCCGGCCACTGGTCCTCCGGCAGGTCCAGGCCCTTGATCACCCGCTTGACCAGGCGCCGCTGGTCATCGGCATCCAGCACCTGGAAGTCCGGCCGCAGCCCGGCCTCCTGCGCGTGCAGGCGCAGCATCTTGTGGGCGATGCCATGGAAGGTGCCCACCCACAGCGCGCGCACCGGCACCCGCAGCAGCTGCTCCAGACGCCCGCGCATCTCGTTGGCGGCCTTGTTGGTGAAGGTCACCGCCAGGATCGAGTAGGGCGAGACGGTCTCCACCGCGATCAGCCAGGCCACCCGGTGCACCAGCACGCGGGTCTTGCCCGAGCCGGCGCCGGCCAGCACCAGGCGATGCTCGGGCGGGGCGGTCACCGCCGCCTTCTGGGCGGGGTTGAGGCTCGCCAACAGGGGCGTCAGGTCGGCGAAGTCATCCATGGCGGGATTCTCGCCGATCGGGGTGGGGTCGGCAGGGGCGGCTTTACTACTGACACCGCGCCGGGCGCTGCTAGCATCGCCACTCGAAAAGCGAGAGCCCGGCCATGACCGGTGCCCGACCCGTACAGGGACAACCGCAGGAGGGGAGGCGGGCAGGACCCGGCAGAGGTCCACCCGAGCGTCGTCGGTTCCGGCCTCGCGCCGGAACCGGTTCCTTTCGACGCTCCGCCCGCGCCCCACCCCGAGCCGAGAGGAGAACCCGCGATGCGTCGTACCCTGTCCTGCCTGCTGCTGGCCGTTGCCCTGCCGGTGCTGGCCCAGCCGGCTTCCGAGATCGAGTTCGTGCCCAGCGAGCGCCTGCTGCGCGAGGGCCCCGAGGCGACGGTGGAGATCGAGCTGCGCCGCCGCGGCGCGCTGCGCCAGCCGGCCACGGTGAGCGTCGTCAGCGACAACCGCAGCGCCAAGGCCGGCCGCGATTTCGAGCGGGTGCGCAGCACGGTGGCCTTCGCCGCCGGCGAATCGCGCGCCCGGATCACCCTGCGGCTGATCGACGATGCCCTCTCCGAACCGGTGGAGCGCTTCCAGCTCCAGCTCGCCGACCCCGAGGGCGCCCGCCTCGGCGCCCGCAGCCTGCTGCGCCTGAGCATTCAGGATGACGATCCCGAGACCTGCCGCGAAGGCCTGTTCTGCGTCGGTGCCGCCAGCCGCCGCAGCGCGCCGACCGCGGCGCATCTGGAGGGCGTGATGGAACGGCGCCTCGGCGGCCAGATGGCCCGGCAGCGCTTCCATCTGGGCGGCTTCGGTTTCGGGCCGATCGAGCTGTTCGGGCCGCTCAACGAGTTCATCTCCAACCCGCCGGCCACCCGTGCCGGCCACTGCCCGGGCTTCGCCCTGGACTGCGGCGAGGCCGAGGAGACCCTGTATGTGCGGGTGCTGGCGCTCTCGGTGCCGCCGGCACCGGGCGTGCTGCTGGTGGGCCTGGATGCGGTGGGCGCCGGCAATCTGATCCAGGACCGGCTCAAGGCCGCCCTGAGTGCCGCCACCGGCGTGGCGGCGGACGATGTGCTGATCGGCCAGAGCCACAGCCATGCCGGCGCCGATCTGCAGGGCCTGTGGGGCGGGGTGCCGCAGGACTGGGTGGACAGCGTGCTGGTGGCACAGGCGGTGGAGGCGGCCCGCGAGGCCCAGGCCCGCGCGCGCGCCGCGACCCTGACCCACGCCAGCGGCCGTGACGGCGCCTACAACAACTACCGCCGCCCGCGGGTGCAGCCCGATGCCCGCACCGACGAGCAGCTCGGCGTGCTGCAGGCGCGCGATTCCACCGGCGCGGTGATCGCCACCCTGGTGCAGTACAGCGCGCATCCCACCAGCATCGGCACCGGGTCCGGTGGCGAGGCCGGACGCGCCGCCCATCCGGACTACCCGCTGGGTCTGGAGCTCACCCTGGAACGCGCCACCGGGGCGCCGGCGCTGTTCTTCAACGGGGTGATCGCCGATGCCTCGCCGGCCGGTGCCACCGAGGGCGAGGACGATTACGCGCGGGTGTTCTCGCGCGGCCGCTGCCTCGCCCAGGCCGCCCAGGTGCTGCTCGGCGCCCGCGGCGCCCGGCTCTGCGACCACGCCGAGCTCGACCCCGCCAGCGTGCGCCGGCTGACCCTGGCGCCGAGCCTGGACAGCCGTCATGTCAGCGTGCCGCTGCCGATCACCAACCCGGTGTTCCTGGCCGGTGCCGCGGCCGGTGCCTTCAACCGCTACTACAACTTCACGCCGCTGCCGGCGGACCAGATCCCGGGGCTGGGGCCGCTGCTGGCGCCGGAGCTGGGCAATCTGCCCCAGCTCGCCCCGGTGGCGCAGACCCTGGTCTCGCGCATCACCCTCGGCGGTGCCGAGGGCGGGCTGGAACTGATCAGCGTGCCCGGCGAGGCCACCGGCAGCTATGGCGAGAGCCTGCGCCAGCTCGCCGCCACGCCGCATGTGATGTGGCTGGGGCTGACCCAGAACTCGCTCGGCTACATCCTCCCGGAGGAGGAGTTCAGCTATCTCGACACCAGCGGCGATGCCGGCTTCATCCTGCCGGGCACCGGCTACGAGGAGTTCGTCTCCACCGGCCCGCTGGCCGCACCGCTGCTGCGCCTGTACGGCTACAGCGCGCTGTTCGGCATCACCCCGGAGGACCCGCGCTTCCTGCCCCCGGGCCCGGAGGCCTGCACGCGCGATCCGCAGTCCGACGCCTGCTCCATCACCCGGCTGGCGGCGCGGCTGGACTACACCCAGAAGGCCTATGCGCGGCTGTGCCGCGACAACCTCGGGGTGGAGCCGTTCTGCGCCCTGCTCGATCCGGACACCCCGCTGAGCGCCCTCTGCCAGCAGGCCGGCTTCGCTGCCGGCCTGTGCAGTGCCTTTGGCGAGCAGACGCTCGCCAGCCGCCAGCTGGTCGCCTGTCTGGACGGCGATCCCCTCACCCGCTGCCGCTGATCCCGGAGCCCGCCATGCGTCTGCTCGCCACCCTGCTGCTGGTGCTCAGCACCCCGCTCGCCGCCCAGACCGCGGTGCCCGCCAACCCCTCGCGCGCGGGCGTGGCGGCGGTGGATGCCAGCTGGCATCTGGGCGCCTCGGCCGGCCAGTTCTCGGCCACCGGCGCCGGCATCGCCCGCAACGCCGGCTTCGATCCCTTCGGCCACGCCACCCGCAAGGTGGGCAGCGACATCCTCGGCACCCGCATCCAGGTGCGCGCGCTGGTGATCGAGGACGGCGACGGCGATCGCGTGGCCATCGTCGCCAACGATCTCTACCTGCCCAACGATCTGCTGCAGCGGCGGCTGGCGCAGACCCTGATCGAGCACGACCGCCTGGTCAGCCTGGGGCTCAAGCCGGGCGTGGTCACTGGCATCACTGGCGAGAACCTGGCGATGACCAGCTCGCACTCGCACACCTCGCCGTTCTACTCCACCCCGGGCTGGGGCACGGCGATCTTCCAGGATGTCTTCGATCTGCGCTTCTACGAGTACATGGCCGCGCGCCAGGCCGAGGCGGTGATCCAGGCGGTGGCGAGCCTGGTGCCGGTGCGTCTGGGCGGCGCCACCGTGCCCTCCAACGATGTGCAGGGCCACACCTACGGACCGCGCACGGCCCAGGACGGCACCCCGGCCGGCCAGCCCTATGACTACACCACCCAGGCGATCAGCCTGGTGCGGCTGGATGATGTGAGCGATCCGGCGGCGCCGCGGCCGCTGGCCAACTGGGTGATCTTCGGCGTGCATCCGGAGTGGGTGTGGGGCGAGGAGATCGTCAACGGCGATCTCACCCATGCGGTGATGCGGATGCTCGACCGCGAGACCGGCGCGATGACCGTGATGAGCCAGCGCGAAACCGGCGCCAGCGGCCCGCACAAGGACACCCGCGTGCACGCCCCGCAGGCGCGCCGCGAGTTCCAGGAGAGCGCCTTCGCCGGCGCCGATCGCGCCGCCCGTCTGCTTACCGATACGCTCAAGACCGCCTGGCGCGGCATCGCCCGCGGGCGCCTGCGCGGCGCCGAGCAGTTCAGCCCGATGGCCACCCACTTCGATGTGGCGCATGTCAGCCAGCGCTTCGCGCCACCCTTCACCCGGCCCTATCCGGGCGTTTCCAACTGCAACTCGGACGAGGCCTTCCAGGGCCGCGTCGGCCTGCCCATCCTCGGGCTCCCGGATTGCTTCTACGACCACACCGAGTTCACCGATGTGATCGTCGAGCCCTTCTTCGCCGCGCTGCCGGTCAAGCCCTTCGAGATCAAGGAGCAGCTGGTGGCCGCCGGAGTGCCGATCCCGCACAGCTACTCGGCCACCAGCTTCACCGCCGTGGAGGAGACCGCCGCGGTGCATCTGCAGGTGTTCCGGCTCGGCGAGATCGTGGCGCTGATGTGCCCCTGCGAGCAGTTCACCTCGCAGGCGATCAACCAGGTGACGCGGCTGGACAAGACCCCGGACAACCTCTGGCTCGGCTACGACTGGGGCTGCCTCGCCGAGGCGCGCGGGCTGATTCCGGCGGAGCCGGCCTATGCCCGGCACTGCGCGGCCCAGCAGGCCCGCTTCCCGGAGACCGGCGTGGCCATCCCCGGCTCGCTGGAGGATCTCCCCCGGCTCGCCCGCAGCCGCGCGCAGATCCACAACGACGCCGCCGGCTGGGAGGATCTCGACTACGCCGCCTATGCCGAGTCCGAGCCCGCCGAGATCAGCGCGATCAAGGGCAACTTCACCCACGAGGAGTTCACCGAGCAGGGCTATGAGCTGGTGCTCTCGGTGGGCATGGCCAACGACTACTGGGGCTACATGCCCGAGTACCGCGACTACCGTTCCTTCGACCACTACCGCAAGGCACTCAATGGCCTGGGCCCGCATGGCGCGGACTACCTCGCCACCCGCCTGAGCCGGATGGCCGCCAATCTCAAGGGCGGTGACTTCGCGATGCCGCTCAACCCGCTGGACGCGGTCTACCAGGCCGAGTCGGCGCGCGCGGAAGGCCTGGCGCAGATGCTCGGTGGCCTCGCCCGGGCCTATGTGCCGGCCTACGAGGCCACCCTGCCGGCCGATGGCGGCAGCCCGCGCATCGTCACCCAGCCGGCCACCACCGTGCGGCGCTTCTCCGCTGCAGTGGTGCAGTTCATCGGCGGGTCCAACTACACCGATCTGCCGCGGGTCACCGTCGAGCGCTTCAGTGCCGGCGCCTGGCGCCCCTACGGAACCCAGGACGGCGAGGTGCAGCTGCAGCTGCGCTTCCCGAAGGCGCTGGGCAGCCTGCCCAGCCCGGAGAATCCGCTGGGCGAGGCCAACATCGCCATCCCCGATCCCGCCGACTACGCCCTGTTCCGCGCCGGCATGTTCGAGTGGCAGTGGACGGCGAGCTTCGAGGCCTTCGTTTCCGAGCTCGACAACCTCGGCGCCCGCCGCGGCATCACCCCCACCGGCCGCTATCGCTTCGTCATCGAGGGCCAGCACCGCGGCCAGGGCGGGGTGGCACCCTACCGGCTGGAAAGCGCCGAGTTCACCGTCATCCCCTGGGGCGGGCTGGTGGCCGAGGATCTGCGCCTGGAGCCGGATGGGCGGGTCAGCTTCCGCATCGGCCCCACCCGCGAGGTGCGCGCCTTCAAGGACGCTGTCGGCAGCAACGATGTGATCGTCCCCGAGGGCGAGCCGGGCTACCCCATCGAGGGCATCGACTATCCGGATTCCTGGGCCCAGCAGGAGCCGCGCATCGGCTGGATCCGCGAGGAGCGGCAGCTGTTCCGCTATGGCAGCGCCGACCGCGCCGATCACCAGCAGTACTGCTCGCGCTGCACCTTCCGGCCCTGGGCCGACAGCGCCCGCGCGGTGTCGGCCTTCGTCCGCGCCGAGAACGCCGAGGGCCGCAGCCGCAAGCTGCCCGCCCAGCCGGGCGCCGACGGCCGCTGGATCACCAGCGGCGCCCTGCGCAGCGGTGAGCGCGCCTTCATTCCCGCGCGAGCCCTGGTGGACGAATACGGTGAACGCAATGAGCAGCCCTCGGCGGTGATCGAGCGGCGCGACTGAGCGCGGCGCGGCCAGAAGCGCGGGCTTTCGTCAGAAATTCGTTGCTTGAGACTGACGCCATCCGCGTCCAGCATGGACGCGGATGGCAAAGAGGACTCAGCGCGGCGGCTTGAGCCCTCTTCCGCTCGTCACTTCCCCGGTACCGGCGCCGGCCTCGTGCGATCTTCCCAGCGGCGATCGCGTCTTCTCGCCCGCCTGGACCCGTCCGCCCGCGGGGGAGCACTGTGCGGATACGCAACGCCGCTCCACAGGCGCACATCGGTTTGAGGGCTGCTGATGAGCAGGGAGACAGACGCCAAGAAGCTTCTGAAGCAGCTGCCCGGCTTTGAGCTATGTGTTCCAAGCAAGCAGGCGGCTCTAGTCCACATGCCTTATGGCGAGGTGCTTGCAGGGGTTTATGTCGATCGAACTTCGGCGGGCAAAAAACGCTCTCTCAAGCCATTCGCCATGCCGTTCTGTTTTGGCTCGGAACGCTTTGTCCTCTCCGATCATGATGTCGATTCGAGAGTCTATTTCGACCTCAGCCAGCCGTCTGAGCAGGCCAGGGCGCTGCAAGCAATCCGCGAGTTGGCCTTGCCTTGGATTCTTCAGCGCAAGACGCTGCCAGGCTTGCTTGAATGCACCCCAGAACCCCGTCTCACGAGGCTCATTGCACGGGTAGAGAAAGCGCCGAGATTCGCATTCATTGGAATGGACGTGAGCGTGCTGATTGATCGCATCCACCTGCTGGCCGCCGTCGATCGCCTTGAGGACGCAATGGAAACCATCCACAAGATCATGCAGCAGTATGAGCACGAAAAAATGATTGCCACCCCGGAGCCCCAAGTCGGTGAGCAGCAGTTTTCTGAAACCATGAGGATCAGGTCGATTCTGCTCGCCGGGCCGGAGGCAGTTCGTCAGTGGCTGGCTGAAAACTCACAACGCACCCGCCGGGCGCTCGGGTTCGTCTGAGTAGTTCAAGGTCAGGGCCTAGGTGGGGCTGATGCGCAGCGCTGGCGGGGCGGCATCCGGTGCGTTCAAGCCCGGACAAGGCTGCCGCCCCAGGCGACATCCAGCATTGTCTCGGCAACCCGATCGACCCCTCGACTTCCTGATCGGAGCCTGGCTGTGGAATCTGCACCACCGCTCATCACCCCTGCAGGGCACCGCCATGAACCCCAATCCAGATCAAAAGGCTCGTCAGACCCAGGCGGCGCCTCTTGGCGAGGATGTTCCGGCTCATAAAAAGCAACGGGCGCGCCGAATATTCTTTACCTACTTGGGTGTCGTGACCGTTTTGTGGTGGGTGAGGGTCGCTGCCGGGAACGAACCGGACGCGCTGGTGCTCATATCGTTTTATCTGGCTTGGATGGTATGGCAGGGGTGGGTCACCGGAAGCATTGAGGTTGTCGAAGGAAGCCTCGAGAAATCAGTCTATCCATCTGCGCACAAGTTCTGGCTGATCGCTTTTGGTTTTCTCTCTGTGTTGACTGCGGGTATCTCCCTCTCATGATTCGACCAGGTACTGGAGAACGACCTGCTGCAGATTGCCGACTACGACCACGACCCCCGCGCCCGGCGCAGGCGCCTGAGCCATGGCAACGGCACCGTTGTGGACATCCCCAGCTACAGCCCGGCGGGTGACCTCCAGGCCCTCACCCACAACCTCGGCGGAAGCGCCCAGGACGTCACCTTCAGCTACCTCTACACCGCCGCCCACCACTGCGCGGCGTAAGCAGCGCCAACCATGCCCACCACTGCAGCGGCAGCCAGTGCGGCCCTGTGAGCAGCCACCGCTACACCCGTAACGCCCTCAACCAATCCACCCAGATTGACGGCCCCAGCACCAGCCAGAGCCTCCGCTACGACCTCCAGGGCACCGCCATGAAC
>DASUDX010000105.1:0-12774 GCA_036275365.1 Nevskiaceae bacterium | reverse complement strand
TCTCGCCCACCGGGAAGCGGGTGGCGCCGAGCAGGGCCTGGCGCGCGGTCCACAGCCCTGGCGCGATGAACCCGCCGAGATGCTGGCCGCTGCGGTCCACCGCATCCAGGGTCAGGGCGGTGCCGGCCAGCGCCACCAGGGCCGGCTCGCCCGGATGCCGCGCCCATACCGCCATCAGCGCCAGCCAGCGATCAACGCCGAGCCGCGCCGGCTCCGCATAGCCATTGCGCAGTCCGCGCCAGTGCTCGCCGCTGCGGGCGAACTGCGGGGCCGGCCAGCCGCGCGCCCGGCAGGCCTCGGCAAGCGCCGCCTCGGCGGCCGGGCCCAGCACCTGGGCGATGGCGATGCGCCGCGGGCGCGGTCCGTCGATCCCGGCGAGGCCGGCGGCCGGCTGACCCTGATGGTGCAGGGCCTGCACCGCGGCCGCCGCCGCAATCGGCTGCTCGATCGCCTCCCACCACAGGGCCTTGAGGCGGGTATTGCCGATGTCCAGCAGCAGATTCATGGGTCGAGCCGCAGGCTCAGATCACCGGCGTGCTGGGGCCGCAGGCCCTCGGCGGTGTCGAGCAGCAGGGCACCCTGGGCATCGACGCCGCGGGCGATGCCGCTGATCGCCGCGCCAGCCGAGAGCAGCCGCACGGCGCGGTCGCGGGTGGCATCGAGCGCCAGCCAGTGCGCCCGCGCGGCGGCGAAACCCTCGCGGGCAAAGCGCGGCAGATCCGCCTGCAGCTGGCCGAGCACCGCGCTGGCGACGACGGTGCGGCGCGGCAGAGGCCTGCCCTCGGCGGCCAGCGCCTCGGCGAGGCTGATCCAAGGCTGCTCGATGGCAGTGGCCTGGGCGGTGCTCATCGCGTGATTCAGCCCGATGCCGATCACCACCCGGCAGCTGCCGCCGGCCTCGCCGCGCTGTTCGATGAGAATCCCGCCGAGCTTGCGCCAGCCGCCGTCCTGTTCGATCACCAGATCGTTGGGCCACTTCAGGCGCAGCCGGCTCAGCCCCTGGGCCGTGAGGGCGGTGGCCACGCTCACCCCCACCTGCAGCGGCAGGGCAGTGATCGCCGGCGGCCAGGCCGGGAAGCTCCAGGCGAGCGAGAGATAGAGATTGCGGCCGTAGGGCGAGACCCAGGTGCGCCCCTGCCGGCCGCGACCGGCGCTCTGCGATTCGGCCAGCAGGGCCTGGGGATCGGCGGCGGGGTCGGCGGCGAGCAGGCTGGCATTGGTGGAGGCAAGCCGCGCCGCGACCGTCAGCCGCAGCGCCGGGCAGGCGCGGCGCAGCGCCGCCTCGTCGAGCGGATCGAGCGGGGCCTCCAGGCGGTAGCCGAGGCCGTGGCGGGAGTCGATCACCAGACCCCATTCGCGCAGCCGCTCGATGCGCTTGGCCAGACCCGCACGGGTGATGCCGGCACGCGCCGCCAGCCGCTCGCCGGAGTGCCACTCGCCATCCCCCAGGGCGCTCACCAGGGGCAGCAGATCGGCCTCGCTCACGGCCGGCCCAGCCGCTGCTCCAGCCAGCGCCCGAGCAGGCGCGCGCGCTCGAAGCGGTGCTCCTCGCCACGCCAGAGCCGGCGCAGGTTGTGGCGATGGGTGAAGACCACCAGCAGGCTCATCATCAGGGTGAACAGACCGAGCGCGGAGAGCAGCCCGGACTCGGCCAGACAGGCCGCATAGAACACCGCCAGCACCGCACTGGTGACGGTGGCCAGGCTCACATAACCACTCAGCAGCACCACCAGCACGAAGCCGGCGAGCATCAGCAGCAGGGCCTGCGGCAGCAGGGCGGCAAACACCCCGGCCAGCGTGGCCACGCCCTTGCCGCCGGCGAAGCCGCGGAACACCGGATAGCAGTGCCCGAGCACCACGGCAACGCCGCACAGATAGGCCGTCCACAGCGCCGGCAGCACGAAGCCGGAGGCCGGCAGCGGCAGGGTCAGGGCCGGCAGCAGGGTGACCGCCAGCGCGCCCTTGCCGGCGTCCACCGCCAGCACCGCCAGGGCAAAGCCGCGGCCCTGGGTGCGCAGGGCATTGGTGGCGCCGACATTGCCGCTGCCGCTGGCGCGCAGATCGACGCCACCGCGCAGGCGGCCAATGACATCCCCGCCCATGACGGTGCCGAGCAGGTAGGCGAGCAGCAGGTCGAGTGCCAGTTCCATGGTGGGCAGATTATGGACGAGGCCCGGGCCGCCTCTGGCGCGGGCTAGGCAGGGTCTGGCTATTTCCTCCATCCTGCCGGCATGAGCCTCGCCCACCCCATCCTCGGCGTGACCGGTGCCAGCGGCGCCGGCACCAGCACCGCCCAGCGGGTGTTCGAGCGCATGTTCGAGGAACTCGGGGTGCAGCCGGCCCTGATCGAGGGCGACGCCTTCCACGCCTACGACCGCGAGGGCAATCGCAAGGCGATCGAACGGGCGCGGGTGCGCGGCGAGAACTTCTCCCTGTTCGGCCCGGCTGGCAACCATCTGGACCGCCTCGAGGCCCTGCTGCGCGAATACGGCGAGCAGGGCAGCGGCACCACCCGCCACTACCTGCACACCGAGGCCGAGGCGCAGGCCCATGGCCAGCCGGTGGGCACCTTCACCCCCTGGGTGCCGCTGCCCGCCGGTACCGATGCGCTGTTCTACGAGGGTCTGCACGGCGGCTACGTCGGCGAGGACGCCGACATCGCCCGCCATTTCGATCTGCTGGTGGGGGTGACCCCGATCGTCAATCTGGAATGGATCCAGAAGATCGCCCGCGATTTCCAGGAGCGCGGCCACGATCCGGAGGATGTCACCCGCACCATCCTGCGCCGCATGCCCGACTATGTCACCCACATCACGCCGCAGTTCTCGCGCACCGATGTCAACTTCCAGCGGGTGCCGCTGGTGGACACCAGCAACCCCTTCGTGGTGCGCCAGATTCCCTCGGCGGCGGAGAGCCTGGTGGTGGTCCACTTCAACGAGAACAGCCGGATTCCAGCCCGGCTCGACACCTATCGCGAGGCCATTCCCGGTGCCTTCCAGTCCAATGAGCAGACCCTGGTCGTCCCCGGACCGCGGATGGAGCAGGCCATGCACCTGATCCTCTCCCCGGTGGTGGCGAGCCTGCTGGCGCGGCGGCGCCAACCCGCCGCCGGAGCCGGCCCGTGAAGCGCCGGCCGCTGGGCGATTCCGGTCTGGAGGTGAGCCTGATCGGGCTCGGCACCATGACCTGGGGCGAGCAGAACGACGAGGCCGAGGCGCATGCGCAGATCGATCTGGCACTCGACCACGGGGTCACGCTGCTGGACGCCGCCGAGATGTATCCGGTGCCGCCACGCGCCGAGACCCAGGGTCTGACCGAGCGCTACATCGGCAGCTGGCTGCGCCGCCGCGGGCGCCGCAGCGAGGTGCTGATCGCCACCAAGGTCACCGGCCCCGGCGACTTCCCCTATCTGCGCGGCGGCAGCCGGCTGGATCGCGCCTCGGTGCTCGCCGCCTGCGAGGGCTCGCTGACCCGCCTGGGCTGCGAGGTGATCGACCTCTATCAGGTGCACTGGCCGCAGCGGCCGACCAACTACTTCGGTCGTCTCGGCTACAGCGGCGATGGCAGTGACGGTGGCGTGCCGATCGAGGAGACCCTGCGCGCCCTCGACCAGCTCCAGCGCGAGGGCAAGATCCGCGCGGTGGGCCTCTCCAACGAGACCCCCTGGGGGCTGGCGGAGTATCTGCGGCTGGCGCGCGAGCACGGCCTGCCGCGGGTGGTCAGCGTGCAGAACCCCTACTCCCTGCTCAACCGCAGCTATGAGATCGGGCTGGCCGAGTACGCGGCGCGCGAGGGCATCGGCCTGCTCGCCTACTCACCGCTGGCGATGGGGGCGCTCTCCGGCAAGTACCGCGATGGCGTCCGCCCGGAAGGCGCCCGCCTGACCCGCTACAGCCGCTTCACCCGCTATCTCGGCGCCCACGCCGACGCCGCGGTGGCGGCCTATGTGGATCTGGCCCAGAGCCACGGCCTGGACCCGGCACAGATGGCGCTCGCCTATGTCAACAGCCGCCCCTTCCTCACCAGCACTCTGATCGGCGCCACCACTCTGGCGCAGCTGCGGCGCAACCTGGAGAGCGCGGCACTGAGCCTCTCCAGCGAGGTGCTGGCCGCCATCGAGGCGATCCACCGCCGCTACACCATCCCCTGCCCCTGAGGCAGCGGGATGCGGGTGGTGTTGATGGCCTGGCGGATCGAGATCGAGGAGCTGATCTCCTGCACGCCATCGATCTGCGAGAGCTTCTGCCAGACGAAGTGCTCGTAGTCCTCGATGCTCGGCACCAGGATCTTGAGCAGGAAGTCCACATCGCCCATCAGGGTGTGGCACTCGATCACCGGCGGCAGCAGGCGTACCGCCTCGAGGAACTTCGGCAGCACATCGCGGCCGTGGCGCGCCATCTTGATGTGGGCGAACACCATCACCCCCAGGCCCAGCTGGCGGTGATCGAGCAGGGCCACCCGGGCGCGGATCACCCCGCGCTCCTCCAGCCGCTGGATGCGCCGCCAGACCACGGTCTTGGACGAGCCCAGCCGCTCGGCCAGCTCGGCGGTGGTCAGGCTCGCGTCCTTCTGCAGGGCGTCGAGCAGGCGCAGGTCCAGGGCATCGAAGTCCGCCTCACTCTGTTTCATGAAAAGGCCGGTCAGGGGAACGTTGTTGCCGATTCTGGGGGTTTTTCGGCCTCAGCGCGGAACAACCTCGCGCGCCGCTGGGCCTAGACTGGCGCATTCCAAAAACGGCGCCCGCCGACAGGAGATCGACCGATGGCCGCCCCCAATCCCGGCAACCGTCTGCGTCTGCACATTCCCGAGCCCAAGGTGCGCCCGGGGCAGTCGCCGGACTTCTCGCACCTGAAGATTCCCCCGGCCGGTGCCCAGCCGCGACCGCCGATCGACGCCCCGGCCGCCAGCCTGCGCGAGCACGCCTTCGATCTGGTGCGGGTGCTGGGCGAGGACCATCAGGCCCACGGCCCCTGGGACCCGCAGCTGAGCCCGGAGCGGCTGCTGCGCGGGCTCACCCACATGATGCGCACCCGCGCCTACGACGAGCGCATGGTGCGCCTGCAGCGCACCGGCAAGACCAGCTTCTACATCAAGTGCACGGGTGAGGAAGCGGTGGCGGTGGCGGCGGCGCATGCGATGGACGACCGCGAGCCGGCGCGACCGGACAGCGAGCGCGACATGTTCTTTCCCACCTACCGCCAGCAGGGCCTGCTGATCGCCCGCGAGTGGTCGCTGCACGACATGATGTGCCAGGTGCTCAACAACGAGGGCGACCGCCTCAAGGGCCGCCAGCTGCCGATCATGTACTCGGTGCCCGAGGCCGGCTTCTTCACCATCTCCGGCAACCTCGCCACCCAGTTCCCGCAGGCGGTGGGCTGGGCCATGGCCAGCGCCTACAAGGGCGATCACCGCATCGCCGCCGCCTGGGTCGGCGATGGCTCGACCGCCGAGGGCGACTTCCACTACGCGCTGACCTTCGCCGCCACCTACCAGGCGCCGGTGGTGCTCAATGTGGTCAACAACCAGTGGGCGATCTCCACCTTCCAGGGCATGGCCGGCGGCGAGCAGTCCACCTTCGCCGCCCGCGCCATCGGCTACGGCCTGCCCAGCCTGCGGGTGGATGGCAATGACTATCTGGCGGTCTACGCGGTGACCCGCTGGGCGGCCGAGCGCGCCCGCGCCAATCTCGGCCCGACCCTGATCGAGCTGTTCACCTACCGCGCCGCCGCCCACTCCACCAGCGACGACCCCTCCGCCTACCGGCCGGACAACGAGTGGCAGCTGTGGCCGCTGGGGGATCCGATCGAGCGGCTCAAGCGGCACCTGATCGCCCGTGGGCTGTGGAGCGAGGACCAGCACGCGGTGCTCGCCGCCGAGCTCGACGAGGAGATCAAGACCCGGCTCAAGCAGGCCGAGAAGCTCGGCACCATCACCGACTCCCACATCGATCCCGCCTCGATGTTCGACGATGTGTTCAAGGATCTGCCGGACCATCTGCGCGCCCAGCGCGCCGAGCTGCTGGCGCAGATCGCCAGCCAGGGTGGAGGTGCGGCATGAGCACGCGGCCGACACGGCGTCCGAGCGCAGCGAGGGGGGAGCGGGAGGGCGCGCCGCGCTCATCACGGAACAGGGCGATGACGATGAGCAGGGAGATGCGGCGATGAGCGCGATGAACATGATCCAGGCGCTCAACAGCGCCATGGATGTGATGCTGGCCCGCGATCCCAATGTGGTGATCTTCGGCGAGGATGTGGGCTACTTCGGCGGCGTGTTCCGCTGCACCGCCGGGCTGCAGAAGAAATACGGCAAGACCCGCTGCTTCGATACCCCGATCGCCGAGGGCGGGATCATGGCGATGGCCCTGGGCATGGGCGTCTACGGTCTGCGTCCGGTGGCCGAGATCCAGTTCGCCGACTACATCTATCCGGCCTTCGACCAGCTGGTCTCGGAAGCCGCGCGCCTGCGCTACCGCTCGGCCGGCGGCTTCACCGCCCCGATCACCGTGCGCACGCCCTGCGGCGGCGGCATCTACGGTGGCCAGACCCATTCGCAGTCGCCGGAAGGCATCTTCACCCATGTCTGCGGCCTGAAGACGGTGATGCCCTCCAACCCGTATGACGCCAAGGGCTTGCTGATCGCCGCCATCGAGGATGACGATCCGGTGATCTTCTTCGAGCCCAAGCGCATCTACAACGGGCCGTTCGACGGCCACCACGACCGTCCGCTGGTGCCCTGGGCCAAGCACCCGCTGGGCGAGGTGCCGGAAGGCTATTACCGCATCGATCTCGGCAAGGCCTCGGTGGTGCGGCCGGGCCGGCAGGTCACCGTGATCACCTACGGCACCATGGTGCATGTGGCGCTGGCGGCCGCCGAGGAATCGCACATCGACGCCGAGATCCTCGATCTGCGCACCCTGCTGCCGCTGGATCTGGACAGCATCGTGGAGAGCGTCAAGAAGACCGGCCGCTGCGTGATCGTCCACGAGGCGACCAAGACCAGCGGCTTCGGGGCCGAGCTGCTCGCGCTGGTGCAGGAGCACTGCTTCTACCACCTGCAGGCGCCGATCCAGCGCGTGGCCGGCTGGGACACGCCCTACCCCTGTGCGCTGGAGTGGCAGTACTTCCCCTCGCCCACGCGCATCGCCAACGCCCTGCGCGCCGCCCTGGAGGACTGACCGCCATGAGCCTGTTCTCGTTCAAGCTGCCGGACATCGGCGAAGGCATTACCGAATCCGAGATCGCCGCCTGGCGGGTGGCGGTGGGCGATCGCATCGAGGAAGACCAGCCGCTGGTCGACATGCTCACCGACAAGGCCGCGGTGGAGATCCCCTCGCCGGTGGCCGGCGTGGTGCGCGAGCTCAAGGGTGCGGTCGGCGACAAGATGGCGGTGGGCAGCGTGCTGCTGGTGATCGAGACCAGTGGCAGCGTGGCCGAGACGCCCGCAGCCGCGCCCGCGCCCGCGCCGGCGGCCCGGGACGAGGCGCGCTCGGCGCCGGCCGCAGCGCCGGCTGTGGCGGTGGTCCGGACCGAGGAGACCGCCAGCGCTGGCCTGCCGCTGGCCGCCCCCTCGGTGCGCAAGCGCGCCCGCGATCTGGGCCTGACGCTGGCGGGCCGCCAGGGCAGTGGCAAGGGCGGGCGCATTCTGCTTGCCGATGTGGAGGGCTGGGCGCGCCCGGCCACCGCGGTCGCGCCAGCAGCCGCAGCAGCCAGCGACAGCGTCGAGGCCATCCGCATCATCGGCCTGCGCCGCAAGATCGCCGAGAGCATGCAGCGCGCCAAGCAGCGCATTCCGCACTTCGCCTATGTCGAGGAAGTCGATGCCACCGAGCTCGAGAAGCTGCGGGTGCAGCTCAACGAGCAGCACGGCAAGACCCGGCCCAAGCTGACCCTGCTGCCCTTCCTGATGCGGGCGCTGGTCAAGGCCGTGCCCAGCGTGCCGCAGGTGAATGCCCGCTATGACGATGAAGCCGGCATCCTCCACCGCCACAGCGCCCTGCATGTGGGCATTGCCGCGCAGACCCCGGGCGGGCTGGTGGTGCCGGTGGTGCGCCACGCCGAGCGTCTCGACCTCTGGCAGGCCGCGGGCGAGATCAGCCGGCTGGCCGAGGCCGCCCGCGCCGGCAAGGCCAAGCGCGAGGAGCTGACCGGCTCCACCATCACCATCAGCAGCCTGGGCCGCATGGGCGGCATCGTTTCCACGCCGGTGATCAACGCCCCGGAAGTGGCCATCCTCGGCGTCAACAAGCTGGTCGAGCGGCCGATGGTGGTGAACGGGCAGGTGGTGATCCGCTCGATGATGAACCTCTCCTCCTCCTTCGATCACCGCATTGTCGATGGCTGGGATGCCGCCACCTTCGTGCAGAAGGTCAAGACCCTGCTGGAGACCCCGGCGCTGCTGTTCCTCGATTAAAACCGCCTGCGCTTGAAGCGCTTGCGTGCCCTGAACGGGGCGGCAGCTTGTCCCCTGTGGCAGGCAGGCGTAGAACGGAAGGCACAGCGGATCCGGAGCGGCGTCATGGCGCAATGGCTGGCGGAGGTATCGGTCGGGGAGTGGTTCGAGGCCGGCCATGAACCGTTCGAGATCGTCGGCATCGACCCCGAGGCCGAGCTGGTGCTGGTGCAGCACTTCGATGGCTCGCTGGAGGACATCGATTTCGACAGCTGGGTCGAGATGGCCGCCCGCCCCTGCGCCGCGCCCGAGGACTACTCGGGTGCGCTGGACCTCGACCGCGAGGACCTTCAGGGCCTGATGGGCCTGCCGCCAGACGGCGAGCTGCTGCACGGCCTCGACCCCCTGCTGCAGCTGGAGCGCGCCGAACGCTAGGCGCGGCCTGCCGGCGCCCGGCAGTGAGCCCGTGCCAGACCCGATAGCATCGGGTCCATGAACTCACGCTGGCTGCCGGCGAGCCTCGCCGCCTATCTCGAACGCGAGGCGCTTGCCGCGCTGATGCTGGGCATCTCCTCCGGCTTTCCCTACGCGATGATCGGGGCGACGCTGTCCACCCGGCTTGCCGAGGACGGCATCAGCAAGAAAAGCGTCACCGCCTTCTCGCTGGCCTTCCTGGTCTACAACCTGAAGTTCCTGTGGGCGCCCCTGGTGGATGGCTATGCCCTGCCCGGCCTGCACCGGCTGGGCCAGCGGCGCAGCTGGTTGCTGCTGGCCGCGCTGCTGGTGGCCGCGGCGGTGATCGCGCTGGGCCTCGCCGATCCTCAGGCCGATCTGCTGCAGGTGGCCCTGCTGGCGGTGGCGGTGGGAGTGGCCGGAGCCACCTTCGATATCGTCATCGACGCCTATCGCATCGAGCTGCTGCGGCCGGAGCAGCTGGGCATCGGCTCGGGGATGTCGCAGTACGGCTGGCGGATCGGCTCGGTGGCGGCCGGGGCGCTGGCCCTGGTGGTGGCGAGCCGCGGCGGCTGGGCGCTGGCCTACGGGCTGTGCGCGGTGTTCGTGCTGCCGGCCCTGATCGCCGCGGCCTGGATCGGCGAGCCGCCGCGCCGGCAGGTCCCGCGCACCCGCCGCGGCTGGGCGGCGGCCCGCGAGGCGGTGATCCAGCCGGTTCTGGAGTTCTTCGCCCGCAGCGGCGCCTGGCTGGTGCTCGCCTTCGTGCTGCTGCACAAGATCGGCGACACCCTGGCCAATCTGACCCTGCGCCTGCTGCTCAACGATCTCGGCTTCTCCAAGGACGAGGTGGCCACCTACGATGTCGGCTTCGGCTTCTTCGCCTATCTGGCCGGCATCTTCATCGGCGGTCTGCTCTATGCCCGGCTGGGTCTGAACCGGGCGGTGCTGATCAGCCTCGCGCTGATGGCGGTCTCGAACCTCAGCTTCGCCGGCCTCGCCGCCGCCGGGCACAGCGTGTGGGGGCTGGCGGCCACCATCGGCTTCGAGAACCTGGCCAGCGGCATCGGCGGCGTGGCGGTGGTGGCCTATCTCTCGGCCCTGTGCAATCTGAGCTTCACCGCCACCCAGTTCGCCCTGCTCTCGGCGGCCGCCTCGATCGCCGGCCGCGTGCTCACCGGCACCAGCGCCGGGGCGCTGATCGAGGCGCTGGGCTATGTGAACTTCTACCTGCTCACCTTCGTGGTGGCCCTGCCGGGCCTGCTGCTGTTCCTCTGGCTGAGCCGCAGCGGGCGGGTGGCGGCCTCGCTGGCGCGGGCGCCGGATCAGTCGGCGTAGTCGACCAGCAGCGGGGCGTGGTCGGAGAAGCGGCTGGCCTTGTGCACCGCGGCCGCGCGCAGCCGCGGGGCCAGCGAGGGGGTGATCAGCTGGTAGTCGATGCGCCAGCCCACATTCTTGTTCCAGGCATCGCCGCGGTTGGACCACCAGGTGTAGCCCTCGCCCTCGTGATCCGGATAGAGCCGGCGGTAGGCATCGACCCAGCCCTCGGCGAGCCGGGCGCCGAACCAGGCCCGCTCATGGGGCAGGAAGCCCGAGTTCTTCTGGTTGCCCTTCCAGTTCTTCAGATCCTTCTCGGTGTGGGCGATGTTCCAGTCCCCGCACAGCACATAGTCGCGGCCGCTGGCGCGCCACTGCGCCAGGCGCGCTGGGAAGGCCTGGAGAAACCGATCCTTGCTCGCCTGCCGCTCGGGTCCGGCCGAGCCGGAGGGCAGGTAGAGCGAGACCACCGAGAGCGCACCGAAGCGGAACTCCAGATACCGACCCTCGGCATCGAACTCGGGCAGATCGAGTGTGTCGATCACCGCATCCGGCGCGCGCCGCGAGTAGATCGCCACCCCCGCATAGCCCTTCTTCTCCGCGCTGCGGAACGCCACGCTCCAGCCCGGCGGGTGGAACAGCGCGTCGGTCAGATCGGCCGGCTGGGCCTTGGTCTCCTGGATGCAGACCACATCGGCCCCGCTGCCGGGCAACCAGTCAAACAAGCCCTTCTTGGCCGCGGAGCGCAGGCCGTTGGTGTTGAGCGAAACAATGCGCATGGGGAGCGGGAGACAGGGCCAGCGCCGAGTGTGCCCGAGCACCGACCGGCCGGGTGCGGGTGGCGCTCAGGCAGACGGTGCGCCGGCCAGCCAGCGGGCGAACGCGCCTTCGTCCAGGCGGCCCTCGGCGAGCTGGACCATGGCCTCCACGGCCTGCGCTTTGTCGACGATCACGCGGCGCCCGTTGAGCGCCAGAAAGGTTCGCGCGGAAACCCAGGCCGTGCGCTTGTTGCCATCCAGAAAGGGATGGTTGCGGGCGAGGCCGTAGGCGAGGCTGGCGGCGAGCGCAAAAGGGTCATCGACGCCATCAGCCCGCGCGTTCAGCGGCCGGGCCAGGGCGGATTCGAGGAGGCCCCGGTCGCGGATGCCGGCCAGGCCGCCGTAGCGGGCGAGCTGGCTGTCGTGAAGGGCGACCACCACCTCAAGGGCGAGGAAGTCCACCACCCGCTACCGAGTGGCGAGCACGCGCAGGATGTCGCGGTCTTCGCGCATCACCTCCTCCGCCACCGCCATCTGGCGGGCGAAGGTCTCGTCGTGCGGGGTCAGGCGCACGCTGCCGTCCGGGGCGCGGGTGGCATAGAGCACATCCCCCTGCTTCACGCCCAGCTCGGCGAGCAGCTCCTTGGGAAACACCGCGCCCGAGGACGAGCCGACGGCGCGAATCTTGAGCGCGTACATGGGGGACTCCCGAACCGGATAAGGACACAAAAGTTATAACACGGTCATGCCGGGTTGGCGCCCCACCGCCAGGGAAGGGGACAATCCGCCCCCCACCGTCCTGACCGCGCGCATGCACCGCTACCAGACCGAGTTTCTCGACCTCGCCCTCGAACACCAGGTGCTCACCTTCGGGGCCTTCACGCTCAAGTCGGGACGGGTGAGCCCGTACTTCTTCAACCTCGGGCGCATTGCCACCGGCGTCGGGCTGCGGCGGCTGGCCGGGGCCTACGCCGATGCCCTGCTCGCCTCCGGGCTGTCGTTCGATCTGATCTTCGGGCCGGCCTACAAGGGCATTCCGCTGGCCGCGGCGGTGGCCTGCGCGCTGGCCGAGCGCGGGGTGGACCGTCCCTTCGCCTACAACCGCAAGGAGGCCAAGGACCACGGCGAGGGCGGCGTGCTGGTCGGTGCGCCGGTGCAGGGGGCGCGGGTGCTGATCGTCGACGATGTGCTCACCGCCGGCACCGCCCTGCGCGAATCCCACCGCCTGCTCACTGCGGCCGGTGCAACGCCGGTGGCGGCGCTGATCGCGCTCGATCGTCAGGAGGTGGGCGCGGAGGGCATCTCGGCCGTGCAGGCGGCGCGTCAGAACCTGGGGTTGCCGGTGCAGGCGCTGGTGACGGTGGAGGAGGTGATGGCCTTCCTCAAGACACGCGGGGGCGAGGCCGATACCATCCAGGCCATGATCGAGTACCAGGCGCGCTATGGCGTGCGCCGCTGAGCCACGGACCCTCCCATGCGCCGGATTCTCGCCCTCCTCCTCCTGCTGAGCAGCGGTTCGCTGCTGGCCCAGGCCAAGCCCAAGATCGTCTGCTGGAACGACGACCAGGGCGTGCGCCACTGCGGTGACCGGGTGCCGCCGGAGTACGCCAAGACCGACCGCGAGCGGCTGGACGCCCAGGGCCGGGTGATCAGCACCCAGGCGCGCGAGCTCACCGCCGAGGAGCTGGCCGAGAAAAAACGCGCCGAGGAAGCTGCGGCCCTCGAGGCCCAGCGCCGCAAGGAAGCCGAGGCCTATGACCGCTTCCTGCTGCAGTCCTTCACCCTGCCCGAGGACATCCTCTCGGCCCGCGACGAGCGCCTGCGCATCCTCGATGGGCGCATCCGTCTCGCCGACGAGGGC
>DASUDX010000104.1:0-11617 GCA_036275365.1 Nevskiaceae bacterium | reverse complement strand
TGTAATCAGTGACTTATTGGTTTGGTTCGCGGCCTTGCGCCAGCACTTGTTAGCACTCTCCCGCGAAGGCTGCCAATTCTTGCTGCCACCCCGCCGGCTTTCAAGGGGCGGGCCGTTCTTTTTTTAGCGGCCGGGAGACCGCAGGCGTCGTCTCGGCGACAGCCCGGGATGGTTCCTCCCCCGCTTGAACCCCGGTCACCCAATGGTTGAACCGGGAGCCGCCGACGGCGCCCAGGGGGCCGGGTCGCACCCGGGCAACGGGAGGCGCCCGCCGCCGGCAGGAGACCAGAAACCAAAAGAGCGCCTCGACGGCGCTCTTTTGCTGAACCGGCCCGCCGCTTGCCGCGGGCCGCTCAGAGGCGGTGGACCGCGATCAGTGGAACTGCTCTTCCTCGGTGGAGCCGGTCAGCGCCTTGACGCTGCTCGAGCCGCCCTGGATCACGGTGGTGACATCGTCGAAGTAGCCGGCGCCCACTTCCTGCTGGTGGCTGACGAAGGTGTAGCCCTTCTCGCGCGCGGCGAACTCCGGCTCCTGCACCATGTTCACATAGTGCTTCATGCCTTCGCCGCGGGCGTAGGCGTGGGCGAACTGGAAGGTGTTGAACCAGTTGATGTGGATGCCGGCCAGCGTGATGAACTGGTACTTGTAGCCCAGCGCCGAGAGATCGTCCTGGAACTTGGCGATCTGGGCGTCGTTGAGGTTCTTCTTCCAGTTGAAGCTGGGCGAGCAGTTGTAGCTCAGCAGCTTGCCCGGGCAGGCCTTGTGCACGGCCTGGGCGAACTCGCGGGCGAAGCCGATATCCGGCACGCCGGTCTCGCACCACACCAGATCCGCGTACGGCGCGTAGGCCACGCCGCGGGAGATCGCCTGCTCGAGGCCGTTCTTCACGCGGTAGAAGCCTTCGCTGGTGCGCTCACCGGTGACGAAGGGCTTGTCGTTGCCGTCGTGATCGCTGGTCAGCAGGTTGGCGGCCTCGGCATCGGTGCGGGCCAGCACGATGGTCGGCACGCCCATCACATCAGCAGCGAAGCGCGCGGCAATCAGCTTCTCGATCGCCTCCTGGGTCGGCACCAGCACCTTGCCGCCCATGTGGCCGCACTTCTTCACGGCCGCCAGCTGGTCCTCGAAATGCACACCGGCGGCGCCGGCGGCAATCATGTTCTTCATCAGCTCGAAGGCGTTGAGCACGCCGCCGAAGCCGGCTTCCGCGTCCGCCACGATCGGCAGGAAGAAGTCGACGAAATCCTTGTGGCCCGGCTCGATGCCGCGCGACCACTGGATCTCGTCGGCCCGCTTGAAGGTGTTGTTGATGCGGCGGACCATGGTCGGCACCGAGTCATAGGCGTACAGCGACTGGTCCGGATACATCGTCTCGCTGGTGTTGCCGTCGGCGGCAACCTGCCAGCCGGAGAGGTACACCGCCTCGAGGCCGGCCTTGGCCTGCTGCATGGCCTGGCCGGCGGTGATCGCACCGAAGGCGTTCACATAGCCCTTCTTGGCACCGCCGTTGACCTTGGCCCACAGCTTCTCGGCGCCCTGCTTGGCCAGGGTGTACTCGATCTGCTGGCTGCCGCGCAGACGGACCACGTCGGCGGCGGTGTAGCCGCGCTTGACGCCCTTCCAGCGCGGGTTGGTCGCCCAATCCTTTTCCAGGGCCTTGATCTGTTCGTCGCGGGTCATTGCTGCGTTACCTCGGTGGGTTGATGCGTGAGGGGTGAGGCGTGAGGGGTCAGGCACCGCGGCAGACACGGCCGCGCGGCTTCGCCCTCATCGCCTAGTCCAGATAGCTGTAGGACGGCAGGGTGAGGAAGTCCTCGCAATGGGCAGCGGTGGACATGCGCGCCATGATGCCGGCGGCCTCGGCGAAGCGGCCGGCGTAGTAGCGCTCCTCGCCCAGCTCGCGCCGGTAGCTGGCCAGCTCCTCATCGATGATCCGCAGGATCAGCTCGCGGGTCACGGTGCGGCCATCGGCCATCGCGGCGCCGTACTTCAGCCACTGCCAGACCTGGGTGCGGCTGATCTCGGCGGTGGCGGCGTCCTCCATCAGATTGTGCAGGGGCACGCAGCCGACGCCGCGGATCCAGGCCTCGGTGTAGCCGATGCCGACATTGATGTTGTTGCGCAGCCCGGCCTCGGTGATGGCGCCCTCCGGCTTGCGCAGCAGATCGGCGGCCTGGATGCCGTAGTCGAACTGCTTGTGCAGCTGGTTGGGGGTGGGCATGTGCTCGTCGAACACCGCCAGGGCGATCGGCACCAGCGCCGGGTGGGCCACCCAGGTGCCGTCATGACCGTTCTTCACCTCGCGCAGCTTGTCCGCGCGCACCTTGGCGAAGACTTCCTCGTTCTTGGCGGCATCCTTGGTCGGGATGAAGGCCGCCATGCCGCCCATCGCCATCGCGCCGCGGCGGTGGGTGGTCTGGCACAGCAGCTTGGAGTAGCTGTCGAGGAAGTGCTTGTCCATCGTCACCTGCAGACGATCGGGCACCACCCAGTCGCCGTGGGCGTTGAGCGTCTTGATGCAGGAGAAGATGTAGTCCCAGCGGCCGCAGTTGAGGGCCACGATGTGGTCCTTGAGCGCGTGCAGGATCTCGTCCATCTCGAAGGCCGCCCACAGCGTCTCGATCAGCACGGTGACCTTGATGGTCTTGCGCGGAATGCCGAGCGCGTCCTGGGCGGCGTTGAAGATGTCGTTCCACAGCGCCGCCTCGAGATGCGACTGCATCTTGGGCAGGTAGAAGTACGGACCGGTGCCCTTGGCGAGCAGGGTGCGCGCGTTGTGGAAGAAGTAGAGCGCGAAATCGACGATGCCGCCGATGGCCGGTTCGCCGTCCACCAGCAGGTGCTTCTCGATCAGATGCCAGCCGCGCGGCCGCACGATCAGCGTGGCCACCTTCTCGTTGAGGCGGTACTGCTTGCCGCCCTGCTCGAAGCTGATGCTGCGGTTGATGGCGTCGCGCAGATTGATCTGGCCGCCGATCATCAGCTCCCAGGTCGGGCTGGCCGAATCCTCGAAGTCCGCCATGAAGCACTTTGCGCCGGAGTTGAGCGCGTTGATGATCATCTTGCGGTCGACCGGCCCGGTGATTTCCACCCGGCGGTCCTGCAGATCGGCGGGGATGCCGGCGATGGTCCAGCTGCCCTCGCGGATGGCGCGGGTCTCGGCCAGGAAGTCCGGGCGCTGGCCAGCGTCGATGCGCGCCTGGCGCTGGCGGCGCAGGGCCATCAGCTCATGGCGGCGGGGACGGAACTGGCGGGTCAGCGCTGCGACGAACTGCAGCGCCTCCGGCGTGAGGATATCGGCATAGCCCGGGCGCAACTCGCCCCGGATCTCGACGCCCGGCACTGCACTCATCCGAAAACTCCTGCCTGTTCTTGGGATGCCGCCGCGGGCGGGGCGGCGTGGCGGAGCGGGCTGGAAGACGGCCCGGTCCGGGGCCGGACCCGGCGCTGGAGGGGCGCGAATCATAGCCAAGTGACTTTTTCGTTGCAATGCAGCACAGACCGACCGGCTAGGCTCTGCGGACCTTGCTTCCGGCCCGCGCCTGCGGTGCCGTGAGGCCTCGACCCACCCCGCTCGCCCGCCCCATGGAAAACAGCGTCTTCGCCACCGTTCTGCTGCCGGTCGCCCTGTTCGTGATCATGACCGGGCTCGGTCTGTCGCTCACCGTCGGCGACTTCAAGCGGGTCTGGCAGTTTCCGCGCGGGGTGGCGCTGGGGCTGGCCAATCTGCTGGTGATCTCGCCGCTGCTCGGCTTCGGCATCGCCACGCTGCTCGGGCTGCCGCCGGAACTGGGCGTGGGCATGGTGCTGCTGGCGGCCTCTCCGGGTGGCACCACCGCCAACCTGCTCACGCATCTGGCCCGTGGCGATACCGCGCTGTCGGTGACGCTGACCGCCATCAGCAGCGTGGCCGCCGTGGTGATCACCCCGCTCTACCTGGCCCTGTCCTGGCGCCACTTCATGGGCGGCGAGGCCGGGGTAGCCCTGCCGATGGGGCCGATCGTGCTGCGGGTGCTGCTGATCACCCTGCTGCCCCTGGCCTTCGGCATGGGACTGCGGGCGCGCTTCCCGGGCTTTGCGGCGCGCGCCGAGCCCTGGGTCAAGCGGCTCGCCCTGCTCTTCTTCATCGGCGTGGTGTTCGGGGCGCTGATCGAGGCCCGCCACGAGATTGCCCAGTACTTCGCCGCGGCGGGTCTGGCCACCCTGCTGCTGAATGTGGCGGCGATGAGCCTGAGCTGGTGGATGTCACGCGCCGCCCGGCTGGATCACCGCCAGTCCACCGCCATCGCCATCGAGCTCGGGGTGCACAACACCACCCTGGCCATGGCGGTGGCAGCCCTGCTGGCCAGCCTCTCTCCGCTGCTGATCGTGCCGGCGGCGGTCTATGGCGTGCTGATGTTCTTCACCGCCGGGGCCTTCGCCGCCCTGGTGCATCGCCGCAACCAGCAGCCCGCCGGCTGAGCCTCGGTTCTAGCCCGCGGTCTTGCGCGTGCGGCGGCGCCGCGCGCTAGAGGCCAGGGACTTGCTCTGCTGGGCCTCCACATAACTGTCCAGCAGTCGCCGAATCATCCGCTGATACTGGGTGCGGTGTTGCGTCGCCTGAGTTTTGAAGAAGTCAACGCTCTTGCGGCTCAGCGCGAGCGTCACTTTGACGCCCTCCTCGCGAAACGCGAGTTCTTCCGGCGGGGGCAGGAAGTCCGCCACGATCTCGATGCGTCCGAGGGGCTCAGCGCTGTATCGGGTTTTCTCGCTCATAAATCGTCTTGCCTTTGCGCCAGTAGCCAGCGCCGAAAATGCGGATGCAATCTGCCCGGTAGGTGAAACGGACAGTGAGAATCCCGCCGGGGACCTGGCCGAAGCAGTAGTAGCGGTCCTCATCCTGACTGTGGTCCAGATCCCTGGCCAGAACGCGGTTCGGGTCGGCGAAGGCGAACTGAGCCTCCGCGAATGAGACCCGATGCTTTCTGACATTGGCCTCGTCCTTCTCGGGGTCCCACTCGAAGCGCACCGATGGCATGGTTGAAAGCTAGCACGGCGTCAATATTCCTTGCCATACGTTCGTATGGCCACGATGACGCCTGGCTAGGGCCCGCGATGGAACCGCTCGGGATCGAAGGCGGATGCGGGTAGTGCGGCGCTGCCGGCCGGCTCGGTGAGCCGGATGTAGGTCAGACTCTGCTCGCGCAGATCCTGCAGCGTGGCCGACGGCGCCCACCAGCCGGCACCACGGCGCTCGATGCGACGCTCGTCGATCTCCAGCTGCTTCCAGGGCACGCCGCCGAACAGCTCGGCATTCAGCACCAGACAGCGGTCGAGATCGAGCAGCAGGTCGACCCGGTCGTAGAGCTGGTCGGGGCCGCTGGGCGGGGTCAGGCGCAGGCGCTGGCGGCGCCCGCCGGGGCTCGGCTCGGCGGCGGCCAGCGCCTGGACAGTGGCGGCGGGCAGCCCGTCGAGCAGGAACTTCAGATCAAACGGCGAGAGGCCGGTGTCGAACAGGCTTTGTGCCAGACCCGCCGCGCCCACCTTGCGCGGGCGGTCGCGGGCGCCCGGGAGGTAGACCCAGAACCCCGGCGCCGAGGCGCCCTCGCGCCACAGCCAGCGGCTGCCGGCCAGGGCGGCGGGGCTGTCGATCTGCAGGCGGAAGGCGCGCAGCCCGCCCTGCTGGAGCCGGTCCCAGCGCGCCTGCAGCTCGCGGCGCTCCCCGCCCGCCGCCACGGTGATCAGGGTGATCTGCTGGCGCAGCGGAGCGGCTTGCCGGGCCTGCGCCAGACAGGCCTCGGCCGAGGGCTCCGGCGCGGCCTCGGCGCCCGCCGCCGCGGCCAGCAGGAGCAGGGCTTGCCAGCGCATGCGGCCTAGTTGGCGAAGGCCAGCATCACCTGCACCTGGATTTCGCCGACGATGAAGCCGAGCGCCGCTCCGACCGCGATCAGAATCCACTCGTCCTGCTCGAACGCCGGGTGCAGCAGGGCCTCGAACTCCTCGGCGGTGAGCTCCTGCATCTTGGTGGCGAGGGTGCGCTCGAGATCCATCGCATCGGCGGCGTACTTCTCGACATGCTTCATGGTCTCCGGCAGGCGCTTCATGATTTCCTGGGCGACCAGCTTCTTCATCTCCTGATAGCGCGCGCTGCCCACCGCGAACACCAGGAAGGGCTTGGCGATGCCGGCCTGGGAATCGACGATCTGCTGCACCTGCTTCTGCACCATGTTGAACAGGCGGTCGGAGAGCGGGCCGCGCAGCACCGCGTCGATGATGTTGCGCGGAGTGACGATCTCGGCGGCGATCAGCCGGCCGTACTCGGCCGAGACCTCACGGCGCCGCTTGAGGAACAGGCCCTGCCATTCGAACAGGCCGAAGTACTTCTTCGGCTGCTTGGGGTTGAAGATCATCTTCAGCGCCAGCCAGTCGGTGAACCAGCCGGTGAAACCCCCGAACAGCGGCATCACCCAGGGGTTCTGGGTGGCGGCCCAGACGCAGGCCTGCACGCAGCCGATGGCGAAGCCGAAGTACAGCCCGGAGTTGCGGATGAAGCGGAACTCGCCGGCCCCGGCCTCGAGGAAGATGCGGTTGAGCAGCGGCTTGTCGCGGAGCAGATTGGTGACGACCATGTCCTTGAGGTCGAACACCGAGCCGATGTCGTTCTTGATGTCCACCATGATCTGGCGAACGATGTTGGGCGCCTCATCCTGGATGCGGGCGATGATCAGGCGCTTGACCGCCTCCGGTGCGGTCTCCCACAGCCCCGGGGAGTAGTGCGCCGCCACCTCGCGGGTGATGTCGTCCACCGCCGCCAGCAGGGGCTTCTCGATCTCGGCAGCGATGCGGTCCGGATCGAGCCGGCCGAAGATGTCCTCGGGCCGGATCAGCTTGGTGGTCATGGTGTCGCAGGCGATGCCGGCCATGATCGCCGCCTTGCGCGGCACGATGCCCTGCCAGCCCAGATACGGCGGCTTGCCGACGAACTCGATCGGCTCGAACATCATCTTGATGGCGACGATCTTGGTGACATAGCCGATGATCGCCGCCACGAACGGCATGGACAGATACAGGAACCAGTTGACCTGGATGTCCGCCACGATTTCCGCCCAGCTCAGCATGGTGATGATCTCCTCGAGGAATCAGGGGGACGCGCCGGCCGCAGCCTTGCGTGTCAGGCGCAGGTCGCGCAAGGGAAAGCGCAGATCGGCGTGGTCGATCACCACCGCCTGCGGGGTCTGCGGCACATAAACCTTCATGGCGAAGCGCGCCAGAATCGGTGTGGTCACCTCGCGCACCGCGCGCAGGCGCGTCTGCAGCACGGTGTCCACCGGCGCGCGCAGGGTCTGGTCGAGCGCCAGCTGCAGCGGGCCCTCGTACTGCAGGCGCAGGGTGGTGTCCACCGGCACCACGAAGGTCACCGGCTGGAGGAACTTCAAGGGCACCTTGGCCTTGAACTTCACATTGCGGAAGCGCTTGACATCCTGGTAGTTGAAATCGGTGGTGCCCTCGATGTCGGCGAAGGTATCCACCGGCACCACGCCCTGGTAGCGGATGGTCATCCGCACCGGCACCTCGGTATCCAGCTTCACATCGGCGGTGTAGCTGCCCACCACCGGCAGGTCGAGCACCTGCTGGAAGGGCACGGTGGCATCGATGTAGCCATCGAGCTGGATGGTGATGTCGTTCTGCGCCTCGGCAATCACCGGCAGCACCGGCGGCAGGGTGGCGAGCCCCGCCTGCTCGCTCAGGGTCAGGCCGATCACCAGGCGGGCATAGAGCCAGAAGCCCAGCACCCCGCCGCCGACGATCAGCCCGGCGAACAGCGTGGCCAGCCCGAGCAGACGGATCACGGCGCTGCGCCCGCGCTCGGCGCGCGCTCGCCCGCCTCGCCCAGATCCAGCCGCAGGGTCGATAGCGGCAGCTTCAGATCGGCGTGGTCGATCACCACCTCGAGCGGATCGGGGATGGTGATCTCGGCCTCCAGCGCCGAGCGCACCGGCACGCTCATCTGGCTGCGGATCGGAATGGTGGTCGAGATCTCGGTCTTCAGCGGCACATCCAGCGACTGCCGCAGCCGCGCTTCCACCGGCGCGGTGAAGGAGAGCTTCACGCTCTGGTCCACCGGAATGTTGAGGTTCACCGGCACCCGCGCCTTCACCGGGATGCGGCCCCGCAGCGGCAGATCGTGGGTGTCGCCGAGCAGCTCGGCCTTGACCACCGTATCCACCTCCAGCTCCTGGTTGATCTCGATGAAATCGCGCACCGGCACATTCATCCGGATCGGCACCTCGCTGTCGAAGGTGGCCTGGACCCGCAGCGTCTCCTCGATGGGAATCTGCAGGCGCTGGTCCACCGGCACCGTGGTGGTGATGGTGGTATCGATGAGGATGTCCAGCTCGTTGAGGATGTCCGCCGTCACCCGCACCGGCTGCGGCACCGAGATGCGCGCCGGCTGCCCGGCCAGCAGCAGGCGGGCATCGACCTTGCGGAACACCCACAGCCCGGCGAGCAGGCCGCCGGCAATGGCCGCCCCCAGCACGCCCGCGCCCAGCCACCAGAGCGGTTTGTTCACGGCTCGTCCTCAGAAGGTGATGGTGAGCGCGGCCGAGAAGAAATCCCGGTCGCGCAGCACATTGCGGTTGCCCCCGCCCATCAGCAGGGCCTGCGACAGCCCCAGCTCGTAGCGGCGCCAGCGCAGGCCCAGGTCAATCACCCCGAGCTTGCGGCCTTCCAGGAAGTTCTCGCCAAATCCGGGCGAGACGCCCTCCACATCCTGGGTGAAGACCAGCAGCGGGCGGAAGGCGAGATCCGGGATGCCGAGATCGCGGTAGTTCAGCAGCAGGCCGGCCCGGTAGCCCCAGGAAAAGCCGGTGACATAGCCCCCCCGGTTCTGCCGCGGGTTGATGTTGAGCGCATTGCCGGTCTCGGCGATGCCAGGGCTGGCGTGGGTGTGGGTGCCCGGGCCTTCCAGCTGCAGCCGCTCCAGCGGCGGCAGATCGGTCACCCCGATCCCGGTGAGCTCGAACAACAGGGCGCTGTCCGAGCTGCCGAGAAAGCGGCGGTTGCCGTAGATCCGCGTCAGCGCCAGCGAGCCCTGCAGCACCTTCAGGCGTTCATAGCCGCGCACCGTGGCGCCGGGTGCCACCTCCCCCGGCACACCGCCCCGCCACGCGGTGAGGAAGTCCGGAATCGCCGTGCGCGAACCGGGCACCGTGGTGCCCAGCACCCCGGGCAGACCGGGCACGCCGGCCAGCGGAATGTCCTGCCGCGGCAGGGCCGGCTGCAGGGCGGCGAACACCACATCCTCGAGATCCACCTGCACCGGCTGGTCGGGCCGGTAGGCCAGCTCGCCGCGCACCGCCAGCCCGCCGATCAGGCTGCTGAAGCTGGCCCCGAACAGCTGGATGCCCTCCGGGTATTCGATGAAGTAGCGCACGGTGTCCAGCGGCGCGGCATCGGCCTCGTAGCGGCCGGGCAGACCGCAGCTGGCCACGAACTGCACGCCGTTGCTCACATCCACCCCGCGGGCATTGCCCTCGCGGCGGGTGCAGCTCGCGGCCGAGGCGTAGGCGCTCAGCGAGGGAATCCGCGCGTGGTAGCGCGCGTAGTACAGCCCCAGTTCCAGATCCGGCCGCGCCTCCGGGGTGTAGTAGAGCGCGAGCCCATACTGGCCGAGGTCATCAGGCTCCACATTGGGCGCACGACGCGCCGAGTAGCTGGTCTGGCTCACCAGCCCCAGCACCTCGTTGGCCGGGGTGCCGATCTGCAGCGGATCGCGCGGGGCCTTGCCCAGCGGCAGCACCACCGTTTCGTTCTCGGTGACCTCGTTGCCGGCGTTGAGGAAGGAGAGAAACGAGCCCAGCGCCGGCAGGCCCGCCGGCCGCCACTCGAACTGGTAGAAGGCCTCCATCTCCAGGCTGTCGGAGAGCGCGCCCACCAGCTTGGCCATCCCCACCGGGCGGTAGATCTCGTCGAAGGTGGTGCCCGGGCGTACCAGGTTGTTCACATCCGGCGGGTTGATGATGTTGAGGCTGCCCTGGGTGACGAAGCTCGATTCGCCCCAGACCAGCCGCTGGCGGCCGAGGCTGAACTCGAAGGGCAGCTCGTCCCATTCGAAGCGGTAGGCGGCGAAGGTTTCCAGCAGCTGCAGGTTGTAGCCGAGATCACGCAGGGTGCGGTCGTCGCGCGCCGGGCTCACCGCCACCCCGGGCTGCGGGCCGGGCTCGACCCGGGTGTTGGGATGGCTCTGGCCCTTGTCGACATTGGCGGCGTCGTAGAAGGCCAGCGCCCCGGCCTCGAATGACCAGGCCCCGCGCCGCGCGCGGAAGCGGCTGGTCAGCTTCACCGGCGCGGCCACGATCTCGCCCACCTCGTAGGCGAGATCACCCGCATCGGTGTTGGCGCTGTCCGCCCCGGGTGCGGCGAGGTATCGCGCGTTGGGGCCGGTGTCGTCCGCGCTGGTGGCCAGGCAGTCATCGGCCGCGCAGAGCTGGGGATCGAGGTTGGACTTGCCGATCAGCGCCGGGTCACGGCTTTCGGTGCGCCAGGCCGCGCCCAGCGAGAACCGATGCGCCCATTCGGTTTCCCACTCGGCCTGCAGGGGGCTGGCCACGAAGGCCAGGGCCAGCGCGAGACCAGCCGCCGCCCCTGGTGCCCTGCCCCGCGATCGGCCCGCCGGCCGCATCGCCCCCTGCTGCCTCACGCCTGTCTCCCGTTCCACACCTGGCGCCCGGTTCGGGCGGCGTCTGGCGGTGGCTGGCCAATCCCGGGCCGCCCCGCGTTCTATGGCCGGAATGTATCGGCTATTTCGCCAATATGTAATGGCCCAGTGTCAGGCCCGGGCCGCGACTCAGCCGTGGATCGGCGAGTCCGAAACCAGGATGCCGTCGGCATCCGCGTACAGCCAGGCGCCGGGCCGGAAGCTCACTCCGGCAAAGCTCACCACCCGGTTGTTGACGGCGCTGTGCAGTCCCTTCTCGCTCTTGCGCGGATGGGTGCCCAGCGCCTTGAGGCCGATCTCCTGCTGGCTGATCTCCTCGCTATCGCGGATGCAGCCGTACACCACCACCCCAGCCCAGCCGTTCTTCACCGCCAGCTGCCCGAGGTTGCCGCCGAACAGCGCGCAGCGGGTCGAGCCGCCGCCATCCACCACCAGTACCGCGCCTTCGCCGGCGGTTTCCAGCGCGGCACGCACCGCGGCGTTGTCCTCGAACACCTTCACGGTGCGGATCGGGCCGTGAAAGGCCAGCCGGCCGCCGAAGTCCGCAAAGATCGGCTCGCAGACCTGGGCCTCGGGGTGGGCATCGGAGAGATCAGTGGTTGCGGGGGTCATGGCGGGAGACGAGGGAGGGGAGAGGGGAGAAAGAAGAAGGAGACAGCTGATGGGGGGCGAGTGAGGACGCCAACGAGCTGCCCGGGTGACCGCCGGGCGCGCGCCCAGGCTACGGACCGCCCGCCCGGCTCGCCGCCCAGCGCGCCGCGAGCGGCGCCGCCAGGGCCCACAGGGTCAGGCCGATGAAGGCAATCAGCGTCCAGCCCGGCAGGGAGATGCCCAGCCACTGCGCATCGATCTTGGCGCAGTTGCCATCCCCGCGCAGCACGGTGGTCACCACCTCCATCAGCGGCATCATCTCCATG
>DASUDX010000103.1:0-2723 GCA_036275365.1 Nevskiaceae bacterium | reverse complement strand
CCGGGCCGGCCACGCAGGTGTCCTGCGCGGCGATCAGCGCCACCTTGAGGCAGTCACGCTCGGAGAGCATGCCCACCAGACGGCCTTCGGCGTCCACCACCGGTGCGCCGGAGTGGCCGGTCTTCACCAGCTGGTGGGTGGCCGCCATCACTTCCATGTCCGGGGAGAAGGTGACCAGACGGGTGGCCATGTAGTCCCTGACGGTGACGCTGTCCAGCGAGGCCATCGTGTGCTCCTGTCCTTGCGCGTGGCAGGGACGATAGCCGCGCCCGCCCGTGATCACAACCACGGCAGCGGATGGGCGATGATGCGCGCCGTCCTCCCCGCCCCGTGCCCGAGATGAGCGCGCGCGTGCCGGCCAAGCGCCTGGCCGGTTTCTACTTCTGGTACTACGCCGCGATCGGCGCGCTGATTCCCTATCTGGGCCTGTATCTGCTGGAGCGCGGGCTGGATGCCGCGCAGATTGGCCTGGCCTTCGGCCTGCTCGCCGGCACCCGGGTGTTTGCACCGTTCTTCTGGGGCTGGCTGGCGGACCGCAGCGGCCGGCGCCTGCGGGTGATTCTCTCCACCCTGGGCTGTGCGCTGGTCTGCTTCGCCCTGCTGCCGTTCCTGCCGGCGCCGGGGCCGCTGATCCTCGCGGTGGTGGCCTATGGGCTGTTCGTCAACGGCACGATGGCGCAGTTCGAGGTGCTCACCTTCGCCCATCTGCGCGAGGACACCGGCCGCTACCCGCGCCTGCGGCTGTGGGGATCGGTCGGCTTCATCGCCGCCGTGGCCCTGCTCGGCCCGGTGCTGGAATGGCTGGGCGTGGCCAGTCTGCCGTGGTGGATCGCCGGCATGTTTGCGGTGGCCTGGCTGATCGGCCGGCGCCTCACCGAGCTGCCGGCGGTGGCGGCCGGCGGAGGCGCGGCGCTGTGGACGGTGGCGCGTCGCCCGGCGGTGCTCGCCCTGCTGGCCGGCACGCTGCTCTCGCAGATCGCTTTCGGGCCGTACTACGGGTTTCTCAGCATCTATCTGCAGGATCACGGCTACGGCAAGGACAGCATCGGCCTGATGTGGTCGATCGGCGTGGTTGCCGAGGTGGTGCTGTTCTGGAAGATCGGCGCGCGGCTCAAGGGCCTCTCGCTGCCGATGCTGTTCCTCTGGTCGCAGCTGGCCACGGTGGCGCGCTGGCTGCTGCTGATCAGCCTGGTCGATCACCCGGTGTGGCTGGCCACCGCCCAGCTGCTGCACGCGGCGAGTTTCGGGCTCTATCACCTCGCCGCCGTCAACCTGATCCAGCAGCTGTTTCCACCGGCGCTGCAGGGCCGCGGCCAGGCGCTTTACATCGGCGCCAGTTACGGGCTGGGCGGCGCCATCGGCGGCTGGGCCAGCGGCGTGCTCTGGGAGCGGCTGGACCAGGAGCTGATCTGGGTGCTGGCCTCGGTCTTCGCGCTCGCCGCCGGGCTGCTGGTGTGGTGGGCCTTCGGCGCCCCGCGCTCGGTGCGCCAGTCCCTGCTGCTGGCCAGTCCCGGCGCGGGCCAGCTGGCGGCAGAACGCCCCGACATTGTCTGACAGGCAGGCCCGCCGCCGGCTGCCACGCTAGCGGTGGTTTCTCTCCGGGTTCCGTTCATGCGCCTCGTGGTTGCCGTGGCCCTGCTGGTGCTGGCCGTTTCGGTTCTGCTGCTCAATGCCTGCAGCGGGGGCGGCACCGGCGAGGCCAGTGCCCGTGCCAGTGACTGCCAGACCCGCTTCCACCCGGACCGGCTGGCCGAGGGGCAGGACTGCACGCCCCGCACCGGCGAGTTCTGCGCGCTGATGACCGCCGCCGAGAACCTCGGCCCGGCGCGCCGCTCGGTGCTGCCCTGTGCCGGGGTGACCATCAGCGAGCATCGCGCCAGCGGAGGTGGCTTTGAGACCGATTACCTCGCCATCCGCCCGGACAGCGGCCCGGTGCGCTCGGTCTATCTCGCGCTGCATTACCTCGGCGCCCAGCGTCACTACTTCGCCAACCTCACCCGGCTCGCCGAGCTGGCCAAGGCCCGCCAGGTGCTGGTGCTGGTGCCGCAGGCCCCGGGCGGGCTGGCGGTGACCCCGGTGCCGCTGCCGGGGGAGGGTGAGGATCAGACGGTCTCGCGCTGGCCCACCACCGCCAGCCAGCCGGTGGCGCGCTATCTGGCCCTGCTTGACGCCGTGCTGGCCGATGCCCGCAGCCGCTTTGCCGCGACGGGCCTGCCGCTCTATGCCGCCGGGCTGTCCAATGGCGCGCCGATGGCCTACTTCCTCGCCTGCGATCGCGCCCTGGCGGTGGAGGCGATTCTGGCCGTGGCCGGCGCCCAGAGTGGCGAGAGCGCCGCCGCCTGTGCGCCGCAGCGCCCGGTCGGGCTGGTGATCATCCATGGCGGGCTCGACAGCATCACGCCCTATGACGGCCTCGCCGGGCTCACCCGTTCGGTGCCGGATATCTACGCGGACTTCGCCCGCCTGAATGGCTGCGATCGCGGCCAGGACCGCCAGGCGGTGCTGCAGAACGCCGAGGGCACGGTCGAGCTGGGCTGGTCACCGGCCTGCGCCGATGGCCGCCGCCAGGTGCTGGCGCGTGCGGTGGGCAATGGTCACAACTGGCCCGGGGATGACACCGGCAGCAGCCGCAGCCTGGTTGATCCGGGCGTCGGCATCTTCGGCCCCACCGAGGATGCGATCGACGCCACCCTGCAGGGCTACGACCTGCTCGAGTTCGCGGC
>DASUDX010000102.1:0-12092 GCA_036275365.1 Nevskiaceae bacterium | reverse complement strand
GCGGCCTGCTGCAGCCGCTGCTGGGTGCCGAGGGCAGCAGCGCCGAGCGCGAGACCGCCCTGGTGACACGGGTGCTCGACTACTACGCCTGGCGGGACTGGACGGTGGAACGGGTCAGCCTCAGCGGCGATGCCGAGCGCGGCTGGCGCCTGCGGGTCGAGGCCACGCCCCCGCTGGCGGTGCGGGTGCCGGCCGAGGCCGCGGGGCACTGGGAACCGGCAACGGAGCCGGTGCCGGCGCGCGTGGCGGCCCCGCGGGCCGCAGCCGGGGCCCGCGAGGAATCCACCGGTGATCCGCTGCTGCAGGACTGGCTGCAGACCGGTGCCCGGGTGCTGGTGGCGGCCGGCGAGCGGCGCCTGTACCTGCGCCGCGAGGACGGCGGCGTGCACAGCTATCCGGTGGCGGTGGGCACCCCGGCCACCCCCACCCCGCCCGGGCGCTACACCATCGAGGCGATCAGCGCCGATCCCACCTGGTATCCGACCCCGCGCATCCGCCGCGCCTACGCCGCCCGCGGGCGCGAGCTGCCGCCCTCGATCCCGCCGGGGCGCGGCAACCCGCTCGGCAGCTATTTCGTGCGCCTGCAGAACGCCATCGGCATCCACGGCACCAACCAGCCGTCGTCGATCGGTCAAGCCGCGAGTTTCGGCTGCATCCGTCTGCATGACGCGGATGTGCGCGAGCTGGTGTCACACTTGCGCCCGGGGGAGACGGTGCTGGTCGTCGCCGCCGCTCCCGCCATCCGCGCCGAGGCCTCGCCGCTCTCCGATGAACCCTGACTTCGTCCGCCACTGCAACCACTGCGGTCACGCCGTGGACTACCGCCTGCCGGAAGGCGACCACCTGCCGCGCCATATCTGCCCGGCCTGCGAGCACATCCAGTACTTCAACCCGCGGGTGATCGTCGGGGTGATTCCCGAGGCCGAGGACGGCCGCCTGCTGCTGTGCCGGCGCAACATCGAGCCGCGCAAGGGTCTGTGGACCTTCCCGGCCGGCTTCATGGAGCTGGACGAAACCACCGCCGAGGGGGCCGCCCGCGAGGCGCGCGAGGAGGCCGAGGCCGATGTCCAGGTGCTCGACCTGCTCACCGTGATCAATGTGCCCTATGTCAGCCAGGTCTACATGGTCCATCGCGGACGGCTGCGCAGCCTGCACCACGCGCCGACGCCGGAGAGCATCGAGACCCGGCTGGTCAGCGAGGCCGAGATCCCCTGGGACCGCATCGCCTTCCCCACCGTCTGGCACAGCCTGCGCCACTTCCTCGCCGATCGCGCCGCCGGCGCCTTCCGCATCCACAGCTTCACCCTGCGCCGCCCGGCCGGGGCCAGCGGTCTGGCGGTGGAGGCCACCACCACCGCGCCCTGAGGCGGCGTCAGCCCGGCCGTTTTCCAGGGCGGCGGCCAGTGCTAGGGTGTCGGGGAGGAGAATCCTATAAAGAGCCCCGCCATGAGCCGCCAGCTGCTGCGCTTCGAGCAGTTCTTCGCCGCGCCGCGCGAGACTGTCTTTGCCTTCTTTTCGGATCACCAGTCGTTCGGCGAGATCTGGCCCGGGCGCTTTGAACGGATCCAGGTGGCACCGGCCGGCGATGATCCCAACGGGCTGGGCTCGGTGCGCCGGGTGCGCAGTGCCGGCATGGTCATCGAGGAGACCATCACCGCCTTCGAACCGCCGGCCCGCATCGAATACCGGGTGACCCGCGGCGGGCCGCTGAAGAACCATCGCGGCGAGCTGCGCTTCACCGAGGTTCCCGGCGGTACCCAGCTCGACTACCAGATCGAGTTCGAGCCGCGCTGGCCGCTCACCGGCGGGCTGATCGCCAGCACCCTGTGCGCCGCCTGGCATCACGGCGTGTCGCGGGCGGTGGAAGCCATCGCCCGTCGCTGAGGGCTGCTCCATCCGCGTCTTCTCGCACACCGCCTCGAACACCGAGATCGTCTGCGCGCTGGGCCTGGCCGAGGTTCTGGTGGGCGTGGATGCCGACTCCGATCATCCCCCCGAGGTGGTCACGCGGCTGCCCCGCCCCGGCCGCGATCTGGATCTGGACCTCGATGCGGTGGCCGCCCTCAAGCCCGATCTGGTACTGGGCTCGCTGACCGTGCCCGGCCACGAGCGGCTGGTGGAGGGGCTGCGCGCCCGCGGACTCAGCGTGCTGGTGCAGGCGCCGACCTCCCTGGCCGAGGTGTTCGCCGACATCCGCCGCATCGCCAGCGCCCTCGGCCATCGTGAGCGGGGCGAGCGGCTGGTGGCCGAGCTCGATGCCGGCATGCCGGTGGTGCGCCGGTCCTGGCGCCCGCGGGTGCTGGTGGAGTGGTGGCCCAAGCCGGTGATCGCCGCCGCCCGCCACAGCTGGGTGCACGAGCTGATCGAGCGCGCCGGGGGCGACAACGCCCTGGCCGACCAGGACCGCGCCACCGCCACGCTGACGCCCGAACAGGCGCGTGAGGTGGCGCCGGATCTGGTGGCGATCAGCTGGTGCGGGGTCCCGCTCAGCCACTACCGCCCGCGCCAGGTGCTGCAGCGCCCGGGCTGGGCCGCCGTGCCGGCGGTGCAGCGCGGCGCGGTGGTGCCGATCACCGAGGCCTTTCTCGGCCGCCCCGGCCCCCGCCTGCTGGCGGGGTATCGTGCCCTCTGCGCGGCGCTCGACCCGCTGGCGCCGGCCCTCTCCCCTTCTCCTCCCTCCGTCTGATCCTCATGCGTCCTCTGCTCCTTGTCGCCGGTCTGCTCGGCACCGCCCTGCTGCTCCTGGTCTTCGTCTTCCCCGCCCAGCTCGCCGAGGCGGGCCTGGCACTCGAGCGCGCCCGCTCGGGCCTGTCCGAGCACTCGGTAACGGTCGATGGCCTGCAGATCCGCTATCTCGACAGCGGCGGCAGCGGCGAGCCGCTGGTGCTGGTGCACGGCTTCGGCGCCGACAAGGACAACTGGACCCGGGTGGCGCGCTGGCTCACCCCGCATTACCGGGTGATCGCACCGGATCTGCCCGGCTATGGCGAGAGCGATGCCCCCGCCGGCGCCAGCTACCGGGTGCCGGACCAGGCGGTGCGCCTGCAGGCCTTCATCGGCACCCTCGGGCTCGGCGCGGTGCACCTCGGCGGCAGCTCGATGGGCGGCCATATCATCGGCACCTATGCCGCGCGCGATCCGCAGGCGGTGAAGAGCCTGTGGCTGGTGGCCAGCGGCGGGGTGTTCAGCGCCCCGCTCAGCGAGATGGCGCAGACCCTGGCCAGCGGCGGCGAGAATCCCCTGGTGGCGACCGACCGGGCGAGCTTTGATCGCACCCTCGCCTATGTCTTCACCGAGGTGCCGCGCATCCCCGGCGTGGTGCGCGAGGTGCTGGCAGCGCGGGCGGCCGCCAGCCGTGCCCTGCGCGCCGAGCAGTTCCGCCAGATCCGCGAGGAATCCCCGGGGCTGGAAGGGCTGCTCACCGGTCTGACCATCCCCACCCACATCCTCTGGGGCGATCAGGATCGCGTGCTGCATGTCGGTGCGGTCGGCATCCTGCAGGCGCGGCTGCCGCAGGCCAGCGCCACCGTGCTGCCCGGGGTCGGCCACCTGCCGATGATGGAACAGCCGGAGGTGGCGGCGCGCGACTATCTGGCCTTCCGCGACCGCCTGGCGGGCGGCTGAGCCGGCCACCCTCGGTTCCCCGGGGCGACGCCCCTACACTCACGCATGGCTCTGCGCCTCACCCTCGGCCCCTATCTGCTGCTGGCCCTGCTGCTCGGGCTGCTGGCGCTGGTCGTGGATCGCGCCTGGCATCAGCGCCAGGCTGAGCAGGAGACCACCCGCGGGCTGGAACGGCTGGAGGCCAGCGCCCGCCCGCTGATCGACGATCTGCACGATCTGCTGGTGGACCTGCGCATCCTCGCCGGCAGCCCGGATCTGCGCGACTACCTGGTCGAGCCCGACGATGCCGCCGCCCGCCAGCGCCTGGCCGAACTGCTCGCCGCGGTGCAGCGCCAGCGCCGCACCTACAGCCTGCTGCGGGTGATCGATGGCGGCGGCCAGGAACTGATCCGCATCGAGCGCGGCGTGGACGGGCCGGAAGTCACCGAGGCGAGCCGTCTGCAGAACCGTGCCGGCCGCGACTATGTGCTGCGCACCCTGCGCCTGACCGATGGCGAGATCTTCCTCAGCGGGCCGGATCTGCAGGTGGACAATGGCCGCATCGAACAGCCGCTGCGGCCGGTGATCCGCGCCGCCACGCCGCTGGAGATTCCCGGGGCACGCGCCCTGCTGATGATCAACATCGATCTGCGCACCCTGTTCCAGGCGATGGCCGAACCGGTGCGGCGCGGCGGCGCCGAGCCGATGTTCCTCGACAACGAGGGCCAGTGGTGGCTGCACCCGGACAGCACGCTGACCTGGGGCCGGGTGCTCGGCCACGGCCAGACCCTGCCGCGTCGCCATCCCGAGGTATGGGCGCGGCTGCGCAGCGGCGAGCGCCACTGGCAGGCGGCGGATGGTTCGACCTGGCTCGCCCATCGCCTGCTGCCGGTGCTCGGCGAGCGCGGGGTGCGCGGGGATCTCGCCAGCAGCGGCGGCTGGCTGCTGGTGCGCCTGCCCGCGCCGGCGAGTGTTGGCCTGTCGCATCTGCTGCTGAGCCCCGGGTTCTGGCTGCTGCAGCTGAGCGGGCTGGCGGTGCTGGCGCTGATCCGCCGCAGCCAGGCCAGCGCCCGCCAGGCCCGGGAGGCGGCCGAGCGCATCCGCGTGCTGGCCCAGCGCGAGGCCGATGACCGCGCCTGGGTGCGCGAGCAGGTCTACCAGCTCACCCTGCGCTTCCAGGCCGCCCAGGACAGCCAGGGCTTCGCCCAGACCGTGCTCTCCGAGCTGGCCCCGCTGCTCGGGGTGGTCGGCGCCGCCTTCTATGTGGTGCGCCGCTCGCGGCTGATCCGGCTCGCCCAGTACGGGCTGGGGGAGTCCGACGCGCCGCTCGAGCTGGGGCTCGAACAGGGCCTGGCGGCCCAGGCCCTGCGCGATCGCCGCGATCTCGATCTGAGCCCGGTACCGCCGGACTATGTGCGCCTGCGCAGCGGCTTCGGCAGCGGGCCGCCGGCGGTGCTGCGGCTGGTGCCGTTCTGGGTGCGCAACCGCCAGCTCGGGGTGATGGAGCTCGGTCTGCTCGCTCCGCTGGACGCCCAGCAGCAGGCCCTGCTGCGCCAGCTCGCCCCGCTGCTGGCGCTGAATCTGGATGGCTTCCTGCTGCGCGAGGGGCGCCCGGGCGAGAGCAGCTGAGCCGCGTCCGGCGCTGCGACCTTTTTCCGCGACGCCGCATCTGAGGGGCATGGAGCCCTCGTCCGCCCCCTTCGACCAGCCGCTGGATCCGCTCGTGCTCGGCCGCGCCCGCCGCGGCGAGCGCAGTGCCCAGGCGGCCATCTACGAGCGCTACGGGCGCGCCGTCTACACGCTGGCGCGGCGCATGACCGGCTGCGAGGCCACGGCCGCCGATGTGCTGCAGGACAGCTTCCTGCATGCCTTCGAGCGCCTGCACCAGTACCGCGGGGAGGCGCCCTTCGGCCACTGGCTGCGGCGCATCGCCGCCACCCAGAGCCTGATGCAGCTGCGCGCCCAGCGGCGCTGGCTGCCGCTGCCGGACGAGGACCTCGAGGCCGACGACACGCCGCGGCTGCCGGTGATCGAGGCGGCCGATCTCGAACAGGCCCTGGCCCTGCTCGATGCCACCGCCCGCGCCGTGCTCTGGCTCTATCACGTGGAGGGCTACCGCCATGCCGAGATCGCCGCGATGGCGGGCAAGACGGTGAGCTTCTCCAAATCCCAGCTGGCCCGTGCCCACCAGAAACTGCAGGCGCGCTTCGGCCTCGCCCCGGCGGCGGGCTGCGCGCCAGCCCTCACCTGAGCCGACCGATGAAACCTCTCGACGAACAGCTCAAGACCCTGCCGGAGTTCGATCCACCGCCCGGCGCCTGGGCCCGTCTTGACCAGGCCCTGGCCGCGCCGCGAGTCCAGCCGGCACCGTCGCGCCAGCGCCGCTGGCTCACCGCGGTGGCGCTGGCGGCCGGACTGGTGCTGGCCCTGCGCCTGGCCCCGCCGCAGACCCCGAGCCCCGCTGCCCCCGCTCCGGTGAATGAGCTGGCGCAGCTGATCGAAAGCTCGCAGCAGCTCGAACGCCAGCTCGCCGAGGTGCGGCACAGCGCCACCGTCTGGGACAGCCGCCACGCCCAGCTCAGTGCGGAGCTGGAAGGCCGGCTGCAGCTGGTGGATCTGCAGCTGGCCTATCTCGCCAGCGTCGATGCCGCCGAGGCGCGCCCGCTGTGGGAGAACCGGGTGGCGCTGATGAGCCAGCTGGTCAGCGTGCACCGCCAGCCCCAGTTCGATGCCGGCCTCGCCGCGCGTTCCTCTTCTGTTTCTGCCACGGAGTACCGTCTATGAACCCCTCCCTGCTGCACCGCCTGGCCTCCCTGGGCCTGTGTGCCGGCCTGCTGCTGATCCCGCTGGCCGGACAGGCCGCCGCCCCCACCGACCCCCAGGTCAAGGCGGAGATCGACCGCGCCCGCGCCGAGCTGGAAAAGGCGCGTGAGGAACTGGTGCGCGCCGCCGAGGAACTGGCCCGCCTGCGCGCCGAGCAGGGCCAGCCGAGCCCGCGGGCCGAGGCCTGGCGCTTCATCGGCAATCCGCGGCGGGCGGTGCTGGGCGTGGCCATCGAGCCGGGCCTGACCGAAAACGGCCGCGAGCGCGGCGTGCGGATCAGCGCGGTCACTCCGGGCAGCGGCGCCGACAAGGCCGGCCTCAAGAGCGGTGATCTGCTGCTGGCGGTGGATGGACGCGATCTGAGCGCCGGCGAGCGCTCGCCGCGCCAGCAGCTGCTCGACATCATGGAAGGCCTCGAGGCGGGCCGCGAGGTGAAGGTGGACTACGAGCGCGCCGGCAAGCGCCAGAGCACCACCGTGGTGGCCCAGCGCAGCGCGCCGCGACGGGTGGTTCGCGATTTCGACTTCCACACCGGCGACGGCGAGGAGGATGTGCTGCTGTTCGCTCCGCTGCCCCCCGAAGCCCCCTTCGCACCGCCCCCGCCGGGCGCGCCGCTGCCGCCGTTCGGGCCGGGGCTTGCCCATGGCCTGCAGCTGGCCGCGCTGGACGAGGATCTGGGCGCCTACTTCAAGACCCGCGATGGCGTGCTGGTGGTGAAGAATGCCGACCCGGAGGCCCTGCCCCTGCGCGGCGGTGATGTGGTGCAGAAGGTGGATGGCGAGGCGGTGAGCCGCCCGGTGGAGCTGATGGAGCGCCTGCTTGAAGCCGAGCCCGGCAGCGCGCAGCGCTTCGAGGTGTGGCGCCAGGGCCGCTCGGTCAGCCTGACCGCCACCGTGCCGGAGCGGCCGCGCCAGATCGAGCGACGGGTGATGCGGCTGCGCCGGGGCGAGGCCGCCGAGGCACCGCCCGCGCCCGCGGCCACGCCGAGCCCGCCGGCCGCGCCGGCGCCGCCCGCGCCCTGAGCGTCGCCTCGAAAAAAGGGGTCCGGTGCAGGCACCGGACCCCTCCCCCACGGCTCCCCATTCCGGCCTGCGGCCGGGTTCCCCTTCAGCGTGGCAGTTGCAGCGCGGCCATCTCGACGAAATCCAGCGCATAGCGCTCGGCCGTGCCGGTATACACCTCGGGAATCACCTTCACCCCGTTCTTGCTCTGGCTGAAGCTCAGCCCGCCGCCGAGCAGGCCGATCACATTGGCCACGCCCTCGCCCACCTTCTCGGCGGTGCTCTGGATGTCGGCGATCTCGCTGTAGAAGGTCTCCTCGGCCACCAGCGGCCGCTGGCTCACCACCTGCGGAATCTGCTGGGACTTCTGGTAGCAATACTCCTTGCCCAGCCGCGGCATGCACTCGAACAGACCCGGGCTCATCAGCTTCAGGCTGCCGCTCACCGAGAGCGCGACCGAGGCCTGCACCTCGGCGCTGTTCTTGTCAGCTAGGCCGCCGAGCGCGCGCTGGCCATCACCGCTGACGCTGGCGAAGTCCACCACCACGCTCAGCTGCACCGGGGTGTAGCCACCGGCGCGGCCGGCGAGGAACTCCAGCTGCGCGGGCGAATCACCGCCGGCGATGGCGAAGGCATTGCCCAGCGCATTGCCGAAGCCCTGCACGGTCAGGCCGCCGGGCGCAAAGATGCGGTACTCGGTCTTGCTGGCCGGGTCCTTCCATTCATAGGGTGCGGCCTCGCCCTTGGCGAGCAGCGGCGCCAGCTCGGCGCTGGCGGCCAGCTGGGCGCGCGGCACCACGCTCAGGCCCTGGGCGCTGAGGCGCTGCTCGGCGCCATCGCAGATGCGCTCGGTGAGCGCCTGCATGGCGGCGTCATCGAGGTTCTGCAGGTAGTACCAGCTGCTCACCTTGGCCTCCACCCGGTTGCTGCTGGTGTTGAACAGACCGGCGGAAGTGGCGGCGCTGGCGCCGGTACGGGTGGCGAACAGCACATTGCAGGCGGTGATGCCGACCTTCTGCGGCGCGGCGCCGGCCAGGTGCTGGGCGGTGACGAACTGGCTGGCCTGGGCGGCGGTGCCGGCGCTGCGGTTGTAGCGCGGCGCCTCGGGGGCGGCACCGGAACCGGCGCAACCGGCCAGGGCCAGCGCCAGCAGGCTCAGACCAAGCGGGGGAAGGGTTTTCATCGCAGCACTCCAGGTCGACGGGACGGTGCGCAGAGGCTGCGGGCGGGCGACGGATCGCGGAACACCGCAGATAGGGGGTGGCGCGACAACACCATCCCCGGTTGCAGGGGGGCGGGCGACATGCTGTGCTGGGCCGCTCGCCACCACCGGGGTCAACGATGTCCCTGTATCCGCTGCTCGCCCGCCTGGCCCTGCTGTGGGGTCTGCTGATTCCCGTCCCCAGCCTCGCCCTTTACGACCCCGTGCCCGACGCCAGCCTCACCGCGGTGGAAGGCGAATGGCAGGGCAGCCTCACCTATCGCGACTACCAGGACGCCAGCCGCGAGGTCACCCTGCCCACCCGGCTGTGGATCAGCCTCGGCGCGGCGGACCGGCTGGTGCTGCACTTCGTCTTCGATGACGGCCCGGCCAAGACCGTGCACAGCTACGACAGCCTGCGGCTGGACACCGCCGCGGGTGCGGTGCACTGGCAGTCCGGCGAGAAGGCTGCCACCCGCTACACCCTGCTCTCCGACCAGCGCGAGGGCAGCGCCCGCGAGCTGGTGTTCGAGGCGAATGACGACAACGGCCACCGCCGCTACACCCTGCGGCTGGCGGCGGATGCGATCGACTGGCGCAAGGAGGAAATCGCTGCCGATGGCAGCCGCCTGCAGCGCAACCGCTACCGCTTCCAGCGTCCCGCGCCGCGCTGAGTACGCCGGCGGCAGGCGCCGCGCACATCAGCCATAAAGCGCGGGACAGGGCGCCGGCCCAGGCGCTGCCCCTAGACTCAGCGCTGACCAGCCAGGGGATGCGGGCGAATGAACCAGATGCTCAAGGGGGCGGTGGCCCTGCTGATTGCGGGGGCGCTGCTGGCCTTCTTCCTGCTGGATGGCGCGCGCTACCTCTCCCTCGACTTCTTCCAGGCCCAGCGCGCCGCCCTTGAGGACTGGCGCGCCGCCCGGCCGGTGCTCGCCGCCGCGCTGTTCTTCGGGCTGTATGTGGCGGTCACCGCGCTCTCGATTCCCGGCGCGGCGGTGCTCACCCTCGCCGCCGGTGCGCTGTTCGGCTTCTGGCAGGCCCTGCTGCTGGTGAGCTTTGCCTCCAGCCTGGGGGCGACGCTGGCGTTCCTCAGTGCCCGCCTGCTGCTGCGCGAGGCGGTGCTGCGCCGCTACGGCGAGCGGCTGCGCACGGTGAACGAGGGCCTGGCCCGCGATGGCGCGCGCTATCTGTTCAGCCTGCGGCTGATTCCGGCCCTGCCCTTCTTCGCCATCAATCTGCTGATGGGCCTCACGCCGATCCGCACCGGCACCTTCTACTGGGTCAGCCAGCTGGGCATGCTGCCGGGCACGGCGGTGTATGTGAACGCCGGCACCCAGCTCGGGGCGCTCACCTCGCTCTCCGGCATTCTGTCGCCCTCGCTGCTCGGCGCCTTCGTGCTGCTCGGCCTGTTCCCCTGGCTGCTGCGCGGCGGGCAGGAATGGCTGCGCCGGCGCCGCCTGTATGCGCCCTACACCCGGCCGGCGCGCTTTGATCGCAATCTGATCGTGATCGGCGCCGGTTCTGCGGGTCTGGTCTCGGCCTACATCGCCGCCGCGGTGCGCGCCCAGGTCACGCTGATCGAGCGTCACCGCATGGGTGGGGACTGCCTCAACACCGGCTGCGTGCCGAGCAAGGCGCTGATCCGCAGCGCCCGCGCGGTGGCCGAGCTGCGTCGCGCCGGTGAATACGGCCTGCGCGGGGTGCAGGGCGAGGTGGACTTCGCCGCGGTGATGGCGCGGGTGCGCGGCGTGGTCAGGGACATCGAGCCGCATGATTCGGTCGAGCGCTACCGCGCGCTGGGCGTGGATTGCCGCCAGGGCGAGGCACGGCTGATCGACCCGTGGACGGTGGAGATCGACGGCCGCGAACGGCTCACCGCGCGCGCCATCATCATCGCCAGCGGGGCCGAGCCCACGGTGCCGCCGATTCCCGGGCTCGCCGAGGCCGGCTATCTCACCTCCGACACCCTGTGGGATCTGGACACCCTGCCGCCGCGCCTGCTGGTGCTCGGTGGCGGGCCGATCGGCTGCGAGCTGGCCCAGGCCTTCGCCCGCCTCGGCAGCACGGTCACCGTCATCGAACAGGCCACCCAGCTGATGCCGCGCGAGGATGCCGAGGTGGCCGAACGGGTGGCGGCGAGCTTCCGCGCCGAGGGTCTGCAGCTCTGCCTCGGCCAGCGCGCGGTGGCCGTGCGGCGCGGGGCCAGCGGCATCGAGCTGGAGGTTGAAGGCCCGGGCGGCCGGCAAACCCTGCTCGGGGACCAGATTCTGGTCGCCGTCGGCCGCACCGCGCGGCTGCGCGGCTTCGGCCTCGAAGCCCTGGGCGTGGAAACCGGCCGCACGCTCACCGTCAACCGCTTCCAGCAAACCAGCTTCCCCAACATCTATGCCTGCGGCGATGTCACCGGCCCCTACCAGTTCACCCACACGGCCGCGCACACCGCCTGGTACGCGGCGGTGAACAGTCTGTTCGGGCCACTGCTGTGGCTGCGTGGCGGGCGCTTTCCGGTGGATTACCGCGTCATCCCCTGGGTCACCTTCACGTCGCCGGAAGTGGCGCGGGTGGGCCTCAACGAAACCGAGGCGCGCGCCCAGGGCATCCCCCATGAGGTGAGCCGCTATGACCTCGCCGATCTCGACCGCGCGATTGCCGAGGGCGAGGCCCATGGCGAGATCAAGGTGCTCACCGCCCCGGGGCGGGATCGCATCCTCGGCGCCACCCTGGTCGGGCCCCACGCCGGTGAGCTGCTCGCCGAGGTGGTGCTGGCCATGAAGCACGGCCTGGGTCTGAACCAGCTGCTCGCCACCATCCATGTCTACCCCACCTGGAACGAGGCCAACAAATACCTCGCCGGCCAGTGGAAGCAGGCCCACAAGCCCGAGGGCCTGCTGCGCTGGGTGGAGCGCTTCCACCGCTGGCGCCTGCGCGGATGAGCGCCGCACTGCCGGAAACCGAGCGCCTGCGGCTGCGCCGCTTCCGCGATGAGGACCTCGACTGGCTGGTGCGGCTGAATGCCGATCCCGCGGTGATGCGCTTCCTCGGCGGACCGATGGCGGCCGAGGACACCGCCCAGATGCTGCGCGAGCGCATCCTCGCCTACTACGACGCCCACCCGGGTCTCGGCGTATGGGTGACCGAATCCCGCGCGGACGGCACCTGCCTCGGTTTTCACCTGCTCAACCACATCCGCGGCAGCGAGGAGATCCAGGTGGGCTACCGCCTGTTCCCCGAGGCCTGGGGCCGCGGCGTGGCGGGCGAGATGGCTCGCGCCCTGCTCGCCTACGGCTTCCACACCCTGAGCCTCGACCAAATCTGCGGCATCACCCACCCGGAGCACACGGTCTCCCAGCGCGTGCTGCAGAAGATCGGCCTGGAAGATCGCGACAGCCGCCACTACGCGCTCTACGGCGAGGTGCGGTACTTCGCCAACGAACGCGAGAGCTGGCAGAACCCGCGCCGAC
>DASUDX010000101.1:0-24300 GCA_036275365.1 Nevskiaceae bacterium | reverse complement strand
AGCCCGAGCGCCTGGCGACGGGCGCAGTGCGAACCGGGTTGATCGGGTTTCCGGCGCGACAGGCCGAGCGGATGCGAGGACCGCATCCGACAAGGTTCGATCAGGTCTTGGGCAGCGTGACGCCCGTCTGGCCTTGGTATTTTCCGCCGCGGTCCCGATACGACGTCTCGCAGACCTCGTCCGACTCGTAGAACAGCATCTGCGCGACGCCCTCGTTGGCGTAGATCTTCGCCGGCAGCGTGGTGGTGTTGCTGAACTCCAGGGTCACGTGGCCTTCCCACTCCGGCTCCAGCGGGGTGACGTTGACGATGATGCCGCAGCGCGCATAGGTGCTCTTGCCCAGGCAGACCACCAGCACATCGCGGGGGATGCGGAAGTACTCGACGGTGCGGGCCAGGGCAAACGAGTTGGGCGGGATGATGCAGACATCCGATTTCACATCGACGAAGCTCTTCGGATCGAAGGCCTTGGGATCGACGATGGTGGAGTTGATGTTGGTGAAGATCTTGAACTCGTCGGCACAGCGCACGTCGTAGCCGTAGCTGGAGGTGCCGTAGCTGACGATGCGGTGACCGTCCGGCGCCTCGCGCACCTGGCCCGGTTCGAAGGGTTCGATCATGCCCTCGGCGGCACGGCGGCGGATCCAGCGGTCGGATTTGATGGTCATGGCAGGAGAGGCGCTCAGTCGTCGCTGACGGTGATCTCGGGGAAGGCCTCGCCACCGGCGTAGGCCAGACGGGCCGCTGCCTGCAGGGCGATGGCCCGGTAGCGGCGGGCGGCGTCGCCCTCGGGCTCGCCGACCACCGAGGGGCGGCCGCCATCGGCCAGCTCGCGGATGCGCCGTTCCAGCGGCAGCTGACCGAGCAGGGGCACGCCGGCTGCCGTGGCCAGCCGCTCGCCACCACCGCGGCCGAACAGCTCGCTGGTCTGTCCGCAGGCGGGGCAGCAGTACAGGCTCATGTTCTCGACGATGCCGAGCAGCGGCACCCCGACCTTGCGGAACATCTCCAGGCCCTTGCGGGCATCGATCAGGGCGATGTCCTGCGGGGTGGTCACCACCACCGCCCCGGCCAGCGGGATGCGCTGGGACAGGCTGAGCTGGATATCGCCGGTGCCCGGCGGCAGATCGACCACCAGGTAGTCGAGATCCACCCAGTCGGTCTCGGTCAGCAGCTGGTTGAGCGCCTGGGTGGCCATCGGCCCGCGCCAGATCATCGGCTGCTCGGCATCCACCAGGAAGCCGATGCTCATCACCTGCAGGCCGTGGGCGAGCACCGGCTGCAGCCGGCCATTGGCCGCGGTCACCGGCCGCTGTCCGGCCACCCCCATCATGTGCGGCTGGCTGGGGCCGTAGATGTCGGCATCGAGCAGGCCGACGCGGGCGCCCTGGGCCTGCAGTGCCAGCGCCAGGTTGGCCGCCACCGTGGACTTGCCCACCCCGCCCTTGCCGCTGGCCACCGCGAGGATGTTGCGGATGCCCGCCAGCGGCCGCAGCTGGCGCTGTACCGCCTGCGACTCGATGCGGGCGGCGAGATCCAGCTGCAGACGCACCCCCAGGCGGGTCTGCACATGGGCAGCCAGGGCCTGCTCGAAGCTGGCCGCGTGGTCACCCAGCGGAAAGCCCAGGCGCACCCGCAGGCGCAGCAGGCCGGCGCTCAGTGCCACCTCCTCCACCGCAGCGGCGCTGAGCAGGCCGCGGCCGATCAGCGGATCGACAAAGGCTTCGAGGGCCGCGTTGAGATCGGCTTCGGTCACGGCAGGCGCAGGCAGGGGGATGGCGTATTGTCGGCCATCCGCCCCCGCCGCGTCTGCCGATGCGCCCGCCCGACCGCTTTCTCTGGCACGACTACGAAACCTTCGGTGCCGATCCGGCCCGGGACCGGCCCGCCCAGTTCGCCGCCCTGGCCACCGATGGCGAGCTGCGCGTGCTCGGCGACCCGCAGGTCTGGTACTGCCAGCCCACCGCCGAGGTGCTGCCGCATCCGGAGGCGGTGCTGCTCACCGGCATCACCCCGCAGCGGGCCCGCCGCGAGGGTCTGGCGGAACCGGACTTCGCCCGCCAGGTGCTCGCCGCCTTCAGCCCAGCGGGGACCTGCGGCGCCGGCTACAACACCCTGCGCTTCGATGATGAGTTCACCCGCCATCTGCTCTACCGCACCTTCCACGACCCCTATGAGCGCGAGTGGCGCGGCGGCAACAGCCGCTGGGATCTGATCGACGCGGTGCGGCTGTGGCAGGCGCTGCGGCCCGAGGGGCTGGTCTGGCCGCGGCGCGAGGATGGGGCGGTGAGCTTCCGGCTCGAGCATCTGGCCGCCGCCAATGGCCTGCACCACGCCCGCGCCCATGATGCGCTCTCGGATGTCGAGGCGACCCTGGCCCTGGCGCGGCGCCTGCGCGAGGCCCAGCCACGGCTCTACGCGCACGCGCTGAAGCTGCGCGACAAGCGCTTCGCGGCGAGCCTGATCGATCTCGAGCAGATGACCCCGCTGGTCCATGTGTCGGCCAAGATTCCCGCCAGCCGCGGCTGCCTGGCGCTGATGGCGCCGCTGGCGGCCCATCCGCAGCTCACGAACGCGGTGCTCGCCTTCGATCTGCACAGCGACCCCCAGGCGCTGATCGAGCTGCCGCTGGAGGAGCTGCGCGAGCGGGTGTTCATCGCCAGCCGGGACCTGCCCGAGGAGATCGACCGCGTCCCGGTCAAGGGCCTGCATCTGAACCGGGTGCCGATGCTGGCGCCGCTGTCCACCCTGCGCGCCGAGGATGCCCAGCGCTGGGGGCTGGATCTGGACCGCGCCGAGCGCCACCGCGAGCAGCTGCTGGCTGCCCGCGAGACGCTGCGCCCCAAGCTGGCGGCCCTGTTCCGCCGCGAGCCGGGACCGATCCCGGATGCCGAGCTGGCTCTCTACGGCGGTGGCTTTCTCGACGCGGCCGACCGCGCCCTGCTGGCACGGGTGCGCAGTGCCGCTCCGGAGGCGCTGGCCGGCCTGCAGGCCGCCTTCGGTGATCCACGCTACCGCGAGCTGCTGTTCCGCCACCGCGCCCGCCACCACCCGCACACGCTCGATGCCGAGGAGGCGCGGCGCTGGCGCGGCTGGCAGCGGCGTCGCCTGACCCGCGACGAGGATCCGCGTCAGCTGACGCTGGCGCGCTACCAGGCGCTGCTCGATCCCGCGCTGTGGCCGGCCGCCACCCCGGCCCAGCAGGCGCTACTGGCGGAGTTGCGCGCCTGGCCGGCCGAGGCCGGTCTGCTGGATCTGCTCGAGCAGGCCGAGGCCGACGAGGCCACGGCCGGTCCGATCAGGGCAGACGCCACAGACTGAGCTGCTCGCTGCCTTCCTTGACCTGCTCGACCTTGACCGCCCCGTAGCCCTGGGCCGGGTCCAGCCAGAAGCGGGTGGACTTGCGCGGATCATCCACCCGCTCCACCCGCACCGCGTTGTCGACCCGCCCGGCCGGGGTCTGCACCGGTTCGCGGGCGAGGATGCGGAAGCGGTAGGCCTTGACCCGGTCGTCCTCGACCATGGTCACCGCCAGCTCCTCGTCCCCGGGCAGGCCCTCGCGGGCGCGGACCCAGTCGCGGATCTGCAGCTGCATGAGCAGGCGGTCGGTCATGCCGGGCTCGAGACTGCGGATCTCGCCACGGCTGGAGGTGACGGTGCCGGCCCGGGCGTCGAACGCCAGGCTGAAGCCATCCTTGGGCCGATCCGCCCGCTGGTACTCGAAGCGCAGCGGCTGCAGCCGCCCGTCCACCCGGCAGAACTCGCTGCGCTCGGACAAAGTGCCGATGAACAGCCGCGCCAGGCCCTGCGGCCGCGCCTCGTAGCGGTAGATCTGGCAGTCCGGACGATCGGGGCTCGCGGTCAGCTCAAACCGGGCCTCGCCGAGGGTCAGGCTGCCGCGGCGCAGCTCATAGCGGGCGCTGAACGGCTCGAAACCGCTGGCCGCCGAGCTGCCGGCCAGCAGCAGCAGCAACAGCGCGAGCGCGGTTCTCACTGGAACTCCGGGTCGAGATCGGCCAGCCCCGGCGGCTGAGCCCGCCGCGCACCGCGGAAGACCAGGCCACCCTCGTCCACCCGCAGCACGCCGCGCAGCAGCCAGGCCAGGGCCTGGGGATAGATGCGCTGCTCGACTTCGCTCATGACCCGCTCCGCCAACCGGACCGGGTCAGTCTCCCCGTTCACCCTGAGTCGGCCCTGAACCAGCACCGGACCGCCATCAAGCGCCTCGGTCACCAGATGCACGCTGGCACCGTGCTCGGTGTCGCCAGCGGCGATCACCGCCTCGTGGGTGCGCAGCCCCGGATGACGGGGCAGCAGCGAGGGGTGGATGTTGAGCAGCCGCCCGGCATAGCGACGCACGAAACCGGGGCTGAGGATGCGCATGAAGCCGGCCAGGATCACCCAGTCCGGCCGCGCGGCGTCGATGGCGCGGGCCAGCGCGGCATCGAAGGCCGCGCGGTCGGCATAAGCCTGATGCGGCAGACAGCGGCTGGGCAGGCCGGCGGCGCGGGCGCGGTCGAGGCCGGCGGCGTCCGGCCGGTTGCTGATCACCTCGACCAGCTCGGCCGGCAGGCGGCCGCTGCGCTGGGCCTCGATCAGGGCCTGCAGATTGCGGCCCTGGCCGGAGATCAGCACCACCAGCCGGGCGGGCGACGCCGTCTCAGGCAAACCGCACCTCGCCGCTGCCGCGCACCACCTCGCCGAGCACCCAGGGGCGGTGCTTGCGCAGCTGGGTGAGCGCCGTGGTGACCTGCAGCCGTGGTACCACCAGGACGAAGCCCACCCCGCAGTTGAACACCCGCCACATCTCCTCGGCCGCCACCCCGCCGTGGGCCTGCAGCCAGTCGAAGATGGCCGGACGCTTCCAGCTCTGGGTATCCACCACCGCCGCGGTGCCCTTGGGGAACATGCGGGTGAGGTTGTCGGTGAGTCCGCCACCGGTGATGTGGGCCATGCCGCGCACCGGCAGACCGGCCTCGAGCGCGGCCAGCACCGGCTTGACATAGATGGTGGTGGGGGCGAGCAGGGCATCGCCGAGGGTGCCGCGGCCGAACACCTGATCGAGCCGGGCGCCGCTGACCTCGAGAATCTTGCGGATCAGCGAATAGCCGTTGGAATGCGGACCGGAGGACGGCAGCGCCACCAGCACATCGCCGGGCTTGATCTTGCGGCCATCGATCAGCCGGCCCTGTTCGGCGACCGCCACGCAGAAACCGGCCAGATCGAAATCGCCCCCGTGGTAGAGGCCGGGCATCTCGGCGGTCTCCCCGCCGACCAGGGCGCAGCCAGCCAGCTTGCAGCCCTGGGCGATGCCCTTGATCACCTGGGCGGCAACGCGGTTGTCGAGCTTGCCGGTGGCGTAGTAGTCGAGGAAGAACAGCGGCTCGGCGCCATTGACCAGCACATCGTTGACGCACATCGCCACCAGATCCTGGCCGAGGCCCTGGACCCGGCCGCTGTCGATGCCCAGGCGCAGCTTGGTGCCCACCCCGTCGGTGCCGGAGACCAGCACCGGGCGGCGGTACTTCTTGGGCAGGGTGACCAGGGCGCCGAATCCACCGACTCCGGCCAGCACCTCGGGCCGCCGCGTGCTGCGCACGATCTTCTTGATGTCATCCACCAGCGCATCGCCGCGGTCGATATCGACGCCGGCATCGCGATAGCTGAGGGCAACGGGAGCGGAAGGGGGAGCGGCAGAGCGGGCCATGCGGGCGTCCGGGGCGAAGGTGGCGCATTGTCGCCCATCTGCCGCGCCCAACGGGCCGGCACGCGCCGGCCCGGCGCGCTTGCGGCACACTGCCGGCCATGACTGTCCGCTCCGTTCTCGCCCCCCTGCTGCTGGCCATCCCGCTCGGGCTGCTGCCCGCGGACAGCGCGGCCCAGGCCCAGGCCGCAACCGCGCCCCCGGCCAGCGTCGCCGCCTCGCCCTACACCGCCCGGGTGAGCGTGCCGGACCAGACCGCCGCCAGCCGCGACAAGGCCCTGCGCGAGGCCCTGCTGCAGGTGCTGACCACGGTCTCCGGCCGCGGCGATCCGGCCTTCTCCACCATCCTCGGTCGCGGCGCGGCGCTGGTGCAGACCTATGCCTACCAGCCCGAGACGGGCGGCGGTTTCCAGCTGGAGGCCCGCTTCGACCCCGCCGGCATCGACCAGGCCCTGCGCGAACAGGGGCTGCCGGTGTTCGGCGTGGCGGCGGCGGCAGCCGAGGACCTCGCCATTGAGATCGAAGGCATCGCCAGTGCGGCGGACTACGCCCGGGTGCTGCAGCAGTTGCGCGGCCAGCCCGGCGTCGAGCGGCTGATGGTCAGCGAGCTCGACCCGCAGAGCCGGCGGCTGCGTCTGCAGCTGCGGGTCCAGGGTGGTAGCAGGGGCCTGGCGGCCGGGCTGGGGCCGGCCTCACCGCTGCGGCCGCTGGGTGCTGATCGCTACGAGGTGCGTCTGCCATGAACGAAAGCCGCTGGCCGGCCGCCCGCGAGAACCTGCCCTGGCTGCTGGCGGGAACCGCCCTGCTGGTGCTGGTGTATCTGCTGGCGCCCATCCTCAGCCCCTTCGTGATCGGCGCCGGGCTCGCCTATCTCGGCGATCCGCTGGTCGATCGCCTGCAGCGGCTGGGCCTGTCGCGCACTGCCGGCGTGGCCCTGGTGTTCGTGGTGCTCTCGCTGCTGGGCCTGCTCGGCCTGCTGCTGATCCTGCCGCTGATCCAGCAGCAGGTGGCCACCCTGCTCACCCACCTGCCGGACTGGCTGCAGCGGGTGCAGGACGAGCTGCTGCCGCGGCTGGGCATGGCCCTGCCCGAGGGCGTGCGTCTGGATGCCGAGGGCCTGCGTCAGCTCGCGGCCGAGCACTGGCAGCAGGCCGGCGGGGTGCTGAAGACCGTGTGGGCGCAGATCAGCCAGTCCAGCGGCGCCCTGCTCACCGCGTTTGCCAATCTGCTGCTGGTGCCGATCGTCGCCTTCTATCTGCTGCGCGACTGGGATCCGCTGGTGGCCTGGGTGCGCGGGATGATTCCGCCGCGGGCCCTGCCCGGGGTCGACCAGCTCGCCCGCGAGACCGATGAGGTGCTCGGTGCCTTCATCCGCGGCCAGCTGCTGGTGATGCTGGCCCTGGCGGTGTACTTCACCGTGGCCCTGAGCCTGGTCGGCCTCGAGCTCGCCCTGCTGGTCGGCGTGGTGGTGGGGCTGACTGCCTTCGTGCCCTATCTGGGCTCGCTGATCGGCCTGCTCACTGCCCTGGTGGCCTGCCTGATGCAGAGCCAGGAGCTGGCCCTGTTCCTGTGGGTGGCGGGCATCTTCGCCGCCGGCCAGTTCCTCGAGGGTAATGTGCTGACGCCCTGGCTGATCGGCGATCGCATCGGTCTGCATCCGGTCACGGTGATCTTCGCCATCCTCGCCGGCGGTCAGCTGTTCGGCTTCGTCGGCGTGCTGCTGGCGCTGCCGGTGGCCGCAGTGCTGGCGGTGCTGCTGCGGCATGCCAAGCAGCGCTGGCTGCAGAGCCCGCTCTACCGCCGCGGCGCTCCCGAGACAGCGGCCCTGGAGGCCAGCGCCGTCGAGCCGGCCCCGCCCGGTCCATGAAGGGCGAGCAACTGCCGCTGTCGGTCCAGCTGCCCCGCACCGCCAGCTACGAGAGCTATTACCCGGTGGCCGCTCCCGGCCTGCTCGACAGCCTGCGCGCGGGGAGCGCCTCGCTCTATCTGTTCGGGGCCAGCGGCGCCGGCAAGACCCATCTGCTGCAGGCCGCCGTGCGCGCCAGCCGCGGTGCGGTCTACCTGCCGCTGGCCGCGCTCGCCGCCCAGGGGCCGGAGGTGCTCGAGGGCCTCGAGGCCGCGCCCCTGGTCTGCCTGGACGATCTGCCGGCGGTGAGCGCCGATACCGGCTGGGCGCTGGCCCTGCTGCGTCTGCTCGATGCCCGTGCGGCGCAGGGCCGGCGTCTGCTGCTGGCCGCGCAGCCGGCACCGGAACGGCTGCCGCTGGCCCTGCCCGATCTCGGCTCGCGGCTGCGGGCGCTGGAGGTGATCGGCCTGCGCCTGCCGTCCAGCGCCGAACAGCCGGTGTTCCTCGCCCATCTGGCGCGGGTGCGCGGTCTGGATCTGGCCGAGGACGCCGCGCGCTGGCTGCTGCAGCACCATGCCCGCGACAGCCGCAGCCTGGTGCAGGCCCTCGATGCGCTGGACCGCGCCGCGCTCAGCGCGCGTCGGCGTCTGACCCTGCCGTTCGTGATGCAGACGCTGCCGTCAGCGCCTGACGCTCCCGCGCCCCCAGCCGCACGAACAGCAGCAGGCTGACGAAGACCAGGGCCGAGAGGCTGGCCAGACCGAAGTGGCGCAGCTGGCGCGCCGGCTCGGCATAGCCCTCGGAGAGAAACAGGGCGACATAGAAGGCCAGCAGCATGCTGGCCCAGGCCGCGGTATAGGCACGGCCGCGCCACAGCCCCGGCAGGGGCAGCAGCAGCGGCAGCGCGAGCAGGGCGGCAAGCCCGCCGCCGGACTCGACCAGCAGCAGGCCGATCAGCAGCAGCAGACCGCCGAGGGCGAGCCGGCGACACCAGGGACTCAGTGCCATCTCAGGCGCCCTGCAGGCGCAGGGCCAGCCGCGCCACCCGCTCGCCGAGGGCTTCCGCCAGGCTGCGCTCATCCGCACTCAAGGCCGGCAGGCGCGGCGCATTGCCGGTGACCTGGGAGGCGCCATAAGGGCTGCCGCCCCCCTGGGTGCGGTGCAGCGCCGCCTCGGTGTAGGGCAGACCCACCAGCAGCATGCCGTGGTGAAACAGCGGCAGCATCATGCTCAGCAGGGTCGATTCCTGACCGCCGTGCAGGGTGCTGCTGCTGGTGAACACCCCGGCCGGCTTGCCGGCCAGCTCGCCGGCCAGCCACAGCGCGCTGCTGCCATCGAGAAAATACTTGAGCGGCGCCGCCATGTTGCCGAAGCGGGTGGGGCTGCCCATGACGAGGCCGGCGCAGTCGCGCAGATCCTGATGGTCGGCGTAGGGCGCCCCCTCCTCCGGCACCGCCGGAGCCACCGCCTCGCACTCGGCGCTGACTGGCGGCACCGTGCGCAGCCGCGCCCGGGCACCGGCGCGTTCCACCCCATGCGCGACGGCGCGCGCCAGCGCCCGGGTGGAGCCATTGCGGGAGTAGTAGAGAACCAGGATCTCGGTCATGACGGGAGGCAGTCGATCAGCCCTCGCAGCGTACGCGCTGGCGGGTTTGCCGGCAGCGGCGGCGCTGCTAGCCTCGGCTCATGTCGAGTTCCTGTCCGTTCACGCGTCCGTTGCGCGCCCGAGCCGTGCCGCTGGTGCTGCTGATGATCCTCGGTGGCTGCGCCCTGCCCGGCCCGCTGCCGGCCCCGGCCACGACGGAGCGCCGGCCGGACCTGCCTGGCCTCGAGACCGCGCCGGCGCGGGCGGCGGTCAGTGCCGCGCCCGCCACCCTCCCGCCGCGGCCATCGGCCGCCGTGCGCCGACCCCCGCCGGCGGATCGGGCCCAGGCCGAGCAGGCGCTGCGGCAGGCGCGCCAGCGCAGCGGGCTCAGCGATGCCCAGTGGGCCCTCACCGAGACGGCCGAGCGGGCGCTGGCCGCCGGCCAGATCGCCGAGGCGGCTGCCCTGCTGGTGCCCTTGAACCGCGCGCTGGAACAGGCGCGGCAGCGCTATGCGGTCCAGCCCGGGGACAGCCTGTGGCGGATCTCGGCGCGGCCCGAGGTCTACGCCAATGGCGAGCTGTGGCCCCTGATCTGGGACGCCAACCGCGCCCAGCTGCCGGACCCGGAGCGGCTGCGGGTGGGCCAGCGCCTGAGCCTGCGGCCCCATCCGACCCTGGACGAGATCGCCACCGCGCTGCGCGAGTCGCGGCTGCGCGCCGCGCTGCGGCTGGAAGTGGGTCAGCCGGAGGCGCTCGATCCCTGAGCACCGGCGGCGGGCTCAGCCCTCGTCGTCGGTCTCGCCGCGGGGGTCCTCGGCCTCCGCCGGCTCGCCCTCGCGCAGGGCCTGCAGACGCTCCTGGAAGCCCTTGAGCAGCCGCTCGGCATAGCCCTCATCGGTGAGCTGGAGCATCACCGCGGCGCGCAGCGCCTCGGCGTCGTAGCGGGGATGGTCGGGATCGGCCGGCACATCCACCTCGCCGATCACCTGGGTCCAGCTGGCATCGACAAAGGCCATCACCGGGGTCTGCGGCGGGTCCAGCTCGACCGACTGGAAGTCGAAGTCCTCGCTCTCGCCATCCCACAGCAGCCACTGCGCCTCGCCGGCATCGAGGAAGGTCAGCACCGCCTCGGCATAGACCGCGGCGAAGCGCTCGATCTGGCGCTCGCTGATCATGCCGCCGGTCCCTGCAGCATCCGCGTCAGCTGCTGGTCCTTGGCCGCCCACAGCTCGGCGATCCACTGGTTGAAGCGGGCGCGCACCGCCGGATCCTGGTCGTAGCCGCCCTCGCTGAGCTGGGCCTGCAGTCCCTCGGGCAGGCGCGCGGCCTGCACCGCCACCCGCACCCGGCGCACCCGCCCGCAGAGGAAGTCCCACTGCTCGCGGGCGCCGTCGGGATAGGCGATGGTGACATCGAGGATGCCGTCCAGACGCTCGCCCATCGCCCCGAGCGCAAAGGCGAAGCCGCCGCTCTTGGGCTTGAGCAGATGGCGGTAGGGCGAGGCCTGCTGGGCATGCTTGGCCGCCGTGTAGCGGGTGCCCTCAAGGAAGTTGAGCACCAGCACCGGCTGGCGCGCGAAGGCCTCGCAGGCGCGGCGGGTGGCCTCGAGGTCACGGCCCTTGAGCGCCGGGTTCTTCTCGATCTGCTGGCGGGTGTAGCGGCTCATGAAGGGGTAGTCGAGCCCCCACCAGGCAAGGCCGAGCACCGGCACCCAGATCAGCTGGCGCTTGAGGAAGAACTTGAAGAAGGGCGCCCGCCGTCCGAACGCACACATCAGCACGGTGATGTCGTTCCAGCTCTGGTGATTGCAGCAGACCAGGTACTGGCCGCGGCGGTGCACCTCGGTTTCGAAGCGCACATCGAGGTCCACCCGCAGCAGATGCTCCACCGCCCAGGCATTGCACAGCGCCCAGTTCTGCGCGCAGTCCGAAGCGAGCATCGAGATCCGGTCACGCAGCGCGCCGCGGGGCGTGACCAGCTTGACCAGCACCAGGACATACAGGGGGATGGCCCAGAACACCGTGTTGAGGACCAGCAGCAGCAGGGTGAGCGTGCCGAGCAGCGGCCCGGCGGGCAGCAGCGGCGTCATGGCGCCGGGCTCCGCGGATGCGCCGACCAGTGCACATGCATGATCCTCCAGGACTCGCCGTCGCGGCGCAGCATCACGCTCTCGGCGCCTTCCAGCGCCAGACGATCCTCGCCGAAGCGCCCTTCGGTGAGCGTGGTGGAGAGCACCCAGGCGACATTGCCGTCCTGCCAGCTTTCACGCCGCAGCACGCGCCGCTCGGTCTGCCGGGCGAACTCGGCATCGCGCGGAAAGCCCTCGGCCAGATAGTCCTCGCGCAGCGAGGTGACGAAGCCGGTCTCGAAGATCACCACCTCGGGGGCCAGCACCGCCTCGGCGCCGGCGCGGTCACCCCGCTCCAGCGCCTGATGGAAGCGATCCACCACCTCGGTGGCCGGCGTCGCGGCCACCGCGGCAGAGGCCAGCAGCAGGCCGGCACCGGCCAGCAGCCAGCGGCTCATCGGCTGCGGGCGAGCACGCGGCCCGCCTGGTTGATGACGCGGATCTCGGCGTACTGGCGCTCCGGCAGCCGCACCAGCACACAGGGGCTGCTCAGGCTCTGCGGCAGCTCGTCCCCGGGCTGGGGTTCGAACACGGTGGCCTTGAGCAGGAAGATCTCGTCCTTGAGCCCGGCCTGGCGGCTCACCGCCAGCCCGTAGCCCTCGGTGCCGCGACGGCCCAGATCGATCAGCGCATGCGGGGCATCCGCCAGCGGCTCGGCCTCGTCATCCCAGCGCAGACCGCGCTCGGCCACCAGAGCCTGCACCGCTGCCTGATCGCCAAGCAGCTGGACCCGGGTCTGGCCGTCGGGCGCGCGACACTGCTGGGTGCGCCGCACCTCGGCCACCTCCACCGCATTCTCGCGGTTGAACCAGCTGGAGAAATCCGGCATCGCCAGATCCGGCAGGCGCTCGCGCATGCCCTCCGGCAGCAGGGTGCAGCCGGACAGCAGCAGCAGGAGCAGCGCAGCCGGTCGGATCGGGTTGGGCATCCGTGGGTACCTCGAGGGGGCGGGCATCGGCCCGGCAGGCCGGGGCTGCATTATCCACGCCCCTCCGCGACCTGCCTACCGCGGCCGGTGCTAGCCTTGGTCCATGACCTCGCCCGCGCCCCTGCCCGCCGGTGATCGCCTGCTCACCGGCCCGGATCTGCTCGAGCGCCTGGTGGCGGCGGGCTGGCTGGCCGCCGCCGAGGCCCGGGTGGCGCTGACCCGCCTGAACCCGCGTGATGCCCGCCACCCGCTGCTGCAGATCGCCGATCTGGGCCTGCCCGATGCCCGTGAGCCGGCGCGCAAGCTGCAGGCCGAGACGCTGAGCCAGTGGCTGGCCCAGCTGGCCGAGCTGCCCTATGTGCGGATCGACCCGCTGTCGATCGATGTGGCCCGGGTCACCACCGCGGTGCCCTATGCCTATGCCGCGCGGGCCAAGATCCTGCCGCTGCGGCTGACCGCTGGCGAGCTGGTGGTGGCCACCGCCCAGCCCTGGCAGCGTGACTGGGAGCGCGACCTCGCCCCGGCACTCAAGCAGAAGATCCAGCGGGTGGTGGCCAACCCGGCCGACATCGAGCGCTATCTGGTCGAGTTCTACGCCCTGGCCCGCTCCGTGCGCCAGGCCCAGAGCGACCGCGCCCAGGTCGGCTTCGGCGGCGTGCAGAACCTCGAGCAGCTGCTGGAGATGGGCCGCAACGGCCGCCTCACCGCCGATGACCAGCATGTGGTGGCGATCGTCGACTGGCTGCTCAGCTATGCCTTCGAGTCCCGCGCCAGCGACATCCATTTCGAGCCCCGGCGGGAAACCGCCAACCTGCGTTTCCGCATCGACGGGGTGCTCCACGAGGTGTACCAGATGCCGGCCAGCGTCGGCGCGGCGGTCACCAGCCGGCTGAAGATCCTGGCGCGCATGGATGTGGCGGAGAAGCGGCGGCCCCAGGACGGGCGGATCAAGACCCGCAGCCCGGCCGGCAAGGAGGTGGAGCTGCGCGCCTCCTCGCTGCCCACCGCCTTCGGCGAGAAGCTGGTGCTGCGCATCTTCGATCCGGAGGTGCTGGTCAAGGATTTCGCCGCGCTCGGCTTCACCCCGGCGGATCGCCAGCGCTGGGAGACGCTGATCCGCCAGCCCACCGGCATCCTGCTGGTGACCGGCCCCACCGGCTCCGGCAAGACCACCACGCTTTACTCCAGCCTGCGCCAGCTCGCCACGCCGGAGATCAATGTCTGCACCATCGAGGATCCGATCGAGCTGGTGGAGCCGGCCTTCAACCAGATGCAGGTCCAGCCGGCGATCGATCTCGATTTCGCCGCCGGTCTGCGCGCCCTGCTGCGCCAGGACCCGGACATCATCATGGTCGGCGAGATCCGCGATCTGGAGACGGCCGAGAACGCCGTGCAGGCGGCGCTCACCGGCCATCTGGTGCTCTCCACCCTGCACACCAATGACGCCCCCAGCGCGATCACCCGGCTGCTGGATCTGGGCGTCGCCCCCTATCTGATCAAGGCCACCCTGCTCGGCGTGCTGGCCCAGCGGCTGGTGCGCAAGCTCTGTCCGCACTGCCGGCGACCCGCCGCACCGGATCCCGCCGAGTGGGCCGAGATCGCCGGACCGCTGCCCCTGCCCGCGCAGGTCCACGGACCGGCCGGCTGCCTGGAATGCCGGGAGACCGGCTATCTCGGCCGCGTCGGGCTCTACGAGATCCTGCCGCTGAGCCCGGCGCTGAAGGCGCGCATCGACCGCGGCGGCGAGATCAGCGAGCTGCGCCGCCAGGCCCTGCGCGATGGGCTGGTGCCGCTGCGCCAGGCCGGCGCGCGCGCGGTGGCCGAGGGCCTGACCAGCATCGACGAGGTGCTGCGCAACGCCCCCTCGGCGGATCCGGACGCGGCCTGAGGCTCAGGCCGGCACCGGCGCGGCCGGACTCCGCGGCGAGGCGGCCGGTCCCTCCAGCAGGGCCAGCAGCTGGTCCGGCCGGTAGGGCTTGGCCAGATGATCGTCGAGGCCCGCCTCCCGGCAGCGCTGGCGGGTCTCGGCCAGCGCGTGGGCGGTGACCGCCAGCAGCCGCGCCGGTGGCCGCTGCTCGCTGGCCTCGAGCCGGCGGATGGCGCGGGCCAGCTGGTAGCCGTCCTGGCCGGGCATGCCGAGATCGACCAGCACCACATCGAAGGCCGCCCGCTGATAGGCGCGGAACGCCGCCTCGCCATCCTCCGCCAGTTCCACCCGGTGACCGGCGCCGCGCAGAATCTCCAGCGCCAGCTGCTGGTTGACCGGATGATCCTCGGCCAGCAGGACCTGCAGCGATCGCCGCGACGGCGGCGCCGGGCGCGACGGCTCAACCGGCTGCGGCGATGCGGTGGCGGGGGCGGCATCCGACAGCGGCACCTCGACCACGAAGCAGCTGCCCTCGCCCAGCCTGCTGTGCACCCGGATGCTGCCCCGCATCAGATCGAGCAGACGCCGGCAGATGGCCAGACCCAGGCCGGTGCCGCCGTGGCGGCGGGTGCTGCTGCCATCGACCTGGGTGAAGGCCTCGAAGATGCGCTGCTGATCGGCCTCGGCGATGCCGATGCCGCTGTCGCAGACCTGCAGCCGCAGCCGTGGCAGGGTGGCGGCCGCAGGCGCGGCGGCGAGCCAGTCGACCTTGATCACGATCGCGCCACGGTCGGTGAACTTGATCGCGTTGCCGAGCAGATTGGCCAGCACCTGGCCGAGGCGGCCGGGATCGCCGGCGACCCGCGCCGGCAGGCCGGCCTGGCCCTCGAGGGTGAGCCCCAGACCCTTCTGCTCCGCCAGCACGCGGAACGGCCGGCTGATGCGCTGCAGCCAGTCGGCCGGGTTGAACACCTCCTCGGTCACCGCCATCTGGCCGGCCTCGATGCGGGCGAAGTCGAGCACCTCGTTGACGATCGCCAGCAGGGCGTCCCCGGACTCGCGCACCTGCTGCAGATAGCCGCGCTGCTGCGGGGTCAGCGAGGTGCGCAGGGCAAGCTCGGTCATGCCGATCAGGCCGTTCATCGGGGTGCGGATCTCGTGGCTCATGCGGGCGAGGAAATCGCTCTTGGCCAGATTGGCCGCCTCGGCGCGCGCGAGCGCCTGCAGCAGCTCGCGGTTGGCCTGCTCCAGCGCCGCCTGGGCCTGCTCGCGCTCCTGGATCTCGGTCTGCAGCCCCTGGCTGGAGCGTTGCAGCTGGGCGGTCATCCGATCGAAGCCCTGCGCCAGCGCACCCACCTCGCCGCTGGCGGCGAGATCGACCCGGTAGGCGAGATCCCCCGCCGCCACCCGGGCCACACCGGTGCGCAGCTGCGCCAGCGGCGTCAGCACCTGGCGGTAGATCAGGCCCAGCAGCAGGGCGATGTTGCCCATCAGCACCATCAGGATCAGGTAGCTCAGGCGCTCGCTGCGCTGGGTACGGGTCTGCATCCAGTCACGGCGCAGCTGGATCAGCCGTCCGGCCAGATCGAAGAGCTGGTGCGAGACCACCATGATGCTGCTCACCGTCCTTGCCTGCAGGGCATCGTAGTCCTCGATGGACATCGCCCCGCGTGGCTCACGCAGGCGCGCGTAGAGCACCGCCAGGCTGTCGTTGTACTGGGTGACCTCCTGCAACAGGCTTGCCCACTCCGGACCCCGCGCCGGTGCCTGCTGCAGCCGTATCCGCAGAGCCTGCTGGGTTTCCTCCCACTGACGGATCGCCCGCGGCTCCTGATACAGGGCGGTTTCCACCGCCAGCAGCCGGGACTGCGAAAGGCCTCTCTGGAGCGCGTCGGTGAACTGCTGGTCCTGCTTTTCCTCGGCGCGTTCCTGCGAGCGAACGACCTGGGTCAGCAGCAGGGCGAGAGCCACCAGTACCGAGGTGATGCCGGCCAGCAGAACCTGGGCACGAATCGTCATGGACCGCGGACCAGTCCAACGTCGAGGGGACGCTCCGCGAGCAGGGCGTCCGCCGCCAGGTGGGCAAGAAAATCCGGCTGAGACTGGGTCGGTACCAGCCCCTGCCGCAGCGCCCAGCGCGCCTGGTCCTCCAGCGCCATCAGCAGGGCCTGGTCGAGAACCGTCTGGTAATCCGCCGGCTGCAGCACCAGTCCCGGATCGAGGGTGCCAAGCCGTGGGCGGATCGCCGCCAGCGCGGCGGCCGGATCCGATCGCAGGGCCAGGTTGGCCTGGTGCAGCGCACGGATCATCCGGCGGATGGCCGTTCCGTTCTGCTGCACATAGGCGCGTCGGCCCACCAGATTGAAACGGAAGGTGTACACCTCGGGCGCCTGGAACTCGCTGAAGCCGGCGCTGAGCTGGGCGCGGCCGCGGCTCAGGATCGGCTCCCAGGCGGCCAGTGCATCCACCTCGCCGCGGACCAGGGCCGGCAGCGCGCTGGCTGGCGTTAGCGCCACCCGGGTAGTGGTCGCGGACAGGCGGTGCACCAGCAGAAAGGAATCGAGGAAGAACTGGGCGTTGGTCCGCGGAACAAAACCGATGCGGCGGCCGGCGAGATCCGCCACCTCGGCGATTCCGCGATCGCGGCGGCCGAGAATGGCCAGATTGGTTCGCGAGTTGTAGCTGGTCAGCGCGATGACGATGTCAGCGCCTTCCATCACCGCGAACATGAAGGGGGTATCGGCCACGATGGCGAGGTCGGCCTGGCCGGCGAGCACCGCGTTGAGGGCCTGCACCCCGGTGTCATGCGGCTGGTCGATCAGCTCGATGCCCTCGGCGCGGAAGTCCCCGCGCGCCAGACCCAGGAACCAGCCGGCATTGGCCGGCTGGCTCGGCAGGGCCAGCACCACCCGCTCGGGCGCGGCCGGTGCGGCGGACTCCGGGCCGGATCGCCCCCGCCACAGCAGCAGGGCGGCCAGGACCAGCAGCAGGATCAGCGCACGAGCGACCATGTGGCCTCCCACTGCAGCCAGAGCTTGCGCACATCGCCCTGATCGGGACGCAGCGGCGGATCGTTGCCGGCGGCCGCGCTGCGGTAATCCGCCGCCTTCAGCAGCAGGCGCTGGCCCGCCGGCAGCCGGGCCGTCACGGCGGCATCCCACTCATGGCCGTAGCGGGCCCCGCCGCGGTCCGCCTCGAACCGGTGGTAGCGCAGTTCCAGACCCAGACGGGCATCGCCGAACGACAGGCCCAGGGCCTGATCGATCAGGCCGTCGGGTGGCGTGCGCAGAAACACATCGGCATGGCCCTGGAAGGCATGCAGCGCCGCCAGCGGGGTCTGCAGCGAGCGGCGGCCATCCCCGCCCAGCTGCTCGCGCTCGAGGCTCACGGTCCAGCGCCCGCTCTGCAGGCTGAGGGCGAGGCGCTGGTAATCCCCGGCGGCGAGGCCACCGACCGCCAGCGGATCCTGGCGGGCCTGATCGAGCTCAATGCCAAGCTGGCCGATGGCCAGCGACTGCCGGGCACCGAGTCGCAGCCCGGTGAGACGATGGGAGAACGACGCTGGAATCGGCCCGCCTTCGGCAAACCGCAGCTGCTGGGCATAGGCCTCGGCATAGGGCGAGGTGGCCGGTGTCCAGCGCAGCCGCAGACCCTCGCCGTCGAGATCCTGCACCCCGCGCGGGCTGCGATTGCCCAGCGGACGGTGGGTGGTTTCGAGATGGAAGCCCTCCAGCTCTAGCGTCGCCTGTTGCCACTGCAGGCCGAGGCCGTCATGAGACTGGCGGTTGTGCCGCCAGGCCGGCCCTCCGGAAAGAAACCGCAGATTGGCCTGTCCCCAGCCGCGACGCCCGGCCCAGGCGGTCCACTCGGCAGCCCCGGCGTGGGCATGCCAGGCGAGATAGGCCTCGTCGAGTTCCTCGGCCGGGGGATCGGCCACCAGCGGCATGCCCGGTGCGCCGGGCAGACCGTCGTCAAACCGGGCGGGGCCGAGGCGGCGGATCCACTCGCCGGTCACCACCGCCTCGACGCCGGCCGGCAGGGCGAGCCTGCCCTGCAGGGACCCGCGGGCGGTCTGGGCACGGGCGGGCTCGACCCAGCGCGGATCGTCGACCGCCTCGTGGCGCAGGCGCAGATCGAGCTGCAGCGCCAGCCCCAGCGCCCGCGACGGCTCTGCCGGCGCAGGCGGTCGCGGATCCGCGACGGCGGGCACACTCCCGACGACGAGGATCAGGACCGCCAGACCGCGGGCGCAGCGCATGCGGGATTCCAGGTGGGACCGCCGGGGGACGGCCTCCGGGCTAGCGGCCGCCGCCGCCCGGTCTTGATGGCGCCGTGCCCGGCCAGCGGACGGCGCGCGCCGCGGACCGGCCCGCGACCGGGTGACCGGCGCGGCCCGGCCGACCGGCGGTGGTGCCGGGCGGCGCACGGCGGTTTCGTCCCCAGGTCGCTGGGATCTTTTGTCTAGCGGGATTCGGGCACACTGCGCGCCGGATCGGCGATGGACGGCAGCATGCTGGGACAACTGGCCAAGGGCATGAAGGACGGCGCGCTAGGCCTCGCGCTGAAGAGCTATCTCAACGAGCGTCTGCGCGAGTTCGGCGAGGTGCTGGATGTGCAGGTCGATACCGGCGCCAGCCGGCTGACCCTGCGCGCCCTGCTCAAGGGCGAGAAGGAGGCGGTCAGTGCCAGCATCGAGCGCTACGAGATCGAGCGCGAAGGCGAGGATCGCTACATCACCCTGCGCAGCTTCGGCAGCTCGCGGCCCTGGCTGACCCTGCTGCTGACCAAGCTGTTCACCGGCAAGCGCTACAAGCTGCCGGGTGCGGTGGCCAGCCTGCTCTGAGGCGAGCCGGGCTACTCGCGCAGGCGGGCGATGGCCTGCTCCAGCCGTGCCACCGGAATCGCCTCGATGCCCAGCCGGCTGCCCTTGCGCGGGCGGTTGGCCTCCGGCACCAGAGCCCGCGTGAAGCCCTGCTTGGCGGCTTCCAGCAGGCGCTCCTCGCCGGCCTGGACCGGGCGGATCTCCCCGGCCAGCCCGACTTCACCGAACACCACCATGCGGGCGTCCACCGGCTGGCCCCGGTAGCTCGACAGCGCCGCCAGCAGCAGCGGCAGATCGGCGGCTGGCTCCTGGATGCGCATGCCCCCCACCACATTGGCGAACACATCCTGATCGGCCAGCCCCACCCCGCCGTGGCGGTGTAGCACGGCCAGCAGCATGTTCAGGCGATTGCCCTCGAAGCCGAGCGTGACCCGCTTGGGATGGCCCATCAGGGCGCTGTCGACCAGGGCCTGCACTTCCACCAGCAGCGGCCGGCTGCCCTGGCGGGTGACGGTGATCACGCTGCCGGGCACCGGCTGCTCATGGCGGGAGAGGAACAGCGCCGAGGGGTTGCTGACCTCCTTGAGCCCGGCATCGGTCATGGCGAACACGCCGAGCTCGTTGACCGCGCCGAAGCGGTTCTTGACCGCCCGCACCAGGCGGTAGCGCGAGCCCGGGTCGTGCTCGAAATAGAGCACGGTGTCGACCATGTGCTCGAGCACCCGCGGACCGGCGATGGCGCCCTCCTTGGTGACATGGCCGACCAGAATCACCGTGGTGCCGCTGGCCTTGGCATGGCGCACCAGCTGGGCCGAGCACTCGCGCAGCTGCGATACCGAACCCGGCGCGGAGTCCAGGCTGTCGGTGTAGAGGGTCTGGATCGAGTCGATCACCACCAGCCCCGGCCGGCTGGCGCCGAGCTGGGCGAGGATCGCCTCCATGCCGGTTTCGGCCAGCACCGGCAGATCCAGCCGCGGCAGCCCGAGCCGGCTGGCGCGCAGACGCACCTGGGACAGGGATTCCTCGCCGGAGACATAAAGGGTCTCGATGCGCCCCTCGACGCCGGCCAGCATCTGCAGCAGCAGGGTGGACTTGCCGATACCCGGGTCTCCGCCGATCAGGATCACCGCGCCTGGCACCAGCCCCCCGCCCAGCACCCGGTCGAGCTCGGGCAGGCCGCTGGGCAGCCGCGGCGTGGTTTCGGCCTCCACCTCGTCGAGCCGCTGGACCCGCGCCGGGCCCGCCGCCGCGGCCCGCCGCGAGGGAGCCACCTCGGCCTCGCCGGCCGTCTCCACCAGGGTGTTCCAGCCGCCGCATTCGCTGCACTGGCCGGCCCACTTGGGCGCGCTCGCCCCACAGCTCTGGCACACATAGCGGGTGCGCGTGCGCGCCATCCGGGTTTCCTTTCTCGGCGATTTCGAATCGCGCTAGTATCGACGCAACAATGCCCGACCGGACAGCGGTCGCGAACCACGGGGAGTTCAAGGGCGTGAAGCAACCGATCTGGACCCGCGACTGGTTCGCCGCGCTGGCGTTTGCCGTGGTTTTCGTGGTGGCCGCTTACGGACTGCTGGCGGAAAGCTTCCAGGGCCTCGAGCGGTATGCCTACGACCTCGGGGTGCAATCGCGCAGCCGTCCGCCGAGCGAGCGCATCGCGGTGATCGCCATCGACGATGCCAGCATCCAGAACCTCGGTCGCTGGCCCTGGCCGCGCAGCCTGCACGCGCGGATGATCGACACGCTCAAGGGCCACGGCAGCAAGGTGGTGGTCAACACCGTCTTCTATTCGGAGGCCGAGCAGGGCGGCGAGGGCAAGGCGCTGGCCGAGATCAGCGCGGCACTGGCCGCCTCTCCGCTGGCCACCCAGATTCCCGGCGAGATCGAGACCTTCGGCGCGATCCTCGCCGACTTCGGCAGCCGTTCGCCGGAGGCGGCCGGGATCAGCCAGGCCTATGCCGAGTCGGCTCTCGCCACCCAGTACGGCAGCGCGCTGGCCGAGCTGCAGCAGCGCCTGCAGACGGCTCAGGCCGGCCTCTCCAGCGACGATGCGCTGGCGGCGGCGATGCGTGCCTCCGGTCAGGTGCTGCTGCCGATGACCTTCGCCTTGGGCCGCCCGCAGGGGCGCCCGGATGCCGCCCTGCCCGACTATGTGCGCCGCGAGGCGCTGACCAATCTGCAGGACCGCACCGGCGCCCGCGCCGCCGGGGCCCTGCCCTTCCCCACCGTCAGCGCCGATGTGCCGGTGCCCGCGCTGGGCGCGGCCGCCGCCGGCATCGGCCATCTCAACGCCACCCCGGATGTCGACGGCGCGGTGCGCTCCGAACCGCTGGTGCTGCAGCACTTTGACGAGTTCTACCCCTCGCTCGCCCTGGTCGCGGCCAGCCGCGCCCTGAACCTGCAGCCGCAGGATGTGCAGGTCTACCTCGGCGAGGGGCTGCAGCTGGGCGGCGTGCGCATCGGCACCACCTCGGCGCTGCGCATGTATCCCCATTTCTACCGGGATGAGGGCGGGCTGCCGCCGTTCCCGGTGTATTCCTTCTTCGATGTCCTCGAAGGCAAGGTGCAGGCTGCCAACTTCCGCGACAAGGTGGTGCTGATCGGCGCCACCGCACGCGGCATCGGCGATGCCTTCGCCACCCCGGTGGCGCCGCAGATGGCGCCGGTGCTGGTCACCGCGCACACCCTGTCCAGCATCCTGCAGGGGGATTTCTACACCCGTCCCTCCTGGGCCGGCTGGCTGGAGCTGGGCGTGTTCCTGCTCGCCGCGCTGTACCTCGCCCTGGCCCTGCCGCGGCTGGGGCCGGGGCTGGGCTTCGCGCTGAGCGGCGGTCTGGTCGCGCTGCTGCTGGTCAGCCAGCTGACCCTGCTGGCGGTCCAGGCGCTGTGGATCAAGCTGGCGATCCCGGCGGTGTTCCTGCTGCTGGGCCATCTGTTCCTCACCGTCAAGAAACTGCGCCTGACCGAGAAGCTGCGGGCCAGCAGCGAAGTGGAAAGCGGCGAGTCCAACAAGATGCTGGGCCTGGCCTTCCAGGGCCAGGGCCAGCTCGACATGGCCTTCGAGAAGTTCAAGCGCGTGCAGCCGGTGGACGACAAGCTGCTCGATCTGTTCTACAACCTGGCGCTCGATTTCGAGCGCAAGCGGCAGTTCAACAAGGCGGAGAGCGTCTACCAGCACATTGCCTCGCACAGCCGCGACTACCGCGATGTGCAGCAGAAGCTCTCGCGCGCCAAGAAGCTCTCGGAGACGGTCATCCTCGGCGGCGGGGCGATGGCCAGCACCGCGGCCGGCACCCTGGTGCTCGCCGGCGGCGAGGTCGAGAAGCCCATGCTCGGCCGTTACGAGGTGCAGAAGGAGCTGGGCAAGGGAGCGATGGGCGTGGTCTACCTCGGCAAGGACCCCAAGATCGGGCGCCAGGTGGCGATCAAGACCATGGCGCTGTCCCAGGAGTTCGAGCCGGATGAGCTGGCCAGCGTCAAGGAGCGCTTCTTCCGCGAGGCGGAGACCGCCGGGCGGCTGTCCCATCCCAACATCGTGCAGATCTTCGATGCCGGCGAGGAGCACGACCTCGCCTACATCGCCATGGAGTTCATCAAGGGCCACGACCTGACCAAGCATGTCAAGCCGAACGCCCTGCTGCCGGTGGCCGAGGTGATCAAGCATGTGGCCGATGCGGCCGAGGCGCTCGACTACGCGCATGGCAACCAGATCGTCCATCGCGACATCAAGCCGGCCAACATGATGCTGGTGGAAGCCACCCGCACCATCAAGCTGATGGATTTCGGCATCGCCCGCATCGCCGACTCGAGCAAGACCAAGACCGGCATGGTGCTCGGCACCCCCAGCTACATGAGCCCCGAGCAGCTCGCGGGCAAGCGGGTCGACGGCCGCTCGGATCTGTTCTCGCTGGGCGTCACCCTCTACCAGCTGCTCACCGGCAGCCTGCCCTTCCAGGCCGATTCGATGGCGACCCTGATGTTCAAGATTGCCAACGAGGCCCATCCGCCGCTGATGGTGGTGCGGCCGGATCTGCCCCCCGGGCTGGAGGCGGTGATCGAGAAGGTGCTGCAGAAGTCCGCGGAGCTGCGCTACGCGCGGGGCGCCGAACTCGCCCGCGATCTTCGCGCACTGGCGCTCTGAGCCGCCCATGGCGCTCAAGGACAAGGTCGCCACCGCGCTCGCCACCGATGTCGGCAAGGTGCGCGGCAACAACGAGGACGCCATCGCCGAGGATGCCGAACTGGGGCTGCTGGTCCTCGCCGATGGCATGGGCGGCTACAACGCCGGCGAGATCGCCAGCGGCATCACCACCGCGACCATCCTGGATGTGGTGCGCCGGCAGTGGAAGACGCTGCGGCGCGGCGAGGTGGACCCGGTCACCGGGTGCTGCAGCGAATCCCTGCTGCTGCGCGAGGCCGTGGAGACCGCCCACACCACCATCTACCAGGTCGCCCAGTCCCAGCCGCAGTGCGCGGGCATGGGCACCACGGTGGTGGCCGCCCTGCTCCATGACGATCGGCTGTCGATCGCCTATGTCGGCGATTCGCGGCTCTACCGGTTCCGTGAGGACCGCCTCGAGCAGGTGACCCGTGATCACTCGCTGATCGAGGAACTGATCGCCCGCGGCCACTACAGCCGCGAGGAGGCCCAGCGCCTGGTACGCAAGAACATCGTCACCCGCGCCCTCGGCGTCGAGCCCGAGGTGACGGTCGACATCATCGAGGAGCCGGTGCTGCCCGGGGATATCCTGCTGCTCTGCTCGGATGGGCTGACCGACATGGTCAGCGACGAGAACATCGCGATAACCTTGCGCCACCGCGGCGATCGCCTGGCGGAGGCGGCGCAGACCCTGATCGAGCAGGCGCTGCAGGGCGGCGGCAAGGACAATGTATCGGTGGTGCTGGCCCGGGTGGACGCCTCGTTCGCGCGGGGGCGCCGCTGGTACGAGCGGTTCATGGAGTGGTTTTGAGACGGATCCGGGGATCCGCAGGGGGAACCGCCGCTGGCCGGCGTTCCGGGGAAACGGTGCGGAACAGCGGCACCGTCATTGAAAACCTTTATCGAAGCGGGACGGGACACAAACATGGGAAAGCTCATCGTCACGGACAGTAGCGGGGCCACCAAGGAGCACCCGCTCGACAAGGAGCGCGTGACCATCGGCCGGCTCGCCGATAACGACATCGCCCTCAACGACAAGGCCGTCTCCGGCCATCACGCGGTGGTCATCACCATCCTCCAGGACTCCTTCCTCGAGGATCTGGACTCCACCAATGGCACCTCGGTCAACGGCAAGCAGATCGCCAAGCATCCGCTCAGCCATGGCGATGTCATCAGCATCGGCCGCAACACGCTCAAGTACGTCGGCGAAGCCAAGGGCGACGAGGACGACTTCGAGAAGACCATGATCATCCGGCCGGGCCAGA
>DASUDX010000100.1:0-10656 GCA_036275365.1 Nevskiaceae bacterium | reverse complement strand
CCGGCGCCACCGTCGCGAGAGCTGGTTTCTCGAGCCGACCGGCCGGCTGGAACTGTGCAATCTGCCGATTCCGACCCGTCGCCTGCCCGGCTAGGGCCTGTTCGCACAACGGCGATCGCTGCGGCGGAGGTCGTTGATGCGCGGCGCAGGAAAGGAGGAGCGAGGTGTACGGGATGTCCAAGAGCGACGACGGACGCCGCGATGCACCTCAACGGCCCCGCCGCTTCGGGTTGCGGCCGGCATTCCGCCAACCCGCGTTGCCCCTCCTCATTTGCAACAAGCAAACCTCGTCGGTCGCGCCTTGCCTGGCGGAAGGCTGGACTCGCAACGCAGCGACCGATCCCGTGTGAACAGGCCCTGGGTGCGGCTCAGGCGAAGATCACCATGGTCTGTCGGCTGAGCGCCGCCGGCACGCCATCCGGCCGCAGCAGCACCCCGCTCTGGCTCAGATACCCGTGGCCGGCGGACTGCAGCTCGGCGCGGAACTGCCAGCCCTGCGCCGGGGTGTCCGCCGCCACCGGTTCCAGCAGCTCGAGCATCCAGCCCACCGAGCTGCCGTTGGTGGGGCTGCGCAGATGGCTCAGGCCCAGCGGCGGAATCACATCGGCCAGCGCCAGCAGATGCTCCTCGCCGATGGCCGCGACCGGATCGGCAAAGCCGAGCCCGAGGCTGACCCGGGTGCCGCCACCGCCGCTGTAGGGCGGATGGCCTTCCAGCCAGTGCATGTGGAAGTGGCGCAGAAACTCCGGCGTCATCCCCGGCACCCGCGGCACCGGCCGCGTTGCGGGTGGCCAGTCGATCGGCACCGCCGGGGGCGGGATGCGCACCACCGATTCGCGCGCGGGTCCGAACAGGGCGATGGCCGCGCACAGCGTGGCCCCGCTGGCATCGAGCAGCCGTCCCTCCACCTGCGCGGCGGTGCGGCCGGCGCGCAGCAGCTGCGCGCGGATACGCACCTCGCCCGCCGGGACCGGGCCGATGAAGCTCACCTGCAGGCTGCGCAGGGGCGCTGGCTGAGGCAGCTGCCGGCGCATCGCGGCAAGCAGGAAGGCGGCCTGCAGACCGCCGAACAGGCTGCGGCCCTGCAGCCAGCCGGCATCGGCCTCGAAGCGGGACTCGGCCTCCTGATCGCGGCGGCTGGCCAGCAGGGCATCCAGGGACAGGGAGGGGATGGGATCGGTCATGGACAGGGCAGGCAGGGAACGGGAAAAGGAGACAGGGGGCTACTGGTTGCGCATCCAGTCCGCCAGCGCCGCGAGGTCCGGCCAGAAGCCGGCGCGCAGGGCCGGATCGATTCCCTGGCGGTCCAGCGCCTCGGCGAAGCAGGCCAGCCACTGGTCGCGCTCGGTCTCGCCGATCGCATAGGGCAGATGGCGGGCGCGCAGGCGTGGGTGACCGAAGCGCTGCACAAAGTGCGGCGGTCCGCCGCTCCAGCCGCAGAGAAACCAGAACAGCTTGTCGCGCGAGCCAGCGGTGGAGGGCGGATGCAGGGCGCGCAGCCGCGCGTAGGCGGGCTCGGTTTCCATGCGGTCGTAGAAGGCATCAACCAGGGCGCGCAGGCCCGGCTCGCCGCCGAGCCGGTCGAACAGGCGGGGGGCGTCGGCGGTGGTCGAGGACATGTCGGCAGTATCGCACCGGGCGATGGCGGGCTGATGGCTGGCGGGCCTCGCCCGGGCCGCCGATGATGGTGGCCGGTTCTGCCTGGAGTGCTGCCGTGCGCCGTTCGTGGGTTCTGAGTCTCTCGCTGGTTCTGGTGGCCTGTGGCAACAGCGCCCCGCCCACCGCGCCGGCCCCGGCTGCGGGTCTCGCCTGTGTGCTCGACTCGCCCCGGCTGGCGGTTGGCGCCGGGCGCGATGCCAGCGGCCCGCTGGAGATCCCGGTCAGCGCCGGCCCCACCGCCGGTCCCTGCGCCGGCCGCGGGGATTACCGCCTGGGCAGCGGGCTGTATGACATCACCGGGGTCATCGGCGGCACCAGCGGCATGGGCTATGAGTCGCTGAGCCAGGTCCTGCTGGGCCTGCACACCCGCCAGTACGCCCGCGCCTTCGTGGTGGAAAGCCCCTGCAATGGCGAGCGGGTGGCCTTCATCAGTACCGATACCGGGATGATCTTCCACGCCGTGCGCCAGGGCGTGCTCGAGCGCATCGCCGCTGACCCGCGGCTGGCGGCGCGCTACGGGGTGGAGAACCTGATGCTCTCCGCCACCCACACCCATTCCGGTCCGGCCGGCTACTCCCACCATGAGGCCTTCAACCTCTTCCACCTCGGGCATGACGCCGATACCTACGAGGCGATCGTCGGCGGCATCGTCGAGGCCCTGCGCCGCGCGCACGAGAACCTCGAGGCCCATCCGCAGCCCGGGCGTCTGCAGCTGGCGGTGGGCGAGCTGCTCGATACCAACATCAACCGCTCCCAGCCCGCCTTCGACCAGAACCCGCTCGAGGAGCGGGCGCGCTTCCTCGACGCTCGCGGACAGCCGCAGGCGGTGGACAAGCGCATGGTCCAGCTCGACTTCCGCCGCGCCGAGGGTCGCGAGATCGGTCTGATCAACTGGTTCGGGGTGCACACCACCTCGATCGGCAACACCAACACCCTGGTCTCCAGCGACAACAAGGGCTACGCCTCCCTGCTGCTGGAGCGGCTCAAGGGCACCGACTACCGGGCGCCGCTGGGCGCGGACACCTATGTCGCCGCCTTCGCCCAGACCGACGAGGGGGATGCCTCGCCCAACATCTTCATCTACGAGCGGCCCTTCGCCGAGCGCGGCGGCGGGGCCGACGAGTTCGAATCCAACGCCATCTCCGGCACCAAGCAGCTGGCCGGTGCGCTGCGCCTGTCCGCGCAGGGCCGGCCGCTGCAGGGGCCGGTGCAGGCCCGGCAGTTCCATGTGGCCTTCGATGCGGTCGAGATCACCGACCCGGTGGTGCTGGCCTCGCTGCGCCATCCGGCGGCGCTCGATGCGCCGGTCAAGCGCACCTGCCAGCCGGCGGCCGGGGTGAGCTTCGGCGCCGGGGCCGAGGACGGCCCGGGCCCGACCGTGGAGGGCGTGAGCTGTGCCAGCTCGCCGGATCTGATCGCCGCGGCGGTGGCCGATTTCACCGCCGCCAGCGCCGGCAAGCTGCCGCCGAACGCGCTGTCCGCGGTGCTGCTGTGCAATGTCGATCAGCTGCCGGGGCTCGACTACGGCTGCCATGCCGAGAAGCCGATCCTGTTCCCGCTGTCCGATCCCTTCGAGCTGGTGGAGAGCGCCACACCGATCGTCAACAAGGCCCTGCCCTTCCAGATCTTCCGCATCGGCAGCCTCGCCATCGTCGGTCTGCCCTGGGAGATCACCACCATGGCCGCCCGCCGCATCCGCGAGACCGTCCTCGAGGTGCTGGCGCCGGTGGGGGTCGACACGGTGGTGATCGCCGGTCTCGCCAATGACTTCGTCAACTACCTCACCACCCGCGAGGAGTATGCGATCCAGCAGTACGAGGGGGCCTCGACCTTCTTCGGACCGTGGAGCCTCGCGGCGGTCCAGCAGGAGACCCGCCGGCTGGCCCTGAGCCTGCGCGACGGCGAGCCCAGCCCCGCCGGGGTGCCGATGAGCCAGACCACGGTGGGCATCGCCCGTGCGCCCTATGTCCCCGCCGACGACCCGGGCAGCGAGGGATTTGGCGGACGGATCGAGGATGTGGCGGCGAGCGCGGCGCGTGGCGAGACGGTGCGGGCCCGCTTCCGCGCCGGGCATCCGCGCAACGATCGTCGCACCCAGCAGAGCTATGCCTATGTGGAGCGCGAGACCGCCAGCGGCTGGGTGGTGGTGGCCGAGGATCGCGATCCGGAGCTGGTCTATCGCTGGACCCCGCAGGAGGTGCCGCCGGTGCCGGCGGAAACCCCGGCCGGGGCCTCGACGGCCAGCGTGGAATGGACGATCCCTGCCGATGCACCGGCGGGACGCTACCGGCTGCGCCATGTCGGCAGCGCGCGGCGCAGCCCGGCCGCGGCCCTGGAACCGTACGAGGGCCTGTCCTCGGTCTTCGAGATCGGCGGGACGCCGGCGCCCTGCCCCTGAGCGCCCGGCTCAGGCCGGCAGCAGGAGCGACCGGCGGGTCCGCCCGGGTGCCCGGCACCGCGCCGCCCGCGGCTCGGGCTCGCGGTCGGCCGGGGTGGCCGCCGGCCGGCAGGGCTCGGACCGCGGCCGATCGGCCCGCCGCGCCGCGGCCGCCAGGCGCTGCGGCAGCAGATGGCAGTCCACGCCCAGGGCGCGCAGGGCGATCTGCAGCCGCTGCTCGAAATAGGGTCCGGGACCCAGCCGGCGCTGGCCGCGCTGGATCACCTGGCCGTCGGCATCGGTGCGGAAGCGCAGCCCGGCGTGATCCGGCCGTCCACGGCTGCCCAGCCATTCGATCTGTCCCTGCCCGGCCAGCACCCGGAGCACCCGCAGCGACTCGATCTGCGGATCGATCCAGCCCTGGGCCCGCGGCAGCACCCGCCCCGCCAGGCGCCAGTGCAGGGCCGCGCGCTGCCACTGGGCGTCGAACACCCGCCGCTCACCAGCCGAGAGGCTGGCCAGCCACTGCGCCGACAGCGTGACCCAGCCCGTGCCCTGACTGACCGCCAGGGGCCAGTCCTGCCGCGTTTGGTCACTCTCCGGGCCCCTGGCCGGAAACCGGAACTGCCAGCTTGCCTTCGTCGCCATTCCCCACCCCCGTGTGGACGCTGACTGGTCATGAGTGTGGGAAAGCCGGTGGCGGCTGTCTGCCCCCCAAACGCGGGGTGCCCCCTGTGTTCTGTGAGGCTCCCCGCAATTCGCATGCCCAAACTTCATAATCCGGTGACCGAAGGCCGGGAGCACGGGCAGGCGTGAAGGGTCGCAACACCGACGACGAGGACGAGGACGGCCGCGTGCGGCTGGACAAATGGCTATGGGCGGCGCGCTTCTTCCGCACCCGCATGCTCGCCAAGGCCGCCATCGAGGCCGGGCATGTGCGCTATGAGGGCGACCGCGCCAAGGTCAGCCGGGAGGTGCAGCCGGGCGCGCGGCTGACCGTGCGTCAGGGCTGGGACGAGGTGGAGGTGGTGGTGCGGGCGCTCGACACCGTGCGCCGCGGGGCCCCGGAAGCCCGCCAGCTCTACGAGGAAACCGATCGCAGCCGCCAGCGCCGCGAGGATGCGGCCCTGGCCCGACGGGCCACCGCGGTGGACCTGCCCAGCGAGCGGCCCAGCAAGAAGGACCGGCGGCTGATCCAGCAGCTCAAGCAGCGCTTCGTCGACGACTGGACCTGAGCCGGCCAGCTCAGGCCGGGTCGGGGAGGCGCTCGCGCAGCAGCAGCTCGCGGGGTGCCGCGGACAGCGAGATCCCGGACGCTGCCAGCGCCGCCAGCGCCGCCACCCGCAGTTCCCCGGCGATGCCGCCCCGGCTGTTGACATCGGCCACCGGTGCGGCCAGCTCGAAGATCAGCGCGGTCTCGGTGATCTCGATCAGGGTCACCGCGGGTCCGCTCACATCGGCGCGCTGGCCCTCCTGAATCACCCGCGGATGGGTCTGCGCCACCTGCAGCAGCCGCTCGCGCACGGTGTCCACCGGACTGCCCAGCGGCAGCGGCAGCCGCACCACGGCGCGGCCCAGGCTGTTGCGCAGCTGGAAGTTCTCCACATTGCTGGAGAGCAGCACCGAGTTGGGGACGATGATGCTGATGCGGTCCCAGCTTTCGAGCTCGGTGGCGCGAATCCGGATCCGCCGGACGAAGCCTTCGGCGCCACCCACCCGCACGTAGTCGCCCACCCGCACCGGCCGCTCGAACAGCAGAATCAGGCCGGATACGAAGTTGTTGACGATGTTCTGCAGGCCAAACCCGATGCCCACCGACAGCGCACCGGCGACGATGGCGATCTTCGACAGATCAAGGCCGGCGGCGGACAGGCCGATCATCGCGGCGATGGCGAAGGTGATGTAGCCGAACAGGGTGGCGACGCTGACCCGGACGCCGGCGTCGAGACCGGTGAGGGGCAGCCAGTCGTGCTCCAGCTTGCGCTTGAACCAGCGGGTGAAGGTCACCAGCAGGATGAAGGCCGCCAGGCCCAGCAGCAGCTTGCCGGGCACCACCGTGGTGCCGCCGACCTTGAAGCCGGCACCGAGCAGGCGGTCGAGGAAGGCCTCGCCGAGGTCATCGAGCTTCCACAGGCGCAGCAGGCCATAGCCGAGCAGCGGCCAGAGCAGCAGCTGGATCAGCACGGTCAGCCAGCGCAGCTCGCGGATCGGCGCACCGTCGGCCACCCCCAGACGCTGGCGCAGCCGCCGCTGCCAGGCGTAGCGGCCGCTATCGAGGCTGCGGCGCAGCGCTTCCAGCAGCAGGCTGAGCACCACGCCGAGGGCGAGCACCGCGAGCGCGGTGTGCAGGGCATTGGGAGGCAGTTTCGACAGCATCGACACGATCCTGGAAGAAGCCGCATTACACCATGGGGCGCCTACAATCCGGCAGGTTTCCCGCCCGCTCCCCCATGTCTGCCCTGCCCATCGTCGACGCCGTCACCGCGGTCCTGATCCACCGCGGCGAGATGCTGATGGTGCGCCGCCAGCCCCATCTGCTGGCCTTTCCCGGCTATCAGGCCTTCCCGGGCGGCAAGGTCGATCGCAGCGATCCCGACCAACCCACCGGGCTGCACCGGCTGGATACCCATCCGCACCGGCTGGGGCAGGCTCTGCTGCGCGAGCTGCGCGAGGAGATCGGCATCGATCTGCGGAGCCTGCCCGGCCTGCGCGAGCTGCATCATCTGGGCAGCGCGCTGACCCCGCCGGTGGCGCCGCTGCGGTTCAACACCCATTTCTTCCGCATCGATCTGGACCAGCGCCCGGCGCTCACGCTGGACCCGGGCGAGGCGGCCGACGCGGGCTGGGCCTCGCCGGCCGAGTGGCAACGCCGGTACCAGACCGGCGAGCTGCTGGTGGCGCCGCCGACGCTGGCGGTGATCGAGGCGCTGAGCCGGGACGCCGACGCCCTTCACATCCCTGGCCTGGCCCGGGATTTCGAGAGCGGACCGATGCCGGTGATCGAGCCGCTGATCGGGGTCCGCCAGCTGCGCGTGCTGTCCAAGACCCTGCCACCGGCCACCGCCACCAACTGCTTCGTGCTCGGCGACGAGGGAGCCCGGCAGGTGCTGGTGGACCCGTCGCCGACCGATGACGGGGAGATGGAGCGGCTGCTGGCGGCGATCGCCGGATACCGCATCGAGGAGATCTTCCTCACCCATCACCATCCGGATCACCGCGAGCGCGCCGATGTGATGGCGCGCCGGCTGGGGGTTCCGCTCGGCCTGAGCCGAGAGACCGAGCAGCATCTGCGCCGCACCGCCCCCGGGTTTCTCGAGGGGCTGGTCCTGCGCCATTACCAGGACGGCGATGTGCTGACCCGCTGGCTGGGCCAGCCGCTGCGGGTGCTGGCGGTGCCCGGCCATGACGAGGGCCAGCTGGCCCTGATGCCGGACAACCGCGCCTGGTGCCTGGTCGGCGATCTCATCCAGGGCGTGGGCACGGTGGTGATCCACCGTCCGGAGGGCCATATGGGCCGCTACTTCCAGACCCTGGAACGGGTGATCGCCCTCGCCCCGCGGGTGATCATTCCCTCGCACGGCTTTGCCATGGGCAGCACCTACCGGCTGGAGGAAACCCTCCGCCACCGCCGCGAGCGCGAGGCCCAGGTGCTGGCCCTGCATCAGGCCGGTCAGGACGAGGACGCGATGCTGGCGGCGATCTACCCCTCGCTGGATCCGCGCCTGCTGCCGCTGGCCCGCGCCAACATCCGCAGCCACCTCGAAAAGCTGGTGGAGGACGGCGCCCTGCCCGCCTGAGCCACGGACACCGGCCCGGCCTCACGCCGGGCCGGTGCGAGCGGGCGCCCTCAGCGATCCCGCACCGGGTAGACGAAGGCCGGCGCCTGGGTGCCGGTGGCCGAGTTCGGCGGCGGCGGTGGCAGCGGGGCACCGCCGACGATGACGCGGCCCTGGTCGTCCCGGTAGGTCAGCCAGGAGACGGTCTTCTGCTTGGCCCGTCCGGGCGCGCGGTAGTCGCAGACCCCTTCGCTGAAGACCGCCTGCAACTGCGCCCACTGGGCGTCGGTGAAGGGCAGCGGACCGTAGTCGTCGTCGCGGTTCAGCGGCCGCAGCTGGCAGTCGAAGTTGTCCGCCGTGCGGGTATCGCCAGCCACCGTGCGCGGCGTGCCATAGGCGTAGAGGGGCTCGAACAGATCGATGCACTCCGCACCGAACAGGCGTCGGCCATCGGCGAGGGCACAGGAGTCCTGCACCTGGGCGGGACGGTTGCGCGAGAGCTTGTCGGCGATGGGCAGATCGGCGCCGTCGGCCTCGACCGCGGCCAGCCATTCGTCCATCGCGTCCAGGCCCTGGTAGACCCATTGCAGATCGCCGATCAGCGGCGCGGTGCCCACCCACATCACATGGTTGCGCGCGCTGCCGTGCTCGCGCTCGATGCGCCAGCGCACCCACCAGGCGTGCACCGAGTCGTGGGCGATGCCCGGATCGGGGCCGACGAAGTTGATGATGGCCACGGTGTCGAGGTTGTTGGCCATGTTGATCATGCCGCTGCGATAGGCATTGCCCACCGCCGGATGATCGGCGCGGATGCGCTCGGGGATGGGCTGGATGTCCACATCCAGACCCCCCATCTTGACATTGAGGTCGACGAACATCGCCGGGGTGATCAGGCCGCTGCGCAGGGCGTTGAGCCCGTACTGCACGCCGGTGTTGCCGAGCGGAATGCCGGTGAAGCCATAGCCCACCTTCTGCTCGGTGGCCTGCCAGACCTCGGGCGAGCGGCTGCCGAAGATATGCGGCGACCACTCGATGATCCCGCAGCGCTGGCCGGTCGGGTTGGTCTCGGGGTGGTAGCTGTCGTCCCCGAAGCAGGTGCCGGTCACCCGCGTCGCCGCCTGGAACAGACCGGTATCCGCCACCACGGCGTTGACATGGGTGAGATGCCCTTCCACCGGTCCCCACAGCGCGGGGTTCCACACCACGCCCGGCGCCCAGCGCGAGGGGTCCTCGAAGTACTTGCGCATCAGATGCAGGTCGAGAAACTGCAGCCCGGCCGAGAGGGAATCCGGATAGGCGCACATGGTCAGCAGGCCCTGGTAGAGGCCGGGATAGGCGTTGGCGATGGTCGCCTGCGCAATCGAACCGCCGGAACAGCCGGTGCCGATGGTGTAGCGCAGCGGGCCATAGGCCTCCACGAAGCGCTCCTTGGCCATCATGATCGACTCGGCATTGAGCGCCACATCGCAGTTGTGGCCGGTGTTGGCGAGCGCGGTGGAGAGCACCGCATAGCCCTTGCCCAGCGCGTAGATGTAGCTCGGCTCGATCAGCGGGACATCGCCGAAGGTGCCCGAGTAATCATCCAGCGGCGCCGTGCCCGGCGTGTAGCGCGCGCCGCAGTTGCCCCCGTGGGTGATCAGGAGCTTGCCGTTCCACTGCGGCTGCGGCGCCCACGGCTCCCAGGGCGCGTCCGGGTTGAACAGGGTGAGGATCTTGTACTGGTCACGGTCCTGGTAGCCCAGTTCCTGGCGCACGATGAAGGGCACCGTCTCGCCGGTCTGGGTGGTGGTCATCGCCACATCGTCCGGCGGATTGGCCGGGTCGTAGGGCAGCAGATCCACGCCCAGACGGGTGACCGGAGTGTCGCCACCCACCGCCTCGCTGAGGCTGTCCTGCGGCTCGGCGGTGGGGCGGTACAGCAGGCTGTATACCGGTGGCTGGTTGCAGAACACATCCACCGCGCCCTCCTGGCAGCGCAGGCGCTTGATCTCCGGCCGGGAGAAGATCGGCCCCTCGTTGGGATAGTTGCGGATCGTGGTGCTCGCCTGGGCGCCGCCGAGGCTCGCCACCAGCGTGTTCTCGCCGACCACCAGGCCCTCGACCAGGCCCATCACCCGACCGTTGGGACGGCGGCTGAAGCGGCTGCTGATGTCGGCGCCGTTGAGGCGCACCTGCAGGCCCTGCAGGTCGGCATCCTCAGCGAGCTTGAGTTCGACCAGGGCATCTCCGCCGCTGATCAGATCGGCCCGGTTGGAGAGCACCTCGATGGCCGACAGGGCCGCGCCACTGCCGCCGCCGGCCTCACCGGCCGGTGCCGCGCTGCCGCCGCAGGCGCCGAGCAAAACACTGCTCACGAACAGGGCGAGCGCCGCGGCCCGCCGTCCTGACATCCACATGATGGTTCTCCTTCCGCACGACCTGCCGGGCACTGCGGCCCGTGATTCGCCGGCACGCCCCGGGGGCGGCGTCGGCTCGGGGCGCATTTAGACACAGGCCCGGCGCGTCGTCGCTAGTAAGAATGGGCCTTGGGGCCTGTCGGGCCCGCGCGGACGCCAGCTGGCCTTCGACGGGATCGACGACAGGCCGCGGGTGGTCCCGGTCACGGCCGTGAGCGGCGGCGAGTCGCCAAGGTCCGCGCCACCAGCAGCGCCCTGCAAGCATCCGGTCAGCGGGGGGTCCCCGGCGACAGACCGGCCGGTTTACGGGCCGAGTCCGGCTCTCCTGCGGCGCGAGCTTGCACTGGGAGCCAGGGCTGGGACCGGTCCGGGAGCCCGCATCGAGCCCGTCATCGAGCCCGTCATCGAGCCCGTCGTGGAGCCCACCGCGGCGCCGGCGGCGAGACCG
>DASUDX010000099.1:0-5068 GCA_036275365.1 Nevskiaceae bacterium | reverse complement strand
CTCGGTCTCGGCGCTGCGGCGGCGGGCGACCATCGCCGACAGGCGGCGGGTGGTTTCCTCCGGGTCCTGCTGCAGGGCTTCGACCAGCCGCTCGGTCGGACCGACCGGGGGCAGCGGCCCTTCCAGCACGATCACCGGGGGCTCAGCGCGCGCCACCGGCGGTGCAGCCGGGGCCGGGGCCACCGGCCGGGCTGCCCGCAGATCGGGGCGGATCTGCGCCACCTTGGGCGTGGCCTCGGTGGCGGCGCGGATCAGCGACCAGCGGCGGGTGGATTCGGGCGATACCGCCGGCGCCGGCGTTTCGGCGGCGGGGGCAGCGCCCAGGGTGGAGGCCGGAGGGGCGACTCTCGCCTCGGGTACGAGCCGTGGAGCAGGCTGGGTGGGCGCCGCCGGAACGGCGGCCGGCGCCGGCGGAGTCCGGGTGGCGGCGCCGGAGGAGACCGCGGCCGCCACATTGCCGAACAGGCTGGCCGCGAGAGCCGCGCCATCGCGGGCGTGGCTGCGGCTGGGCGGCGGGGTCACCGCGGCGGGGGTCTGGGTCGGCGCTGGCGGGGTCGGGCTGGCCGCGGGCGCGCCCGCCTCCGGCCGGTTGCGCGTTCTCAGTTCCTGGTAGCCCCCCGGGTCCAGGCCGAGGTGCGAGAACAGCTGCTTGATGTCATCGGCCCGATCTGCCATTGCCGGCTCCGGAGCGGGATTCAGTTGAACTGGCTGGGATGTGCCAGACGGAACCTTAGCGTATCGCAGAGGCCCTCCGGCTTACCGACCTGATGCAGCTGCAGGGCGCTGCCGGCGCCGAGCTGCTTGACCCATTCGGCGTACAGGCCCTCGAGCAGGGCCGGGGTCCAGTCCAGCGCGCGCTCGCCGAAGGCATCGCGCAGCGGCGCGCAGGCATGGACGAACTCCAGGCTGGTCTCCAGATCGCGCACCTGCATCCAGCCCCAGCTGAGCTCGGCCAGACGCTGGTTGGCGGCCTGCTCGAGGTCCTGCAGGGACTGGCCGCTGGGCAGCGGGCGGCTGCGCGCGATGCGACCGCCGATCACATAGAAGAAGGCGCGGTTCTCGGCCGCGCTCATCTGACCCTGCAGCTCTTCGGCCAGCGCCAGCAGAAAGCTCTGCCACTGCGGGTCCACGGCCTGGCGCTGGTAATAGCGCAGGCTGTTCTGTTCGATCTCGCTCATGCATCCCCCGTTGCGGCCGTTCTGGCCTGGTGACCGAGACCGGTCACTTCCTGCCAAGTCACTTGAAGATACGACCAGATGGTCTTGACTTCAATGCTGATCTTTCTGCTGCATCCCTTCCGCTCCGGCGTCATCCCTGGTGCCAGTCAGCACGCTGCGACGGGGTGGACACGCATACCCAAGACCTACCGACGGCCCATTCTGAGCGTTCGTCGGCTGGCCAGCAGTAGAGCATTGATACTGTTCCGCGGCGAGACCCGCGGGCGCGCCCGGTGGCGGAGGCCGGTCGCGGCCGGCGGCGGCGCGGGCCGCGGGGCGGTGGCGCCGCTCAGTTCTTGATGTGCGACTCGAAGAAGGCGCGGGCCTTGTCCAGCCAGCTGGCGGACTCCGGGCTGTGCCGCCCCTCGCCATCGTTGAGGCTGTCGGCAAACTCGCGCAGCAGGTCCTTCTGGCGTTTGTTGAGATTGACCGGAATCTCGACATTGACCGTGCACAGCAGATCGCCGACCGCGCCGCCGCGCACCGACTTCACGCCAAGACCGCGCAGGCGGAATACCTTGCCGCTCTGGGTCGCCTCCGGCACCTTGAGGCTGGCCTTGCCGGCCAGGGTGGGCACATCCAGCTCGCCCCCCAGCGCCGCGGTGACGAAGTCGATCGGCACCGTGCAGTAGAGATCGGAGCCGTCGCGCTCGAAGAACTCATGCGGCTTGACGTTGATCTGCACATACAGATCCCCGCTCGGCGCCCCGCGTTCGCCGGCCTCGCCCTCGCCGGAGAGGCGGATGCGGTCACCGGTATCCACTCCCGGAGGAATCTTGACCTCGAGGGTCTTCTCGCGGCGCTGCTTGCCGGAGCCGCGGCAGGTCTTGCAGGGATCGGTCACCGAGCTGCCGCGACCGCGGCAGTGCGGACAGGTCTGCTGCAGCACGAAGAAGCCCTGCTGGACGCGGACCTGGCCATTGCCGCCGCAGGTGGGGCATTTGCCCGCGGGCTTGCCATCCGCCGTGCCCTGTCCGCCGCAGGGCGAGCAGTTCTCCAGGGTGGGGATGCGGATGGTCTCGGTGGCGCCGAACACCGCCTGTTCGAGGCTCAGGTCCATCATGTAGCGCAGATCGGCGCCGCGCCGCGGCCCGCCCCGGCTGCCGCCGAAGATGTCGGAGAAGACATCGCCGAAGATGTCGCCGAAACCGCCGCCAAAGCCACCACCGCCACCGCCCGCGCCACGGCCCTGCAGGCCCTCGTGGCCGTACTGGTCATAGACCTGGCGCTTCTGCGGGTCGGTCAGCACCTCGTAGGCCTCGTTGGCCTCCTTGAAGCGCTCCTCGGCGGTGGTGTCCCCCGGGTTGCGATCCGGGTGGTACTTCATGGCCAGCCGCCGGTAGGCCTTCTTCAGGTCCTCGTCCGACGCGCCCTTGGCGACGCCAAGAACCTCGTAGTAGTCGCGCTTGCTCATTGGTCCGTTTCCAGCGTCCAGGTTCCGGTTTCCAGAAGCAGTGCCAGCCGGGCGACCCGGCTGGCGACTGGAAACGGTGGCTGACGACTACTTCTTGTCCTTGACCTCGGTGAACTCGGCATCCACCACATCGCCCTCGGCGCCCGCGGTGGCGCCCGGTGCCGTCGCACCGCCCTCGGCACCGCCCTGGGCGTAGGCGCGCTCGGCGAGCTTGCTGCTGGCCTCGGCCAGGGCACGGGTCCGGGACTCGATCTCGTCCTTGTCGCTGCCCTTGAGCGCCTCGCGCAGCGCAGCGATGGCCGCCTCGATCTGGGTCTTTTCCTCGGCCTGCACCTTGTCGGCCAGGTCCTTGAGCGACTTCTCCACGCCGTGGATCAGCTGGTCCCCCTGGTTGCGGGCGGTGATCAGCTCGTTGAACTTGCGGTCCTCCTCGGCATGCGCCTCGGCGTCCTTGATCATCTTCTTGATCTCGTCATCGGTAAGCCCGGAGTTGGCCTTGATGACGATGGACTGCGACTTGCCGGTGGCCTTGTCGCGGGCGCTGACATTGAGGATGCCGTTGGCGTCGATATCGAAGGTGACCTCGACCTGGGGCATGCCGCGCGGCGCCGGCGGGATGTCGGCGAGATCGAAGCGGCCGAGCAGCTTGTTGGCCGAGGCCACCTCGCGCTCGCCCTGGTAGACCTGGATGGTCACCGCGGTCTGGTTGTCGTCGGCGGTGGTGAAGGTCTCCGACTTCTTGGTCGGAATGGTGGTGTTCTTCTCGATCAGCTTGGTCATCTTGCCGCCGAGGGTCTCGATGCCCAGGGACAGCGGGGTGACATCGAGCAGCAGCACATCCTTGACCTCGCCGGCCAGCACCGCGCCCTGCACCGCCGCGCCCACCGCCACCGCCTCGTCCGGGTTGACGTCCTTGCGCGGCTCGCGGCCGAAGAAGCTCTTGACCTGCTCCTGCACCTTGGGCATGCGGGTCTGGCCACCGACCAGGATCACCTCCTGGATGTCGGTGTTCTTCAGACCCGCGTCCTTGAGCGCGATCCGGCAGGGCTCGATGGTCTTCTGGATCAGATCGTCCACCAGCGACTCGAGCTTGGCGCGGGTGAGCTTCATGTTCAGATGCTTGGGGCCGCTGGCATCGGCCGTGACATAGGGCAGATTGATGTCGGTCTGGGTGGTCGAGGACAGCTCGATCTTGGCCTTCTCGGCGGCCTCCTTGAGGCGCTGCAGGGCCAGGGCGTCCTTGCGCAGGTCGATGCCCTGCTCCTTCTTGAACTCATCGGCGATGTACTCGATCACCCGCAGATCGAAGTCCTCGCCGCCGAGGAAGGTGTCGCCGTTGGTGGCGAGCACCTCGAACTGGTGCTCGCCATCGACTTCGGCGATCTCGATGATGGAGACATCGAAGGTACCGCCACCCAGGTCATAGACGGCGATCTTGCGGTCGCCCTTGACCTTGTCCAGCCCGAAGGCCAGCGCCGCCGCGGTCGGCTCGTTGATGATGCGCTTGACCTCCAGCCCGGCGATCTTGCCGGCGTCCTTGGTGGCCTGGCGCTGGCTGTCGTTGAAGTAGGCCGGCACCGTGATCACCGCCTCGGTGACCTTCTCGCCGAGATAGTCCTCGGCGGTCTTCTTCATCTTCATCAGTACTTCGGCGCTGATCTGGCTGGGCGCGAGCTTCTTGCCCTTGACCTCGACCCAGGCGTCGCCGTTGTCGGCGCGCGTGATGGCGTAGGGGACCATGCTGCGGTCCTTCTGCACCACTTCGTCGTCGAACTTGCGCCCGATCAGGCGCTTGACCGCGAAGAGGGTGTTGCGCGCATTGGTGACGGCCTGGCGCTTGGCGGGCGCGCCGGTGAGGATTTCGCCGTCTTCGGCGTAGGCGACGACCGAGGGGGTGGTGCGCGCGCCTTCGGAGTTTTCGATGACCTTCGGCTTGCCGCCTTCCATCACGGAAACGCAGCTGTTGGTGGTGCCGAGGTCGATGCCGATGATCTTGCCCATGTCAGTTCCTTGTCTGTATCGGGTTACGGCGAGGCGGTGTTGCCGACGTGGCCTTCTGCGGCCTCACCGAGATGTCTTTGCGCAATAGATAGGGGTGGTGTTGCGCATTTCAAGGGGGGCTCAGCCGCCCTTTGCCTTTGCAACGACCACCATGGCGGGGCGCAGCACGCGATCGTGCAGGAGGTAGCCCTTTTGCAGCACGCGGACGACCGAGTTCGGCTCGGCGTCGGACTCTTCCATCCCGATGGCCTGATGGCAATTGGGGTCGAACTTGCTGCCGACCGGATCCTCTTCCGCCACGCCGGCACTCTGGAAGGCGCCGAGCAGTTGCTTCAGGGTGATTTCCACGCCCGCCCGCAGGCTCTCCAGCGTCTGCGTTTCGACGGCGAGTGCGGCTTCCAGGCTGTCCTTCACGGGCAACATTGCGTTGGCGAAC
>DASUDX010000098.1:0-16663 GCA_036275365.1 Nevskiaceae bacterium | reverse complement strand
AGCGCCAGCGACTACCGACTGGACACCCTGCAGCTGAGCATCCCGCCTGGGGCGCTGGAAGCAGCCTTCACCCTGGAGGCGCTTGCCGACAGCCTGGACGAGGCCGATGAGAGCCTGACCCTGAGCCTGAGCGGCCTGGAGAACGCCGTGGCCGGGGTGCCGGCGGCGCTGGAGGTGGTGGTGGTGGATGCCACCCCGCCCACCGCCGCCTTCGTGCTGGCGGCGCAGACGGTCGACGAAGATGCGGGCACCGTCGAGCTGCGGGTGCGCCTGTCCTCCCCCAGCCGCGAGGCGGTGAGCCTGCCCTTCAGCCTGGGCGGCGAGGCGCTGGCCGGCGAGGATGTGATCGTCTCGGCCAGTCCGCTGGTGATCGCCGCCGGCCAGACCGAGGGCCGCATCACCCTCAATGTGGTGGACGACAGCCTCGATGAGATCAACGAGCGCCTGATCCTCACCCTGGGCAGCCCCCAGGGCGCCCTGCTCGGCAGCCCCCAGGTACACAGCCTGACCCTGCGCGATGACGATGCCGCGCCCCTGCTCAGCTTTGCGCGCAGCGACAGCCGGGTGGCCGAAGGCGGCGAGCTCGCCATCGAGCTGCTGCTATCGGCCGCCAGCGGCCAGACCATCGAGGCCAATCTGGCCGTCGGCGGCACTGCCGATGGCGAGGACTATGGGCTGAGCCCCCTGCCCCTGCGCATCGCGCCCGGGACGCTGTCGGCCCGGCTGGTGCTGAATGCCCTGGCCGATAGCCGCCGCGAAGGCAGCGAGACGGTGACCCTGAGCCTGCAGGACGCCAGCGGCGCCGTGCTGCGCGACCCGACCCTGCATACGGTGACGGTGGACGACAGCACCCGCGCCAGCGGGGATGACGACGATGGCGGTGGCAGCCTGGGCCTCGGCCTGCTCGGCCTGCTGGGGCTGGCGGCGGTGCGCCGGCGGGTGGCCGCTACAATGGGCGCATGACCCGGATCGATTTCTATGTGCTGCCCGAGGACGGCAGCGGCGACGGCGTGGCCCTGACCCTCTGCAAGCTCTGCGACAAGGCGACCCAGGCCGGGCTCAAGGTCTACGCCTATGTGCAGGACGAGGAGCTGGCCAGCAACCTCGACGATGTGCTCTGGACCTTCCGCCAGGGCAGCTTCATCAGCCACGAGCGCTATGACGGCGAGGCCCTGGACGAGCCGCTGCCGATGGTCCTGATCGGTGATGTCGAGCCGCCGGACTCGCACACCGGCGTGCTGCTCAACCTCGCCCCCGAGGTGCCGCCCTTCTTCACCCGGTTCGACCGCGTGCTGGAGCTGGTGGCCGGGGACAGCGAGGCGCGCGCCCAGTCGCGCGAGCGCTTCAAGTTCTATCGCGACCACGGCTACGAGCTGAAGACGCACAAGCTCTGACCGGACGGGAATCGGCAAGCGCGAATCGGGAAGCGCGAACCGGGCATCGCATCAGCCCGTGCCGGCGCTTCCGTTGGTGCACACGACCCCCGATAGCCCGGTGCCGGTACCGCCCCCCATTCCCGATTCCCGCTTCCCGATTCCCGATTCCCGATTCCCGACCATGGACAAATCCTTCGAACCCCAGGCCATCGAAACCCGCTGGGCGGCCGCCTGGGAGCGGCTGGGCATCGGGGCGCCCTCGGGCCAGGGCGAGCCCTACTCGATCATGATCCCGCCGCCGAATGTCACCGGCACGCTGCACATGGGGCATGCCTTCCAGCACACCATCATGGATGCGCTGATCCGCTATCACCGCATGCGTGGGCGCGACACGCTCTGGCAGCCGGGGACCGATCACGCCGGCATCGCCACCCAGATGGTGGTCGAGCGCAATCTCAAGCTGGCCGGCCAGCCCTCGCGGGCCGAACTGGGTCGGGAGAAGTTCCTGGAGAAGGTCTGGGAATGGAAGGCCTACTCCGGCGGCACCATCGAAGGCCAGATCAAGCGCATGGGCTCCTCGGTGGACTGGAGCCGCAATGCCTTCACCATGGACGAGGGCTATTCAAAGGCGGTGGCCGAGCACTTCGTCCGTCTGCATGAGGAGGGCCTGATCTACCGCGGCAAGCGCCTGGTCAACTGGGATCCGGTGCTGCTCACCGCGATCTCCGATCTCGAGGTGGTCAGCGAGGAGGAGAACGGCAAGCTCTGGCATCTGCGCTACCCGCTCGCCGATGGCAGCGGACACCTGGTGGTCGCCACCACCCGGCCGGAGACGATGCTCGGCGATGTGGCGGTGGCCGTGCATCCCGAGGATGAGCGCTACCGGCATCTCATCGGGCGCTCGCTCAGGCTGCCCCTGTGCGAGCGCGAGATTCCGATCATCGGCGACGACTTCGTCGATCGCGAGTTCGGCAGCGGCTGCGTGAAGATCACGCCCGCCCATGACTTCAATGACTACGCGGTGGGTCTGCGCCATCGGCTGTCGCCGATCAATGTGCTGACCCCGGAGGCGCGCATCCACGACACCGCACCGCCGGCCTACCGCGGCCTGGATCGCTTCGTCGCCCGCAAGCAGATCGTGGCCGATCTCGAGGCCCAGGGCCTGCTCGAGAAAATCGAGGACCACAAGCTCAAGGTGCCGCGCGGCGATCGCAGCGGTGCGGTGGTGGAGCCCTATCTGACCGATCAGTGGTTCGTCGATCTCACCCGCAAGACCCTGCCGGATGGCCGCCCCGGCGGCTGGACCCGCATCGTCAAGCCCGCGATCGATGCCGTGGAGAGCGGCCGCATCCGCTTCGTGCCGGACAACTGGAAGAACACCTACTTCCACTGGCTGAACAACATCCAGGACTGGTGCATCAGCCGCCAGCTCTGGTGGGGCCATCGCATTCCCGCCTGGTATGACGAGCAGGGGGAGGTCTATGTCGGCCGCAGCGAGGCGGAGGTGCGCGCCCGCTACGGCTCACGCCTCACGGCTGACACTGCCCTGCGGCAGGACGAGGATGTCTTCGACACCTGGTTCTCCTCCGACATCTGGCCGCTGGCGACGCTCGGCTGGCCCGAGGAGACCGAGTCGCTCAGGAAGTTCTACCCCTCCTCAGTGCTGGTGACCGGCTTCGACATCATCTTCTTCTGGGTCGCCCGGATGGTGATGATGGGCCAGTTCTTCCGCGATGAGGTGCCCTTCCGCGAGGTCTACATCACCGGCCTGGTGCGCGACCCCGAGGGCAACAAGATGTCCAAGTCCAAGGGCAATGTGCTGGACCCGCTCGATGTGGTGGAGGGCATTAGCCTCGAGGATCTGGTGGCCAAGCGCACCACCGGCCTGATGAAGCCGGAGACCGCGCCGAAGATCGAGGCCAAGACCCGCAAGGACTATCCCAAGGGCATCGCCCCGGTGGGCGTGGATGCCCTGCGGTTCACCTTCGCCGCGCTGGCCACGCAGGGGCGCGATGTGCGCTTCGACGCCGGTCGCGCCGAGGGTTATCGCAACTTCTGCAACAAGATCTGGAACGCCTCGCGCTTCGTGCTGATCAATCTCGGCGCACTCGATGCCGAGACCGGCGAGGCGCGCCCACCGGCCAGCCTCGATGGCGAGGTGGAACTTGGAGTGGCGGATCGCTGGATCGTCTCGCGTCTGCAGAAGCTCGAGGCCGAGGTGGCCCAGCACTTCGCCGACTACCGCTTCGACCTGCTCGCCCAGGCGCTCTATCAGTTCGTCTGGAACGAATACTGCGACTGGTATCTGGAGCTGACCAAGCCGGCCCTGGCCCAGGGCACACCGGCCCAGCAGCGCGGCACCCGCCGCACCCTGGTGCGGGTGCTGGAGGCGATGCTGCGCCTGCTCCACCCGCTGATGCCCTTCCTCACCGAGGAGATCTGGCAGACGGTGGGACCGCTGGCCGGCAAGCAGGGCGCAACCCTGGCCACCCAGCCCTATCCGCTGGCCGAGGCCAGCAAGCTCGATGAGGCCGCCGAGGCCGACATCGAATGGCTCAAGGCGGTCATTCTCGGGGTGCGCCAGATCCGCGGCGAGATGGACATCGCCCCCGGCCGGGTGCTGCCGCTGCTGGTGGATGGCACCGGCGAACAGGATCGCGAGCGGCTGGCGCGGCTCGGCTCCAGCCTGCGCTTCCTCGCGCGGGTCGAGAGCCCGCGGGCGCTGGCCGCCGGCGAGGAACCGCCGCTGTGTGCCACCGCGCGCGCCGCCGGCTTCAACCTGCTGGTGCCGATGGCCGGACTGATCGACAAGACCGCCGAGCTGGCGCGCCTGGCGCGGCAGATCGCCAAGCTGGAGAAGGATCTGGCCGGCCTGCAGACGCGGCTGGACAACCCCAGCTTCGGCAAGGCACCGGAGGCCGTGCAGCAGCAGACCCGCGAGCAGCACCGCAAGCTGGGCGCGGATCTCGAGGCCCTGCGCCAGCAGCAGACCAAGATCGAGGCCCTCTGATGGGCTTCATCGTCCTCGCCGTCTTCATCGGTCTGGAAACCTGGGCGCTGATGCGCCTGGGCAGCCGCTTCGGTGCGCCGGTCATGCTGGCCTGGATGCTCGGCACCGGCTTCCTCGGCGGCTGGGTGGTCAAGCGCCAGGGCCTGCTGACCCTGCGCGAGATCCAGCACGCAGCCGCGCGCGGCGAGGTGCCGGCGCTGGCCTTGCTGGAAGGCCTGATCGTGATCATCGCCGGCCTCCTGCTGGTGCTGCCCGGGGTGATTGGCGATGCCATCGGTCTGGCGCTCTGGCTCGCCGGCAGCCGCAGCGGCCTGGCGCGACGGATGGCCGACGGGATCGCCCGGGCGCGCCCGGATCTCAAGCAGCCGGTGGTGCTGGAGGGCGAGTTCCGCGAACCGCCGACCCGCCGCCTGCCCGGCGATCGGCCCTGAGTCCGGTGAGAGACCGTCCGCCCCGCCTCGCCCCGGTTCTCCGGCCGCTGCTGCTGGCCAGCGGGCTGCTGGCTGGCTGCGGGCAGTCAGCACCCCCGGCGGCCAGCCTCGGCGGCCCCTTGCCGAGCTGTGCGGCCGATTACATCGCGCCCTACACGCCGGACTGGACCCCGCTGCCGGCCGCCGCCCGGCTGACCCTCGACGCCGAGACCCAGGCCCTGCGCGATCGTCTGCTCGGTCCCGGAGCGACCGATCCCGAACAGGTGAAGGTCTGGTGGGTGGGCGTGGCGAGTTTCATCATGACCCTGCGCGGGCATCTGTTCCTGCTCGATGCCTGGGAGATCGTCGGTCTGCACGCGGACTACCTGCCGCTGGGGCGCGAGGAGCTGGCAGCGCTCAAGCCCGAGGCGATCCTGATCGGCCATGGGCATTTCGATCACGCCGGCGATGTGGGCTATGTCGCCGGCCGCAGCGGTGCGGTGGTGGTGGGCGGCGAGGCCACCTGCGCCACCGCCCGCGAACAGGCCGCACGCGATGGTCTCGAGAACGCCTTCCCCTGCCTGCTGCTGGGCAATGCGGAGACGCCGGCGCCCGGCACCCTGCAGCAGATCCAGCTCTGGGAGGATGTGGAGCCGGTCACCGTGCTGCGCCACACCCATTCCAATGCCGACCCTGCCGATCTCACCGCCGGCGGCCTGCCGCTGATCTTCGTGCCCGATCTGCTCACCTACCTGCTGTTTCTCAACACCGATCCGCAGGAGGTGCAGTGGTTCGCCGAGTCGCTCGATGACGAGTCCGGCAACAGCCCGGAGGGCGGCACCTGGGCCTACCACTTCAAGGCCGGCGACTTCACCCTGCTCTGGCATGACTCGGCCGGTCCGATCGCCAGCGGCAAGCCGTTCGCCGAGGCGATCCAGTGCGCGCTGGATGCCTTCCCGGGCTGCGTGGATGTGCAGCTCGGCACCATCGTCGGCTTCGGCGCGGTCACCAGCGGGCTGCGCGATGTCAGCCTCTATCTGCGCCACGCGCGGCCCAAGGTCTCGCTGCCCAACCATCACGACGCCTGGGCGCCGATCGTCGGGCCCGGGGACGAGGCCTATGAGGCGCAGTGGCGGGCCGAGGTGGCCAGCCTGCCCTTCGCCCCGGAGCTGGATTATCTGAAGGACCCGGAGGACTACCTGCGGGTGCGCAGCTTCCATCTGGCCGATCCGCGCTGGATCGCGCCCACGCCCGGCTCCTCCTGCGCCGGGGGCTAGCGGCCCGCCGCCGCCGCGCTGGCCCGCCCGCTCCTCAGCGACCGTTCTGGCGCACCACCCGCAGCCCCGGCTTGCGCGGCTGCGGCAGTGGCTGCGCGGGCGCCGCCTCCACCCGCGCCAGGCACTGATCGAGGGTCTGGCTGATCGCGGTCTGGGTGCGGATCATCTCGATGCGCGCCCAGGCGGCGCGCTCCCCTTCAAACATGAAGCGGCGCACCGTCTGCGGCCGCGGGTTGCTGGTGACATTGACATACCGCCACAGGCTGACCTCGGGGAAGATGTTGATGTTGCCGCGGTAGTCCTGGTCGAGAATGCTGCTGGCGGTGTCCAGCGGCGCGCCGACCATGCGCGGCGCATTGGCACGGGCGAGGTTGATCAGGTCCCGCGCCTGGGTGCGCACGGTGCCGGCGAGGTAGTCGCGGGCCGAGTTGACCAGTCCGCGCCGGCCCGGCTCGCGCTTGGAGACGAAGGGCAGCACATGCGGGTTGGTCTGGCTGACGATGAAGTGGTTGACATTGTGCAGGCGGCGCAGCCGCAGCATCGGCAGATCGGATTTCAGGCTGCCGTCGTTCCAGCGCAGCAGCGGCATGTAGGGCACGCGCTGGCCGGTCTCGTCGCGGGTCATCAGCATCACCGGCGGGAACAGCACCGGCACCGCGCAGCTCGCCAGCACCGCCTCGTGCAGGTAGAGGTAGGGGAAGGTGACATGGTTGAGCAGGCGCGGCGGCTGGTTGGTGCCGGCCGGTGAAACGGTGATGTTCACGATCCGCCCGGAACGCTGGTAGGCCTGCTCGAAGGTCACATCCGGAATGTTGCGGGCAATCGCCTCGCGCAGCTGGCGCGGATCCATCACCGCGCCCTCGCGGAGCATCTGGCGCAGGGGCAGCACCTTCCAGAAATGGTAGTAGGCGTTGTCCGGATCGAGCAGGTCCTCCACCTCGTCCTGTCCGCGCGAGGCCACCACCGCCGCCACGATCGAGCCGGCCGAGGAGCCGCTCATCACCGCCGGCAGCACGCCCTCCCGATAGAGGGCCTTGACCACGCCGACATGAAACAGCCCCAGCGTGGCGCCGCCGGAAAGCATCAGCGAGGAACGCCCGTAGGACAGCGCCACATCGTGGAAGAACTTCAGCTTGTCCGCATGCGGCAGCTCGGGGCTGTCCTGATCGGCCAGCTGGTTGAGTGCGCCGCAGACCTCGGCCACATAGTCCTCGATCAGCCGCTTGGTGCCGACGCGGGCGCGGGTGTAGAGATCCGGATTGCCGAAGTTGCCGAGGTTCCAGTGCAGGCCCTGGCGCAGGTGGTAGACCAGCTTGGCGGTCAGGCCCTCCTCGCGGTACTGACGGATCTGGCGCAGCCGGGAGCGGATCAGCCGCCAGTCGTATTCCTCGCTGGCCTCCTCCTGCTTCCAGTCGTCGAGGCCCTCGGCGGCGTCCAGCTCGCGCGCGGCCTGCAGCCAGGTCCGGTAGTCGGAGGCGTTTTCCAGCGCGTAATGCGCCTCGCGTTCGCTGCGGTTCATGAGCGGTCCGGAATCGGGAATCAGGCCGCATGGTGACCGCCCGCGCCGTTCCGGGCAACGCGGGCGGATGGGAGATTCGGCCCGCATGACCAGCGGCAGGCTCGCTACACTCGGGGCGCGCCCGTCGCGCCATCGGACCCCGCATGAACCCCCAGCTCGCGTCGGCGCTCGCCGGCCTGAATCAGATCGTCCTCGGCAAGGCTCCCCAGCTCAAACTGGTGCTCGCCTGCCTGCTGGCCCGCGGCCACCTGCTGATCGAGGATGTGCCCGGGGTCGGCAAGACCACCCTGGCGCTGGGGCTGGCGCGGGTACTGGGCATGGACTTCCGTCGCGTGCAGTTCACCTCGGATCTGCTGCCGGCCGACATCCTCGGCGTCTCCATCTTCGAGCAGGCCAGCAGCCGCTTCCGCTTCCACCCGGGGCCGATCTTCGCCCAGCTGGTGCTGGCCGACGAGGTCAACCGCGCCAGCCCCAAGACCCAGTCTGCCCTGCTGGAGGCGATGGAAGAGCGCCAGGTCACCGCCGAGGGCGAGACCCGCCCGCTGCCCGAGCCGTTCTTCGTCATCGCCACCCAGAACCCCAGCCACCAGATCGGCGTGTTTCCGCTGCCGGAGTCCCAGCTCGACCGCTTCCTGATGCGGCTGTCGCTCGGCTATCCGGCGCGCGAGGCCGAGCGCACCCTGCTGATGGAACGCGAGCGGCGCGATCTCCTGCGCGAGGTACGCCCGAGCCTGGAGCCAGCCATCCTGATCGGCCTGCAGCAGCAGGCCCAGCAGGTGGTGACCGCGCCGGCCCTGCTCGATTATGTGCTGGCCCTGGTGCAGGCCACCCGCGAGCATCCGGGGCTGCGGCAGGGGCTTTCGCCCCGCGCCGGCCTGGCCCTGAAGCGGGCGGCCCAGGCACTGGCCCTGCTCGAGGGCCGCAGCGCCGTCATTCCGGAAGATGTGCAGGCGGTGTTTCCGGCGGTGGCAGGCCACCGTCTGATGCCGGCCACCGAGCGCGAGGCCGGCGCGCCGACCCCGGAGGAATTGCTGCGTGAGGTGGCGATTCCCTGAGATGGCTGCTATTTCCAGGACAGGTCCAGCTTTTTGCCGGAGGCGACACAGTCCTTGAGGTAGAGGTTGATGAGGCTTTGATACGGAATCCCAGCCTGCTCCGACATCGATTTGAAGTAATCGATGGACTGCTGATCGAGTCGAATCGTCACCGGGCGCTTGAGCTCCGCTGCGTAGGGATTACGCCGGGAGGCGCTGAAGTCATATTGCTTACGCATAGGGCCCCTATGGATACTGTTCGGCCTCCGCCGCCGTGGCCTTTCGCGCCGAGATGATCCGTATCACCGCGCCCTCGGCACGGTAGCAATGGGCCACCACCAGCAGACGAAGACGGCTGCTCAATCCGAGAAGCAGAAATCGCTCCTCCTGCTCGGAATGGTCGGGATCGTCGATGAGCCTGGCCCTCTCGTCCGAGAACACGGTGGCCGCATCTTCGAAGCGGACTCCATGTTTGCGGAGATTAGCCGCTGCCTTGCGAGGGTCCCATTCGACGCGCAGACCATCCATACATACAGTGTACGTACCAGTATCGACGTTCTCAACCGAATCGCTGGTGCGGTCTGGCCGCGTCTGAGGGCCACGCGCAAAGGGCTCGGCCGCCCCGGTTCAGGGAACCCCTGGCTGCACCGTCATGCGCACGGTGTGGGCGCCGACCGAGACGCTGGCCGCCTCCCCCAGCCGGGTCTGCAGCACCGGGGTGAGCAGCGCCTCGCGGTGGCGAAGCTCCACCTGGATCTCGACGATCTCGGCGGAGACGGCACTGACCTCCAGCTTCAGCCGGTAGCCCTCCCTGCCCTCGACGGCGCCGACGCTTATCTCGCCCGGCTCGCCCTCGCGCAGCCAGAGGCGGGGCTGATCGAGCACCTGACCCTGGTGTTCGACGACCAGCGACATCACATAGCCGTGCGGGCGCTCATGGGCCGAGGCGAGACCCAGCGGGCTGACCAGCAGGACGGCGGCAACCCGCCGCCAGCAGCGGCGGACCATCGCGGGTACTCCGGGATGAGGGTGAGAGCAGAGCGTAGAAGGCCGGCCGCCGCCAGGCACTTGTTGTTTTTCTGACAAAGTGCGGTTCTTGACCTGTTCCGGATCGCTGACCAATGACCGGCTGGACCCGCGGGTTTCGCAGGTGGCTGCTCGGCCTCGCGCTGACGATAGCGGTGCTGCCCGGCGCGGCGGTCGAGCCCGATCCCGAGCGCGGTGTATTCGGCATCAAGCTATCGCTTTCAGTAAGCGGCTTCTTCAAACCGGTAGTGCGCAGCGCCACCCTCATTGAGGTCCAGCCCGGCCTGCCGGCCGCCGGGGCCGGCATCGTCGCTGGCGATCAGGTGCTGGAAGTGGACGGCCTCGCCATTCCCGGTGCCCGCGCAGCGGACCTGGCGCCGCTGGCCAGGGGCAAGCGGCCCGGCGAGGCGGTGGACCTGAAGCTGCAGCGGCGCGATGGCAGCGTCTACCGGGCGCGGCTGACGGCAGTCGAACGCCCGCCCTGAACGCTCCCCGCCGTCGTGGCGTCGAGCCGGTGCAGCATGGCGATCGATCCGCCGCTGCGAATCCCCGCTGCAGGGCTCAACGCCCGCACAGCGGACAGCCTGGATGGCGATCGGCAGGCAGCAGCGGCACCACACAGAAGCGATGGCCGGTCGGGGCCTCCATCACCCACCAGTCGCGTACCGCCCGCAGGCGACGCGCCCCCAGACGCTCAAGCCGATCCAGCTCGGCCATCACATCATCGGTCTCGATATCCACATGCAGGCCGCTGCCGCCGCTGACGGCCTGCACTTCCACCGGCAGACTGCCGGGCCGCCCGCGCAGGATCCGGTAGCGATCCTCGGCGCGGCCGTCTCCAGGTTCTGCGGCATAGCCCAGGGCTGCGGCCCAGAAGCGCGCGGCGGCGTCCAGATCGGCCACGGCGCAATCCACGATCAGGGCGCCGAGCCGGTAGCGATGGCCGGGTACCGTCATGGCGTCAGGGGACGCAGGGGCCGGGTGTAGATCAGCTTGTCGTCGCCTTCATCAAAGAAGTCGCATACCCGTGCCTCCTGGACGAAACCGCTCTTCTCATAGAAGCGCCGGGCCGCCTGGTACTCGGGCAGAGCCGAGGTCTCGACGATCAGCAGTCGCACCGCCTGTTCGCGCAAGCGCGCCTCCACGGCGGCGACCAGCGCCCGGCCCAGACCCTGCCCGGCGTGCTCGGGATGCATCCACAGCATGAGCAGATTCCAGGTGCCGCGAGTGACCGGCTCCGGGGCGCAGTACGCCACGCCAACCGGATGACCGGCGACGGCCGTGAACCAGAGCGCCGTGACCTCGCCGGCCAGATGGGCCTGCAGGGTCTGGCGCACGTGGGCGAGGCTGGGTTCGTCAAACTGCCCGCTGGCGGCCAGGATGGCCATCAGCGGTTCGGTATCGTCGGCAAGTGTGGGACGGATCATGGTCGTGGGCATCGGCAAACCCGCGCAGCCTAGGGCCGGCCGGCGTCGTGACCCAGCGCCGGCTCCGCATAACTCTTGTGCCCGGCGGCGACGACCTCGCCAGTGTGATCAGGGCCGGAACCAGGGCCCTTCGATGGCGTAGGTGATGCCCGCGGTGCCGGTGCTGTTGCCATTGCCGGGGCCGCGCTGGCTGGAGCAGTAGAAGAAGCGGCCATCCGGGGAGAAGGCCGGGCCGGTGACCTCCGAGCCCTCATGGCCAACCAGCTGCACCAGCACCGCCAGACGGCCATCGGCGAGGATCGCCACCGCCTGCTGGTTGGCCTCGCTCTTGTCCTCCACCACCACGATGTCGCCACCCGGGGTCATCACGATGTTGTCGACCGAATCCAGCACCGGCTCCGGCTGGAAGAAGGCATCGTCGTAAATCACCTCCAGGGTGCCCGCGGCCACATCATGCGCCCACACCCGGCGGTCGCTCTTGGTGGTGAAGTAGACGATGCCGTTCTGGAACCACAGACCCTCGCCGCCGCGGAAGGCGGTGGTCTCGGGCACCTGATAGCGGGTGGGCGTCTGTCCGAGCGGGATGTCCTCGATCACCGCGCCGAGCGGATTAGGCACCGGAATCGGCCGCCACTGCACCGGCCAGGGGCCGCGCGCGCCTTCGAGGTTGATGTCCTCCGCGGTCATCACCTGCAGGGCCTCCAGCACCCCGTCGGTGGAGGGGCGGCCGCCGATGTTCGGGGTGGTGGGAACGAAGCGGTAGAAGCGGCCGTCACTCTCGTCCTCGGTCAGGTAGAAGATATTGCTCGCCGGGTCGATCGCCACCGCCTCGTGGGCGAAGGTGCCGCAGCCGCGCCAGCTCTGCACCGCGGTCCCGGTGGTATCGAAGGGATCGCACTCCCAGATCAGACCCAGCTCGTACTCCTCGCCGGAGAGCCAGGTGTTCCAGGGCGTCACGCCGCCACCGCAGTTGATCCGGCTGAGCGCGCCCGGCAGCACGGTGTAGGCGCTGGTGATCTCGCCCTGGGCGTCGAAGCGCAGGGCATTGACTCCACCGGGTACGAACTCGCGATTGCTCACATAGACCCAGCCGCCATCGGCCGCCGGGTAGACCGCCCCGGCATCCGGATCGGTGTGCCAGACAAAGCCCGTGCCCGCCACCGGCTGGTTGGCCTGGGCCAGCACCCGGCTGCGGAAGCCCTGGGGAATCAGCAGACCGTTCTCGTCCGGCGCGCTGGCCAGCGGCGGAATCTGCAGCCGCCCGCGGGCGGAGGTAATCGGTCCGGCCGCGCTGCCGCTGCTGTTGCCACAGCCGCGGAGGGTGGCGCCGAGGCCGATCAACCCCAGACCCAGAAACCCCTGGCGCAGCAGCTGGCGGCGGCTGAGGGGGTGGCGCAGGCCGCGGGCCTGCAGACGGCGGAAGGGCGAGTGCAGCGGCATGACGGTCAACCGGACGACGGATCCGTCGGCAGACTATGACGGTCCGGTGAAGCGGTGATGACGCTCAGCTGCCGGGCGGGCGGCGCTCTCCGCGCATCTCGGCGATGCGCACGATGACGAAGGCCACCAGGGCGACCACGAAGAACAGCAGCAGCATCCAGGCAATGCCCTGCAGGGTCTCGACCACCGTGCGATAGACCTCCAGCACCCAGCGCTCCGGCGTCAGCGCGAGCACCTCGGCCCCCTCGGGAGCGCCGGGCGGCGGGGTCAGATAGCGCTCGAGCTCGTAGAGCCGCACGCCGGAGGAAATGCCGACCACATAGATGGCAAAGCCGAGATAGCGATGCCAGGCGCTGCTGATCTCATCGGCGATCACCCGCTTGAGGATGTTGCCGGTGGGCGTCGAGAACATCCGCGCGCACAGCGCGGACACGCCCAGGGCGACCAGAAAAGTGACCAGCAGCAGGGCGAAGAACATCGGCACTCCCGGGCTCAGGTGCTGGGCAGGACGCGGGCGTCCGGCTGGACCGCCGCCGAGGCGGCAAGGTCACGGCCGATCGCCAGGTACACCGCCGGCAGCACATAGAGAGTGAACAGCGTACCGATGCTCATGCCGGCGGCGATCACCAGACCCATCGAGAAGCGCGCCGCCGCACCCGGTCCGCTGGCGATCAGCAGCGGCACCATGGCGATCACCAGGGCGGCGGTGGTCATCAGCACCGGCCGCAGGCGGATGGCGGTGGCCTCCTCGATCGCCTGGCGCTTGGGCAGCCCCTGCTCCTGCAGCTTGTTGGCGAACTCCACGATCAGGATGCCGTGCTTGGAGATCACCCCGATCAGCGTGATCAGGCCGACCTGGGTGTAGATGTTGAGCGTCATGCCGGGGAAGTCGGTCAGCTGCAGGCCATTGGTGATGCCGAGGATGTTGACCACCAGCAGCGCCCCGCTGATCGACATCGGTACCGTCACCAGCATGATCAGCGGATCGCGGAAGGATTCGAACTGCGCCGACAGCACCAGATAGATCACGATCAGCGCGAAGGCGAAGGTGGCCAGCAGGGCGCTGCCCTCCTGCTTGAACTGGCGCGAGGCCCCGGCGTAGTCCACCTGATAGCCGGCCGGCAGCACCTCGGCGGCGATGTCCTCGAGGATCTTCAGCGCCTGGCCCTGGGTCAGGCTCGGCAGCGGCGCCCCCTGGATGGTGTCGGCGGTGAGCTGCTGGGCGTGCTCGATGCTGCGCGGCACCGTGCGCATCTCGATCCGCGCCAGGGTGGAGAGCGGCACCAGGGTGCCGTTGCGGGCGCGGGTGTAGAGCCCCTCCAGCTGCTGCGGGTTGAGACGCCCGCCGCGTTCCATCTGCTGGATCACCTTGTAGGAGCGGTTCTCGTAGGCGAAGCGGGCCACCTCGCCGCCGGCCATCGCCGAGGCCAGATCCGCCGCCAGCTGCTGCATGTCCACGCCCATCAGCGCGGCCTTCTCGCGGTCGATCTCGATGCGCGCCTCGGGGCGGTCGATCCGCAGCTTGCCGGCGACGAAGAAGAACTGCTTGGTGGCCTGGGCACGCGCGACGATCTGCTCGCTGACCCTCACCACCTCATCGGCCGGGGCGGTGGACTTGATCACGAACTCCATCGGCAGACCCTGGCCCGGCGTGGGCAGGGCCGGCGGCTGGCTGGTGAACACGCGCAGACCGGCGATCTGGTCGAGCTGGCCCTGGGTCTGCTGCTGCAGGGCGTTGGCGGTCTGGTCGCGCTCGCTCCAGGGCTTGAGCAGCAGGCCGAGGAAGGCGCTGTTGCTCGAACCCGGCAGACCGAAGCTGAACAGCTTGTCCACATAGGGATTGGCCATCAGCAGCTTCTCGGCCTGCCGGTAGTACTGGTCGAGATACTCCTGGGAGGCGTAGCCATCGCTCTCGATGATGGCGAAGCTGAAGCCCTGGTCCTCCTGCGGCGCGAGCTCCGCCGGCGTGGAGCGGAACAGGAAGAAGCAGGACAGCAGCACCAGTCCGCCGAAGCCGAGGATCAGCGGCGTGCCGTCCAGCGCGCGATGCAGGCGCTGCTGGAAGGACAGGCGCCAGGCACTGAACTTCTCGTCGATGTAGGCGGCGAAGCGGTTGCTCTCCGCGCCTTCGCCATGACTGGGCTTGAGCAGCCGGGCGCACATCATCGGCGTCAGCGTCAGCGCCACGATGCCGGAGATCACCACCGCACCGGCGAGGGTGAAGGCGAACTCGGTGAACAGCGTGCCGGTGATACCGGTGAGGAAGCCGATCGGGGCGTACACCGCGACCAGGGTGATGGTCATCGCGATCACCGGACCGACCAGCTCGCGGGCGCCGAGGATCGAGGCGTCCCAGGGCGACATGCCCTCCTCGATGTGGCGATGGATGTTCTCCATCACGATGATGGCGTCGTCCACCACCATGCCGATCGCCAGCACCATCGCCAGTAGGGTCAGCAGATTGATCGAGAAGCCCATCACCAGCATCAGGAACAGGGCCCCGACCAGGGACAGCGGGACGGTCACCGCCGGAATCAGCGAGTTCCGTACCGAACCGAGGAACAGGAAGATCACCACGATGACGATGATCAGCGCCTCGACCAGGGTGGCCTGCACCTCGCCGATGGCGTCGCGGATGTAGCGGGTGCTGTCATAGCTGATCTCGCCCTCGAGCCCCTCGGGCAGGCGCTGCTCAAGGGACGGCCAGACCTCGAGGAGACGGTCGATCACCTCGAGCACATTGGCATCCGGGCGCGTCTGCACACCGACGAAGATCGCCGGACGGCCATTCCAGGCCGCGAAGCCCTCGTAGGTTTCGGCGCCCAGGGCGACCTCCGCAACATCACCCAGACGCACCGGGGTCTGGCCATCGGCCTTGACGATCAGCTGGCGGAAATCCGCCTCGGTGCGCAGATCGGTGGTGGCCGACAGGCCGATCTTCACATAGCCGCCGCGGGTCTCGCCGACCGCGGACTGCACATTCTGGCTGCGCACCGCGGCCAGCACTTCGCTGGCGGTCAGGTCATGCGCGGTGAGGCGATCCGGCTTGAGCCAGACGCGCAGCGCATAGGTGCGGGCGCCGATGATCTCGGCCCGCTCGACACCGTCGATCGCCGCCAGCTGCGGCTCCACCTCGCGGATCAGATAGTCGGTGACCTGGCTCGGCGTCAGCACCTCGCTGTAGAAGGAGAGGTACATCGCCGCCGTGCCCTCGCCCGCCGCGATCTGCACGATCGGGTCTTCTGATCCATCCGGCAGCTGGGCGCGCAGCTTGTCGACCTTGGCCGAGATCTCGGTCAGCGCCTCGTTGGGGTCCTTGGTCAGCCGCAGATTGGCGGTGATCAGGCTCACCCCCTGGGTGGTGCTGGAGGTGAGGAAGTCGATGCCATCGGCGGTCGCCACCTCGCGCTCGATCGGGGTGGTGATGAAGCCTTCCATCAGGCTGGCATCGGCGCCCGGGTAGGCGACATTCACCGTGATCTGCGCGTTCTGCAGATAGGGGTACTGGCGGATGCTCAGATCCCCGGCCGCGCGCAGACCCAGCAGCAGGATGATCAGGCTGATCACGGTGGCCAGCACCGGTCGCTTGATGAAGATGTCCGTGAAATGCATGGTCAGGACCTTGATGACGGAGGCGGCGCGGGGCGCGGTCTCAGGTGTTGGGCAGGCTGGGGCTCAGCGAGGGCTGCGGCGGATTGCTGTTGTCGATGCTCACCGGCTGCTGGTTGCGCAGCTTGAGCAGGCCGGAGGTGGCCACCCGCTCGTCAGGCTTGAGGCCCTCGGCCACCGCGACGAAATCACCGCGGGCCTCGCCCAGCCGAACGAAGCGCTGGATCACTTCCAGCTCGCCGGCGGTGGCGCCGCTGCGCGGCTGCACGACATAGACCGAGGCGCCGTAGGAGCTGTAATCGATGGCGGTGCGCGGCACTGCCAGCACCGACTCGGCGCCCGGCAGCAGCAGGGTGACGCGGGCGAACTGACCGCCGCTGAGCAGACCGTCCGGGTTGGGCAGACGGGCCCGCACGGTGAAGTTGCGGGTGGCCGGATCCACCACTGGCTCCACCGCCAGCACCTGGCCGTCGAAGCGACGATCGCCGTGGGCGTCCACCACCAGCTGCACCGGGAAGCCCGGCTCCACCCGGCC
>DASUDX010000097.1:0-55828 GCA_036275365.1 Nevskiaceae bacterium | reverse complement strand
CCGGCTCGACGCCCGCCTGCCGGAAACCGAGCTGGAGCGGCTGGAGCTGCCGGGTTTCTGCGCCGAGGCCGAGGACCGCAAGACGGGCTGAGCGCGGATGCCCGTCTATCTCGACCACAACGCCACCACCCCGCTGGATCCCCGGGTGCTGGAGGCGATGCAGCCCTATCTCGCCGGACCGGCCGCCAATGCCTCCAGCCTGCATCGCTACGGTCGCCGCGCCCGCCATGCGGTGGAGGCGGCGCGCCAGCAGGTGGCCGATCTGGTCGGCGCGACGCCCGCCGAGGTGATCTTCACCTCCGGTGGCACCGAGGCCAACAACCTCGCCCTCAAGGGGGTGCTGGCGGCGGCCGGCGGCGGCCTGGCCTACGGCGCCACCGAGCATCCGGCGGTGATGGAGGCGGCCGAGTCGCTGCGGGCGACCCATCCGGTGAGCGTGATACCGGTCGATGGCGGCGGCGCGGTCGATCCGCTCGCCCTGCAGACCCTGCTGCAGCAGGCGCGGCCACGCCTGGTCAGCCTGATGTGCGCCAACAACGAGACCGGGGTGATCCAGGATCTGCCGCGGCTGGCGCCGCTGATCCAGGCGGCCGGCGCCTGGCTGCATGTCGATGCGGTGCAGGCGGCCGGCAAGCTGCCGATCGAACGGGAGACGCTTGGCGCCGATCTGCTGACCCTGTCCAGCCACAAGCTCTACGGCCCCCAGGGGGTGGCGGCGCTGGTGGTGCGCGCCGAGGTGCCGCTGGCGGCGGTGCAGCAGGGTGGGGCGCAGGAGAAGGCGCGCCGCGGTGGCACCGAGAATGTGGCGGCGATCGTCGGCTTCGGGCTCGCCGCCGAGCTGGCGAAGAGCGAGCAGGATCAGCGCCGGGCCCAGCTGGCGCCCCTGATCGCCCGACTCGACGAGGGCCTCGCCCGCCTGCCCGGGGTGGTGGTGTTCGGCCATGGCCGCCCGCGGCTGGCCAATACCCGCCAGTTCGCGCTGCCGGGCTGGGACGGCGAGGCCCTGCTGATGGCCCTGGACCGGCGCGGCTTCGCGGTGTCTTCCGGGTCGGCCTGTGCCAGCGGCTCCGGTGAGCCCAGCCATGTGCTGCTGGCGATGGGCCATGACCGCGTCACCGCCAAGGGCGCGGTGCGGGTCAGCCTCGGCCGTGACAACCGCCCGGAGCACATCGAGCAGCTGCTGGCGGCGCTGACCGAGCTCGCCGCGGTTCCGGGAGCCGTGGCGTGATCTATCTCGATCATGCCGCCACCACGCCTCTGCATCCGCAGGCGGCGCAGGCCCTGCGCGCCTGGCTGGACCAGCCGGGCGCCCAGGCCAATCCGGCCTCGGATCACGCCGCGGGCCGCGAGCTGCGCGCCCGGATCGAGCAGGCGCGCGCCCAGGTGGCGGCGCTGATCGGCGCCCAGCCCGAGGAGCTGCTGTTCACCAGCGGCGCCACCGAGGCCAACAACCTGGCGCTGAAGGGGGCGCTGGAGTTCCGCGGCCGCAGCGGCGCCCATCTGGTGACCAGCCGCATCGAGCACCGCTGCGTGCTCGACAGCGCCCGCTGGCTGGAGACCCAGGGCGTGCGGGTGAGCTATCTGCGCCCGGATGCCCGCGGGCGGATCGACCCGGCGGCGGTGCTGGCCGAGCTGCGTCCGGAGACGGTGCTGGTCTCGCTGATGTGGGTGCAGAACGAGCTGGGCAGCTGCCTGCCGATCGAGCGGCTGGCCCCGCGGCTGCGTGAGCGCGGCGTGCTCCTGCATGTGGATGCGGCCCAGGCCGCGGGCAAGCTGGCCATCGATCTCGCGCGCACCCCGGTGGATCTGCTCTCGCTTTCTGCCCACAAGCTGGGCGGGCCGCCGGGCATTGGCGCGCTGTTCGTCCGCAAGCGGCCGCGCGCGCGGCTGTCGCCGCAGCTGCATGGCGGCGGCCAGGAGCAGGGCATGCGCTCGGGCACGCTGCCGGCTCCGCTGATCCTCGCCTTCGGAGCCGCCGCTGCCGCGGCAGCGGCCGAACAGCCGGCGCTGGCGGCGCGGCTGGAGACGCTGCGCGAACGGCTCTGGCAGGGCCTGCGGGCCGGCATCCCCGATCTGACCCGAAATACCCCGCCAGCCGGCGAGGCCGCGCCCCAGCTGCTCAATGTCAGCGTGCCCGGGGTGGAGGGGGAGTCGCTGCGCGCGCGTCTGCCGGCGCTCGCCCTCAGCAGCGGTGCGGCCTGCTCCTCGGCCACCCGCGAGCCCAGCTATGTGCTGCGTGCCCTCGGCCACGACGATGCCCTGGCCGAGGCCTCGCTGCGCTATTCGCTGGGGCGCGACACCACCGCTGCCGAGATCGATCAGGCCATCCAGCTGACGGTGGCGGCGGTGCAGGCCCTGCGCGATATCGCCCGCGGGGTGCCACCGGCGGCCCTGGCCGCGACCGATCCGCGCTATCCCTCTCCGGTCTGGCAGCGCTTCTGCGCGCCGACCCGGGTCGGCGCCGTGGCCGCCGCGCCCGAACAGCACGAGATCGGCACCCGCGCCGGGCGCGACCGGCTCTGGCTGGGGGTGTGGCGGGATGCCTCCGGCCGCGTCCAGCAGGCCTGCTTCCAGGCCCTGGGCTCGCCGTATACGATCGCGCTCGGCCAGTGGCTGTGCGAATCGCTCAGCGCGGCGTCGGGTCCGCTGCAGCCCTCGGCGGCGATCATTCGCGCAGCGCTTGAAATCCCCGAGGAGCGCGCCCACTGTGCCCTCATGGGCGAAGAAGCCCTGCTTGCCCTGTCCCCGCCGGTAATCCCCGCATGAGCATCCACCTCACTCCCTCCGCCGCCCAGCGTGTCCAGGCCCAGCTGGCCAAGCGCGGTCATGGGCTGGGCCTGCGGGTGGGGGTGAAGAAGGCCGGCTGCTCCGGCTGGGCCTACACCCTCGACTATGCCGATGCGGTGGGCGAGGGCGAGCAGGTGTACGAATCGCATGGCGCGCGTCTGGTGGTGCGCGACGAGCACCTCGCCCAGCTGCAGGGTCTGACCCTGGACTGGCAGAAGAACGGCCTCAACGAGGCCTACAAGTTCCTCAATCCCAATGTGAAGGGCGAGTGCGGCTGCGGCGAGAGCTTCGCCGTCTGAGCGCGGGGCCGACCGGGACCTTGGGCGCGCCCGGGGTTTAGACTGGCGGCATGCGCCAGTACCTCGATCTGATGCGCCATGTGCTCGAGCATGGCACCGACAAGTCCGACCGCACCGGCACCGGCACCCGCTCGGTGTTCGGACACCAGATGCGCTTCGATCTGGGCGCCGGCTTCCCGGTGCTCACCACCAAGAAGCTGCATCTGCGCTCGATCATCTACGAGCTGCTGTGGTTCCTCCGCGGCGAGACCAACATCCGCTATCTGAAGGACAACGGCGTCTCGATCTGGGACGAGTGGGCCGATGCCAGCGGCGAGCTCGGCCCGGTCTACGGCAGCCAGTGGCGCAGCTGGCCCACCGCCGATGGCCGCCACATCGACCAGATCAGCCAGGTGCTGGCGCAGATCAAGGCCAACCCGGATTCGCGGCGGCTGATCGTCTCGGCCTGGAATGTCGGCGAGATCGACAAGATGAAGCTGCCGCCCTGCCATGCCTTCTTCCAGTTCTATGTGGCCGACGGCAAGCTGAGCTGCCAGCTCTACCAGCGCTCCTGCGACATCTTCCTCGGCGTGCCCTTCAACATCGCCAGCTACGCCCTGCTGACGATGATGGTGGCCCAGGTCTGTGATCTGAAGCCGGGTGATTTCGTCTGGACCGGCGGCGACTGCCACCTGTATTCGAACCATTTCGACCAGGCCCGCGAACAGCTCTCGCGCAGTCCGCGCGCGCTGCCACGGCTGCAGATCAACCCGGCGGTGAAGGATTTGTTCGCCTTCCGCTACGAGGATTTCGAGCTGCAGGGCTACGACCCACATCCGCACATCAAGGCGCCGGTGGCGGTCTGAGCACCGCTGGTCCCGCCGGCGGCTGCGGCCGTCCGCCCCGGCCTCGCCTTTGCACCCCGCCGTCCGCTAAGGCTGAACCATGTCTCGTCTCGCCCTGATCGCCGCTCTCGACCGCCGCCGCGTGATCGGCCGTGCCGGCGCGCTGCCCTGGCGGCTGCCGGATGACCTGGCCCGCTTCAAGCGTCTGACCCTGGGCCACACCGTGCTGATGGGCCGCAAGACCTGGGCCTCGCTGGGCCGGCCGCTGCCCGGCCGCGCCAACTGGGTGATCTCGCGTCAGGCCGAACTGGCGCTGCCGGCCGGCGTGCGCCGCTTCGAGAGCCTGGAGGCGGCGCTGGCCACCGCACCCGAGCAGGGCGAGCTGCGGGTGATCGGCGGTGGCGAGCTGTATCAGCAGACCCTGCCGCTGGCCGATCGGCTCTGGCTGACCGAGGTGGAGACCGAGGTGGCGGAGGGCGATGCCTGGTTTCCGGACTGGCGTGGCCTCGGCTTTGTCGAGGTCGGGCGGGAGCGGCATGCGGCGGATGACCGCCATGCCCACGCCTACGCCTTCGTCGACTACCAACGCGAGCGCTGAGGCATGCGACCCGACGGCGCCAGCGGACGTCGGGGCCCCGGGCGGGCAGGCTGGCAGCGGCTGGGCCTCCTGCTGCTGGTCGTCCTGCCACTGGCAGCGGCCGAGCCGCCGCCATCCGAGGCACCGTTCACCCTCGGCGCCATCGCCTTCGAGGGCAATGCCGTCACCCGCGACGAGGTGATGCGCCGCGAGACCGGGCTGGTGGCCGGGGACACCGTCAGCGCCGAGCGTCTCGAGCAGGCCCGGCAGGCGATCCAGGATCTCGGCCTGTTCCGCTCGGTAAGCCTGCGCCGCGAGACCTGGCCGGAAGGCGAGCGGGTGGTCTTCATCGTCGAGGAGAAGTACTACCTGCTGCCGCTGCCGCGGGTGGAGGCCAACGCTGATGGGGACACCGGCTATGGCGTGCAGCTGCGCTGGAGCAACATCGCCGGCCTCAATCACCGGCTGCGTGCCCTGGTGGTGCAGCGCCAGTACGCCGACAGCAGCCGCGATGCCGCGCTGACCACGGTGTTCAACTACGACGCGCCGCTGATCGGGGGCAGCCGCAACTCGCTGCGGGTGGCGCTGGCCCACACCGACCAGCGCCGCGAGCCGGACCCGGCGCCGCCCTATGACGAGCGGCTGAACCGGATCAGCCTGGGCCTGACCCGCAGTCTGAGCCCGGGCCCGCCCAGCCAGGGCTGGATGGCCGGCGCTGGCCTGGACTGGCAGTCGCAGGACAGCCGCGGCCCTCTCGCGCCGCCGGACCAGGGCATGGCCACCGCCCTGCAGGCCCAGCTCGGCTACCGGGATCTGCGCTTCGATCTCTACAGCGAGCGGGGCACCGTGTTCGAGTCCAGCCTGCTCAGCACCCTCGGCACGCTGGCCTCGGACTACGCCTATCTGCAGGCGGATCTGGCCTGGCGGCATTTCCAGCCAGTGGGGCGCCTGCGCCATCAGTCCTTCAACACCCTGTTCCAGATCGGCAGCTATCACGGCGGCCCTGGTCAGCGCCCGGATCCGGCCTATGCCCTGGGCGGTTCCCAGCTGCTGCGCGGGTACGACCGCGATCGCATCGAAGGCGATTTCCGCTATGTGCTGGGCCTGGAGTACCTGCATCCACTGGGCTGGGACTCGGTGCGCCTGCTCGCCCTCGCCGAGGCCGGCAGCGCCTGGCCGGATGCCAGCCGGGGCGCCGGCCAGCCGCTTTACGGCAGCCTCGGCCTGGGCCTGCGCTTCCGCGTGAGCTGGTTCGTCAATCTGGACCTGGAGATCGGCGTGGCCTATCCGATCGGCCCGGATGGCGAGGGGCTGCGGGTGTTCGCCGGCTCGCTGTGAGCCAGCCCTGCGCGGCGGTGCGCCGGCATGCTACAAACCGGCTCCCGACCCGCTGCCGAGGAGCCGCCGATGTCCGATCTCAAGTCCCTGTTCGAGCAGGCCCAGAAGGACGTCAAGACGCTGACCAAGCGGCCCAGCAACGAGGACCTGCTGGCGCTCTACTCGCTGTTCAAGCAGGCCACCGATGGCGATGTCAGCGGCTCGCGTCCGGGCATGCTGGACATGGTCGGCCGCGCCAAGTACGACGCCTGGGCCAAGCTCAAGGGCACCAAGGCCGATGAGGCGATGAAGAAGTACGTGGCCCTGGTCAAATCTCTCACCGGCGGCTGAGCCCGGGCTGGGAAGATCACCCCCGTCGTCACAACCGTCATCTGCGCGGCGTACCCTGCGGCCTCGATTCCGGAGGTTGTCATGTCGCGTCTGCTCGCTGCGCTGGTTCTGACCGTGCTGTTGGTGCCGCCGCCGCTGCAGGCGGCGGGCATGACCACCCATGCGCTGATGGCGGACTTCGGCCGTCAGGCGCTGCGCAACGAGCCGCTCAAGGCCCTGCTCACCCTGCACCGGCCCAGCCTGCTGGCGGGCGCCATCCACCCGGACGGGGGCTATGGCAGCGGCGTGCTGTTCGCCGAGGACCGCGAGATGGCCGAGCGCGCCCACTGGGGGGATTTCCAGCTCGCCTTCATCGACTACCTGCAGACCGCCACCCCCTGTGCCGAGGAGGCACGGACCATGATCGCGGCACTGCCGGCGGTGCAGAACCCGGTGGGGCTGATCAATCCCAATCTGCTGCCGTCCGAGCGCTGCGGGCGGCTGATCGCCTTTGCCTTCGGCAATGCCGCGCACGGCCTGACCGACGAGACCTGGGATTCCCTGTTCGAACCCGTGGTGCGCGAGCGCGGCGAGGACCCCAACCCGGCCGGGTTTCTCGATGATGATGTCTTCGGACCCTTCACCCCCGCAGCCCTGCTGCGTGCGGTGACCGGCGAGGCCGGCTATGCCGCGCTGCGCGATCTGTTCGGCGCCACCCCGCTCAATGCCATCGAATACGCGATGGACATCGTCGCCATCGTCGAGCAGAGCCTGTGGGAGGACGCCCCGGCGCTGGAGTTGCCGCCGGCGGCCGACCTGGTGGCGGTTTACCGGATCAACCGGCCCGAGCAGGGCGTCACCGAGGCGATGATCCAGCGTGCCCAGGTGGTGACCCGCAGCGCGGTGACCGCCGAGCGCGCCGGCGCGCCGGTCGAGATCACCCGCATCCGCAACCAGATGCCCTGGGCCAGTGCCAACTACTACGCCGGGCCCGGGGGTGTGGTGGATTCCGGCTACATGGTGGCCGGGCTCTACGAGCAGATGTGGCGCCAGCTGCTGGCCCGCGACGCCAGCGAACTGGGCCCCCCGCGGGTGATCGGCGTGCATCCGCGCCATGGCGCGGTGGATGTCGCCATCGGACGCGAGCAGGCCGGGCTGCGCATCCCCGCCTTCTTCGGTCACTCGATGGATCCGGCGCGCCGGGAAAGTCCGGGCGCCTTCCGCCTGCTCGATCGCCAGGGCCGGGTGGTGGAGGGGCGGGTGGAGCCGGGCATCTATCAGCGCGAGTTCACCCATACCAGCAAGTTCTTCCCGGCCGCCGATCTCAGGGCGGGCGAGCGCTACACCGTGGTGCTCACCCCCCGGCTGCGCGACCAGCGCGGCGCCCGGCTGGCCGACCGCTACAGCTGGAGTTTCACCACCGCACCGTAAGCCGCGGGGGGGGCGTCCCGGTCGATCTCCGGTCGAGGGCAGGTCCGGCCCGGATCCCGGCTCCGGCGGGGGGGGGGGCGGGAGTGCCCTCTTGTCGAGGCTGCATCTGTGAGCTAAATCTGACACGTACGTCGGACATCAGCTTGCTCGCAGGACGCGCCCATGACTCTCGCCCGGAACGCTCTGATTCTCGCCCTCGGCCTGCTGGCCGCGGCTCCCGCCCAGGCGGCCGAACCGCCGGCCGGCACCCTCACCCCCACCAGCGGGGACCTGGTCTACACCGGCGGCCCGTTCGTCGTTCCCAATCTGTCTCCGCAGGTCGAGCCGATCTGCGAGGACGACGGTCAGACCTGTGATGTCTACGCGCTGACTGTGGATCTGCCGGCGGATTACCTGCAGCGCTTCCCGGGTAGCGAGATCCATCTGCGGGTGGAATGGCCCAGCCCGGAGGCCGATTTCGATGTCTATGTGCGCGATGCCAGTGGCGAGGTGGTGGCCCAGGCCGCCAGTTCCTCGAATCCGGAGCTGGCGGTGTTTCCCGCCCTGCCGGGCACCCAGACCTACCGGCTGGAGGTGATTCCCTTCCTGCCCCTGGCCGAATCCTTCACCGGGACGGTGAGCCTGGTGCCGGGCGGGAGCGGGGGCGGTGGGGGTGGCGACGGCGGTGGGGTTGATCTCTGCTCGCTGAGCGGCCAGCCAAACGGCGGCCTCGCCGGGCTCTCGCTGGAAGCCTTCCGCCGCTTCCATACCCTGCCCGAGAGCGCCCCGATGGCGGGCTATCTGTACTTCTCGATGGGCAGCCCGCTGCAGTGGCGTGAGCTGATCGCCCGCAGCGGCCTGCGCCTGGTGCACAGCTTCGAGCGCTATCTGCCGGCGATCTTCGTCACCGGCACCGTCGGCCAGTTCAAGGCCCTGCGCACCGAGCCCTCGATCCGCTACATCGAGGCCCACGAGACCCTGCGCTTCCTCGGCGATACCCAGTCCTGGGCGACCCGGGTGCGGGTGGCCCAGGAGGCGGTCTCCGGCGGTCCCTACTTCGATCGCCAGGGCCGGGTGCTGACCGGCGAGGGCGTGACCGTCTCGGTCCACGACTCCGGTCTGAACGCCCTGCAGGGCGATTTCGGCGACCGCCTGCTCGGCAACTGGAAGGCGGTGGGGGATCCCCTGCTCACCGGCACCGCGGCCTATCAGGATCTCGGCGCCACCAACACCGACACCACCAGCGGCCACGGCACCCATGTGATCGGGACCGTCGGCGGCGATGGGCGCCGCTCCACCGGCGACTACGCCGAGGGCACCGCACCCGCCCAGCCCGGCACCTACACCGGCGCCGCGCCCGGGGCGAGCCTGCTGATGTACAGCGTCGGCGAGGTGATCGAACCGGTGGGCGTGGTGCCCGCGGGCCTGCTGATCTACATCGATGTCTCGCTGCAGCACCTGCTCGACAACCTCGCCAGCTACAACCCGCCGGTGCGGGTGGCGAGCTTCTCGCTCGGCAATGCCGGCGGCAGCCCCTACGAGCCGGGGACGGTGCGCTCCTGCCTGAGCCGGGATCTGGTCAACGCCGGCATCAGCATGGTCTGGGCGGCCGGCAACAGCGCTGGCGACGGCAGCGCCGACGCCACCTCCAGCTTCTGCAAGGACCCGACCCCCGGCGTGATCTGCGTGGCGAGCTATGACGATGGCAACACCGGCAAGCTCGACGGCGGCCTCAGCAGCTTCTCCAGCCGGGGCGAGCGCGGCCGTCCGGAGACCTATCCGGACATCGCCGCGCCGGGCAGCAACATCACCTCGACCTGTCTGCAGGGTCTGCAGGGGCAGATCACCTGCACCACTGGCGCCGAGACCACCTGGCTGCCCTGGTACGGCACCATCTCAGGCACCTCGATGGCCACGCCGCATGTCGCCGGAGCGCTGGCCCTGCTTTACCAGGCGCGCCCGGAGCTGACCCCGGCCGAGGCCGAGCGGCTGATCAAGAACACCGCGCGCAAGGTCGGAGCGGACTACGAGCCCGACCCGCAGAACCCGGGTGGCACCCGTCACTTCGGCTTCGGCGCCGGCCTGCTCGACCTGCCGGCGGCGCTCGACGCCCTGGGCGTGGCCAAGGCCGGTGTGCCGGCGGCGGGGACCGAGCAGCGGCTGGTCAGCGCGGACGTCGATGACAGCGTCTCGGTGCTGGCCGCCGATGTGCGGGAGCTGCGGGTACAGGAGTCGGCGCCCGGCGAGAGCCCCGCCGGCATCGCGGTGCGGCTGACGCTGGCCGATGCCAGCGATCTGTCCCCGCTCGGCCCCCTGGCCTACACCCTGGAGATGAACGCCAACGGCGTGCCGGTGGCGAGCAGCGTGCTGCTGGATGGCAGCGGCCCGCAGATCGCCGAGGCCAGCAGCCTCAACAGCGCGGTACCCAGCAGCGTCAGCCTCGACGGCAATGTGCTGAGCTTCTTCGTGCCCTACGAGCAGATGGGACGGCCACCGCGGCTGGCCCCCCTGCACAACCTCCGGCTGACCGTGCGCGATGCCGGCGGGCGGGTGGAGGACCGGGTGCCGAGCCTGGGCTCGCCCGAGGGCAATACCCAGGAGAACCTGTTCCCGATGCTGACCCGGCCGCTCACCGTGCTGCAGCAGGCGCCGCCGCCGCCGGCCGAGCGGGCGTGCGCGCTGCCGGGCATCACCCAGGTCACCTCCGGCCCGGGCACCAGCGGGCTGGCCAGCCTGCCGACCGGTCAGGACGACCTGCGCCAGGCCTGGATCGCGGAACCCAGCGACCAGCCAGGCAAGCTGGTGTTCACCCTCAAGATGGCCAACCTGGCGGCGCCGCTGCCACCGGACTACCGCTGGTACATGTACTTCGGGGTGCCGGGCGGCGAGCTCGACTACTTCGTGGCCATGGACACCACGCAGGGCCTGCCGCGCTTCCTCTACGGCACCCTCTCGCCGCTGGTGACGCCGGCCATCACCGTCGGCACCTTCACCGTGCTGGGCACGCTGGATGCGGCCAGCACCTACAGCGAGGACGGCACCATCACCCTGGTGCTCGACAAGGCCAGCTTCCCGCTGCCGATCACCGCCGGCATGCCGCTGGCGCGGGTGGCGGCGAGCATCCGCCAGACCACCAATCCGGTGAACGGGGCGGGCCTGACGGTCGACTCCGCCGCGGCGGTGCTGCCCTATGTGGTGACCGACGGGGTCTGTGCCGATGCGCCGGTCGGCGGTCCGGGCCAGTCTGCCGATCCGGATGCGCCGGCCTCCGGCCAGTTCGGCGGCGCCCTGGGCGCCGGTCTGCTCGGTCTGCTGCTGCTCGCCGCCGGCCTCGGCCGGCGGCGCCGCTGAGGCGCGGGTTCAGCCGCCGGCGCGGCCGACCCAGTCGCGGGCGAACTGCTGGGCCACCCGCCCCGAGCGGGAGGCCCGGTGCAGCGCCCAGCGCAGGGCCGCGGCGCTGACCGCCTCATCGATCGGCCCCTGCAGGCCGAGCAGGCCGAGGTGGTGCTGGACGGCGTCGAGGTACTGGGTCTGGTCGAAGGGCGCGAAGCTCAGCCACAGCCCGAAGCGCTCCGACAGCGAGATCTTCTCCTCGCTGGACTCGCCCGGGTGCAGCTCCTCGTCGATCCAGTGGAACTCGCCGTTGTCGGTGCGCAGGGTCGGCAGCAGGTGGCGGCGGTTGCTGGTGGCGACGATCAGCACATTCTCCGGCGGCTCCTCGAGTCCGCCGTCCAGCGCGGTCTTGAGGGCGGTCAGGCGGGCGTCCTGGGCGCCGACGCTGAAGTCGTCCACATAGAGCAGGAAGCGCTCCGGCCGCCCGCGCAGGGGCGCGACGATCTCCGGCAGTTCGGTGAGCTGGTCCGGCACCAGTTCCACCAGGCGCAGGCCCTGTTCGGCGAAGGCCGGGAGCAGGGCCTTGACCAGGCTGGACTTGCCGGTGCCGCGGGCGCCGGTGAGCAGGGCATGGTTGGCCGGCCGGCCCTCGACGAACTGGCGGGTGTTCTGCACCAGCAGGCTCTTCTGCCGCTCGATGTGCAGCAAATCCTCCAGGCGGACCCGGGCCGGATGTTCGATCGGACGCAGGCCGCCGGCGCGCCAGCGGTAGGCCAGGGGCTTGAGGCTCATCGGGGCTTGCCAGGACAGGAAGGGGGGCGCAGTGTGCCTGCATTGACCCCCCACCGGGAGCCGCACATGGGCAGACAGGCAGCGATCCGCAGCGGGCTGGCCGTGGCGATCAGCGCCGTGCTCGGCGCCTGCGGCGGTGGCGGCGGGACCCCCGCCGCACCGCCACCGCTGGCCGATCCCTATCCCCTCACCACCGTCTCCGCCGCCAGTCCGCTGCCGGCGGGCTGCACGGGCGGCGGTGCGGCCGCCGGCGAGCGCTACCGCGGAGCCGAGGTGGAGCCGCTGCTGGCGATCAACCCCGTGGATACCCGCCACCGCGTCGCGGTCTGGCAGCAGGACCGCTGGTCCAGCGGCGGAGCGGCGGGACTGGTGACCGCGGTTTCCTTCGATGGCGGTGCGGCGTGGTCGATTCAGGCCCTGCCGTTCTCGCGCTGTGGCGGCGGCAGCGGGGCCGTGGGTGATTACGAGCGCGCCAGCGACCCCTGGGTCAGCTTCGGGCCCTCCGGGCTGGTCTACCAGATCGCCCTGTCCTTCAGCGGCACGGTGTTCGGTGCCGGCTCGCGCAATGCCCTGCTGGTCAGCCGCTCGCTCGATGGTGGCCGGGCCTGGAGCCCGCCACAGGTGCTGATCGCCGACGGCGCCGGCTTCTTCAACGACAAGCAGTCGCTGACCGCCGACCCGCTCGATGCCAACCGCGTCTACGCCACCTGGGACCGCCTGGCCGCCAGTGGCGGCGGCCCGGCCATGCTCTCGCTGAGCCGGGACCAGGGTCAGAGCTGGACGGCGCCACAGGTGATCCATGATCCGGGCCCGCAGGCGCAGACGCTCAACAACCAGATCGTGGTGCTGCCGGATGGCCAGCTGCGGCTGTTCTTCACCCAGATCGAGGCGCTGGACAGCCCCCGTCCGCGCGCCTGGCTGATGCTGCTGGGCTCCGCCGACCAGGGCGCCACCTGGCAGGGGCTGACCCGCATCAGCGAGATCCTCGCCGTTGGCGCGCGCGATCCGGAGACCGGCACCCCGGTGCGCGATGCCGCCCTGCTCGGCTCGATCGCGGTCGGAGCCGATGGGGTGCTGGTGGTGGCCTGGCAGGACGCCCGCTTCAGCGCCGGCCAGCGCGATGCCATCGTCCTCAGCCGCTCGGCGGATGGAGGGGCCAGCTGGAGTGCACCCGAGCCGGTCAATGGCGATCCGGCGGTGAGCGCCTTCCTGCCCACCGTCTGGCGCGGCGGCGATGGCCTGACCGCCGTCAGCTACTACGACTTCCGTGCCAATACCGGCGACCCCGGCAGCCTGCCGACCCAGGTCTGGCTTGCCACCGCCGACGAAGGCGGCGCCTGGACCGATACCGCCCTGACGGCGCCGTTCGATCTGGCCCGGGCACCGGAGGCCGGCGGCCTCTTCGTTGGCGACTACCAGGCGCTGCTTGGCCAGGGCCGGCGGCTGATCCCGCTGTTCGTGCGCAGCCGTCCGCTGAGCGCTGGCAGCGGCGACCGCACCGAGGTGGTGACCCTGGAACTCGATGCCCCCCTGGCCACCGCGGCAAAGCGCGCGGCGGTCGCCGCGCCCGAACTGGAGGCCTCGGCGCGCCAGCGGATCGCCGAGCGGGTGGCGGCGCAGGTCAAATCCCGGCCGCCGCCCTATCGCTGAGGCTCAGGGTCTGTTGACCGACGGCAACCGACCCTAGGCCAGCTTCTTGTGCCGGTTGCGGCGGTTGACGCCCGGCTCGGCGCCGTAACGACGGCGGAAGTCTTCCTCGTACTCGCGGTAATTGCCTTCGAGGAAGACGATCTCGCCGGAATCCTCGAAGGCGAGGATGTGGGTGGCGATGCGATCCAGGAACCAGCGATCGTGGGAGATCACCAGCCCGCAGCCGGCGAAGTCCAGCAGCGCCTCCTCGAGTGCGCGCAGGGTTTCCACGTCGAGGTCGTTGGTCGGCTCGTCGAGCATCAGCACATTGCCGCCGCTCATCAGCATCTTGGCCAGGTGCACGCGGTTGCGCTCGCCGCCGGAGAGGTCCTTGATGCGCTTCTGCTGGCCCTCGCCCTTGAAGTTGAAACGGCCGATGTAGGCGCGCGAGGGCATCTCGAAGCTGCCGGCACGGATGATGTCGAGGCCCCCGGAAATCTCCTCGAACACGGTCTTGCTGCCATCCAGCGCGTCGCGCGACTGATCGACATAGCCGAACTTCACGGTGTCGCCGATGCGGATCACGCCCTCGTCCGGCTGCTCCTGGCCGAGCAGCATGCGGAACAGCGTGGTCTTGCCGCGACCGTTGGCGCCGATGATGCCGACGATGGCGCCACGCGGCACCTTGAAGGTCAGGCCCCGGTAGAGCCAGCGTTCGCCGTACTTCTTGCCGACGCCGTCCACCTCCAGCACCAGGTCGCCGAGGCGCGGACCGGGCGGGATGTACAGCTCCTTGGTCTCCGAGCGGGTCTGGTACTCCTGTGAGGCGAGCTCCTCATAGGCCTTGACGCGGGCCTTGGACTTCGCCTGCCGGCCCTTGGGGTTCTTGCGCACCCACTCCAGCTCCTCGGCCATCGCCTTCTGGCGCGCGTCCTCCTGCTTCTGCTCGGTCTGCAGGCGGTTCTGCTTCTGCTCCAGCCAGGAGGAGTAGTTGCCCTGCCAGGGAATGCCGTGGCCGCGATCGAGCTCGAGGATCCAGCCCGCGACATTGTCGAGGAAGTAGCGATCGTGGGTGACCGCGATGATGGTGCCCGGGAAGTCCTTGAGGAACTTCTCCAGCCAGGCCACCGATTCGGCATCCAGATGGTTGGTCGGCTCATCGAGCAGGATCATGTCCGGCTTGGACAGCAGCAGCCGGCACAGCGCCACCCGCCGCCGCTCGCCACCGGACAGCCGGGTGACATCCGCGTCCCAGTCCGGCAGGTTGAGCGCCTCGGCCGCCTTGTCGAGGATCAGATCGATGTTCTCGGCATCGGCGGCGGCGATCTTGGCCTCCAGCTCGGCCTGCTTCTCGGCCAGCTTGTCGAAGTCCGCGCCATCCTCGGCATAGGCGGCGTAGACCGCCTCCAGATCGCTCTTGAGCTTGAGCAGGTCGGCCAGCGCCTCCTCGACATTGCCGCGCACCGTCTTGGCGGGATCGAGCTGGGGCTCCTGCGGCAGATAGCCGACCTTGAGTCCGGGCATCGGCCGCGCCTCGCCGACGATGTCCTTGTCGATGCCCGCCATGATCTTGAGCAGGGTGGACTTGCCGGCGCCGTTGTAGCCGAGCACCCCGATCTTGGCCCCGGGGAAGAAGGAGAGCGAGATGTCGCGAAGGATTTCCTTCTTGGGCGGCACGATCTTGCCGACCCGGTTCATGGTGTAGACGTACTGGGACATGGGCGATGGACGAGGGGAGGGCGGTGCGGGCGCGGATTATCGGGAATCCATCCCCCCCTGTCATCGCGGACGGTTCTCCAGCGCCTGACGGACCGCCGTGAGCAGAACGCCCTCCATCGCCGGATGCTGGGCCGACAGGGCCAGAGCCTCCTCCAGCGATGCGCGGGCTGCCGGGTCACCGGCCTTGGCCATCAGCAAGCCGCGGACGGCCACGGCATCCGCCAGCGTCGCCAGGGGCGGCTGGCGTGCCCGCTCGATGCTCTCCAGCCGCTCGGCCAGCGCGAGGAGCGACGCCGAGGGCGTGGCTGCCGCGTGACGGGCGGCCACCAGCATCGTCAGTGCGTACTCCGTCCAGAGCGAGGTCCCGGGGGCATAGCGCTTCTCGACGATGGCCAGTGCCCGCTGCCGATGCTCGAGTGCCTCGGTAAAGCTGGCTGGCGTGGATTCGAGGGTCTGGGCCAGATTGGCCAGAACGATCGCGTTCTGGTGGGCGTCGGGCCCCATCAGGCTTGCGATCCGTTCCACCGCCTTGCGCTGCAGGGCCAGGGCTTCATCACGGCGTCCGATCGACAGCAGGCCTCGTCCCCACTCGCTGGCCAGATACCAGGTGTAGGGCTGGTCCTCGCCGCTGAGCGTGCGCGCGAGGTCGTAGGCCGCCTTGAAGTCGCGCTCCGCTTCCGCGCCCCGATTCAACTTGAGGTACACCGCCGCGCGTCCCCGCAGCACATCGATCTGCTTGCCGCCGGGCGCCACCGGGCAGGCGTTCCAGGCCTGGTCATAGCTCAGCAGGGCGTCCTCGAACCGACCCAGGCTGCGCTGGGCGATTGCCACCGCGCTGTAAGCCCCGGCGAGGAAGTCATGGCGCTCGAGGCCGCTCTCGCGCATCGCGGCGATCGCGCCCTCGAAGGCGGTGATCGCCTCCTGAAAGTGGCCCGCCCGGGAACGCAGGCGACCCAGCTCGAGCCGGGCATTGGCCCCCCAGGTTGCGTTCCTGCCCTCGCTGCGCTCGACCCGTCGGACCACTTCCTCGAAAAAACGCGCGGCTTCGACATCATCGAAGCCCTGGGCATGGAACTGGCCCAGCTGGGTGAGCACCATCAGGGTCTTGCCATGGTGCGGACCCAGGGCCTGCTCGTGGAGATCGAGCGCACGCTGGAACCAGGGCGCTGCCTCGGCCGCCTTGCCGTGGCCGAAGCTGAGCGCCTTCGCCATCAGCAGCTGCAGCTCGGCCTGCAGCAGCAGCGGCGGCTGCTCATGCCGGGCGAGGATCTCCAGCGCCTCCTCGGCGAGCGCGCGCGCCTCGTCGTAGCGGGACTGCTGGAGCACCGCGTTGGCCAGATGTCCCAGCACCCCGGCCAGGGCCGGACTCGACGCTGCCTGCTGAAGCCGACTGATCTCGGCGGCGCGCCGCAGCAGGGTCTCAGCCGCCACGCTCTCGCCCAGGCGTGACTGGATCGCGCCCAGCTCGGACATCAGCTCGACCTGCAGATCCGGCTGACCGGCCAGTTCCTGCTCCACGCGCCCGACGGCATCGGCAATCATCTCGCCGGGCGACCGGCGCTGCAGGGTGCCGCGATCGAGGGGGCTCTGCTCCTCGAAGACCGAGACCATGAAGGCCTTGACCTGCTCGGCCTGCAGCCGGCGCGCCTGGGCTTCATCGCGTGCCTGCACCGCCGCCAGCGCCAGCGCCGCCATGATCGCGGTCACCGCCAGCGAAGCCGCCAGCGCCAGACCGAGCAGGCGCTGCCGGCGACGCAAGTCGCGACGGGCGAGCTGATCGTAGGAGAGCCCCAGGATTCCGGCCACCAGCTTGAGCAGGGCCGCCCGGCGACCGTCGCCCCCGCGCTGCAGATCGGCAGCCAATGGCTCGGTGGCTTCCCCACTGGGCTCGCCGCGGTCATCCAGCCGCTGTCGCAGAGCCGGACAGAACCGCTCCTGATCGGCGCCCGCCGGGTTCTCGAGGAGCAGGCAGAGCACGCGCTCCTCCCCGTGCAGGCGCTTGAAGGCGAGCACCTCCTCGTTGACCCAGCGCGAGGTTGCCGAGGCGGGGGAGCAGAGCACGATCAGCGATCGGGAGCCCTTCAGCGCTGCCTGCAAGGCGGCGCTGAGCTGATGGCTGCTGGCCAGCTCATCGCGATCCCGAAACACCGGATAGAGCCGCCGGGGCAGTGGGCCGTCGCGTCCCGGCTGGCCGACCAGCGACGAAGGGAGGCGATACTGCTCCAGCGCGCGATGCAGCCAGCGCGCCACCCTGGCGTCCTCGTGGCTGTAACTGATGAAGGCCCAGTAGCGCGTGGCCGGGTCGGCTCCGGCCGGTTCGGTCTGCATCGCTGTCCCCTTGCCCCCGGGCGGCGGCCCGCCGTCGAATCTATAATCAGACATGCGGCGAAAGCGACTCCCTGGCTGGCAGGCGCTGCCCCTGGTTCTGGGTCTGGGGACGGCCTGCCTGGCAACGGCAGGCGAGCTTTACCGCTGCGAGCGGCAGGGCCAGATCGTGTTCTCCGATGCGCCCTGCGGGGCCGATGCCCAGCCCTACCAGCCGCCGCCGGCGACCACCGTGGCACCGGTCGGCGAGGGCGATCTGCTGGAGGCCGCGGAGGCCCGGGCGCAGCGTGAGCAGGAGGCCAACCGGCGCGCGCGGCAGGCCGATGCCGAGTGGGTGGAAGACCAGCAGGCCCGGCGGCTGCAGGAGGCACGCATCCGCAAGGCGGTGGTCGAGGGCCGCATCACCGAGGGCATGAACGGGCTGCAGGTGCGCCAGGTGCTCGGCGAGCCGGACAGCATCGAGCGGCGGCTGTACAAGGGGATCGAGGAGGAGCGCTGGCTCTACCAGCGCGACGGCGCGCGGCAGACCGTGGTGCTGCGCGACGGGCGGGTGGTGTCGGCGCGCGGTCGCCAGGACAAGAACTAGGGCGGGCCGAAAGGCGGTGGAGGCAGGGGGCGGCGGGCCGCCCGCTGCCGGGCGTCGGCGGGCTTGCAATGAGGAGAGGGACCATGAGCGTCACCCTGCAGGAGGTCCAGGCGGCCGCGGGCCGGCTGGCCGGACAGATCCAGCAAACGCCCTGCCGGCGCTCGCGGGTGCTCTCTGCGATTACCGGCGCCGAGGTCTGGCTGAAGTTCGAGAACTTCCAGTTCACCGCCAGCTTCAAGGAGCGCGGGGCGCTCAACAAGCTGCTGAGCCTGAGCGAGACCGAGCGGCGTGCCGGGGTGGCGGCGATGAGCGCCGGCAATCACGCGCAGGGCGTGGCCTATCACGCCACCCGGCTGGGCATCCGCAGCGTGATCGTGATGCCGCGCAACACGCCCTTCACCAAGGTGCGCAACACCCGTGAGCTGGGCGGCGAGGTCATTCTCCACGGCGAAACCCTGGCCGACTCCCAGGCCTATCTGGAAGCCGAGCTGCTCGGCCGCCAGGGGCTGACCCTCGTGCATCCCTATGACGACGATCAGGTGATCGCCGGCCAGGGCACCATCGCCCTGGAGATGCTGGCGCAGGCGCCGGAGCTGGACACCCTGGTGGTCCCGATCGGCGGGGGCGGGCTGATCGCCGGCATGGCGGTGGCGGCCCACGGTCTGCGTCCGGAGCTGCGCATGGTGGGAGTGGAATCGGCCGGCTATCCGAGTGCCTATGCGGCGATCCAGAACGATCTCTCGCTGGTGCGCGGCGGGCCGACTATCGCCGAGGGCATCGCGGTCAAGTTCATCGGCCAGCGCCCGCTCGCGATCATCCGCGAGCAGGTGGCCGAGCTGATGCGGGTGGAGGAGTCGGCGATCGAACGCGCCATCGGCCTGCTCGCCAACATCGAGAAAGTGATTGCCGAGGGCGCAGGCGCCACCGGCCTCGCGGCCCTGCTCAGCGATCCGGCTCGCTTCGCCGGCCGCCGGGTGGGGCTGGTGATCTGCGGCGGCAACATCGATACCCGGCTGCTGGCCTCGGTGCTGATGCGCCAGCTGGTGCATGAGTCACGCCTGGTGAGCCTGTCGATCGACATCGAGGACCGTCCCGGTTTCCTGGCCCGCGTGGCCGGCCGGGTCGGTGATTCCGGCGGCAACATCATCCAGGTCCATCACGAGCGCCTGCATGCCGGCACCCACGCCAAGAACGCCACCCTCGAGCTGCTGGTCGAGGCCCAGGACGAGGGACATGCGCGGCAGATCATCGAAGACCTCCGCGAGGCGGGCTATTCGGCCCGACGGGCGGCGGGGGGCTACGAGGATTTCGAGTAAGAAAATGCTCACAGGTGTTCAGAAACGACTTTGCTAGGATCGGCCAACTCCAGGAAACGGACGGGCCCATCCATCGCGAGGGTCTGCGGGGCTGATCCGGCGGAGTCATCGATCACGCAACCGACTCCAGCGTTCCAACCGAACGGGGAATCACAGGGGATGGCATGGGCGCGGTATCTGGACGGATTCGGAACTCCCTGAGGCGAGGATTGCTCGGTGGCTGCCTGGTGTGCCTGCCGGTGCTGGCCCAGGACGAGGCCATCGACTCGGAGGTGGCGGCGGGCGGCCAGCGCGAGCCCGGGCGGGTGGAGCTGAGCCTGGATCTCAACAGCTTCTACTCCGACAACTACTACTACGAGCCCGACGGCGAGAACGAGGTCACCGGCTTCGTCGCCGAGCCCCGGCTGCTGCTGTCGCGGGCCGGCTCCCGCCTGCGTGGCGAGCTGCGTGCCGCCGCCGAGCTGGGCACCTTCGATCTGCCGGGGGATGTCGATGACTACATCGACACCACCTATGGCGGCAGCCTGGAGTGGCAGCCCGGCAGTGCCCATCAGTTCGGTCTGTCGGCCAGCGTTGCCGAGGACCATGATCCGTTCGGCGTCGACCGCACCGAGAACGCCGCCGTGCGCGACCGCGATCTGGACGAGTGGCGGGGGGTGCGGTCCGAGCTGCGTCACCGCTACGAGCGCTCGGGCTCGCGGTTCGGCCTCGAAACCCGGGTCGCCGGGTTTGACAAGACCTACCGCACCAACCGTGCGGCCACCCGGTTTCTCGACTACGACCAGGCCCAGGGTCAGGTCACCGCTCTGTACCGGATCAGCCCCAAGACCAGCGTGCTCGCCGACGCGGTGCTGATGGATACCGATTTCGAGGTCGCCACCGACCGCAGCGGAACCGATCGCCGCTACCGCCTGGGCCTGCGCTGGCAGGCGACCGCCAAGACCACCGGTGATGTGCGGGTGGGCCGGGTCGAGCGGGATTTCGATCTGGGACGCTTCGAGGACTTCGAGGCGGTCGACTGGCAGGCGACCCTCGGCTGGCAGCCGGATGCCCGCAACACCATCGGCCTGCAGAGCGGCCGGCGGGCGGTGGAGAGCTATGTCAATGGCGTCGGGTTCATCGACAGCCGCTATCACACCCTGGACTGGACCCGCGACTGGAGCACCCGGCTGAGCAGCCGGGCGGCCATCGACTTCGCCCAGCTCGACTTCTACGGGCTGGAGCGGACCGACGATCTGTTCAGCGTCGGGCTCACGGCCAGCTACCGCGCCTCGCGCCTGCTCTCGCTGATCGGCGGGGCCAAGCTCGGCAACCGGGATTCCAGCCGCGCCGTCCTCGACTACGACCGCAGCAGTGCCTTCCTGGGGTTGCGTGCCGCCTACTGATGCTGTGGGTCTCCGCATGCGCCTGATCCCGATCCTCGCGCTGGCCCTGCTCGGTCAGGCCTGCAGCAGTCCGGCGCCGGTGCGGCCGCTGCCGGAAAATCCGCGTGGCAAGCCGGTGCTGGCGCCGGCCCAGCCAGCCGCGCGGGCCCCGACCGCGGCCGCTGCCAATACGGCGAGCCCAGGGGTCCGGCCGGCGGCGGGTACGGTCACGCCGGCGGCTCCGGTGGGCGGGCGCTCGGTGCTCACCGATCTGGCGGCTTACCGGCTGGCGGCGGGCGATACCGTCCGCATCGATGTGTTCAACGAAGACTCGCTGTCGCTCAGTGCCCTGATCGAGCCCGGGGGGGCCATCAATTACCCGCTGCTGGGGCGCATCCCGGCCGCGGGCCTGGGCCTGCGCGAGCTGGAGGCGAACATCGCGGCCGGCCTGCGCAACGGCTATCTGGTCAAGCCCGATGTGCGGGTCACGCTCGCCCAGTTCCGCCCGATCTTCATCACCGGCCAGGTGCGCCGTGCCGGCGCCTACCCCTATGCGCTCGGGCTGACCGTGGAGAAGGCATTGACGCTGGCCGGGGGCATGACCGATTTCGCTTCCACCCGCAAGATCTATCTGCAGCGCGAGGGCCAGACCCAGGCGCAGAAGGAGCGGGTCGGCCTCGATGCGGCGGTCTATCCCGGAGATACCCTGCTGGTCGAGGAGCGCCTGTTCTGATGCAGCCCCCGGTTTCTGATCGACCTCTCCCGCCGCCGCCGGAACCGGATCTGATCGATCTGCCGGAGCTCTGGCGCACGCTGTCCCGCTATCGCTGGGGCATCGTGTCGATCACCGTGCTGGTCGCCCTGTGCGCAGCGCTGGTGGCGTTCTCCCTGCCCAAGATCTACCGGGCCTCGGCCACGGTGCTGATCGAGCCCCGGGCGAAGAACGTGGTGCAGGTGGACGAGGTCTACGACCCGGGCTTTGGAACCAGCGAGTACTACTTCACCCAGTACGAGATCCTGCGCTCGCGCGAGCTGGCCGAGCAGGTGGTCGAGCGGCTGCGGCTGACCGAGGTGGCGGAGTTCAACGGCGCGCTGGAGGAGGAGAGCCTGCTGCCCGAGGGTCTGCGGGCGCTGACCGACTGGCGCCAGTGGCTGCCCTTCCTGCCGGAGGAAGAGGAGGCCGAGCTGAGCGATGAGCAGGCGCTGCGACTGCTGCGGGAGACCACGCTGGGGCGTTTCTCCGATGCGCTGACGGTGCTGCCGGTGCCGCGCACCCAGCTGGTGCGGATTTACTTCGACTCCCGCGATCCGGAGCTGGCCGCACAGGTGAGCAACACCCTCGCCGATGTCTTCATCGAGAGTGCGCTGCAGTCCAAGCTCGATGCCTCGCGCAAGGCCACCGAGTGGCTGACCCAGAAGCTGGAGGACATCCGGCTGCAGCTGGAGGCGTCCGAGAAGAAGCTGCAGACCTATCGCGAGCAGCAGCAGCTGGTCAATGTCGGCGGATCGCGCACCCTGGTGGAAACCGAGCTGGTGGAGAACGCGCGGCGTCTGCGCGAGGCGCAGGAGCGGGCCGGCGAGCTGCAGAACGCCTACAGCCGCATCCAGCAGGCAGGGGGCGATCCACGCCGTCTGCAGGAGATCACCGCCCTGCAGCTCGATCCCCTGGTGCAGGCCGCCAGCCGGGATCTGATCCAGGCCCAGGAGGCGGCGCGCCAGCTCGAGGAGCGCTATGGCGCCAAGCATCCGCAGATGGTCACCGCGAATGCGCGTCTGGACACGGCCCGCAAGGCCTATCAGGAGCAGCTGCGGATCGCCTCGCAGGGCCTGCGCAACCAGCTGGAAGTCGCCCGCGACAATGTCCGCTCGCTCAGCGCGCGGGTGGAGCAGGGGCGCTCCCAGGTGCGCGGGCTGGACAAGCAGGGCTACGAGCTGGGCGTGCTCGAGCGCGATGTCCAGACCAACCGCGAGCTCTACGACCTGTTCCTGTCGCGGTTCAAGGAAACCGATACCAGCGGCGACTACGATGGCCTGCAGGCGCGGGTGGTCGACCCGGCGGTGCCGCCGCTGATCGCCGCCGAGCCGCAGAAGAAGCGGATCGTCCTGCTCTCGGCCCTCGCCGGCCTTGCCTTTGCCCTGCTGCTGACGCTGCTGCGCCATCTGCTGAGCGAGACGGTGAAGTCGCCGGAGGAGCTCGAACAGCTGGTGCAGCTGCCGGTGTTCGGCGTGCTGCCGAAGGTGGGCGGGCTGACGCTGCGGCGGTCGCTGAGCAGCTATTTCAGCGAGCAGCCGCGCACCCCCTATGCCGAGGGCATCCGGTCGGTGCGCGCCTCGCTGCAGCTCGCGGATCCGGAGCGGCGCCTGCGGCGCCTGCTGCTCACCTCCTCGGTGCCGCGCGAGGGCAAGAGCAGCCTCGCTTCCACCCTGGCGCTGTCGCTGGCCGGGCAGGAGCGGGTGCTGCTGATCGAAGCCGATCTGCGCCGGCCCAGCCTGCGCCGGGAGTTCGGCTGGCCGGCCCAGCAGCCCGGTCTGTCCGATGTGCTCGCCGGCAAGACCGAGCTCGCCGCGGCGCTCTACGCCCACCCCAGCGGTCTGACGGTGCTGGCGGCTGGCAGCCGCCATCCGAATCCCGCCGAGCTGCTCAGCGATCCGGCCTTCGCCCGTCTGATCCAGCAGCTGGCCCAGGACTATGACCGGCTGCTGTTCGACTGCCCGCCCTGCCAGGCCGGAGCCGACGCCCAGCTGCTGTCCCAGCATGCGGACGCGGCGCTGTTCGTGGTCCGGTCGGACCAGACCTCGCGGCGCGCGGTCAAGCAGTCGCTGCGCCAGCTGCAGGCCCATGGCGCCCGGGTACTGGGCCTGCTGATCAACCAGGTCGATGTACGGCGCAACCCCTATTACCGGGACGGTTACTCCTACGCCTACGGTTACTACGGCTAGCCGCAGGCCGCTGGCGCTGGCGGCCGCCCTGTGCGGGCTGCTGACGCTGCTGGCGCTGTCGCGGCTGGTTGGCGAGGGCTACCGCTGGCTGGCTGAGGAACGCCTCGCACGGCGCCCGGACAGTGCGGTCGCGGCCCAGGCCCTGCAGCTCGCCGCGCGCCTGCTGCCGCGCGACGCCCGGGTGCGCGAGGCCCTGGCCCGCTCGGCGGCCGCCCGCGGCGACCTCGACCAGGCGCTGGCCTGGAGCGAGGCGGCGCTGCAGCGCAGTCCGGCCGATCCCTGGCTCTGGCAGCAGCAGGCGCGGTTGCGACTGGCGCGCATCGAGCGCAGTGCCGCGGCCGAACAGGCGGTCCGCCAGGCGATGACCCGTGCCCGCACCGTGCCGCCGTTGCAGCTGCAGTCCGTGCGCACCGCCGTCGCCTACTGGAATCTCGCCTCGCCCAGCCAGCGCGAGGCGCTGCAGCAGGCGCTGCGCCTGGCGGCCGCCGAGCAGACCCTGGCGGTGAAGCGCCTGCTGGTGCGGGAAAACCGCGCCCGCTATGTCTGTGGCCACCCGCAGATCGAGCTCGGTCTGCCCGGATGGTGCGCCCTGGTGCCGATCGCCGAACAGCGCTGCCGGGCCGGGGCCGATGCCACCACCCGCCAGCGCTGCCAGGCCCAGGGCTTCGACGCCTGGCTGCGCCGGCCATGAGCCCGGGCGCTGCGGTGTCCGGGCGCTGGCTGTTCGCCGGCCTGCTGCTGAGCCTGGTCTGGCTGCCGCTGCCCTGGGGTAGCAACCGGATCTGGGCGGAATCCCTGGTGACCAGCCTGTGGTTGCTGCTGCTGACCCTGTGGTGGAGCGGCCGCGCGCTTGGACGACTCCCGGCGCCGCCCCGGCGGCGCGACCTGCACCTCCCGCTGCTGCTGGGCCTCGCCTGGCTCGGCTGGCTCGGTCTGCAGCTGCTGCCTCTGCCACTGCCGCTGCTGGCCGTGGTCGCCCCGGAAACGGCGGCGGCCTACCAGGCGCTGCCCGCGCCGCCGGCGGGCGCCACCCTGAGCCTGGCACCAGGCAAGACCGCCCACCAGCTCTGGCTCAGCCTCGGGTATGCGGCGCTCTACCTGCTGGTCCTCGGCCTGGCGCGGGACCGCGGACGGCGCCGTCTGCTGCTGCAGGTGGTGCTGCTCTCGGCCCTCGGGCAGGCCGCCTACGGCAGCCTGATGACGCTCTCCGGCCTCGAATGGGGCTGGCTGGGCGCCAAGACCGCCTATCTCGGCAATGCCACCGGTACCTTCGTCAACCGCAACCACTACGCCAGCTATCTGCTGCTGGGGGCCGCCGCCGCGCTCGGGCTGATCCTGGCCGACCTGCGCCCGCAGCCGGCGGTCCGCAGCTGGCGGCAGCGGCTGGACCGCTGGCTGACACTCGCCTTCAGCGCCCGCCTGCAGATCCGCGTGGCCCTGGCGGTGCTGGTCATCGGCCTGGTGCTGAGCCGCTCGCGGATGGGCAATACCGCCTTCTTTCTGAGCCTGGGACTGACCGCCGCGCTCTACCTGCTGCTGCGCGCCCGTGGGCAATGGCTCAAGGCCCTGCTGCTGTTTGCCAGCGTGGTGCTGGTGGATGCGCTGATCATCAGCCACTACTTCGGACTCGATCAGCTGGTGCAGCGCATCGAGCAGACCCGGATCGAGCAGGAGGGGCGGCTGCAGGTGGCCGAGGAACTGGCCCCGCTGGTGACTCGCTACGCGCTGACCGGGGCCGGCGCCGGGGCCTTCATCGAGGCCTATCTGCCGGTGCGCAGCCTCGACAACCGGGTGTTCTTCGATCACGCCCACAACGAGTATCTGGAGTGGCTGATCGAAGTGGGCGTGCCGGGCCTGCTGCTGCTGCTGAGCTTCGTGGCCGTGCATGCCCTGCATGCCCTGCGTCTGCTGTGGCGGCGCCGCGACCGCACCGTGGCCGGCGTCGCCTGTACGGCCCTGATGGCCAGCACCGCGATGGCACTCCACATCAGCGTCGAGTTCAGCCTGCGCATCCCGGCGGTGGCCGCCACCCTGGTCAGCCTGCTGGCGCTGGTGGCGGGCTGCAGCGCCCGTCCACGCCGGGCGGACCCACCGGTGGACGGACGCGGCAAATCCTGACAGTCCGTGGTGATTCAACCGGTTTAGACTCCAGCCAGTTTCCTACGGGAGAGTGCCGATGACTGCTCGATCGCTGTCCACCTCGCTGCTGGTGGCGGGCCTCGCGCTGGGGCTCAGCGGGCCGCTGGCGGCTGCCGAGGGCCGCTTCACCTTCGCCCGCGACGTCCGGGTCGGCACGCCGTCGGGAGAGCAGCGTCCGGTCTCCAACAGCGAGACCCAGGACAGCGCCCGCGCCGCGCTCTACCGCGGCGAGCAGATCGAGACCGGTGTCGCCGGCAATGCGCGCTGGTGGATGGTCGACGAGTCGCAGTTCGCCCTGGCCCGCGGCTCCACCTTCCGCATCGACGACTACCAGACCCCGCGCGGCAGCGAAGGGGCGGGCGTGGCGCGCTACACGCTGGTGAAGGGCGCCTTCCGCTCGATCTCCGGGACCATCGGCAAGCGCAGCGGCGACCGCTATGTGGTGACCACCTCACGCGCCGAGCTGCTGGTCAACGGCACCGATTTCTGGGTGATCGACTGCCGCGGCAACTGCCGGGTGCCCGGCATGGCCGCGGTCAAGGATGGCCTCTATGTCGGCGTCAACGAGGGCGAGGTGACGGTCAGCAATGCCGAGGGCCGCCTGGTGCTGCAGGCCGGCCAGTCCGCCCTGGTGGCCTCGCCGCCGGTGCTCATCGACGCCCCGGCGGTCTATGCGATGTTCGCCGCCGATCTGTCTCTCGGCGGCGGGGGTGGGGGTGGCGGCGGGACCGGACCCGAGATCATTCTCGATCCTCCGGTAATCGAGCCGCCGGTCAGCCCCAACTGAGCCCGGTCGCGCTGCCACCGCCGGCCGACGCCTGATCGACACGGCACCGTCCTCATGCCCCTGAACCTGCGCCGCCGAGCGGCCGTCGCCGATCCGGCCGTGCGCTACCAGCTGCCGCCGAGCGCCGAGGAGCAGGCGATTCTGGCCCGCGCGCGACCGCTGACCATGACCAGCGAGGCGCGCCTGCTGGCGGTGATCGATGCGGTGACCCATCTGGTCCGCCGTGACATCCCGGGGGCCCTGGTGGAGTGCGGCGTGTGGAAGGGCGGCTCGGTGGTGGCCATGCTGATGCGCCTGCTGCAGCTGGGCGTGACCGACCGCGAGGTCTATCTCTACGACACCTTCGAGGGCATGACCGCCCCCACCGCCGCGGACACCTCGGCTTTCGAGGCCCCGGCGCTCACCACCTGGAACCAGGCGCTGGCCGCCGGCCGTCGCGCCTGGCAGCAGCTGTTTGCCGAATCCTCCTTCTCCGAGGCCGGGGTGCGCGAGGCTCTGGCCGCCACGGGCTACCCGATGGCCCGCGTGCACCTGGTGCGGGGGCCGGTGGAGCTGACCCTGCCGGCCCAGGCGCCGGGCCCCATCGCGCTGCTGCGGCTGGACACCGACTGGTACGAATCCACCCGCCACGAGCTGGAGCAGCTCTATCCCGCGCTGTCCGCCGGCGGGGTGCTGATCGTCGACGATTACGGACACTGGGAAGGCTGTCGCCGCGCGGTGGACGAGTACTTCGCCCGTCCGGGCATGGCCCCCCTGCTGTTGCAGCGCACCGATTACACCGGCCGCATGGCGGTCAAGGCCTGAGGCGATGGCGGCCGACGCCAGCGCGGATCCCCAGCCGGGCGCTCAGTACCGGCAGTCCCCGCGGGCGGCGGCCCGCCGCGTGCCGCCCTGGCACCGGCTGGCCTATATCCAGCGCCAGCTGCCGGCCGCGCTGATCGCCGCCATCCAGGCGCTGGATCTGCGTCCGGGCCAGCGGGTGCTGGATTACGGCTGTGCCGACCGGCCCTACCGCGCCCAGATCCCGGCAGGCGTCGCCTACTGCGGCGCCGATCTGCCCGGCAATGCCGAGGCCGATGTGGCGATCCAGCCCGATGGCCGTCTGCCCGCCGCGCTCGGCGGCTTCGACGCGGTGCTGTCGACCCAGGTGCTCGAACATGTCGAGGATCCGGTGCGCTATCTGCAGGAATGCGCGCGGGTGCTGGCACCGGGCGGCCGACTGCTGCTCTCCACCCACGGGCTGATGGTCTATCACCCGGACCCGGTCGACCTGTGGCGCTGGACCGGCGCCGGACTGCGCTGCCAGATCGAACGCGCCGGCTTCGTCGTGGACTCGGTGCAGGGGGTGATGGGGCTGGCGGCCTGCGGCCTGCAGTTCTTCCAGGACGGCCTGCGCCTGCGGCTGCCGCGACGGCTGCGTGCCCCGTTCTGTTACGGCATGCAGAAGCTGGTGGCCCTGGCGGATCGCCTCGACACCGCCGCCAGCCGCGAGCGCGACGCGCTGGTCTATGTGGTGCAGGCCCGTCTTGCCGGTCCTCGCTGAGCCGCGTCCGCCCAGCCGCGGCGAGCGCCGCTTCACCGCCGCGGTGGCGGCGGGTCCCCTGCCGGGCGCCGCCGCCGCGGTGCGCGGCGGGCTGTTCGTACTGGTCGCCCGCGCCGGCATCCAGGGGCTGCAGCTGCTGGTGCTGCTGTGGCTGGCGCGCCTGCTGCCGCCCCGCGAGTTCGGCCTGGTGGCGCTGATCACCGCGGTACTGGGGGCCGGCCAGCTGGTCCAGGATCTGGGGCTGTCGGCCGCCACCGTGCAGCGTCCGGATCTGCGCCACGGCGAGGCCAGCACGCTGTTCTGGATCACCGTGGCGCTATCGGCCCTGCTCAGCCTGCTGGGGCTGCTGCTGGCGCCTCTGCTCGCGGCGTTCTACCAGGAGCCGTCGATCACGCCCCTGGCCCTGGCGCTGGCGCTGGGGTTCCTCCTCGGCGGTGCCGGCGCCCAGCACCGTGCCCTGCTGCTGCGCCAGCAGCGTCACCGTCGTCTGGCCCTGATCGGCCTGCTCAGCACCGCCGCCGGCTGCCTGAGCGCGCTGTGGCTGGCCCATCAGGGTGCCGGGGCCTGGGCCCTGGTGGCCCAGCAGCTGGTGGGCGGCCTGCTCGCCACCGTGCTGCTCTGGCAGGCGTCGCCGCTGTCACCGGACCGCTTCCAGATCAGCCCGGCGGTGCGCGAGATGCTGCGCTTCGGCGGCCACTTCCTCGGCTTCCGTCTGCTCGGCTACGGCGCCCACAACCTGCAGGTGGTGCTGGTGGGGCGGGAACTCGGCGCCGCCAGTGCGGCCCTGTTCACCCGGGCCTACTGGCTGGCCCAGCAGGCGCTGGGCTATGCCAACGACACCGCCGGCCAGCTCGCCCAGGCGGCGCTGCCGCGGCGCCTCGAGGACCCCGCCGCCTTCGAGCGCTACTACCTGCGCAGCCTGCACGCGGTGCTGCTGGCCACCGCCCCGCTCGCCGCCCTCTGTCTCGGGTATGGCGACCGGCTGATCGGCCTGCTGTTCGGTCCGGCCTGGGGTGCGTCCGGGGAGCTGCTGCGCATCCTCGCCGTGGGCATGTGGGTGCAGCCGGTCCTCTACAGCACCGGCTGGCTCTACACCGCCCGCGGCGAGACCCGCGCCCTGCTGCGCTGGGGCCTGTTCGGCTGGACGGTGATGATTCTGGCCAGCCTGATCGGCCTGCAGCAGGGACTGCCGGGACTGGCCTGGGCCTGGTCGCTGGGGCAGTGGGCGCTGCTGCTGCCGGGTTGTGCCCTGGCCTGGCGCGGACCGGGCATCCGGCCGTCGGCGGTGCTGGCCGTGGCCGCCCCGCCGCTGCTGGCGGCACTGCTGGCGCTGGCGTTGAGCTGGCCGCTGCTGCCCGATCCGGGACGCGCCTCGCCGGCCCTGGGCCTGCTGCCGGTACTGGGCGTGTTCGCCCTGGTCTATCCCGCCGCCGTGCTGGTCTGGCCGGGCCAGCGGCCGCTGATCCTTCCGCTGCTGGCCGCGGTCTGGCCGCGGCATCCGCTTTCCGCTTCCCGTTCCTGAGCCGCCATGCCCGTCGTCGCCCCGCCAGCTGCCGTGCACACCAGCCGCCTCGGTCAGTGGATCCAGCACCGGGCCGGTCAGATCGGGCCCTGGGTGCGGCGGTTCCCGGGCCTGCGGCGCCGGCTGCAGTGGCTGCGGGCCTGGCTGCCGGAGCCGCGCAGCACGCCCACCGCGCGCTTCCTGGCGGTCTTCGGACAGCTGCAGCGGCCGGTGTTCTTCGTGCAGATCGGCGCCAACGATGGCGCCATGAACGATCCCCTCAAGCGCCAGATCATCGCCCGTGGCTGGCGCGGGATTCTGGTCGAGCCGGTGCCGGAGATCTTCGAGCGGCTGCGGGCCAACCACCCGGGACGCGAGGGGCTGATCTTCGAGAATCTGGCGATCGCCGAGCAGGCGGGCAGTGCGCCGTTCTACTCGCTGCGGCCGGAGGCGGATCCGGTCGCGGCCGGTCTGCCGCCCTGGTATGCCGGCCTCGGCTCGTTCCGGCGCGAGGTGATCCTGTCCCACCGCGACCAGATTCCGGATATCGAGGCCCGGCTGGTGCGGCGCGAGGTGCCCTGCCTGCGCTTCGACGCGCTCTGCGCCCGCCACGGCATCGAGCACTTCGACCTGCTGCAGATCGATACCGAGGGCTATGACGAACAGGTGCTGCGGCAGGTGGATCTGGCGCGCTACCGGCCGCGGCTGGTGATCTACGAGCACCATCATCTGAGCGCCGCCGACCGCCGTGCCGCGGAGAATCGCCTGGCGGCGGCCGGCTACCAGTGCCTGCGGGTTCATCTGGATACCCTGGCCCTGCGTCTGCAGGGCACCGTGCCGGCGCTGTGGCGAGCCTGGGATCGCCTTGGCGCCGAGGTCGGCGCCGCCCCGCGGTGAGCGCCGGCCGCCCCCCTCTGGTCCCGCGCGGACGGGTGGAGGACCTCGACACCCTGCGCGGGGTGGGCGCGGTGATCATCGTCTGGACCCACATCCGCCACGACGAGGTGTTCTGGTCGTGGATGCTGATGGAGATGTTCTTCGTGATGTCGGCGGCCCTGCTCACCACGGTGATCTGGGGCCGGCTCGGCTCGCTGGCGGGCGTGCTGGGCTTCTATCGCCGCCGCGCCGAGCGGATCTGGCCGCCGTACTTCCTGGCCCTGGCCGGCATCGTGGTGCTGAGCCTGCTGCTGAGCCGGATCGGGCTCTGGAGCACCGACCATCTGGCGCTGCTCTGGCGCTACCTCAGCTTCAGCCAGTACTCGGAGCTGATGTTCACCGACCAGCCGGCCTACCCGTACTGGTACTTCGCCGTGCATCTGTGGTCGCTGGCGGTGGAGGAGCAGTTCTATCTGCTGCTGCCGGCCGGGCTGATCGTGGTGAGCCGGCTGTCGCCGCGTCAGCGGCTGCTGTTCGGGCTCGCCCTGCTGCTGCTGGCCACGCTGCTGCGCAACCGGGGCACCGACTACTACGCGCTCACCGCCCATCTCGACGCCTTCGTCTACGGCGTGGCGATCGCCGTGGCCCTGGCCACTCTGCCGGGGCTGCAGCGCGACCGGCTGCGCCAGATCGCCGCCTGGGCGATGCGGCTGGGCGGTGTGCTGGTGGCGGTCTACATCGGCGGCGGCTACCTCGAGTATCTGCAGGGCGCCGATCCCTTCGTCTACCGCCCCTGGGCCGGCAGCGGGGCGGCCCTGTTCTGGGCCGGTGCGGTGGCCTGGCTGACCCTGCATGCCGGTGATCCTTCGCTGTTCTGGCTGCGCAGCCGCCTCACCGGCTATCTCGGCCGGATCAGCTACTCCCTGTATCTGACCCACTATCCGCTGATCGCCGTGCTGCCGCGGCTGGCCGACTGGGCCGAGCGGCGCTGGTCACTGGCACCGATCCCCGTCCCTCTGGTGTATGCGGTCGCGGTGCTGCTCAGCTTGGTCAGCGCCCATCTGCTCTATGTGCTGGTGGATCGCCGGCTGCAGGCGCTGGGCGCGCGCCGGGCAAGCCCTCCTGCGCTGCCCTCAGCCGCGGGCGGTGGCGGGTAGCGGGAAGCGGGTCTTCAGAGCGTTGAAGCGCCGCTCGATCTGGCGCTGGCAGAACCAGGCAAAGCCGATGCAGACCAGCAGATAGAGCAGATCGCCGAGCTCGCTGCGCGGCCATCCCTGGCTGCGCAGCAGGCCGTTGTAGAGGCCGCGCAGCGGCGTGTGGCTGAGGTAGAGCGCGTAGCTCAGGCCACCGAGCCAGACCAGTGGCGCCGAGGCGAGACCCCGAGCCAGCCCCCGCGCCAGCCGGCCGCCGGGCGGGCCGATCACCGAGTGGATCAGCAGGCCATAGATCAGCACGAAGCCGGTCACCGAGATCACCACTGCGCCATCGGTGAGGGTGAGCACCTGCCGCTCGACATAGCCCAGCCACAGATAGGGCAGCACCAGCAGCAGGCCGCCCAGCAGCACCAGTCCTTGAACCACCCGCCGCTGCAGCGCCGGATGCGGCGGGGCTGCCGTCCGCCGCTGATCCAGCCACACCGCGAGCAGGCTGCCCATCGCCAGCCCATCGAGCCGTGCCGGCAGCACATAGGGGTAGACCGCGCCGGCGCGGGCGCCGATGCCGATGGCGATCAGCAGCAGCGAGACGATCACCAGCGCCTGCGGCCGGCGCTGCAGGGCGATCAGCAGCAGCGGCCAGACCAGGTAGTACTGCTCCTCCACCGCGATCGACCAGCTGGGAATGAAGAAACGCAGCAGGTCCGCCTCGCGCGCATCCATCCCCGGCACATAGAGCTCGCTGAACTGCAGGAACACGAAGTACTTCCACAGCCCCTCACCGTAGGGCGGGCCCTCCAGCCCCAGGCGATGCAGCAGCAGACCGACGGCGAGGGTGAACAGCAGCAGGGCGTAGTAGAGCGGGAAGATCCGCAGCGCGCGGCGGACCCAGAAGATGCGCAGGGTCGCGCCGTCCAGCCGGCTCACCCGCAGCAGCTGGGCGGTGATCACCAGCCCGGAGATGATGAAGAACAGGTCCACCATCGACCACAGCCAGAACAGCGGGGCCGGGTGCAGGTGGAACAGCACCACGCCCAGCGCGGCGATGCCGCGCAGACCATCCACCGCCAGCCAGCGTTCGGCGGGTCCGCTCATCACGCCCCCGGCCCGGCGACGCCGTCCTGGGGCGCGGCACGGGCCAGCTCCGGCTGCGGCCAGCGCTGCAGCACCCAGCGATGCAGGGGGTAGGGCAGCTCGCGCAGCAGCCAGTTGCGCAGCCGCGGGTGCAGGGGCTGGCCATCCGCCCACGGCGTCTGCCGCCGGTGCTGCCAGTAGAGCGCGCGCCGCGGATGCCGGCAGGCATGCAGCCAGGGCTTGTGCTGGCCGGTGTAGTGGACGATGGCCGGACGATGGCGCGCCGCGCGCAGGGCCTCGGCGGATCCGGAGAGCTGCCGCGGCGGCAGGTCGAAGTGGATGGCCTGTGCGTTGAAGCGCGGCGGCAGCGGCTGCCAGCGTGACCAGAACGCCTGGTTGAGCACATCCTGGTCGGGAAACCGCAGTGCCTCGCCGCTGGCCGCGGCCTGATGCAGCAGGCGCTCGGTCCAGTCGCCGGCACGCAGCGCCGCGAGGTCGAGCAGCAGCACCCCGGAGTTGAAATAGCGCGCCGGATCCGGGACGCCCAGGGCCTGCTGCCAGGCTGCGGACTGGTGGGGATAGAGCGGGTTGTGCACGGCCGCGAGCAGCTGGCCCTGCAGATCCACCGACCACAGCGCCTCCAGCCGGTCGCTGACCACCAGATCCGAATCCAGGTACAGCACCCGGTCCCGGTCCGGCAGCAGCACCGGCAGCAGCAGGCGCAGCCAGGCATGCAGCCCGAACTGGGGATGCGCGCGCAGGCGCCGCCGCCACAGCGCAGGGATCGGCAGCACCTGCAGGCGGGCCGGCCCCCCGCCGACCAGCTGCTGCAGACGCGCCAGGGCGTTGCTCATCGGCCCCTCCTCGCGCTCGACCAGCAGCCAGAGCTCGATCGGCTGACCCGGGTGGCGCGCCAGCAGGGAATGGATCGCCACCGCCGCATGCGGGGCGTAGACCGCATCGGTGGCCAGCGCCACCGACCAGGGCGCGGGGCTCATGCCGGCAGCGGACGCAGCGCCGCGCCCAGGCGATTGCCCAGCCGCAGGGCCTGCACCAGGCCGGCGCGCAGCCAGCGGCGCCTGCGGGTGGCCGCATCCAGAGCGGCGACGGCCTCCTGGTGCAGGGCGAGGTCCAGACGGTTGCGGGCGAGGATGGCCGCGCGGGTGGCGGCGGCGATCGGCTGCTCCTGCGGCTCGCCGACATTGCGGCGGCGGTAGTAGATGCGCGGCCAGCCCTGGCGCAGGGCCAGTTCCACCAGCGACTCGTCGAAGCGCTCGGCCACCCCCACCCAGGCGAAATGCTCGGCCAGGTGCTGGCGCGCGCGGGCCAGGTCGGCCTCGTCGAGCGGCGCGTCGTCGAGCCGGCCGCTGAGCCAGCGGGTCTGGCCGTTCTCCAGCTCGCCGCTGGGGTGGCGGGTCACATAGCCGTGCAGGTCCAGCCCCTCGGCCTCGATCCTCGGATAGAAGCGCGGATGGCGGGTGGCCACCACATAGCGGTAGTGGGACACCACCCGGGCCACCGGATCGCGCAGCACGGTGAGATAGCGCGCGCCCGGTGCCAGATGCACATGCAGGCCGAAGGGCTGATGGCCCTTGAGCAGGCGGATGGCCTCACGCTGGGCGAGCGGCAGCGAGGGGAAGGCCGCCAGCGTCTCCAGCCAGCGCTCGGAGCGCAGCATGTGGATCTGCTCGGGCCGGAACTGCCGGCTGAGGACGGCATCGAAGGTGGTGCCCGCGGTCTTGGGCAGGTGCAGAAAGATCAGCGGCGCCGCGGCGGCGGTCATCTCAGCCCCGCTCGAGTGGCGCATAGCGCGGTCGCGCGCGGGTCAGCAGATTGATCCGGAACTGCTCGCTGGCGTGCCAGTCCGCGGTCTGGCGGTTGTCGCTGAGCGGGTGATCGTTGTTGTAGACATAGAACACCTCGTCCAGATAGCGCAGATGGCGGTGGGTGGCCATCTCCATCATCGGCCACATGGTCACCACATCCGCGCCGGCCCGCACATAGCCGCCATCGACATCGCGCAGATCCTCGTCGCGCAGCGCATCCCAGAGGAAGCGCCGGTAGGCGCGCAGATGGGTGGCCAGGAAGCGGCCGGGGAAGTAGCGATACAGATCGTGTTCCCGCACCACGGCCGGATAGGCGGCCGCCTGGCCGCGCTCGGGCGCGCCCCCCAGGCGCTGGCGCCAGCGGGACCGGCGCGAGCTGGCGCGATGCAGCACACAGCTGCCATAGCTGAGCCACAGCGCCGGATCGCGGTAATGCGCGGCCAGACGGCGCAGCGCGCTGGCATCGCTGAGCCAGTCGTCGCCATCGAGCACCACCACCACATCCTCGGCCGCAGGCGCGGCCAGGCGCGTCGCCTCGAGCAGATTGGCCAGGGTGTGGCGGCGCCGCGGGGCCTGCCGCACCTGGATCCTCGGCTCGCCGCGGGCCGCCTCGAGGGCCTGCGCATGGCTGCGGTCGGGCGAGGCATCGTCGATCACCACCGCCTGCCAGTGCGGGTAGTCCTGCTCGCGCAGCGAGCGCAGACAGCGGCCGATCCAGCGCTCGCAGGCGTAGGCGGCACAGACCACGGCGAAGCGCGGCGGCGTCTGTTCGGGAGCGGGCACGGCGGCGGGACCGGACATCGGCCGGGCAGGTCTCGGGCAAGGGACGCGGACGGCGAACACCCGCGACGGCGTCCCCCGTCGCGACGCCGGAATCATGGCACCATCGCTGGATGATCGGTGTCCGCAAAAGCCGCGACGCATGCCGCTGAGCCGCGTCGATCCCGGGGTGGTGGTGGCCACCTGGACCTTTCCCCTGCTCTCCGAAACCTTCGTGCTCGACCATGTGCTCGGGCTGGCCGAGCGCGGCCGCCGGGTCTCGGTGCTCTGCGAGCACCCGGGCCCGGTCGCTGGCCTCCACGACGAGCTGGGCCCGCTGCTGCGGCGCCTGCCCCGTGCGGTCTGGCGGCCGGGCAGCCGGTGGCTGCGCCTGTCCATCCGCCTGCGCGGCCTGGGCGACGCCGCCCGCGAGGATGCCCTGCTCGAGGCCGGTCTGCGCCGGCTGTGGCGACCCGGGGATTTGGTCCACGCCCATTTCGGCCCGGCCGGGGAGCGGCTGGCGCGCCTGCGCCGCCAGGGCCGGCTGCCGGCGCCGCTGCTGGTCTCCCTGCACGGTTTCGATGTCACCCGCGAGCCGCCGACCGAGGCCGGCGCCTACCGCCATCTGTTCGAGGGCGCCGATCGCCTGATCGCCACCACCGCCTTCATCGCCCAACGGGCCCTGGCCCTGGGCTGCCCACCGGCCAAGCTCTGCCGGCTGCCGCTGGGCATCCGTCTCGACGCCTACCCCTTCCGCCGCCCGCTGGTCGGCGAGGGCCGTCCGCTGCAGCTGCTCTCGATCGCCCGCCTGGTCGAGAAGAAAGGCATCGGCGATGCCCTCGAGGCGGTGGCGCGCCTGCGCGCGGCGGGTGTGGACTGCCGCTACCAGGTGATCGGCGAAGGGCCGCTGCGGCCGCTGCTGGAGCAGCAGGTCGGGCGTCTGGGTCTGCAACAGAGCGTGTCCTTTCTCGGCGCGCGGACCCGTCAGCAGGTGGCGGCGGTGCTCGCCGAGGCCGATCTGTTTCTGTTCCCCTCGGTACGCGCGGCCGATGGCGATCAGGAGGGGCAGGGCATGGCGCTGATCGAGGCCCAGGCCTGCGGCCTGCTGGTGGTGGCCACCCGCTCCGGCGGGATTCCCGAGAGCCTGCAGGAGGGCGTCAATGGCCTGCTGGTGGACGAGCGGGCGCCGGAGCAGATCGCCGCCGCGGTACAGGCCCTGCTCGCCCGTCGCGCGGAGTGGCCGGCCCTGGCCGAGGCCGGCCGGGCCTGGGTGGAGCGCCAGTTCTGCCACCGCCAGCACCTGGACCAGCTGGAAGCGCTCTACGCCGAGCTGGCGGCGGCGCGCGGGGTGGCGCCATGAGCGGGCCGGCACCGATTCCCGCCGATGCGCATCTGATGATCATCGGGGCGATGAAATGCGGCACCTCCTCGCTCTACGACTACCTGCTGGCCCATCCGGCGATCGCCCCCTGCCGGGTCAAGGAGCCGGAGTTCTTCAGCCGCCACCAGGCCCACGGCGTGCGTCCCCGGCCGCGCCGCTACGCCGAGCTCTGGGCGTTCGATCCGGCCCGCCATCGCTACGCGCTGGAAGCCTCCACCGGCTACACCAAGTACCCGTACGAGCCCGATGTGCCGGAGCGGATCCGCGAGGCCGGCCTCAACCCCCGCCTGATCTACCTGGTGCGCGATCCGATCGAACGCATCGAATCCCATCACCGTTTCATCGCCGGCAGCACCACCCAGCGTCTGCCGGCAGCTGACTACACTGCCGGCATGCTCGATGCCTGCCGCTATGCCAGCCAGCTGGAACGCTACACGCGCTGCTTCCCGCGCGAGCGGCTGCTGGTGCTGGACATGGCCCTGCTGCGGCAGCGGCCGGCCCTGCCGCTGCGTGAGCGGCTGGCTGCTTTCCTCGGGCTCGATCCCGCGCCCTGGCCAGCCCAGGTGCCGGTGCTGCACGACACCGACCGCCTGCCGGCCTGGGATGGCTGGCTGCGCCGGCTGCCCGGCTGGGGCTTCTGCGAACGGCGCCTGCCACGGCCGGTGGCGGCGCTGCGGGGTGCGCTGGCGCGACGCTGGCCAGCACCGCGGCTGCGCCTGAGCGAGGCGCAGCGGCGCGAGATCCGCGAGGCCCTGCAGGGCGAGATGCGCCAGCTCGCCCGTGACCACGGCATCGATGTCCGCGCCTGGGGCTTCAGCGCTTGAGCGGGTCCGCCGGCGAGCCGCGGATCTCGGTGATCATCCCGGTGCATCGGGACTGGGACCGGCTGGCGCTGTGCCTGCAGGCGCTGCGCGAGCAGACGCTGCCGCGCGAGGCGTTCGAGATCGTGGTGGTGGAGAACGACCCCAGCGCGCGGGCGCCGGCCGAGCGGCCGGCCGATGTGGTCTACGCCCACCAGCCCTCGGGCTATTCGTATGCGGCCCGCAACCTGGGCATCGCGCGCAGCCGCGCGCCCTTGCTCGCCTTTACCGATGCCGACTGCATTCCCGCCGCGGACTGGCTGGCGCGCGGGGTGGCGGCGCTGGAGCAGGCCGATCTGATCGGGGGACAGATCCGGATGGTGGCGCAGCGGCGCACCGTGGCTGCCGGCTATGACCTTGCCTTCGGCCTGCGCCAGGCCCAGTTCTTCCGCGACTGGGGCGGCTTTGCCACCGCCAATCTGCTGCTGCGCCGGCAGGTGATTGACCGGATCGGCGTGTTCGATGCCCGGCTGGAGTCCGGCGGCGACTTCGAGTTCACCCGTCGCGCGGCCGCAGCCGGCCTGCGCCTTGCCTACGCCGAGGAGGTGGTGATCGCCCATCCGGCGCGCGAGACCTTGGCCAGCCTGCTCGCCCAGAGCGCCCGTACCGCCCGCGGCGTGGTGCCCTCGACCTTCCGCCGCGATGGCTCGACGCTGGCCCAGAATCTGGGCCGGGTGCTGCGCAAGTTCCTGCCGCGGCCGCGCGAGGCCTGGCGGCTGCTGCGCGGTGAGGAGGGTGCCGCTGCCCTGACGCCGCCCGAGCGACCCGCGGTGCTGCTGCTGCGGCTGGTCCTGCAGTGGCACTTCGCCACCTGCCTGCTGATCGCGCTGTGGCGGTCGGCGCGGCGAGGGGAGTGGGGTCATGGCTGAGGCCCCGGCGATCTCGGTGATCCTGCCGACGCGCAACCGCGCCGGCCTGCTGCCGCGGGCGATCGGCAGCGTGCTCGCCCAGCGCTTCCGGGATCTCGAGCTGATCGTGGTCGACGATGCCTCCAGCGACGACACCCCGGCCCTGCTCGCCCAGCTCGATGATCCGCGCCTGCGCGTGCTGCGGCGGGAGCGCAACAGCGGCGCCGCCGCGGCCCGCAATGCCGGTCTTGCCCTGGCGCGTGGACGCTATGTCGCGTTCCAGGACGATGACGATTTCTGGTTGCTCGGCAAGCTGCAGGCGCAGTGGGACTGCCTGCAGGCGCGTGCGGCGCGCTGGTGCCTCGCGCCCTATCTGCGGCTGGAGGACGATGGCCGCGCCAGCTACATCGGCGGTGCCTGGTATGCGAGCCAGCTCGACTACCGCCGCGGCGTGGGCGAGGAGGGCCCCAACTGGAGCCTGATCGCCACGCCGGGCTGGCTGGTGGAGCGCACGCTGATCCAGTCGCTGGGCGGCTTCGACGAGCGCATCCGCTCCTGGGATGACTGGGAGCTGGGCTTGAGGCTGTGGCGGCAGACCCGGCCCGAGGTGCTGGACGAGCCCCTGTGGGTGCAGGACTGGCTGCGGGGCAGCGGCCTGACCCGCGCCGAGCGGGTGCGCGCCAACGATCTGCAGCTCATCGTGGAGAAGCATGCCGACCTGTGGGCCGATTGCCCGGCGGTGCAGGCCCAGCACGCCTATGTGATCGGCCGCATCCTCAGCCTCTATGACCCGGCGCCAGCGGGTCGCCGCGAGCTCTGGCAGTCGCTGCGCGCCCGTCCCACCCGGGCACTCGACTGGCTGGCGCTGGCCATGAGCTATCTGGGGCCGGCGCGGGCGCAGCGCCTGACGGCGGGGCTGCGCCGGTTCAAGAAGCGGTGGCGGACATGAACGCGCCCACGGTCAGCGTGATCCTGCCCACCTATCACCGCGCCGCCCTGCTCGGACGGGCGATCGCCAGCGTGCTGACGCAGTCCTACCGCGATCTCGAACTGATCGTGGTGGACGATGCCGGGCGGCCGGATCCCGACACCGCCGCGGTGGTGGCCGGCTTTGCCGATCCGCGGCTGCGCTACCTGCCACCCGAGCGCAACCGCGGCGACGCCGGCGCCCGCAACCGCGGCATCGAGCAGGCGCGCGGGGCCTGGCTGGCCTTCCAGGACAGCGACGATGAGTGGCTGCCGGACAAGCTGGCCCTGCAGATGGCGCGGCTGGCCGAGTCTCCGGCGGCGGTGGCCGCCTGCGGCAGCACCCTGCTGCGCTATGTGCGCGGACCCGGCACGGTGGAAGTGGTGCGCTGGCCGCTGAATGCGCGCGGCGAGGTCTGTCCGCAGCGCTTCCTGGCGGGCTTCACCGCCTTTCTGCAGAGCCTGGTGGTGCGCACCGAGCGCTGCCGGGCGCTGGGCGGGTTCAACACCGAGATCAAGGCGCGCAGCGACTTCGAGTTCTGCCTGCGTCTGCTGCAGGAGGCGCCGATGGTGGCGGTGGATCTGCCCCTGGTGCTCTCGCACGAGACGCCGGACAGCATCTCCGGTCGCGCCGATTACCGCCTGCATGACATCCGCCGCATCCTCGCCCTGCACGGCGAGCGGATCCGCCGCCAGCCGGCGGCCGAAGCCCGGTACCGCTACGACCTCGCGCGCACCCTGGCGATGACGGGCCAGACCGGGCCGGCCGCTGCCGAGCTGCTGCGCGCGCTGCGCCGCCGGCCGACCCAGCTGCGCAGCTGGGCCCTGCTGGCCGCTCTGCCGCTCGGAGCACGGCGCCTGCAGGCGCTGGCCGAGCGCCGCCAGCGGGCCCGGGGCCTCGCCCCATGAGCCTGCCGCTGCGCACGCCGATGGTCCGGGCCCTGCTGCTGTGGGTGATGCTGGCGCTGGTCATCCCGGCCGCGGTCTGGGCCCAGCTGCCCGGCACCGCCGCGCTCGGCACGGCGCCGCTGCTGGCGGTGGTCCTGCTGCTCTACTGCGCCAGCCGTCTGGCGCTGATCGCCTGGCGCGGGGAGCTGGCGCTGCTGGCCATCACCTTCTTCGTCTTCGTCTATGTCTGGGGTGGGCTGTCGGCGCTGGCGCAGACCAGCAGCGGGATCTATCCCTGGATGATCCGTCATGGCGACGACGAGCCGCTGTGGGGCCTGCTGCAGATCCTGCTGGCGGTACTGGCCTACGACCTCGGCCGGCGCTGGGTCCGCCGCTCGCCGCTCGCACCGCCGCTGGCGCTGGCGGTGGAGCCGCGGCGGGTGCTCGTGCTGCTGGTGCTGGCGCTGGGGCTCGGGCTGGTCGGCATGATGCTGCTGGGCGGCCCCGGGGTCCTGCTGGTGACCCGCGGCGGCTACAGCGCCTGGGTCTCCAGCCAGGTGTCCTCGCAGTCCACCGCGCTGATCGGCGGTGCCCTGCTGCGCACGCCGGCCTTCATCGCCTTTCTGCTGCTGCTCGGTCTGGTGGTGCGCGGGCTGCGGGGGCAGTCCCGCGCCAACCGCCAGGCCCTGCTGCTGGGCATTGGCGCCGCGGCCCTGCTGCTGCTGCTGTTCAACTTCCCGCTGTCGCTGGCCCGGCAGACGCTCGGCACCATTGCCCTGGCCATCGCCTTCGTGGTGTTGCGCTGGCGCCGCGACTACGCCACCTGGATTCCCGCTGGCCTGGTGCTGGTGACCCTGTTCGTCTTTCCCTACGCCGATGCCTTCCGCAATGCCCTGAGCCTGGACCAGGCCAATCTCGACCGCGAGCTGCGCCGCGGTCTGGTCCACAACCTGCTCAACACCGGGGACTACGATGTCTTCCAGCAGACCTTGAACGGCCGGGTGGCCACCGAGCGGCTCGGCCATACCCACGGCCGCAATCTGCTGGCCGCCGGTCTGTTCTGGGTGCCGCGCCGGGTCTGGCCGGAGAAGCCGCTCGGCACCGGCGTCGAGACCGCGCGGGCGGTCGGCTACCCGCAGGCCCAGCAGAACCTCAGCGCGCCGCTGTGGATGGAAGCCCAGCGCGCCGCCGGCTGGCTCGGCGTGGCGGCCCTGCTGCTGCTCTACGGCTGGGCCAGTGCGGCGCTGGACCAGCGCTTCCAGCAGGATCGCCGCGAGTGGGGCCGGCTCAGCCTCTACGGCGTGATGGTGCCCTACCTCGCCGGCTACCAGTTCATCCTGCTGCGGGGCGATCTGCTCAATGGCGTGGCCCATGCCTCGGTGGCGCTCGCGCTGCTCTGGCTGGTCAGCCGCCCGCGACGGCGTCCGCACCCCGCCGCCTGGCCGGAGCCCTCTCCTGTCCCCTGAATCGCCAGCCCCGCGGGTCAGCGTCATCCTGCCCACCTATGCGCGCAGCGCCACCATCCTGCGCGCGGTACACAGCGTGCTGGCCCAGCGCGAGCGGGATCTGGAGCTGATCGTCATCGACGACGGCCCGGATGACCAGACCGCGCGCCTGCTGGCAACGGTGGAGGATCCGCGCCTGATCCATCTGCGCCGCGCGACGCGCGGCGGCGTCAGCAGCGCCCGCAACCTCGGGCTGAGCCGGGCCCGTGGACGCTACATCGCCTTCCAGGACAGCGATGACGAGTGGCTGGCCGATCGCCTTCCGCTGCAGCTGGCCGCGCTCGAGGCCCACCCGGAGGCGGTGATGGCGGTGTGCGGCTTCCTGGTGCCCAACTGGCTGGCCACCTCCCAGCTCGGGGTGGACGATCCGGCGCCGGTGGTCGACATCACCGCGATGGTCCCGCTGCGGGTCCCCGGCTGCCAGTGCTGGCTGCTGCGACGCGAGGTGCTGGCAAGCACCGGGGGCTTCGATCCGCGCATCGACTGCTTCGAGGACTGGGAGCTGGCCCTGCGCCTCTCCACCCAGGGCCGGGTGCTGATGGTCAACCAGCCGCTGGTGATCAAGCCCTGGACCGAGGGCAGCCTGTTCGCCGATCAGCATTTCGCCCGCAACCTCACCCAGATCCTCGACTGGCACCGGCCCCGGCTGAGCGCGGACCCGGTGGTCTGGCGCTTCTACTGCAACCTGATCGGGCAGAGCCTGGCCCAGCATGGCGAGCCGGCGGCGGCCCGGCGCTGGTTCCTGCAGGCCCTGGCCCATGGTCCGCTGCGGCCGCGCGCCTGGGGCAATCTGCTGATGTCGCTGTTTGGGAGTGCGGTGTTCCGCCGCTATGTGGCGCTGGCGCGCCGGCTGCGCGCCCGGCACGCGCCGCCGTTGCGGCCACCGGTGCATCGCGGACCGCCCGGATGAGCCCGGCCACGGTCTGGGCGGTGGCGGCCGGGGCCTATGGCGACTGCCTGATCCTGCTCTCCCTGCTGGAGCGTCTGCACCCGCCGCACCCGCCGCTGCGCGTACTCGGCAGTGGACTCAGCGCCGAGGTGGCGGCCCTGCTGCGCCGCCCGCTGAGCGTGGAGCCGGTGCTGCCGGGCAAGGCGGCCTTCTATGCCCTGCACAGCCGCGGCCTGCGCGCCGGCGCCCGCGAGTGGCTGCAGCTGCGCCGCCATCTGCGGCAGACGGTCGCGCCCGGCGATACCGTGCTGTTCGAGCGGGCGCGCTGGCGTCACCGGGGGCTGGTGCCGGGCGGGGTCCGGGTCATCGAGGGGGCGCCGCATGCGAGTGCCTACGAGCGCTATCGCAGCGCGGTGGAGCAGGCCTTCGGTCAGCCCCTGCCGTGGACCCCGGCGGTGGCGCCGGGCCGGATCCGCCAGGTGGTGGTCAATCCCGCCGCCGGTGCAGCGGCCCGCTGGCTGAGCGCCAGCGCGGTCGCCCATCTGGCTGCGGCCTGTCGCGAGCGGGGCTGGACGCTGTGCCTGATCGATCCTCTGGACCAGCATGGCGCCCTCGACGCGAGCGGTCTGCGCCGGCTGCGGCGGCCGGCGCTGCCGGAGGCGGTCCAGGCGCTGCGGTCGGCGGATCTCTACATCGGCCCAGACAGCTTCTTCCTGCACCTGGCCTACTACTGGCGGGTGCCGGCCCTGGGCGTGTTCCAGCCGGGCGATCAGGAGTTTCTGCCGCCGGGATCGCAGGCCCCGCTGACCTTTGCCCAGACCCTGGATCCCGCTGTCTGGCGCCGAGCGCTGGGCGCCCTCCGCCACCCGGTCGCGGAGACCCGCTGAGACCGTCCGCCGGCGCCGCTAGGGCCGCGCGGCGGCGGTGAGCGGGGCGCGACAGCGCTGCAGTGCCGCCTCCAGATCGCGCAGGATGCGGCCACGATCGAAGGAGAGCTCGGCATGCTGACGGCCGGCGCGGCCGAGCCGCTCGCGCTCCTGCGGCTGGTCGGCCAGGCGGCGGATGGCGCGCTCGAAGGCCGCGGCATCGCCCGGCGGCACGCGGACACCGGCGTGGGCCACCAGCCGCGCCAGCTCGGTATCGGCCTCGGCGGTGGCGACCACCGGACGGCCGCTGGCGAACATGCCGGTGAGCTTGGACGGCAGCACGGCATCGGCCACCGCCGCCTTCTGCGGCAGCAGATGGATGTCGGCGAGGTTGAGCAGATCGTTGAGACGGTCGATCGACTGCAGCGGCAGGAAGCGCACATTGGGCAGCCCGGCGGCGGCTTCGACCAGGGCCTCGCGCTCCACCCCCTCGCCGACCAGCAGCAGCTGCAGGCGCGGGTCATCGCGCAGCCGCGCGGCCAGCTCCACCAGCAGCTCGAGCCCGTGCTTGCGGCCGAAGCTGCCGGCGTAGAGCAGCACCAGCTGGTCCGGCCGGTAGCCAAGCTCGGCGCGCAGGGGGCTGGGGTGGGGCAGGGGATGGATGCGCCGGCAGTCCACCCAGTTGGGCAGCAGGCCACGGCGTGACTCGGGAACCCCGAAGGCCTCGAGCTGGGCATCCATGCGGCGGGTGAGGGTGGTGACCCGGTCCAGCCGGCGCATCATCAGACCCTCGAGATGCTCGGCCAGGCGCGACAGCGCGCCGCCGCCGACCATGCCCAGGCCGCGGGCGGCGCCGAGCTCGAAGTCCTGCACATGCAGCCAGACCGGGATGCCGAACAGCCAGCCGAGCAGCAGGGCCGGCGGCACGCAGAAAAAGCTGGGTTCGATCACCAGCAGCACATCCGGCCGCTGACGCAGGCGCCGCAGCAGGGGGAAGAAGCTGCTGGCGACGAAGCTCAGGCAGCAGAGGATGCGCTTGAGGGTGCTCAGCCGGGCGGGTACCCACAGCGGGCAGCGGAACACCGAGACGCCGGCGCGCTGCTCGCGCCGCCAGCGCCAGCCCCGGTCGGCCGGATCCAGCGCCCACTGCGGATAGTGGGCCGGTGCCGTGACCACCTCCACCGCATGCCCCTGCTCGGCCAGCCATTCGGCCATCTCGCTGGTGAACTTGCCCACGCCCACCTGCTCGGGGGCGTAGTTCAGGCCGTAGATCAGCAGCTTCAGGGGCGGGGCGCTCGCGGCATCCATGGGGTCGGCGGGATCAGGCAGCCAGGGTGCGGTAGTGGGCATAGGTGGTGGCCAGACCCTCGGCGAGTCCGATGCGGGCACGCCAGCCGAGGCGGTGGATCAGGCTCACATCCAGCACCTTGCGCGGGGTGCCGTCGGGGCGGCTGGTATCGAAGCGCAGGGCGCCGGTGAAGCCGCAGAGCGCGGCCAGCCGGGTGGCCAGCTCGGCGATGGTGAGATCCTCGCCGGTGCCGACATTGACATGCGGGGTGCGCACCGCGGCCTCCCACTGCGCACGCGGGAGCGCCATCAGGTGCAGACAGGCCTCGGCGAGATCGTCCACATGCAGGAACTCGCGGCGCGGCTGGCCGCTGCCCCAGATCACCACCTCGTCGGCACCCGTCCGCACCGCCTCATGGAAGCGCCGCATCAGGCCGGGAATCACATGGCTGTGATCCGGGTGGTGGTTGTCGCCCGGGCCGTAGAGATTGGTCGGCATGGCGGCGCGGAAATCACAGCCATGCTGGCGGCGGTAGGCGTCGCAGAGCTCCAGCCCGGCGATCTTGGCGATCGCATACGGCTGGTTGGTGGGCTCCAGCGGGCCGCCGAGCAGGGCGGTCTCGGCGATCGGCTGCGGCGCCAGCCGCGGATAGATGCAGCTGGAACCAAGGAACAGCAGGCGCTCGACGCCATGGCGCTGGGCGGCGCCGATCACCGCGAGCTCGATGGCGAGGTTGTCGGCGATGAAATCGGCCCGGTAGCGGTCGTTGGCGAGGATTCCGCCGACCCGGGCCGCGGCCAGATACACCTGCTCGGGCCGCTCGCGGGCGAAGAAGCGATCGACCGCCGCCGAATCGCGCAGGTCCAGCTGCTCGCGCGGGCACAGGCGCAGATCGGCGCCACCGGGCTGGCGCTGCAGGGCCCTGACCAGGGCCGCGCCGACCATGCCGCGATGGCCGGCGACGAAGATCCGCGGCCGGCTCATTCGTGGTAGCGGCGCACGCCGTAGCCGAGGGTCTGCATCGCCACATCGCGGGTGGCGCGCCGCAGATCGTGCAGGGCCATCTCGCGCACCAGCTCGGCGAAGGGGGTGCGCGGCGTCCAGCCAAGCTGGCGGCGGGCCTTGCCGGCGTCGCCGAGGAGGGTCTCGACCTCGGCCGGGCGGAAGTAGCGCGGGTCCACCCGCACCACCACCTGGCCCGGCTTGACCTCGGGCACCACGCCGGTGACATCTCTTGCCTGCTCGACCACCGCCTGCTCCTCCAGCCCGCTGCCCTGCCAGCGCAGGCGCAGGCCGATCTCGGCGGCGGCGGCGTCGACGAAGTCGCGCACGCTGCGCTGCTCGCCGGTGGCGATCACATAGTCCTCCGGCTGCGGCTGCTGGAGCATCAGCCACTGCATCTCCACATAGTCGCGGGCGTGTCCCCAGTCGCGCCGCGCATCGAGGTTGCCGAGGTAGAGGCAGTCCTGCAGGCCCAGGGCCACCCGTGCCAGGCCGCGGGTGATCTTGCGGGTGACGAAGGTCTCCCCGCGCAGCGGCGATTCATGGTTGAACAGGATGCCGTTGCAGGCGTACAGCCCGTAGCTCTCGCGGTAGTTGACGGTGATCCAGTAGGCGTAGAGCTTGGCGCAGGCATAGGGGCTGCGCGGGTAGAAGGGGGTGGTCTCGCGCTGCGGGGTCTCCTGCACCAGGCCGTAGAGCTCGCTGGTCGAGGCCTGGTAGAAGCGGGTATGCGACTGCAGGCCGAGAATGCGGATGGCCTCGAGCAGGCGCAGGGTGCCGATCGCATCGGAGTCGGCGGTGTACTCCGGCTCCTCGAAGCTCACCGCCACATGCGACTGGGCGGCGAGGTTGTAGAGCTCGGCCGGCTGCACCTGCTGGATCACCCGGGTCAGGCTGGAGGCATCCGTCATGTCGCCGTGATGCAGGATCAGGCGGCGATCCGGATGGCTGGGCTCCTCGTAGAGATGGTCGATGCGCTGGGTGTTGAACAGCGAGGTGCGGCGCTTGATGCCATGCACCTCATAGCCCTTGGCGAGCAGGAACTCGGCGAGATAGGCGCCATCCTGGCCTGTGATGCCGGTGATCAGGGCTTTCTTGCGGGCGCTCAAGGACGAGGGGACGGCGGGGGCGTGGGGCCAGTATAGAGGGGGCTATCCTGGCGGCCTGTCAGCCAGGGCTGACAGGCGCGCTTGCCCTGGCCCGGCCGGGCCTTGAAAATCGTCGCCCGCGCCCCAGCCTCACGGCCATCCGTTCCCTGCTGCCCTCTCCGTCATGCCCACCTACGAATACCTGTGCACCGACTGCGGCAAGCCGGCCGAGATCTTCCAGCGCATGTCCGATCCGCCGGCCACCGACTGCCCGGCCTGTGGCCGTCCGGCGCTGAGCAAGCAGATTTCCGCCGCCGGCTTCCGTCTGGCCGGGGCCGGCTGGTACGAGACCGACTTCAAGTCCGGCAACAAGAAGAACCTGGCCGGCGATGGCGCGGCCAGCGAGAAGAAGGCCGAACCCGCCCCGGCGGCCGCCTGCGGCAGCGGGGCCTGCGCCGCCTGCGAATAGGGCCGCACCCGGCGGGGCAGCGTCGGCAGGGCGGCGCGGCTACAATCCGCGCTCGCCAGTTGCTGCCTTTTCCATGATGCGCACTCATTACTGCGGCGGGGTTACCGAAGCCCTCGCCGGCCAGACCGTTTCCGTCTGCGGCTGGGTTCACCGTCGCCGCGATCACGGCGGCGTCATCTTCATCGATCTGCGCGACCGTGAAGGCCTGCTGCAGTGCGTGTTCGATCCGGACACCGCCGAGGCCTTCCAGCAGGCCGACCGCCTGCGTTCCGAATATGTGGTGCGCATCACCGGGCGGGTGCGTCCGCGCCCGGCCGGCACCGAGAACGCGCAGCTGGCCAGCGGCAGGATCGAGCTGCTGGGCAAGGAGATCGAGCTGCTCAACCGCGCCGAGACCCCGCCGTTCCAGATCGACGACGACTCGGTGGGCGAGGACACCCGCCTGAAGTACCGCTACATCGATCTGCGCCGGCCGGCGATGCAGAAGAACCTGCGTCTGCGCCACGAGGTGATCAAGCGCATCCGCGCCTATATGGATGCCCACGGCTTCGTCGATGTGGAGACGCCGATCCTCACCCGCGCCACCCCGGAGGGCGCGCGCGACTACCTGGTGCCCAGCCGCACCCACCAGGGGCATTTCTTCGCCCTGCCGCAGTCGCCCCAGCTGTTCAAGCAGCTGCTGATGGTCGGCGGGCTGGACCGCTACTACCAGATCGCCCGCTGCTTCCGTGACGAGGACCTGCGCGCCGATCGCCAGCCCGAGTTCACCCAGCTCGATGTCGAGACCTCGTTCCTGACCATGCAGGAGATCATGGCCCTGATCGAGGGCCTGTTCCGCGAGCTGTTCCGCGAGCTGATGGGGGTGGAGTTCGGCACCCTGCCGCATCTGAGCTACGCCGAGGCGATGGGCCGCTACGGATCGGACAAGCCCGACCTGCGCAACCCGCTGGAGCTGGTCGAGATCAAGGACCTCGTCGCCGATTCCGACTTCAAGGTGTTCGCCAACCCGGCACGCGATCCCAAGTGCCGGGTCGCGGCCCTGCGCGTCCCCGGCGGCGGCGAGAAGCTCTCGCGCGGGCAGATCGACAGCTATACCGGCTTCGTCGCCCAGTACGGCGCCAAGGGGCTGGCCTGGATCAAGGTCAACGACCGTGCCAAGGGCCGCGAGGGCCTGCAGAGCCCGATCGTCAAGAACCTCTCCGACGCCGCCCTCGCCGGCATTCTCGAGCGCACCGGTGCGGTGGATGGCGACCTGATCTTCTTCGGGGCCGACAAGTTCAGCGTGGTCTGCGATGCCCTCGGGGCCCTGCGGCTGAAGGTCGGCCAGGACATCGGGCTGACCGCCGCCGGCTGGCAGGCGCTGTGGGTGGTCGACTGGCCGATGTTCGAGTACGACGAACGCGAGGGCGGCCGCTGGGTGGCCCTGCACCATCCCTTCACCGCGCCCAAGGTCTTCGATGCCGCCGATATCGAGGCCAACCCGGGCACGGTGCTGAGCCAGGGCTACGACCTGGTGCTCAACGGCATCGAGATCGGCGGTGGCTCGGTGCGCATCCACCGCGCCGACATCCAGTCGGCGGTGTTCCGTCTGCTCGGCATCAGCGCCGAGGAGGCCGAGGAGAAGTTCGGCTTCCTGCTGCAGGCGCTCTCCTATGGCGCGCCCCCGCACGGTGGCATTGCCCTGGGTCTTGATCGGCTGGTGATGCTGATGACCGGGGCGCAGTCGATCCGCGAAGTGATCGCCTTCCCCAAGACCCAGACCGCGCACGATCCGATGACCAACGCCCCCGGTCAGGTCGAGCCGCGCCAGCTGCGGGAACTGTCGATCCGTTCCACCGTCTCAAAGGGCACCGAGCCCGCGGCGGCGCCGGCGCGCTGAGCGTCCGTCGTCGTCTTCCGTTTTCCCTGGAGCCGTGCCGTCCATGATTCTCTCGCCTCTCCGTCAGCCGCTTGCGGCCTCCCTCCTCGCCACGGTGGGTCTGCTGGCCGGCTGCAGCAATGTCGGGGACGGCAACAAGCCCGAGTCTCTGCGCATCGTGCTGGTGAACCAGGGCACCGAGGTGGTCGAAGGGGTCACCCTCTACCGCTGCACCCGCAGCAGCCTGGTGCTGCTCGCCCAGTTCACCAACGGCGGCTTCGGCAACTACAGCAACCGGGCGCGCTGGAGCAGCGACAACCCGGCGGTGGTCCGGGTCAGCAACTTCGATGAGCCGGTCCCCGGCGACGACGACCAGTTCTTCGTCCACGGCACCATCACCCCGGTGCTGGCCGGCGCCAGCCTGCCGGCCGATCCGGTGGCCCGCACCGCCACCATCCGCGCCGAGTATCTGGGTCTGACCGCCTCGATCGATGTGACCCTGGAAGATCCGACCGATCTGCGTCTGCTGCCGGAGAACCAGACGCTGGCGCCGGAGTCGCTGCAGGTCTACACCGTCACCGGCAAGATCGATGATGTCGAGCTCTCGCTCAACTCCAATGTCAGCTTCGCCCTGGCCGAGGAGAACGACGAGGTCGCCACGCTCAACGAGAACACGGCGATCATCACCGCCGTCGCACCGGGCGCCGAGCCGCTGCAGCTCAATGCCAGCTTCGATGTGGCCTGCCCGACGCCGACCCTGAGCGTGCCGGTGCCGGTCGCCGCCATCGACACCCTCGAGCTGCGTCGCGAGGAAGGCTTCAGCGGGGAGCTGGTGGACGACACCACCGAGCTCTATCGCGCGGTGGCCCGGTTCGCCGATGGCAGCGAGCAGAATCTCACCGGCCAGGCCCGCACCCTGTTCCGCTCGGCCACGCCCACCGTCGCCAACTTCATCGGCAGCGGCACCCTGCTGGCCATCGCCCCGGGCAGCACCGAGCTCAAGGTGGAGTTCGGCACCCAGCCGGACGAGGAAGAGAACGAGCCGGGCAGCGTGGTCGCCTCGGCGCCGCAGACGCTGACGGTGGTGGCCCCCCTGCTGACCGCCATCTCGGTCACCCCGGAGACCGCCACCATCGATGCGCTCACCACCCAGGCGTTCCGGGCGGTGGGGACCTATGACGACCAGCGCACCCAGGACATCACCCGCCATGTGGTGTGGTCGAGCTCGGATGCCACCAAGGTGACCATCAGCGGGGGCGTCAGCCTCAACGCCGGCATCGCCGTCTCCCGCACCAACGAGGCGGCGACGGTGACGCTGACCGCCGGCAACACCGCGACCAACCCCACCGTCAGCGATACCGCCACCCTCACCGTGGTCCCGGTGGAGGACGAGGAAGAGGACGCTGGCGGCGGCAGCTGAGCACTGCGGGCGGGGCTGCCGGCCCCGCCTCCGGGCGGCGCTGCGCTAGCGGCACCACACTGGCTGGGCGTCCGGATCGGTCTGCAGCTGCTGCATCCGTGCCCGCACCCGCTCGGCCACCGAGCTGTCCGGCAGAGCCGTCAACCACTGCTGCTGCTCGGCGAGCACGCCGGCCACATCGTTGCAGGTGCAGGTGCCGAGAGTGATCGCCTCCTCCATGTCGGCGACGATCTGGCCGGCGAAGGCCGGATAGGCCTGCGGATGCACCCGCTGGAAGTCGCTCCAGGTCTGGTACAGACGCACCAGCTCGCCCTGGCCGTACTCCAGACAGGGCGTGGCGTAGTCGGCGCGCAGGCGCACATAGCGCGGCACCAGATCCGCGCTCCAGTAGGCGCGGTGCAGGCGGAAGAAGGCGCGGTCGGCCTCGCCCCCCTGACGCTCGGCCAGGGCCAGCAGGGCATCCGGATCGGGCTGGGCATAGATCTCCACGCCGCGGCTCAGCACCAGCCCGGGCAGCGCGGCCCGCAGCCGCTCATAGGCGGGTTCGTCGAGGCGCTCGATCCAGGCCTGCTCGCCCTCGATCTTCATCAGCGCCCCCTGGGCGGCCTCGGCCGCCGCGAACAGCGGCTCCAGCGAGACCGGCGCGCTGGCCGCCTGCACCCGTGCGTATTCGGCCTGATAGGCCGCCACCTCGGCCGGCCATTCCGGGCCGGTGCCGGCCGCCTCAGCGGCGGCGGGAGGAGGGGGGGCGGGCGGGGGCGGGGCGCTGCAGGCGGCGAGCAGCAGCAGGCTGAGCAGGACGCACAGCGGCCGGGGAGAGATCGGCGGCATCATCGGAAACTCCGGCAGGGGGTGGGGTCAGACGCAGGGTCGGGCGACCGGCGGATGGTTGGACGGAGGGGGCCGGGTGCCACTGGCGACGATCCGGCAGCAGGGCGGCCAGCTCGGCCTCGCTGAGCTCGCGCCACTGGCCCAGGCGCAGATCGCCCAGGGTCAGGCCGATGATGCGCAGGCGCTGCAGGCGCTGCACCTCGTGGCCGAGCACCTCGCACATCCGCCGGATCTGGCGGTTGAGTCCCTGGGTGAGGACGATGCGGAAGCTGCGCCGGCTGATCCGCTGCACCGTGCACGGCCGGGTACGCACCGCCAGCTCGGGCAGATAGAGCCCGCCGGCCATGGCGCTGAGGAAGGCCTCGTCGAAGGGTCGCGTCAGCGTCACCTCGTACTCCTTCTCGTGGTGGTTCTCCACCCGCAGGATCTCGTTGACGATGTCGCCGTTGCTGGTGAGCAGGATCAGGCCGTCGGAGTCCTTGTCGAGCCGGCCGATCGGGAAGATCCGCTCGCGATGGCCGATGAAGTCGATGATGTTGCCGGCCACATGGCGCTCGGTGGTGCAGGTGATGCCGCGCGGCTTGTTCAGGGCCAGATAGACATGGCGCTGCTGGCGGGCCTGGACCAGGCGGCCGTCCAGCCGCACCTCGTCCTGCGGGGTCACCGGCGTGCCCAGCTCGGCGATCCGGCCGTTGACCTGCACCCGCCCGGCGGCGATCCAGGCATCGGCCTCGCGCCGCGAGCAGCGGCCGGTTTCGGCGATGAACTTGTTCAGACGCATGGCCGCGAGTATTTCAGAGCGCCTGGGCGCAGGCATGGGCGCTGGCCCAGGCCCACTGGAAGTTGTAGCCGCCGAGCCAGCCGGTGACATCCAGCAGCTCGCCGATGAAGTGCAGGCCGGGCTGCCGGCGCGACTCGAAATGGGTTGAGGAGATCTCGTCGGTGGCGATGCCGCCCAGCGTCACCTCGGCGGTGCGATAGCCCTCGGTGCCGCTGATCACCAGCGGCCACTGCTGCAGACGGCTCACCGTCTCCTGCAGCCGCGCGCCCTGCAGCCGCTTCACCGGCTCGCCGGCGGCGGGCAGATGCAGCTCGGCATAGCGCTGCACGAAGCGCCGCGGCAGCACCTCGGCGAGCAGGCTGCGCAGCTCGCGCTCGCCCTGCGCCGCCTTCTGCTCGGCCAGCCAGGCTGGCCAGTCGAGCTCCGGGCACAGCCGCAGCGTCAGCGGCTCGCCCGGCTGCCAGTAGTTGGAGATCTGCAGCACGGCGGGTCCGGAGATCCCGCGGTGGGTGATCAGCAGGGCGTTGCGGAAGGCCATGCGCCCGCTGCGTGCCTCCACCGGCAGGGAGACCCCGGCCAGGTCCTGCCACTGTTCCAGCGGCCGGCCGCTGAGGGTCAGCGGCACCAGCCCGGCGCGCAGCGGCTGCAGGCGGTGACCGAACTGCTGGGCCAGCCGGTAGCCGATATCGCTGCCCCCAAGGGTGGGTACCGAGAGCCCGCCGCTGGCAACCACCACCCGGCTGGCCCGCAGGCTGGCGCTGCTGCTGCGTACTTCAAAGCCTCCCTCGAGGGCCGTCAGGCTCTCCACGCTCCAGTTGCAGAGGATGCGCACGCCGGCCTCGGCGCATTCGTCGGTGAGCATCCGCACGATCTGCTTGGACGACTCGTTGCAGAACAGCTGTCCCAGTTCCTTCTCGTGCCAGCCGATGCCGTGGGCATCGACCCGGGCGATGAAGGCCTCGGGACGGTAGCGGGCCAGCGCCGACTTGCAGAAATGCGGATTGGCGGAGAGATAGTGCTGGGGTCCGACCTCGCGGTTGGTGAAGTTGCAGCGTCCGCCGCCCGACATCAGGATCTTCTTGCCCACCCGGTCGGCCCGTTCCAGCACCGTCACGCGCCGGCCACGGCGGGCTGCTTCAATGGCGCAGAACAGACCGGCGGCACCGCCGCCAATGATCAGCACATCCGCCTCGGCGCTCATCGGCGCTGGCTCCGGTCCGCCCCGGCTGCGGCGCCCGGCGCCGCCGCGCCGGTCCCGGCCGAGCGTCCCCGCCCACCCGGCCTGCGAGCCCGCCGATGACCCCGACCCTGCGCCATGCCGTCAAATCCGCCTTCACCTGGCTGCAGCTGCCGGTGCTCTCCGGGCCGCTGCGCGGGCGCTGGTGGATCGCCAGCAGCGGCAGCCGCTTCATTCGCGGCACCTACGGCGCCGATGAGGTGCAGACCTTTCTGGATCTGATCCGGCCGGGGGATGTGGTGTACGACGTCGGCGCACATGTGGGCTATTACACGGTGATGGCGGCGGACCGGGTCGGCCCGGCCGGCCAGGTGGCGGCCTTCGAGCCGCTGCCGCTGAACCTGAAGTTCCTGCGCACCCATCTTCGCCGCAACCGGGTGCGCAATGTGGAGGTGGTACCGGCCTGTGTCGGCCGCGCGGCGGGCCAGGCCCGCTTCGACCCGGGTCCGGGCACCGGCCGGGGCCGGCTTGCCGGGCAGGGCGGGCTGGCGGTCGAGGTGGTCGCGCTCGATGCCCTGGTGGCCAGCGGTCGCCTGCGCCCACCGACCCTGATCAAGATGGATGTGGAGGGCGCCGAGGCCGAGGCCCTGGAGGGCGCTCGCGAGATCCTCCGCCGCGACCGGCCGGCCCTGCTGCTGTCGGTGCACGGGGAGGCGCAGCACCGGCGCTGCGGCGAGCTGCTGAGCGGACTCGGCTACCGCATCGAGGAATTCAGCCGCAACGAGTGGCGGGTCCATCCCCCGGCCGCCTGAGGCCGCTTGCGGCTGGCCGCACCGTCAGCGCCGATCCGCCTCCGGCAGCTCGGCGAGCAGGGCACTGGCCGCCGCCGAGAGCTGGCGCCGCCGATGCCAGACCGCGCCGAGCTCGCGTTGCAGCGACAGCGCCGGCAGGCGCAGTGCCACCAGGCTGGCATCCAGCATCGAGCGCGGCAGCACGCTCCAGCCGAGGCCGATCGCCGCCAGCATCTTCAGCGTCTCCAGATAGTTGGTGGCGAGCCGGATGCGCGGGGTCAGCCCATGGGCCTGCAGGGCGGCGGTGATGATGCGATGGGTGTAGGTGGCGGCATCCGGCAGCACCGCCGGATGGCGGGCGAGATCGGCCAGGCCGGGTCGGCGCAGGCCGGCCAGCACATGGCCGGGACTGGCCACCACCGCCATCGGGTCGGTCCACACCCGGCGCTGCTCGAGATTGGGCAGGGGGCTGCCGGGCAGGGTGACGATGCCCAGTTCCAGCCGGCCGGCCAGCACCGCCTCGCAGGCCACCTCGGAGTCCATGAAGTGGAGATCGAGATCGACCTCGGGGTAGCGCTGGGTGTAGGCGCGCAGCACCGGCGGCAGACGGTGCAGACCGATGTGGTGGCTGGTGCCGATCGACAGCCGGCCGGCCACCTGCTGGCCGATCTGCGAGAGCGCGCGCCGGCCATCCTCGAGCTCCTCGAGCACCCGCCGGGCATGCGGCAGCAGGGCGCGGCCGGCATCGGTCAGCCCGATGCGCCGGCCGATGCGGTCGAACAGCGGCTGGCCGATGGCCTGTTCCAGCGCCGCCACCCGCTTGCTCACCGCCGGCTGCGACAGATGCAGGGCCTCGGCCGCCCGCGAGAAGGAGGCGCTGTCGGCCACCCGCACGAAGGCGGTGAGCAACTGCAGATCCATGCGGACAGTCTATTCCAGATCAGCATGCTGATCATGAAAATGATTCATTGGCGTTATTGATCGCCACTGCCTACGATGCGCGCCGCCGCTGCCGGAGTTGCCGATGACTGACGCGCCGTCCCCCACCCCCCTGACGCTGTACGACAAGCTCTGGAACGCCCATGTGGTGGCCGATCTGGGCGATGGCGCCCAGCTGCTCTACATCGACCGCCATCTGGTGCACGAGGTGACCAGCCCGCAGGCCTTCGACGGCCTGCGCCTGCAGGGCCGCAAGCCCTGGCGGCTGGGCGCCAATCTGGCGGTGGCCGATCACAATGTGCCGACCACCGACCGCCGCGAGGGCATCCGCGATCCGATCTCGCGCGCCCAGGTCGAGGCGCTCGGCCGCAACACCGCCGAGTTCGGGCTCACCTACTTCCCGATGGGCGATCGCCGCCAGGGCATCGTCCATGTGATCGGTCCGGAGCAGGGCGCTACCCTGCCGGGCATGACCGTGGTCTGCGGCGACTCCCACACCGCCACCCACGGCGCCTTCGGTGCGCTCGCCTTCGGCATCGGCACCAGCGAGGTCGAGCATGTGCTGGCCACCCAGACCCTGGTGCAGCGCAAATCGCGCAGCCTGCGGGTGACGGTCAGCGGCCGCGTCGGCCCTGGCGTCACCGCCAAGGACATCGTGCTCGCCATCATCGGCCGCATCGGCACCGCCGGCGGCACCGGCTACACCCTCGAATTCGCCGGCGAGGCGATCGAGGCGCTGTCGATGGAAGGGCGCATGACCGTCTGCAACATGGC
>DASUDX010000096.1:0-21571 GCA_036275365.1 Nevskiaceae bacterium | reverse complement strand
GGCGGTGTTCGTGCGCAAGGTCCACCCCCAACACTCCGCCGCCTTGCTGGATCGCCTCGACCGCCTGCGCGCCAGCGATCGGGCCTAGCGGCTGGCAGCTCAGTCGCAGCCGCGCCCGACGCAGGTTCTGAGCTGCTCCAGCCGGGCTTTCAGGGCCGCCTTGTGCTCCGGACGGAGCGCGCCGGGCTGGCTGTCGAGCTGGTGAGGGTCGCGGCTGAGGTCGTAGTACTCCTCGTCCCCGTAGGCGTACTCGACATAGACCTCGCGGCCGGTGTGGACCGCGAAGTACTCGAGGCCAAAGGGATCGGCGTTGATGCGGTTGATGTTCTGCTCGACATTGGCGAAGTGCTCGACCAGGAAGTCGCTGCGCAGCGGCGCCTCCGGGTTGGCCAGCACCGCCGCCAGGGAGCGCCCGTCGCGGGTCTCGAGGTCATCGCGCACCCCGGCGAGGTCGAGCAGGGTCGGGGCGATGTCGATGTTCAGGGCCAGCGCCTGGCTGGTCCGGCCCTCGGCCACCCCCGGCCCCCGCCAGATCAGGGGCACCCCGATGTCGTGCTCGAAGACCGTGTTCTTGTTGGGCTTGAGGCGGTGCTCGCCCATGTGCCAGCCGTTGTCGCTGGTGTAGATCAGGTGGGTACGCTCGAGCAGGCCACGCCGATCGAGCCGCTCGATCAGAGCTCCGACGGTTTCATCCAGCGCCTTGAGCGAGCGCAGCCGCTGCACCTGGGTGGCGTCGTAGCTGGCGATCTGCTCCTCGGTCAGCAGGGGGTTGAGCTGCAGCCAGCGCGGCTTGTCGCTGACATCGGCCTCGTTGAAGCTCGGATGACGCGGCGGCAGGGTCACCGGATCATTGGCATGGCGTGGCGCCGGGGTGCCCGGGTTGTGCGGCGTCACGAAGCCGGCCACCACCAGGAAGGGACCGCACTCGCGGCTGACGTAATCGAGCAGGCGGTTGCCCACCACATCTCCGAAGTAGTCGGCCGGCGCGCTGCCTCGCCGGGTGGCGGTGCTGCCATCGATCAGGTCGTAGTTGTACTGCGGATAGGGATGCGACTTCGGGAAGGCATCCACCGGCACCATCCACTCCCCCCAGCCGGGCGGAGTCACGAACGGGGCCGGCCAGTCATCCGCGGGATAGCCATTGAGGTACTTGCCCAGATAGGCCGTGCGATAGCCGGCGGCGGCCAGCTTCACCGCCACCGTGTCGGCCTCCTGGCCGGAATCGCGGAAGCCGGCATAGCCACCGCGGTCGGTGGTGTTCGACAGCACATCGGTGTTGTGGGCGTAGCGGCCGGTCAGCAGCGAGGCCCGCGAGGGGCAGCACAGCGACAGCGTCACGTAGCTGCGCAGGAAATCCACACCCCGCCCGGCGAGGTCACGACGCAGGCGCGGCATGTAGGCGTCGAGCCCGCGCTCCTGGTCATCGGTGAGCAGCACGATGAAGTTGGGGCGGGCGTCCGCGGCCGCCGGGCAGCTGGCCGCCGGGGGTGGACCGCCCGATTCGCCACCGCCACAGGCACCCAGCAGCAGGGACAGCAGACCGATCAGGCCGCTCCTCATGTCGCGTCTCCGGACCGGTCGGGCTCGGGTCGCGGTTCGGGATCCCGCCGTTCGACCCCGCGTCGCAGCTCCCGGCCGACGGCGCGGTTGAGTCCGCGCAGGCTCTGGTAGATGTCATCGCTGATGCGATCGTGCAGCTGGCGCACCACCCGCGCCGCCGGGGCCACGCCGGGCACCGTCTCCAGCACCGAGAAGGGAATGTCGGCGATGCCGCGGTGAACCTCCTGGACCAGCGCAGCCCCGCTGTCCAGGGCCTGCTCGGCCAGCTGCTGATGGCTGATCAGCTCATCCAGCGCCGCGGCCCGGCGCGCCAGATCAGCCCCGCGGGCCTCGGCGGCCTGGCGACGCGCGGCCTGGGCGGCGAGCAGCGACCGCAGCTGATGCAGCTCCCAGGCGACCGCCGCCGCGAGCGCCAGCACCAGGATCGCAAGCCCCAGCATCACAGCGGACGCACCCGGACCTCGGCCCGCACGCCCTGCTCGGCCAGCTGCTCGCGCAGGATCTCCGCCGCGCGGTTCACCACGATGCGCTCCAGCAGGCGCGGGGCCAGCCGTGCCGCCAGCGGGGCCAGCGCCGATTCCTTCACCGCCAGTTCGAAGGGATTGAGGATCTCGATGCCGATTCCGAGCGGGAGGCCCACCGGGACCGGGACCGCCTCGGCGCTGACCGCGCCCAGCGCCTGGCGCCAGCGCCGCAGCTGCCAGAGGATCCCCGCGAGGAGCACGGCCACCGCCAGCAGCACCAGGCCCGTCATCAGTCTTGCTTCCATCCTCGTCCCCTGTCGCGCGGCGCACCCGGCCCGGGCAGGCCGCGGGTCGGAGCGATTACCCTAGGCGCCGGCGTGAGTGGCGCCTTCACCGCATCGTAGAACGAACATGTGTGGAATTGTGGGAGCAGTGGCGGATCGGCCGGTGGGCGAGATCCTCCTCGAGGGGTTGCGGCGCCTGGAGTACCGGGGCTATGACTCGACCGGCGTCGCCCTGATCGATGCCCACGGCGTGCTCGGCCTGCGGCGGGCGGTGGGCAAGGTGGCGCGTCTGCGCGAGCGGCTCGACGCCGAGCCGCTGGACGGGCCGCTGGGAATCGCCCACTCGCGCTGGGCCACCCATGGCGGGGTCACCGAGGCCAATGCGCATCCGCATCTCTCGCGCGGGCGCATCGCCGTCATCCACAACGGCATCATCGAGAACTACAGCAGCATCCGCGACGAGCTGCGCACGGACGGCTACGAGTTCCGCTCGGAGACCGACACCGAGGTGATCGCCCATCTGATCCACCAGCAGGTGGCGGATGGCACCGATCTGACCGAGGCGGTCAAGGCCGCCGTGCGGCGCTTCCACGGGGCCTATGCGATCGTGGTGTTCGATGCCGAACGGCCCGATCGTCTGGTGGTCGCCCGTATCGCCAGCCCTCTGGTGGTGGGGCTGGGCGAGGGCGAGAACTTCGTGGCCTCGGATGTCCAGGCGCTGCTGCCGGTGACCCGTCGTTTCCTGTTTCTCGAGGAAGGCGATGTGGCCGACATCCGCCGCGGCGGGGTGCGCATCTGGGATGGCGCCGGCACCGAGGTGCAGCGGCCGGTGCATGAATCCTCCCTCTCCGCGGATGCGGTCGAGCGCGGCGAGTACGCCCACTACATGCTCAAGGAAATCTTCGAGCAGCCGCGGGCGCTGGGGGACACCCTCTCCGAGCGTCTGTCCAGCGAGCGGGTGCTGGAAGCCGCCCTCGGCCCGCGCGCCCAGGCCCTGCTGCCGCAGATCCGCGGCGTGCACATCGTCGCCTGCGGCACCAGCTACCACGCGGGGCTGATCGCCCGCTACTACCTCGAGCAGGGCGCCCGCCTGCCCTGCAGCGTGGAAGTGGCCAGCGAGTACCGCTACCGGGTGCCGGTGGTGCCGCCGGGCACCTTGTTCCTGGCCATCTCCCAGTCCGGGGAGACCGCGGACACCCTGGCGGCGCTGCGCGAGGCCAAGCGGCTGGGTTACCTCGCCACCGCCGCCATCTGCAATGTTCCGGAGTCCTCGCTGGTGCGCGAGGCCGACATGAGCCTGATGACCCGGGCCGGCCCCGAGATTGGCGTGGCCTCGACCAAGGCCTTCACCACCCAGCTGGCCGCCCTCTCGCTGTTCGGCATCGCCCTGGCCCGCCACAACGGCCAGGACGCCGCCACCGAGGCCGCCTATGTGCGCGAGCTCGCCCATGTGCCGGAGATGGTGGAGCGCACCCTCAAGCTCGCCCCGCGCATCCGCGAGTGGGCCGAGCAGTTCGCCAGCAAGCACCATGCGCTGTTCCTCGGCCGTGGCCCGACCTATCCGGTGGCGATGGAGGGCGCGCTCAAGCTCAAGGAGATCAGCTACATCCACGCCGAGGCCTATGCGGCGGGCGAGCTCAAGCACGGCCCGCTGGCGCTGGTGGATGCCGACATGCCGGTGGTGGCGGTGGCGCCCAACAACGCCCTGCTCGAGAAGCTGAAGTCCAACCTCCAGGAAGTCCGTGCCCGCGGCGGCAAGCTCTATGTGTTCGCGGACCCGGACACCGGCTTCCGCTCCGAGGACGGCATCGAGGTGATGCTGATGCCCGAGCATGTCACCGCCCTGCAGTCGCCGCTGGTCTACACCATTCCGCTGCAGCTGCTGTCCTACTACGTGGCGGTGATCCGCGGCACTGATGTCGACCAGCCGCGCAATCTGGCCAAGAGCGTGACGGTGGAGTGAGTCCCGTCACGCGCCCCGCGGGGGAAGCCGCGGACGCGGTCAACCCCTCGTCGCCGGTCCCGGGGTCTGCACCCAGCGCCGGTAGGCGCGGGCCTGGCGGGCGGTGCGCAGCTGATCCAGCAGCAGGGCCCAGGCCGGGGAGACGGTGGGCGAGGGCGGGCGCCCGCGGCTGAGGCGGCGCAGCTGGTACTTGACCGTGGCCATGGTGGCGATCGCCGCCAGCGGCTTGTTCTGCCAGGTCACCGGCTTCAGTGCCGCCTCGCGCTCGATGCCGGCGAGCCAGTCGGCCGGCAGCCGGGGATCCACCGCCAGCGCCGTGGCGATGCCGACCATGGCCACGCCGCTGTCCAGCACCTGCTCGGCAATCGCGCGGCGGCGGATGCCCCCGGTGACCATCACTGGCGCGCGGGCGAGCGGCACCAGCGCCCGCGCGAACTCCAGGAAGTAGGCCTCGCGGGCCAGGGTGCGGCCATCGCGGGTCTGGCCCTGCATGGCCGGCGCCTCGTAGCTGCCGCCCGAGAGCTCGATCAAATCCACTCCCAGACCGTTGAGCGCCTCCACCACCCCGTGCGCGTCCTCGGCGCTGAAGCCGCCGCGCTGGAAATCCGCCGAGTTGAGCTTGACCGACACCGCGAAGCCCGGCGAGACCGCCGCGCGGATGCCGCGCACCACCTCCAGCAGCAGCCGGGCGCGACCGGCGAGGCTGCCGCCCCAGCCATCCTCGCGGCGGTTGGTCAGCGGCGAGAGGAACTGGCTGAGCAGATAGCCATGGGCCGCGTGCACCTGCACGCCGTTGAAGCCGGCCTGCTCGGCGAGCTGGGCGGTGCGGATGAAGCGCTGCCGCAGCGCCTCGATCTCCGCCTCGCTCAGGGCGCGCGGGAGGGCGAAGCGCTTGGAGAAGCGGCCGAGCTCCAGCGCCACTGCGGAGGGCGCGAGCGTCGGCTGGCCGAGCGCCACCGGCATCTGCCGGCCGGGATGGTTGATCTGCATCCACACCGCCGCGCCGCCGCTGCGCGCGGTGGCCGACCAACGCCGGAAGCGCTCCAGCTGCCGCGCCTCCTCCAGCACCACCCCGGCCGGTCCGGTCATGCCGCGACGGTCCACCATCACATTGCCGGTGATGATCAGGCCGGCGCCGCCCTCGGCCCAGGCGCGATAGAGCCGGATCAGCGCCTCCGAGGGCGCGTGGTCGGCATCGGCGAGGTTCTCCTCCATCGCCGCCTTGGCGATGCGGTTGGGCAGCGTGCTGCCGTTGGGCAGGGTCAGCGGGCGGTTGAGCAGCATCGGGGTACCGGCACAGGGAACAGGGGAGCGCCACCTTAGAGCCAACCGCGGGTTGCCGGCCGGTGTGGCGCCAACCTGAGACGGCGAGGCCGACGCTGAGGCTATCCCTACTATTGTCCGCGGCCCCACCCCCGCCAAGGCTAGTCGCCAGCATCCGGAGGGTGGGTCATGGTCGAGTCATCGCGGTGGGTCAGGCAGGGCGGGGTGGCGCTGGCGGCGCTGCTGATGGCCATGGGCGCGGCGCGCGCGGCCTTCCCGGACGATCCGCCCAGCGATGCCAAGTGGCGCAACCAGTACTACGCGCGCGGTGGCAATGTCGGCGTCGACACCCCGGACCCGGCCGCGGAGTACCCCTTCGCCCGCGATGCCGGCGGAAGCTCGGGCATGTCGGCGGATCTGGCCTGGCGCGAGGGCCGCGAGGCCTTTGGTGAGGCGGCGATGGGCCGTCCCGATGTGTTCATCGCCTATATGGAAGGCGGCATCAACTGGCATGCCGGCAGCGGGCCGGACTCCGAGCTGTTCCGCGAAAAGGTGCTGGACATCGCCCCCAAGCTGCGGCTCAACCGCGAGGAAATCCGCGGCAGCGCCGCCTATGGCCGCTGCCGTCCGCAGAGCGAGCCGCCGCAGTTCACCGTGGCCGATTTTGCCGCCTGCGTCCCCGATGCCAACGGCAACACCATCGTCGATGCCGAGGATGTGATCGTGTTCTTCGCCGATGGCCAGGACCAGGACGGCAACGGCTATGTGGACGACATCAGCGGCTATGACTTCTACAACCGCCAGCCCAATCCGGCGACGGTGGATTCCAAGCAGAGCCATGCCAACGCGCAGATGGAGAAGGGGGCGGCAGTGGCCGACAACGGCATCGGTCTGGCCGGAATCTGCCCGCGCTGCCAGGTGATGCCGGTGAAGCTGGCGGCCGAGTCGCTCGGGCGCGCCGATGACATGGCCCAGGCCTTCATCTATGGCGCCGACTCCGGCGCCCACGGCATCGTCTCGGAGACCGCCGATCTCGGCTACGCCAACTTCACCCGCCAGGCCATCGAGTACACCTGGCGCCGGCCCTGGCGCTACACCGACGCCCGCGGCGTGACCCACACGGTGAGGGGCATTCCCTTCGCCATGACCACCAACAACTTCGACAGCACCGACCATCAGGGCGGCATGTTCTGGCCGCGGGTGCTGGGCTGCAACTCGGTGGTGGCGGACACCACCGGCGTGCCGGTGCAGCCCCCGGGCGTGGCGCCCAACCAGAACGCCAGCTCGTTCCGCCGCAAGTCCGGCAAGAACTCCTGGGGCACCCGCTACTGGACCGCGGTCTCCACCATCGATGGCTCCACCTCGGCCTCCTGCGGGGTGGCGCTGGGCGTGCTCGGGCTGATCCAGTCCTGGAGCCTGGAGGCGACCGACCGCGGCTACATCGGCTCGCCGCTGTCCGCCGCCGAGGTGATGCAGCTGCTGGCGCGCTCGGCCGACGACATCACGCCCACCGATGATGTGGGCTGGCCGGTGACCGAGGGCTGGGATCTCTATACCGGCTACGGCCGGGTCAATCTGCGCCGCGCCCAGCAGCAGATCGCCGAGGGCGCGATTCCGCCCGAGGTCTGGTTCGATGCGCCGCGCTGGTTCACCCACTACGACCCGACCCGCGGGGGCGAGATCGTCATCGAGGGCTATGTGGCGGCGCCGCGCAGCGCGAGCTACCGCTGGGTGCTGGAGTGGGCGCTGGGCGCAAGCCCCAGCGAGGGCGAGTTCCAGCCACTGGCCAGCGGCAGCGGCAGCAGTCCGCGCGAGGGCGAGCTGGGGCGCCTGCCGCTCTCGGCGATTCCCGCGAGCTTCTACGCCGCGCCCTACCAGAGCAATGACAACCGCCAGGAAGCGCAGAAGCATCTGCCGGCCACCGAGCAGTACACGCTGACCCTGCGCCTGCGGGTGACCGACGCCGAGGGCCGGCTCGGCGAGGAGCGGCGCAGCGTCTTCGCCCAGCACGATCCCACCGCGCTGCCCGGCTACCCCCTGCTCACCAATGCCGCGCGCGGCGGTGGCGAGGGCGGGGTGGTGCTGGCCGATCTGCAGGGCCGCGGCCGGCCCGCGCTGATCCACGCCGACATGGACGGTCTGGTGCATGCCCGCGATCCCCTCAGCGGCCTCGAGCTGCCGGGCTGGCCGGTGCGCACCGATGCGGTGACCACCGTGGTGCCGATGGCACCGCGCGGCATCGATCCCGGACACGAGCCGGTGCCCAATCCGATTGCCGTCGGGGATCTCGATGGCGATGGCTTCCTCTCGGTGGTGGTCACCTCCACCAGCGGCAAGGTCTATGTCTTCGACGAACAGGGCCGGCGCCGCGCCGGCTTCCCGCAGCGGCTCGATCGCGGGGTGGTGAAGCCGGCCATGCCGCGTCCGCCGCGGGCCTTCTCGCGCCCGCCGATCCAGGGGGCCTTCGCCGCACCGGTGCTCTCCGACCTCGACGCCGATGGCCGGCTGGAGATCATCCAGGTCGGCTGGGATGGCCATCTGCATGTGTTCCGCGGCGATGGCAGCGTGCTGCCCGGCTGGCCGGTCAAGGTGGAGATCGGCGAGGACGTGCCGCTGTTCGAGGGCTACCAGCGGCTGGCCGACGAGAAGCTGATGTCGGTGCCGCTGGTGGCCGATCTCGATGGCGATGGTGATCTGGAGATCGTCCTGCGCAGCCAGATGGCCGATGCCATGGACACCGGCGAGTCCCCGCTGGGCTTTGGCCACGCGGTGGCTTACGACCACCTCGGCCAGCGTCTGCCCGGCTGGCCGGTGAAGATGCCCTCGATCATCCATTTCCACGGCAGCTCCCAGGAGTTCATCACCGAGGGCAGCAACGCGCCGGTGGGCGCGGACCTGCGTGGCGATGGCCGAACCCTGATCGCGGTCAACAGCGTGTTCTCGCCGGCCACCTCGCTGTTCGATGGCGACGGCCAGCTGGTGACCCTTTATGGACCGGTGGCGCTCACCGCACCGGCCCTGCAGGTCCCGCCGGCCGTGGGTGCCGGCGGTCTGCCGACGCTGGGCGGTCTGCTGGAGTCGCTGACCGCCCTGTTCACGCCCTTCCTCGATCCGCTGCAGGCGATTCCCCTGCTCGGGGAGACCCTGGCCGATCCGGCCGGGAGCCTGCCGCACGGCCTCGGCCAGCTGCCGGATGCGGCGGTGAACTTCACCACCAGCGGCGCCTTCGGCCGCTTCGGGCTCGCCGATACGCTCACCTACACCCAGCCCGGCGCCAATGCCGGCTCGGTGCTGGTGTCGCTGTTCACTGCCGGGATCGGCACCCAGATCGTCAATGTCGACCGCGCCTACGATGCGCTGAGTGGCGCGCCGCTGCCCGGCTTCCCGGTGGTGGCGCAGGGCCTGAACTTCCTCGGCCAGCCGGTGATCGCGGATGTGACCGGCGATGGGGCCCGCGAGATCCTCACCCAGGGCGACAGCTCCGCCCTGCATGCCTGGAGCGACGGGGGGCTGCCGGCGGCGGGCTTTGCCAAGTTCACCACCGGCTGGAAGCTGTGGGCGCCGACCGTGGCGGATATCGACGGCGATGGCCAGGTGGAGGTGTTCAGCGGCCTGCGCGAGGGCTATGTGTTCGGCTGGCGCACCCCGGGTCTGGCCAGTGCCAACGACCAGTGGCGCAAGTACCGCCACGACGAGTGGAACAGCGGCCTGTATGGACGCGACACCCGCCCGCCGGGCTTGATCACCGGCCTGAGTCTGAGCGCGGATGGCAGCCGTCTGCGCTTCCTCGCGCCCGGCGATGATGACCGCCTCGGCCAGGCCGCCCAGTACCGCTGGGTGAGCGAGAGCGGCGAGACGGTGGCCACCAGCCCGGCCAGCGCCGCCGCCGGCGCCGAGCAGGAGCTGGAGATTCCGGCAGGGCTCACCCGCGGCTTCCTGCAGGCGGTTGACGAGGCCGGCAATGCCGGGCGCCGGTTGGGCTTTGCCCGCAGCGGCGGTGCGCCGGTGGTGGCCCCGCCGGCACCGGGCCGCGAGGTGCCGCCGCCGGGCCCGGCCGAGGGGCGCTTCGGCGGCTCGCTGGGCCTGCCGGCGCTGTTGTTCCTGCTGCTGGCCGCGCTCGGTGGATCCCTGAAACCGGGGAGGCGCCACCCCGCGGCTCGCCGCTAGTCTGCTGTCGTTTTCCGGTCGTCGGAATTTTCTGACGGCGGTGCTAGGCTGTCAGTGGGAGTGGGGAGCGGTGGATCCGGGGGGATCCACCAGGCGGCGTCGTTTGTCCGTGCTCTCTCGCGGTTCACGGATCAAAGCGACAGGGGCCATGACGGGGATTCCAGATCAGGCGGCGGCAGGCGCCACGCTCAGTGACCGGCGCGCCTGCCCCCGCTGCGGTGCGGCCGCGCTCAACCGGGTGCGCCACGAGCCCTGGCTGATGAGCGCGCTGGTGCAGAACTTTCTGCCGCTGGCCAGCTACCACTGCCGCGATTGCCACCTGAAGACGGTGCAGCGGATGCGGCTGCGCCGGTACAACCTCTCGGCGTTCGTGCGCGCCCTGAGCGGCTGGGCGGTGCTGCTCGCCCTGATGATCCTGCTGCTGCACTCCGGTCCCAGCCTCGACGACTACGCCGCCCTGCTGCCCCAGGACCCGCCGGCCCTGCCCGTGGTACCGGGTGAATCGGTGCGCTCGGCCAGCGCGACGTCGCCCGCGGTCTCAGTGGTCTCGGCGGTGGTGAGCGTCGGCGCCGCGGACGCCGAGGAGGCGGCCTTGCCGGTGGAGCCAGACACCGGACCGTCCCCGGCCGGGACCACAGTGCCGGCTTCCATCCCCGGGCCACCGCCGGCGGAGACTGCCGCGCGGGCCGCACTCCCCGAGCCGCCGCCGGGCCCCGCCACCGCGCCGCTACCCGCGGCCGAGGTGCTGCCGCAGACGACCCTGCGCGCGGCCGAGGTGCGCTGGACCGGCAGCCTGATGGAAGTGGTCCTGAGCAGCGATCACTCGCCCGAGGTACCCGCCCTCAATAGCCTGCCCGGGGGGCGTGGCTACTGGCTGGCGCTGCCGGGCCGCTGGCGACTGACACCGGGAGTCCGGATCGAGCGGCGCTTCACCCGTTCCGGCCTCGCCGCCCTGCGTCTGGGCGTGCATGACGACCACCTTCGGGTGGTGCTGGACCTGCGCCCGGGCAGCCGGCCGCCGCAGATCAGCCGGGTCTACCAGGGTTTGCGCATCGAGGTGCCCTGAGCCCGGGCGCGCGGTCAGCCGCTGCCGCGGGTACGGGTGCGGCCGGGGGCCGCGTTCTTCTCGACGAAGCTGATGATGTGACCGGCGATATCGATGCCGCTGCTGGCCTCGATGCCCTCCAGACCCGGCGAGGAGTTCACCTCCATCACCAGGGGTCCGTTCTTGGACCGCAGCAGGTCCACGCCGGCCACATTGAGCCCCATGATGCGGGCGGCGCGCACGGCGGTGGAGCGCTCCTCCGGGGTGATGCGCACGGGGCTTGCCTTGCCGCCGCGGTGCAGATTGGAGCGGAACTCGCCGGCCCGGGCCTGGCGCATCATCGCCGCCACCACCCGGTTGCCGACCACGAAGCAGCGGATGTCGGCCCCGCCGGCCTCGCTGATGAACTGCTGGACCAGAAAGTAGGCATCCAGCCCGCGGAAGGCCTCGATCACGCTCTCGGCCGCCTTGTCGGTCTCGGCCAGCACCACACCGACGCCCTGGGTGCCCTCGGTGAGCTTGATCACGCAGGGCGCACCGCCCACCAGATTGATCAGATCCTGGGTATCGTCCGGGGCGTGGGCGAAGCCGGTCACCGGCATGCCGATGCCCTTGCGCGCCAGCAGCTGGTGGGCGCGCAGCTTGTCGCGCGAGCGGGTGATGGCCACGCTCTCGTTGAGCGAGTACACGCCCATCATCTCGAACTGGCGCACCACTGCCGCGCCGTAGAAGGTCACGCTGGCGCCGATGCGCGGGATGATCGCGTCGAAGTCCTCCAGCTGGCGGCCCTTGTAGTGGATCTCCGGGTTGTGCGGGGCGATGTTCATGTAGCAGCGCAGCACATCGATCACCCGCACCTCATGCCCGCGGGCCTCGGCGGCCTCGATCAGCCGGCGCGTCGAATAGAGCCGGCGGTTGCGCGAGAGGATGGCGATCTTCACGGCGTGGGGCCGAGGCGGAAGGAGGCGGCGGGGTTGATCTGGAAGCGCCCGGCGAGGGCACTGCGCCCCAGCAGCATGCGATAAGTCAGGCCGGTGCGCGCGGTCAGGGTCAGCTCGATCGGCCAGCTCTGCCCGCCCAGGCGCACCGCGGTGCGGATCAGCGGCCGGCACTCGCGACGCCCGCCGGAATCGGTGACCCAGCGCTCGTCGCAGAGCTCGGACTCGCACCACACCAGCCGCTCGCTCTTCTGCAGCGGGTGCAGGGCGAAGCGGATGCGCCCGCCCTGGGCCGGTTCGATCACCGCGGCGTGGATCGCCGAGGTGCGTGCACCGGTGTCGATCTTGGCCTTGATCCGGCGCACGCCGAGCTCCGGCAGGGCCAGCCATTCGCGCCAGCCGATCACCGCCGGCTCTCCGCCGCTCGCGTCCCGGCCGTCCATCAGCGCAGGGCCTCCTGCAGGGCCTGCAGCAGGGCCTGGGCGCGTCGGCTCAGCTCCGGCGCCAGCGCCGCGGCGCGCGGGTAGGCGCCCTCGCGGAAGTCGCGTTCCATCTGCTCGCAGAGACTCCCCAGCGCGGACGCACCGAGCAGCCGGCTGGTCGATTTCAGGGTGTGGGCGACCCGGCCGGCCCGGACCGCATCGCCGGCCTGCAGCGCCTGCTCGAGCTCGGCGAGCTGGGCGGGCACATCGCTGCCCAGGGCCTGCACCAGGTCCTGCAGTCCGTCGGCGCCGAACACCTCGATCAGCTGGGCCAGCGCGGCAGGCTGGTAGTCCGCCGGGGCCGTGGCGGGGGGACGCGCTGGCCCGGGGCTGGGCGGCGCGGCCCGGCCCAGGCTGCGTTGCAGCGCGGCGCCCAGTTCGCGCAGCTGGATCGGCTTGCTGATGTAGTCGTCCATGCCCGCCTGCCGGCAGCGCTGCTCGTCACCCTCCAGCGCGTTGGCGGTCACCGCCACGATGCGGGGCCCGCCGCCATTCAGCCGCTGGCGGATCTGCCGGGTGGCCTCCAGCCCGTCCATCTCCGGCATCTGCACATCCATCAGCACCACGTCATAGGGCTGGCGCAGCACCGCCTGTACCGCCTCCAGGCCGCTGGCGACCAGATCGGCGCGGCAGCCGAGCTTCTCGAGAAAGCGCAGCGCCACCTTCTGGTTCACGCTGTTGTCCTCGGCCACCAGGATGCGCAGCGCCCGCACCGCCTCATCGGCGGCCGGACTCTCGGCCGGCGGGCGTTCCGGCCTTGCCTCGCCACCGAACAGCAGCGCCAGCTGATCGAACAGGCTGGATTGGCGCACCGGCTTGAGCAGACGGGCGCAGAACCGATCGTCCGGGTCCGGTCCGCTCAGCGATCCCAGCAGGATCAGCGGCAGATTCCCGGCCGCCGGCAGCGCCCGCAGCGCCGCGGCCAGCTCCTGGCCGCTCATGCCGGAGAGATTGAGGTCCAGCAGGGCCACATCGAAGCGCTCGCTGGCGGCGATCCGCAGCGCCGCCAGGGGCTCCGCGGTACAGACCACCTTCAGGCCCCAGCTTTCCAGCATCAGGCGGAGCACCCGGCGGTTGACCGGATGGTGATCCACCACCAGCACCTGCCGCCCCCGGAAGGGGATCGGGCTGTGCTCGCCTGGCGCCTCCGGCAGCTGCCCCAGGCGCAGGGTGAAGCGGAACCGGGAACCGCGGCCGGGTTCGCTCTCCACCTCGATCCGTCCGCCCATGCGCTGCACCAGACGCTGGCTGATCGCCAGGCCCAGCCCGGTGCCGCCGTGGGTACGGGCATGCGAGGCATCGACCTGGCTGAACATCTCGAACAGCCGGTCCAGGCGGTCCGCCGGAATGCCGACCCCGCTGTCCTCCACCGTCACGCTGACGATCCAGTCCGCGGCCTCGCCCGCCGCCTCGATGGCCAGACGCACCAGCACCTCGCCCCGCTCGGTGAACTTGATCGCATTGCTGAGCAGGTTCACCAGGACCTGACGCAGCCGTCCCGCATCGCCGAGCACCTGGGAGGGCAGATCCGGCGGTGCGTCCAGCAGCAGCTCCAGCCCCTTGCTGAGCGCGCTGTTGGCCAGCAGCTCCATCGCCTCCTCCACGCAGCCGCGCAGGGAGAAGGCGTAGTGCTCCAGATCGAGCTTGCCGGCCTCGACCTTGGAGAAGTCGAGAATGTCGTTGATCACCGCCAGCAGATGCTCGCCGCTGCTGCGGATGGTGCTCAGGTACTCGCGCTGCAGGGCCGTCAGCGGGGTATCCGCCAGCAGGGTGGTCATGCCGATCACCCCATTCATCGGGGTGCGGATCTCATGACTCATGTTGGCGAGGAACTGGCTTTTCGCCTCGGTGGCCGCCTCGGCCGCGGCCTGGGCACGACGCAGGTCCTCCACATCGGTATTGGTGCCGAACCAGCGCCACGGCCGTCCCGTGGCGTCCCGCTCACAGTTGCCGCGCACCATGTTCCAGCGGTAGCTGCCGTCCTGACTGCGCATGCGGTACTGCAGGGCCACCGGCTCACCGGTGCCGAGGCGCTCGCTCCAGTACCGCACGACGAGGTCGAGATCCTCCGGATGTACCGCCGCCAGCCAGCCCTCGCCGAGAATCTCCTCCAGCGGCAGACCGAAGTACTCGACGCCCTTGCGGTTGACGAAGGTGATCCGCCCCTGGGCATCGGCCATCCAGATGATCTGGGGCGCCTCCTCGGTGATCAGGCGGAAGCGTGATTCCGACTCGGCCAGGGCCTGCCGACTCTGCTCGCGCTCCGCTTCCGCGCGCAGGCGCTCGGCCAGGAAGGGGCCATGGGCGGCGATCGACAGCGGCGCGCCGCTGTCCGGATCGTGAATCAGAAAGGCACGCCACTGGATCGGAACCACCGCCCCGGTCTTGAAGTGACGACAGGGGAGTTCGATGCTGATCTGGGCGTCGCGCATCAGGCCACCCAGCCAGTCCCGCTCGGCGCGCTCGCGGTCGTGGTCGAAGACATAGTCAAACAGCTCGGTGCGCTGCACCGCCTCGAGCGAGTCCAGGCCGAGCTGCTGACGACCGGCCGGATTGATGTACTGGACCTGGCGATCCAGACCGGCCAGCGCGACGAAATCCTCGGTGCCCTCGATGATCTGGCGGAAGCAGATCAGCTCGCGGTTGGCGGCGCGCAGCGCCTCCTGGGTCTGCTTGAGTTCATGGATATCCGTACTGCAGCCATACCAGCCGGACAGCCGGCCCTGCGGATCCTGTACCGGGACCGTGCGGGTGAGGTGCCAGCGGTACTCGCCATCGGCGCGGCGCAGGCGGAACTCATGGGCGCCGGCCTGTCCGCTGTCGCGCAGGGCGTCGAGGAAGGCCAGGGTCGGCTGCAGGTCGTCCGGATGGACATAGCGCTGCCAGCCCTGCTCGATCACCGCTTCGCGACTGCTGCCGAAGTAGTCCGCCACCGCCTTGTTGACCAGATCCAGCTTGCCCCTGAGATCCAGGCGGTAGAGCTGGGCGCCGACGGCCTCGGACAGATAGCGGTAGCGCGCCTCGCTGCGATCGAGCTCGGCGCCGCGCTCGGCGACCTGGCGCTGCAGCTCGGCCTGGGCGGCGCGCTCGTCGTGGATATCCACGACGCTGCCGATGTAGCCGAGGAACTCCCCGTCCTCGGCATGGCGCGGCTGGGCGACCTCGACATGCCAGCGGTAGACGCCATCCTGGCGGCGCAGGCGGTACTCCTGGCGACAGGGTGTCCGCGCCCGGCACGCCGCCAGGAACCGCTGCGCGGCCGCGGCCGACTCCTCCGGATGGATGGCAGCGGTCCTCGCCAGCCCCAGCTGGCGGTCCATCGGCTGGCCGACATACTCGCACCAGGCGCGGTTGATGAACACGCACTGGCCGTCCCCATCGGTGATCCACATCTTCAGCGGCGCCTGCTGGGCCATCTGCTCGAAGCGCCGCTCGGACTCGTGCATCCGTCCCTCGGCGCTGCGCTGGGCCTGCTGGCTCCGCTCGAGGGCGGTGTGCCGCCGCCGGGCCTCGATCAGCCCACCGGCGATCTCGGCGAGGGCCACCAGAAGCCCGCGCTGATCGGCGTTGAGCTGGCGCGGCTGCTGATCGATCACACACCGGGTGCCGAGCGCGAGGCCCTCGGGGGTGACGATGGGGGCGCCGGCGTAGAAGCGGATGTCCGGTTCGCCGGTGACCAGGGGGTTGCCGGCGAAGCGCGGATCCAGGCGGGCGTCCGGCACTTCCAGAACCTGATCCGGCTCGAGCACGGCATGGGCACAGAAGGCCACATCGCGCGGGGTCTCGCTCGCCGCCAGACCCACCGCCGACTTGAACCACTGGCGGTGCTCGTCGACCAGGCTGACCAGGGCGATCGGCATGTCCAGCAGCCGGCTGGCCAGCTGGGTCAGGCGGTCGAAGGCGAGCTCCGGACGGGTGTCGAGCAGGCCGCTGCCCTGCAGCGCCGCCAGCCGTTCCGCCTCCCGTTCGGGCAGCGCCGCGGCGACCGCGCCCGGCTTCTGGACCGGGGGAGAGGAGGTGTCTCGGCTCATCGCGGTGGCGGCACCTGCAGCGTGGTCGGCGCCGAGAATACCCGTGCCTCGCCCCGGTGGGCCACCGTATGATCCGACTTCCGCGTTCCTGGCAGGCCCGTCATGTCCGATTCCGCTCCGGCCTTTCGCAGTTTCGAAGCCTTCTATCCCTACTACCTGGGCGAGCACCGCAACCGCACCTGCCGGCGCCTGCACTTCATCGGCACCAGTCTCGCCCTGCTGCTGCTGGTGACGGCGCTCGCCACCGCCCAGCCCTGGCTGATTCTGCTGGCCTTCGTGCAGGGCTATGCGTTCGCCTGGGTCGGGCACTTCTTCTTCGAGCACAACAAGCCGGCCACCTTCCGCTACCCCTGGTTCAGCTACCTCGGCGACTGGAAGATGTGGTGGCAGACCCTGACCGGCAAGCTGCCGTTCTGATCCTCAGCCGCTGCCGAGGGTGAAGCGGAAGGTGCTGCCCTCGCCCGGGGTGGAGTCCACCCGGATGGTGCCGCCGTGGGCCTCGACGATGCGCTTGACGATGGCCAGCCCCACTCCCGAGCCCCCGCCGTAGGCCTCGCGATTGTGCAGGCGCTTGAACGGCAGGAAGATCCGCTGCAGATGCTCGGGACGGATGCCGAGGCCGTTGTCGCGCACGAAGAACTCGCTGCCCTCGGCGGTCTCGCGGCGGCCGATGGCGAGCTGGGCCACCGGCTTGTCGGTGTACTTCAGGGCATTGGTGATGAGGTTGCGGAACACCTCGCCCACCCGCACGCCGTCGCAGCTGAGGCTGCCCAGCGGCTCCAGGGTCAGCTCGGCCTGCTTCTCCTTGAGGGCGAAGGCGAGCGAGGCGAGGATGCTGCGCAGCAGCTCGTCGAGGTTCACCGGGCGGCGTGACATCGGCTCGCGGCCGAGGCGGGCGACGCTGAGCAGATCCTCGATCAGCCGCTGCATCCGCTCGGCCTGCTCGCCGAGCGCCAGCAGCATGCGCCGGCCCTCGCCATCCAGGCGCTCGCCATAGTCCTCGGCGAGGAAGCGGGCGTAGTTGTGGATGCCGCGCAGGGGTTCCTTGAGATCGTGGCTGGCCACATAGGTGAACTCGTCGAGCTCGGCATTGGCCCGCTCCAGCTCCTCGCTGCGGGCCTCGAGGGCGCGCTGCACCTCGATCTCCAGGGTGGTGTCGGTGACCGCACCGATCAGCCGGCGGCTCGGGCTGTCGACGATCTGGCCGATGCTGCGCAGCCAGCGCAGGCGCCCGCTGGGCGTCACCACCCGGTACTGCAGCAGGTAGCTGCCACCGGCCTCCAGCGCCCGGGCCAGCTCGGCCTCGAGGGCCTCGCGCTCGGCCGCCGGCACATGGACCCAGTGATCCGAGAGGTGCCGAAGGGTCGGACTGTTCTTCGGCAATCCGTGCAGCTCATGGGCCAGCGCCCCGCACTCCAGGCGCGCCTCGTCGATCAGCCAGGTGTAGGGCGCGATGGCGGCGGCCAGGGTCGCCGTGCTGGCCCGTTCCAGGGTCTCGGCGTGGTCGCGCAAGGCCTGCTCGCGGACCTGGCTGTGGGTGATGTCGCGGATGCTGCCCTCCAGCACCGGCTGCCCGTCGCCGAGCTCGACGCGCCGGCACTCGCTCTCCAGCCAGAGGGTCTCGCCATCGGCACGCTGGAAGCGGAAGCGGGTCTGCCAGCTGCGCCCGTCGCCGGCGAGGCTCGCCTCGATGGCCAGGCGCTGCTGATCCGCCGCCTCGATCCGGCTGCCGAACAGCAGCGGCGCCTCGAGCAGCGCCGAGACCGGCCAGCCGGTGATGCGCTCGACGGCGCGGCTGACATAGAGCAGCGGCAGGCCGGCCGAGAGCGCCGCCCGGAAGATGATGGTGCTGCCATGGTCGGCGAGCTCGCGGAAGCGCGCCTCGCGCTCCTGCAGCAGACGGCTCAGCCGCTCGACCTCCTCGACTTTCGCCGCCAGCAGCCGCTTGGCCTCGCGCAGCGCCGCCAGGGCGACGGAGTCGGCGGCGATCTCGGCGCGGGCGGGTGTCACGCCACTCAGTGCAGGCCGCTGCCGCTGGAGAGTTCGCGGATGCGACTCGCCACCTGCTGGGCGAGATCCTGCAGATCCCGGGTCTCGGCCTCGATCTCCTGCTGCAGGCGCTGGTGGTCCTGCTCGCGGGCGAGCAGCAGGTCCTGGATGCGCACATTCTCCAGCGCCACCGAGGTGGCATCGGCCAGCGACTGCAGCAGGGCCACTTCCTCGGCCGAGGCCTGATGCGGCGCGGCCCAGTAGTTGCCGATGGCCCCGATCGGATCGAGCTGGCGGATCGGCACCATGGTCAGGCTCTTGACGAAGGTCGGCCGGTAGGCGTCATGCGGGATGCGCGGATCCTGGTAGATGTCCTCGATGCTGACCGCCTCGCGGTTGAGCATGGCCCAGCCGCTGATGCAGGCCTCCATCGGGAAGCGCCGGCCCTTCCACAGCGGGGCGAGGGCGTCCTCATCGGCGTAGTGGCAGAGCGTGCCGTCGCGCAGGATGAAGGTGGCGCCGTCGCAGGCGGTCATCTCGCGCGCGGCGACGCGGACGATGGCCTGCACCTCGGACAGCTGGCGGGCCATGGAGAGTTCCTGGACCGCCCGCAGCAGTCGCTGCATGCCGGCGAGGTACTGGGGGGAAGGGGAGGTCATGACCACGGCTCCGGCAAGGAAAGCGGCAACACAGCCCCGCCTTCCCTGGCCGAGCATAAAATCACAGTACACAGATCGACGGCCCGCTTCCAGCCCGGGGGTGGCCGCCCTGCACCGGACCCGGCAACCCACCGCCATGAACTCCCAGCGCTACGAGGTGATCGTGATCGGCGGTGGCCATGCCGGCACTGAGGCGGCGCTGGCCGCCGCCCGCAGCGGCGCCCGCACCCTGCTGCTGAGCCAGAATCTCGAAACGCTTGGCCAGATGAGCTGCAACCCGGCCATCGGCGGCATCGGCAAGGGCCATCTGGTGCGCGAGATCGATGCCCTCGGCGGGGCGATGGCGCTGGCCGCCGATGCGGCCGGCATCCATTTCCGCACCCTCAACGCCAGCAAGGGCCCGGCGGTACGGGCCACCCGCGCCCAGGCCGATCGCACGCTCTACCGCCGCGCCATCCGCCGCCTGCTGGAGGCCCAGCCCGGGCTGGATCTGTTCCAGGGCGAGGTCGAGGATCTGGTCCTCGAGCAGGGGCGGGTGGCCGGGGTGATCACCCGCCTCGGCCTGCGCTTCGAGGCCGCCGCGGTGGTGCTCACCACCGGCACCTTTCTGGGCGGACGCATCCATGTCGGCCTGCAGCAGTCCAGCGGTGGCCGTGCCGGCGATCCGCCGTCGCTGGCCCTGGCCCAGCGTCTGCGCGAGTGCCTGCCGCGGGTGGGCCGGCTCAAGACCGGCACCCCGCCACGGCTGGATGGCCGCAGCATCGACTGGTCGCGGCTGGAGGCCCAGCCCGGTGACGAGCCGCGCCCGGTGTTCAGCTTCCTCGGCCGGCGCGAGGACCATCCGCGTCAGGTGGCCTGCCATCTCACCGCCACCAACGAGGCCACCCATGCGCAGATCCGCAGTGGCTTCGACCGCAGTCCGATGTTCACCGGGGTGATCGAGGGCACCGGTCCGCGCTACTGCCCCAGCGTCGAGGACAAGGTCAACCGCTTCGCCGACAAGCCCTCCCATCCGATCTTCCTCGAACCCGAGGGGCTGGACACCGCCGAGATCTATCCCAACGGCCTGTCCACCTCGCTGCCCTACGAGGTGCAGGAGGCCTTCGTCCGCACCATCCGCGGCCTCGAGCAGGCGCGCATCACCCGGCCGGGCTATGCGATCGAGTACGACTATTTCGATCCGCGCGATCTGCGTCTGAGCCTGGAGACCCGCGATCTGCCGGGGCTGTTCCTGGCCGGCCAGATCAATGGCACCACCGGCTACGAGGAGGCGGCGGCCCAGGGCCTGCTGGCCGGGCTCAATGCGGCGCGGCTGGCCCGCGGCGAGGCGCCCTGGGTGCCCGGCCGCCACGAGGCCTATCTGGGCGTGCTGGTGGACGACCTGACCCGCCGCGGCACCCGCGAGCCCTACCGCATGTTCACCTCGCGCGCCGAGCATCGCCTGCTGCTGCGCGAGGACAACGCCGATCTGCGCCTGACCCCGGTCGGCCGGCGCCTCGGCCTGGTCGATGACCGCCGCTGGGCGGCCTTCGAGGCCCGTCGCGAGGCGCTCGCCCGTGGCCGCGAGCAGCTGCAGGCGCAGTGGTTCAAGCCGGCGCGGCTGGCCGATCCGGCGGTGGTGGCGGTGCTGGGTCCGGCGCCGGTATCCAGCGGCATCAGCGCCGCCGAGCTGCTGCGGCGGCCCGAGGTGACGCTTGCCACCCTGCAGACCCTGGGTCTGGTCGAGCCGCTGCCGGATCCGGCCCTGGCCGAGGCGCTGGAAACCGAGATCAAGTACGCCGGCTATGTGCAGCGCCAGCAGGAGGAGATCGAGCGGGCGCGCCGCTACGAGCAGGCCGAGCTGCCGGACGATCTCGACTACGGCGCGGTCAGCGGACTGTCCAACGAGGTCCGCCAGAAGCTGGTGGCGCACCGCCCGCAGACCCTGGCCCAGGCCGGGCGCATCGAGGGCATCACCCCGGCCGCGCTGTCCCTGCTCACCGTGCACCTGAAGAAACGCGGCCAGCTGCGGCGCCCGGCCTGAGCCGGACCGTTTCGTGGACAGGCCCCGGGCGGCCCGGCACCATGCGGGCCTGCGTCCGTCGCCCAGGCCCTGCCTTCATGTGCCGACCCGCTGTCGCCGTGCTGATCAGCCTGCTGCTCGGGTGGATCCCCGGCGTTCTTGCCGACCCGGCCGCGGCCTCCGGCAGCGGGTCGCAAACGGTGGTGCGGCTGGGGATTGACCCCTCGTTTCCACCGGTCGAGTTCGTCGATGCCCAGGGCCGCCACGCCGGGCTGGTGGCGGATTACCTCGCGCTGCTCAGCCAGCGCAGCGGGCTGCGCTTCGAGCCCCAGCTCGGGCTCAGCTGGGAGGCCGCCTACCGGCGTGGCCTGAGCGGCGAGATCGATGTCTTCGCCTCGGTGGCGCGCACCCCCGAGCGCGAGAACGATTTCAGCTTCATCGGTCCGTATCTGACCCTCCCCTCGCTGGTGATCACCCGCCGCGACTATCCGGGCATCGGCACGCTCGAGCGCCTGGGCGGCGAGACCCTGGCGGTGGTGGCGGGCTATGCCGAGGTCGATCTGATCCGCCGCCACTATCCGGAGATCCGCATGCTGCGGGTGGCGAGCGTGGCCGAGGGCCTGAAGGCGGTGGCGCGCGGCGAGGCCACCGCCACCCTGACCGGCCAGGCGGTCTACCTGCACGAGATGCAGCGGCTGGGCCTGTCCAACCTCAAGGCCGGCGG
>DASUDX010000095.1:0-43497 GCA_036275365.1 Nevskiaceae bacterium | reverse complement strand
ATAACACCCGCTTGGCGAAGTTGTGGCGCAGGCCCGGCTTGAGCGTCGCCTCCACCACCCACACCCGGTGCAGCTCGTAGCGCGCCAGATCCTGGTTGATGTGCCGCGGCGTGAGGATGTCCTTGTACTTCACCAGCGGGCTGTTGATCTTGTAGGAGTTGTACGGGATGTACATCTCCTTCTTGCCGATCAGCTTCCAGTTGTAGCGATCGAGCGCGCCGTTGAAGACGTCGATCTGGTCGTTGAACTGCTCGTTGTCGGTGCCCACCGCCGGGTTGTCGTAGCCGACGTCCGGCGCCCGGTTCACCCGGTTGAGGCTGGGCTGGAAGATCCAGGCCGAGCGGCCGCCGCTGGACTGGTCCGCGGTCTCGTGCACCAGGGTGATCTGGCCGGCGGCGCGCGGCGGGCTGATCACCTCGCTCATGTAGTAGGCGAGCAGCTTGCCGTCGCCAGGCTTGGCCACATTGGCGTAGAGGAACTTCACATCCTCGGTCAGCTTGGTGACGACATAATCCCCGTTGGGCTTGACGATGGCCTGGTTGTTGAAGCGCCGCGCCGCATCGCTCTTGTACTTGAGCTTGTGGTTCCACAGCACCTCGGCGCCGCTCTTGGGAATCGGGAAGGGGAAGCCCAGCTTCGCGTTCTTCACCGAGTCGGTGCCCTCGAGGGATGCCGAGGTGGCGTTGGCGATGGTCGCCTTCTCGATCTCGTCGGAGAAGAAGCCCGAGCGGATGCTCGGGTAGATCTTCATCTTGTAGTTCGGGTACTGGTTGAACAGGGCCTTGTGGCCATCGGTGAGCTTGGCGGCGTACTGGCCCATGTTGGCCTTGGTGATCTCGGCGATCACCTTCACCGCGGCGGCGCCGGCCTGCTCCTCCAGGGTCTGCTCGAGCCGCTGCGGCTCCTCCTTGCGCAGCCGCTCCAGATCGGCCGGGGTGTAGGCCTGCTGCTCAGCGGTGAAGTTCTTGCGGCCGGTCCATTCGGGGATGGTCCCCTCCGCGTTGGCGGCGCGGATGGCGCCCACCGCGGTCAGCTCCTTGCCCAGCTTGGCCGCCTCCGCCGCGCTGACGGCGGCCTGCGCGGACAGCGGAAGGGCGGAACCCAGCAGGCCAGCGGCCAGCCAGGACAGAGGCAGTCTGCGCATCATCGGAATCTCCTTTGCGTCGCACCAGGCATGCATTCCGTCCCGCTCGGGAGGAACGTCTGGGCCGGAGTATGCCAACTCTCACTGGCACTGCGAGGGCTGGCGCGCCGACGGCGGCCTGCCCGGAGGTCAATCCGGCTGGCCGGCGCGGCGGCGCTCGCGGTACTGCACCGGCGTCATCCCGGCCCAGCGCTTGAACGCCCGGTAGAAGGTGCTGGGCTCGGAAAAGCCGGTGAGATAGACCACATTCTCGATCGGCTCCTCGGTCTTGGCCAGCAGGCGCTTGGCCAGCGAGTAGCGGAAGTCGGCCAGGATCTGGGAAAAGCTGGTGCCGGCACGGGCCAGCTCGAAGCGCAGCCGCCGCGGCGGCAGGCCCAGCTCGCGGGCCACCTCCTCGAGATCGCACTGCTCCAGCTCCAGCCGGCGCGCGAACACCGCGCGGATCTTCTCGATCAGATCCTGGCGCGCCAGCTGGGACAGCCGCTTCTCCGCCAGTTCCTCGTGCAGGCTGAGCAGATCCGGATCGTGGCGCGGCGAGCGGTGGGCGAGCACCGCCGGGTCGAACTCGATCACCGATTTCTCGCCTTCGAAGCTCACCGGGCAGCCGAACACCGCCTCGTAGTCGCGCTGGGCGGCGCGCCGGCTGCAGCGCAGGCGCACGCTCAGCGGGCGGAACCGATCCTCGCTGACGCTGCGGGCGAACTGGATCAGGGCATAGGCGACGCAGATCTCGGTGTGGCGCAGCTGCGGCGCGCTGACCGCGGTGCCGGCGACCACCAGGCGGGCCTGGCCGGCCTCCTCGACCAGCTGCACATCCAGGGCATCGCTGACCAGACGCAGATACTTCAGGCCGCGACGAATTCCCTCGCGGAAGGTCGGGCTGGAGAAGAACAGGTACTCGATGACCTCGCCGCGGAACGGTGGCAGGTGCGGACACAGGTGCAGACCCACCTCGGCGTCGCCGGTGACCGCTTCCACGGTTTCCCAGAAAAAAGCCTGCAGCTGGTGCTGGGTGCGCAGCTCGCGCAGGGGCAGTTTCTCGGCGTCGTAGCCCAGCCGCATGTAGATGGCGTTCACGTCCAGCCCCGCCGTGACCATGCCCTGGTGGACGGTTTGCAGCAGCAGGCCGGAATCGCGCATTGTCATGATCAACGGCAGGAGGCGAACGGAGGGACGCGGGGCCAGTTTGCCGCAATGACAGGGCGGCGGCATCCGCGGGCAATGGTGGGCGGGGCGCTTCGGCGGCTAGCGTGCCGAATTCGCCAATAACGAGTGGGCCAGTCTAGGCCCAGAGGAGAAGGGACATGAAGAACCGGGGCTGGACCCTGGCCATTGGCCTGCTGCTGTCATCCCCCGTGATGGCGATCGAGTGGGAGTGGGGAGAGGCCGCCTTCAACTTCAAGAACACCCTGTCGATCGGCGCGGCGGTGCGCATGCAGCAGCCAAGCAACGATCTGATCGGCAAGACCAACCTCACGCCCGGGTTGTGCGCGCCGGATGACTGCCTCTCGCTCAACGGCGATCCCGGCCCCAACCAGCGGCTGGTCGATGCCCCCGGCGCCTTCTTCGGCGTCAACGGTGACGACGGCAACCTCAACTACGACCAGTACGACATCGTCGCCGGGGCGACCAAGCTCAACACCGACTTCAAGGTCGAATGGGGGGAGTTCCTCGCCCGCACCCGCGTCATCAGCTTTGTCGACCCGGTGAATCTGGACTTCGAGGACCGTCACCCGGACACCCGCTGGCAGCCGGCCCGCAGCGAGCGTGGCAAGGGCATCGAGAAGCGCTTCGCGCTCGGCGCCGAGCTCTACGAGGCCTATGTGCAGTACGCCTTCCAGATCGGCGAGCGGGCCGGCGTGTTCGCGGTGGGCAACCAATACCTGCGCTGGGGCGAGTCCAACCTGCTGGCGCTCAACAGCCTCAACGAGATCAGCCCGCCCAACGCCAACCTGCTGAGGCTGCCCGGCGGCATCATCAGCGAGGTGTTCCAGCCGGTGCCGATGGTGTTTCTCTCCACCGATGTGGTGCCGGATGTCTCGCTGGATCTGATGTACCAGCTCGGCTGGCGCAAGACCGAGCCGGATGCCCGTGGCAGTTTCTTCTCGGACTCCGACATCGTCGGCGGCGGCGAGTACGCCATCGTCGGTCTCGGCCAGTTCAGCGAGGACCCGGACCGCCAGTTCACCTTCGCCGGTCCGCTGAGCCTGGTCAGCAGCACCACCGTGACGGTCTATCCGGTGGAGATCGAGGCCCCCAACGAGGGTCAGTACGGCGCCCGTCTGAATTACTACGCGGAGTGGCTCAATGGCGGCACCGAGCTGAGTCTGTACTTCCTCAACTACCACTCGCGCCTGCCGCTGGTCTCGGTGATCGCCACCGAAGATTCCTGTCTGCGCGATGCCACCGATTCGATCGAGGCCTTCCAGATGTGCGACGGCTTCAATGGCAGCCTGCCGCGTCTGCCCGGCCAGATGGGGGGCGAGCCGCTGCCGATCGACACCCTGACCGCGCTGATCGAATATCCCGAGGACATCCGGATGTTCGGCTTCAGCTTCAACACCAACCTCGGCGATTTCTCGCTGTCCGCCGAATACGCCTACCGGCCCAATCTGCCGGTGCAGGTGCATATTCCGGATGTGGTGTTCGCCGGCGTGCAGCCGGCCTTCCCGGCCAACGAGATCCAGGCCGATCCGACCGGGCTGGGGGCGCTGCTCGAGACCCTGGCCGGGGTGGCCGGGCTGCCCTTCGACGAGTTCATCGCCGGCCTGCCCGGCGGCACCGCCAACCTCGGTCAGTTCCTCACCGCCACCTTCCCGGCGGCGGATGTGGCGGTTCCCAGCTTCGTCCGCGATTTCCGCGGCATCCAGCGGGTGGCGCCGGGTCAGTACATCGCCGGCTTCGAGCGGCTCAAGGTCGGCAATTTCGGCGCCACCCTGCTGCGCGCCTTCAGCGACAACCCGGTGGGCGCCGACCAGCTGATCTTTCTCACCGAGGTGGGCTTCACCCACATCCTCGACATGCCGGACCGGGCCGAGCTGCAGCTGGAGGGCTACACGCTGATGAACACCAGCGCCAAGCCCGGCGCCGACGGCACCGGCCAGCCGGACGGCGAGCCGGACCCGCGCACCCTCAACCCCACTCAGCAGACCCGCGGCTTCGCCGACAGCTTCTCCTGGGGCGTGCGCCAGGCCATCCTCGGCGAGTACAACGACGTGGTGTTCGGCTGGAATTTCAAGCCGGCCGTCGGTCTGTACTGGGACATCAATGGCGTCGCCCCTTTCCCGATGCAGAACTTCGTCGAGGGCCGCCGCGAGTTCCTGGCGGGCACCGACATCAATTTCAACCAGGATTTCTCGGCGCGGGTGATCTACCAGTGGTTTACTGGTGCCGGCAGCCACAACACCCGCCGCGATCGTGACAATCTCGCCATCAGCTTCAGCTATGTGTTCTGAGCCGCGCCGGCGAGCGTTCCGATGAGCAGCGGCGCCGATCGCGACGACGACGCCTCCGCGCCCCCCGGCAGCGGCTCGGCGCTGGTGGCGCTGGCCCGCGGCAGCGTGCTGCTGCTGCGCGGCGTCGGCCGGATCGGCGGGCGGGTCGCCCAGTCCAGTCTGCAGGCCGCGGAACGGCGCGCCCTGACCGTGCTCAAGCGCAAGCTCGACACCGTCGGCGCCGCCGGGTTGCCGGCGCCACTGTCCCCCGCCGCGGGCCGCGAGCTGCAGCCGCTGCGGGAGACCGAGGCGGCGCCGCTGCCACGCGAGCTGGAGCGCCTGCTGCAGCAGGCGCTGGAGCAGACCGGGGACCAGGCCCGCGAGCGGCTCAACCGGCGCATCCTGCGCCAGCTGGTGCCGGACGAGGCCCGCATTCTGGCCGCCCTGGCCGATGGCCATGCGGTGCCGCTCTGTCATCTGATGGCGGCCAACCGCCTGGGGGTGACGGTGCAGCCCTGGCTGGAGAATCTGAGCAGCATCGGCAAGGAGGCCGGCATCAGCGTGCCGGCGGCCACCCCGCACTATGTCGCCCATCTGCGCGAGATCGGTCTGCTGGTGCTGGGGCCGGAGGAGGCGGGGCAGGAGCTCGCCTACCAGCTGATCGAGAGCGAGGCCGGCGTGCGGGCCCAGTGCCAGCTGATCGAGCAGGCCGGCCTGCGCCCCCGCTTCACGCGCCGCAGCCTGCGCATCAGCGAGTTCGGGCGTCAGTGGTGGTCGGCCTGCCAGCCCCATCTGGAGCCCGGGGGCCGGACATGAAAAAGCCGGACCGCCCTTGCGGGCGGCCCGGCTGGTCTGCAACGGCCGTCGCGGTTCAGCCGACGCGGTACTTTTCGATGTCCTCGCCGCGGGCCAGTGCCTCGCTCACCCACTTCGGCTTGCGGCCACGGCCGCCGCTCCAGGTTTCCCCCTTGGCATTGCGATACTTCACCGCGGCGCCGCTGCGCGGACCGCGGCTGGCGCGGCGGCTGCCACCGAAGCCGAGGTCGCTGGCGGTGAGGTTGAATTCGGCGATGATCTTCTTGGCCTGGGCAATGGCGCCCTGCTTTTCCTTCTGCACCAGCGCGGCAGCCTGCGCTTCGAGCGCTTCGATCTGCTTGCGGATATCGGCGAGATTGGTCATTGGATGGTCTCTGTATGGTGTGGCTGGAGGTGAATCGGTAAAACCAGGCCGTACGTCCGGGGGCGGCCTGCGCGCATTATGACAAATATTCGCCGGCGGGTGCGGCCATTCCCATTGTCCTCCCTCATTTTCTACCCATGAACAGTCCAGAAACGGTGATTTCCCGCAGTCAGTACCGGCATTTCGACCGCCTGCAGACGCGCTGGAAGGACAATGATGTCTATGGCCATGTCAACAATGTCGAGTACTACGGTTATTTCGACACCCTGATCAACCGCTACCTGATCCGCCAGGGCGGGCTGGATATCCACCACGGCGAGGTGATCGGGCTCTGCGCGGAATCCCATTGCCGCTTCCTCGGCCCACTGGCCTTTCCCGGCGAGATCGAGGGCGCGTTGCGGGTGGGTCATCTGGGCCGGCGCAGCGTGCGCTACGAGATTGCGCTGTTTGCGGAGGGCGCACCGGGCCCCGCGGCCGAGGGCTGGTTCGTCCATGTCTTCGTCGACCGCCAGCAGCGGCGGCCGGTTGAGCCGCCCCCGGCGCTGCGCGCCGCGCTGGCCGCACTGGAGAGGCGCGCATGAAGGTCAGGGCCGCGGTACTGCGCGAGATGGGCCTGCCGGCGCCCTATGCCGAGTCCCGTCCGCTGCAGATTGAAACGGTTGATCTGGCGCCGCCAGGACCCGGCGAGGTGCAGGTCCGGGTCCGCGCCGCCGGGCTTTGCCATTCCGATCTCTCGGTGATCGACGGCAGCCGTCCGCGGGTGATGCCGATGGTGCTCGGTCACGAGGCCGCCGGCACCGTGTGCGCCCTCGGCGAGGGCGTCGGCGATCTCGCCGTCGGGGACGCGGTGGTGTTTTCCTTCGTGCCCAGCTGCGGACACTGCGCACCCTGTGCCGAGGGCCGCGCCGCGCTCTGCGAACCGGGCGCGCGGGCCAACACCGCCGGCAGCCTGCTGTCCGGGGCGCGCCGCTGGCAGCAGCACGGCAGCCCGCTGCACCACCATCTCGGTGTGTCCGGGTTTGCCGAGCAGACGGTGGTGTCGGCACGCTCGGTGGTCAAGGTGGATCGCGAGCTCGATCCCGCCATCGCCGCGCTGTTCGGCTGCGCGGTGATGACCGGAGTCGGTGCGGTGGTCAACACCGCCGCGGTGCGGCCAGGGCAGTCGGTGGCGGTGTTCGGACTGGGTGGCGTCGGCCTCGCCGCCGTGCTCGGAGCGGTCGCCGCCGGGGCCTACCCGATCATCGCGGTGGACCCGCTGCCGGCCAAGCGCGCGCTGGCCCTGAGTCTGGGGGCGAGCCAGGCGCTCGCCGCGGGGGACCAGACGGTGGCGGCGATCCGCGAGGCCACCCAGGGTGGCGTGGCCTATGCCTTTGAGACCGTGGGCAGCGAGAAGGTGCTCGAGCAGGCCTATCTCGCCACCCGCCGGGGCGGCACCACGGTGACCGCCGGCCTGCCGCATCCGAGCCGGATGCTGAGCATCCCGGCGGTGAGCCTGGTGGCCGAGGAGCGCATCCTGAAAGGCTCTTACATGGGCAGCGCGGTGCCCTCGCGCGATCTGCCGCGCTATCTCGCCCTTTACCGCGCCGGGCGGCTGCCGGTGGACCGGCTGCTCAGCCAGCGGCTGCGGCTGGAGGCGATCAATGAGGCGTTTGACCGTCTGGCGCGCGGCGAGGCGGTGCGCCAGGTGATCGAGTTCGACGGAGACTGAGCATGGACCGCCGCTGGCAGCGACAGACCCAGGCCCTGCGGGAGGGCCTGAGCGACTATCTGCGCGGGTTGACCGATCTGGAATTCACCCAGTGGCTGACTCCGCGCCTGCTGCCGACGCTCTATCGCCTCGCCATTCTCGCCAGCGCCTACGCGGTCGGCGCCTACGCCCTGGCTGGCTTCGCCCAGTCCTGGGGCACCGGCCTGACCCGGCTGCTGCTGGTTGGTCCGGTCGCCTTCCTGGTGCTGGTGACGCTCTCGCGCATCGCCCTGGAGCTGTGCCTGGCGGTGTTCCGGATTGCCAGCCAGGTGACCGAGATGGCCAGCCATACCGGCGATCTCGCCGATACGGTCCCGCGCATCACCTTCTGGAAGACCCCCAAGCGCAAGCCCGAGGGGCCGCCGCGCTAGCGCGGGCGGGTCCATTCCGGCGGCGCCCACAGATGCTTCAGGCGCAGCCACAGCGGGCCCGGACGGGCGGCGTCGCGGAACATGTCCCGCCATTCGTGGAACATCATCACCAGCGGATTGCGGGTGTGGATCTGGCGGACGATGCCGTAATCGCAGGGCGCCTGTTCCGGTTCGAAGCTGCCGAACAGCTTGTCCCAGATGATCAGCACGCCGGCGTAATTGCGATCGATGTACTGGGGATTGCGCGCGTGGTGCACGCGATGGTGGGAGGGCGTGTTGAACACCGCTTCCAGCAGCCGCGGCAGTTTTTTCACCGCCTCGGTATGGACGAAGAACTGATAGCCGAGCGAGATCGCCACCACCAGGATCACCTGTTCCGGACGAAAGCCGATCCAGGCCAGCGGCAGCCAGAACAGCCACATGCCGGAGATCGGGTAGGTGAGGCTCTGGCGCAGCGCGGTGGAGAGATTCATCCGCTCCGAGGAGTGATGAGTGACATGACTGGCCCACATCCAGCGGATGCGATGGCTGGCGCGGTGGAACCAGTAATAGAAGAAATCCTGCAGCAGCAGCAGGCCCAGCACGCTCCACACGGTGGTGGGAATCTCGAACAGCCGGTGCTCCCATACCGTGTAGAACAGCCCGATCAGCAGCGCCCAGGCGAGGCCATCGGTCACCGCATGGCTCAGGGCGAGGCTGATGTTGGTGCCGGTTTCGTGCAGGGAATAGGTCTGGCGCCGGCGCCGCGCCAGCCACCAGGCCTCGCCGATCATGCAGGCGAGGAAGACCGGCGCCATCAGCAGGAGGAAGATCTTCTCCAGGCCGATGGCGTGGATGGCGTCGATCAGCGGCTCAAGCATGGTCAGTCGGTCCGGCGATTCCGGCGCTCAGTGTGGCAGCCTCACCGCGCGCGCCGAAGGGCCGCCGGAGCGGCCCCGGCTGGCGGCGCGGTGATCCGGCCTCAGAGCCCGTGGTCCTTGAACCAGTCCTGGGTCAGGTTCCAGGCGTACTCGGCGGCGACCCGGTCGTAGGTGGGGCGGTAGTCGGCATGGAAGCCATGATCCACCGCCGGAATCACCGCGATCTCCGAGCGGCTGCTGCCCTGGCGCAGATTGCGCCGCATCTGATCCACCACCGCGTTGGGCACATAGCTGTCCTGGCCGGCCATCAGGCCCAGCACCGGCACGGTGATCTGGGCGGCGATATCCACCGGGTCCTGCGGCTTGACCGGCGACTTCAGACCGGCGAGCAGGCCGTAGTAGCCGACGCCCGCCTTGATCTTCGGATTGTGGTGGGCGTAGAGCCAGGTCATGCGCCCGCCGTAGCAGAAGCCGATCACGCCCAGGCGTGCGCCATCGGCCTTGCCGCTGGCCTCGGCGAAGGCCGCCGCCGCATCGAGATCGGCGTAGACCTGGGCATCGGGTACCCGGCTGACCACCTCGCTGAGGATCTGGTTGATGTCGCTCATCTTCGAGACATCGCCCTGGCGGGCGAACAGTTCCGGGGCGATGGCGTAGTAGCCCAGCCGCGCCAGACGCCGGCAGATGTCCTGGATGTAGGCGTGCACGCCGAAGATTTCCTGGATCACCAGGATGGTGGGGAAGCGCCCGCCCTGAGCCGGATGGGCGCGGTAGGCGGGCAGCCGGCCGTCGGCCACCGGCACCTCGACGAAGCCGGCGGTCAGGCCCTCGCTGCTGGTGGTGATGGCGCTGGCCTGCACCGGCTGCGCGGCCAGGGCGAAGCCGCTGGCGAGGCTGGTGACCAGGAAGTCACGCCGGCTGAAGCCGGCGGGCGCGGGCGCGGTTTCGCCGCGGTGGTCGACCTCACGCAGGCCGTAGAAGCAACGATCATCCATGTGCAGCTCCAGAGTGTCGGAAACGAGGCGGGGGTTACGCAGCCGGCCCCGCCGGTGGATGCGGAGGCCGGCGCCTAGCATCCGTCTTTGGCCGGCGCGCGGGGGCGCTGACGCGCGGCGGTCGAAGCCGGCGTCAGAAGCGCGGTCGCCAGTCCAGTCCCAGCAGCAGGCTGCGCGGGCTGCCGGGTTCGAAGAAGCGCTGGTTGGCCTCGTTGACGATGACGCTGCCGGCGTAGTCGCGATCGAGCAGGTTGTCCACCCGCAGTCGCAGCGCCAGATCGCCCCCACCCAGCGGCAGCCGCCGCTCCAGCCGCAGGGCGAGCAGGGCGTAGCCCGGGGCGCGGGCGCTGTTGAGATCGTTGGCCAGCACGGCGTCACGCGCGCTCAGTTCGAGTGCCGCCGCCACGCCGGCCCAGCCCGGTGCCGGATCCAGCGACAGCTCGGTGTAGGCGTTCCAGCGCGGCAGGGCCGGCAGGCGGTTGCCGCTGGCCACGGTCACGCTGGGGGCGCTGCAGGGGGGCGGGCCGCAGGTGAGGAAGGCATCGCGGTAGCGGGCGTCCAGGCCGGTGAGGGCGGCCTGCAGGCGCAGCGGGCCGGCGCGCTGCACCAGTCCCAGTTCCACCCCCTGGCGACGGCTGCGGCCGGCGTTGGCAAAGCTCTGCCGTCCGCCACTGTTGGCGGCCACCACCAGCTCGTCCTCGGCATCGGCGCGGAACAGCGCCAGCTCCAGGCGGCCGCCGGCCCAGCGCTGGCGCAGGCCCAGCTCGGCCTGGCGGCTGTCCTGCGCCTGCAGCGCGGCGTTGAAGCCGCTGCTGCCGTCGGCGCGGTAGGCGATCTCGTTGAAGGTCGGCGCCTCGCTGGCGCTGCCCAGGCTGGCGAACAGCTGCCGCGAGGGATCGAACTGCCAGCGCCAGCCGAGGGCCGGATGCAGGTAGTGGAAGCGGCGGGCCCCGCTGTCATCGCCGTTGCCGAGGAAGCGATCGTCGGAATCAAAGCGCAGGCTGCCGCCGCGCAGCCCCAGGCTGAGCTGCTGGGTGGGGCTCGCCTGCCACTCGAGCTGGGCGTAGGGATCGAGAAAGCGGCTCTGATTGACCTCTTCCCGGCGCAGCGCGCCAGTAACGCCCAGGGTGGTGCTGCCATCCGCTTCCTGGCGGAAGTTCTCGAAGCCGCGGCGATCCTCGTCCTGCACCTCCAGATTGAGTCCGAGCACCAGGCGCAGCCGCTCCGGGCCCAGGCCCAGCCGCGCGTCCACACCGTGGAAGCGGCGGTCGAAATCGATCACCCCACCGGGATGGCGGGCGCTGGCCTGCTGGGTGGCGACCGGAATCGACTGCCACTGGGTCACCTCGCGGGTCCCGGCCCAGGCGGTGACGCCGGCCTCGGCCAGCCAGGCGCCGCCCAGGCGGGAGGTCCAGTTCAGCCCCAGCTGCTCCTGCTCGGCCTGCTTGCGGGTGTTGAACTGGGTGGCCACGGCGGCGGTCTGCCGCGGGTCGGCCTCGAACTGCTCGCGGGTCAGGCCCAGCGGATCCTGCGCCGGCTGGTCGAGCCGGGTCAGGGTCAGCCGCAGGCGCTGGTCGCCGCGTGCCCCTTCGAGGCGCACCTCGGCCAGATCCCGCTGTGCCGCGCTGTGCGGGCGATCGCCATCGACCTCGCTGTGACTGAGCAGGAAGCGGCCCCCAGCCTGTTCGCCGAAGGGGGTTTCCGCCCCCAGCCGCCACTGCCGCAGGCCACCACCGCCGCCATCCAGCGCCAGTCTCGCGCCGCGTGCCTCCACCGGGCGGCCGATCAGCGCCAGCACGCCGCCGGAGGCATTGCCGTAGAGCGCCGACCAGGGCCCCCGCAGCACCTCGATGCGCTCGCTGCTGGCGAGATCGAAATGGGTGACCTGGCCCTGGCCATCCGGGCTGCTCGCCGGAATGCCATCGCTGTACAGGCGCAGGCCGCGGGTGCCGAAGCTGGCGCGCGCGCCGAAGCCGCGGATCGACAGCTGCAGATCCTGGGCGTAGTTGCGGCGGTCATTGGCGATCAGGCCGGGCAGACGGTTCAGCGACTCGGCGAGGCTCAGGCCGGGGCCGGCGCGCTCGAGGGTCTCGCGCTCGATCACCCCCACCGAGTACGGGCGATCCTCACCGGGACGCGGCTCGCGCGAACCGGTGATCAGCAGCGGCGGCAGTTCTCCGCCGTCCACCGGCTCGGCCGGGGTAGCGGGCGCTGGCGTCTGCGCCGAGAGCGGCAGACTGATCGCCAGCCCGAGACTCAGGAGGCGGCGGCGTAGCACGGCAGGGCGGGTTCGGCAGGGACGCGCGGGCTCTCGCGCAGCGTGGTTTGCACGGTGTTGAGATAGCGCAGGTAGTCGGCGGCAAAGGTCTGGGGGTTGACCCCGGGCATCAGCGGCTGGGCGCAGACGGCGGGATCGATCCGCGCCGGATCCACCGGACCCGGGTGGCTCAGGGCATCGAGCACCAGGGCCCAGGCGACCGCATCGTAGCTGCCGATCGCCAGATGGTCGGCGACATTGGCCGGACAGACCGTCTGCAGCGCCAGGCTCACCACATTCTCGCCGCCGGCCAGCGCGGAGGAGGGCGCCGGCGGGGTGTTCGGCACCACCACCTCGTCGAAGAAGGTGTAGAGCGCCGAGTAGTCGATCTCCGGATAGGTCTCGCCGCCCTCGTTGAGCGCGGCGATCAGGGCGGAGCGGTCGCTCTGCTGCCAGATCGCCGGGGCGCAGCCCTGGCCCAGGCAGGTGGGCTCGGCGATCACCGTGCCGTGATGCGAGCCGGACAGCGAGATCAGCTCCTCGACCTGGGCGCGCGTCTCCGGGAAATACTTAAAGGCCCAGCGCGGCACCAGACCGCCCTGCGAGTAGCCCACCACCTGCACCCGCCGGCCGCTACGGGCGGCGGCCTGGCTGATGCCATGGGCGACGAATTCGGCGGCGACCGCGATATCGCCCATCGCCTGGTCCGGCAGTTCCACCGTGCAATGCGGCCAGTCCAGCGCGCGCAGGGCCGGCAGATAGTTCCAGTCGAAGTTGCTGGCGGGATCCAGCGTGGTGCCGGGCACCAGCAGCACCGGTGCGCGCGGCGACCCCGCCAGATCCCCCCAGCAGCTCAGCGCCGCCTCGCGCGCGGCGAGGCTGGAGCTGCGCGCCGCACAGACGCGGTCACCCGCACCCCCGCCGCAGCCCGCCAGCAACAGGGCGGCGCCGAGCAGCGCCGCACGGGCCTGACTCATCCGGCCTCGCCGCTGGTCGCGGCAGCGCGGGCGCTGGCCGCCTGGTCGAGATCGCGCTTGAGATCGTGCGAGCGCTGGATCAGATAGCCGTGGATGGCCTCGACATCCTCGGGCTTGAGCAGATCGCTGAAGGCCGGCATGCCGCGGTTGACCTTGGCGCCGGCGAGGATGCCGGCAAACATCTCGCGGGTGGACGGGCTCATGTAGCGCAGATCCGGGATCACCCCGCCGCCGATCGCCGAGACGCCGTGGCAGGGGCCGCAGAGACCGTTGTAGAGATTGCGGCCGTGGGCCACCGCCTCGGCGCTGGCGGTCATCGGCGGCAGCTCCGGCAGGCTGACCAGCGCCTGGGCGGGCGCCGGCAGCTGGGCCTTGCCACCCAGCTTGTAGGTGAGCACCCGCGCCTCCGGCTTGACCTTGGCGACATTGGACAGCCCGCCGATGGCGAGCGGGAAGGCACCGCCCCAGCCGGCGGTCACCGTCACATACTGCTCGCCGTCGAGCTCCCAGCTCACCGGACCGGACATCACCCCGGTGTTGGCCGGCGCTTCCCAGAGCTTCTCGCCGGTGTCGGCGCGATAGGCCACGAAGCGGCCGTCGGCAGTGCCCTGGAACACCAGGTTGCCGGCGGTGGAGAGCGTGCCGCCGTTCCAGATGGTCGGGTACTCCTGGCGCCAGCGCACCTTCTGCGCCACCGGATCCCAGGCCAGCAGACTGCCCTTGTAGAGATCGATCAGCCCCTGCAGCTCGGCCTCGTTCTCCGGCAGGGCGATCGGCTTGGTGCCGACATTCCAGATGCCCTTGCGGATCCAGCGCGCGGCGTTGTCTGCCTCATACAGATGCGGCGCCTGCTGGGCCGGGATGTAGACCAGCCCGGTATCCGGGTTGAACGACATCGGCTGCCAGTTGTGAGCGCCGAGCGGACCGGGGAACACCAGGGCGGCGCCGTGCTTGGTCCAGTCGGCCTTGTCGTCCTCCACCGGCCGCCCGCTGGCAGGGTCGACATGGCTCGCCCAGGTGACATTGACGAACTTCTCCGCCGAGATCAGCTGGCCGTTGGTGCGATCCAGCACATAGAAGAAGCCGTTCTTCGGGGCCTGCATCAGCACCTTGCGGGTCACCGTGCCGCCGTCCGCGGCCGGCATCGGCAGGTCGGCCAGGATCATGTGCTGGGTGGCGGTGTAGTCCCAGGTGTCGCCGGGCGTGGTCTGGTAGTGCCAGACATACTCGCCGCTGTCCGGGCGCAGCGCCACGATCGAGGAGAGGAAGAGGTTGTCGCCCTTGCCCTCGCTGCGGATCTGGCGGTTCCAGCTCGAGCCGTTGCCGGTGCCGATGTAGAGCAGATCGAGCTCCGGGTCATAGGCCATGGAGTCCCACACCGTGCCACCGCCGCCGCCACCCTCGTTGAAGTAGCGCTCGCCGCTCCAGGTCGGCAGGGCGATCTCCATCGCCTTGTTCTCCGGCGGGTTCTTGGGGTTGCCAGGCACCGTGTAGAACCGCCAGGCCAGCTTGCCGTCCTTGACATCGTAGGCGGCCAGATAGCCGCGCACGCCGAACTCGCCGCCGCCGTTGCCGATGATCACCTTGTCCTTGATCACCCGCGGCGCGCCGGTGATCGAATAGCTGCGGGTGCGATCGACGATGGTGTCGATCTCCCAGTTCTTGGCGCCGGTGCGGGCATCGAGGGCGATCAGCCGGCCATCGAAGCTGCCGAGGAAGACCTGGCCCTTCCACACCGCCACACCGCGGTTGACCACATCACAGCAGGCGTTGGCGGCCGCCTCGCGCGGCACCTGGGGATCGAACTTCCACAGCTCCTGGCCGGTGCGGGCGTCGAGCGCGGTGAGGATCGAGAAGGCGCTGGTCACATACATCACGCCGTCCACCACGATCGGGGTCGACTCGGTCCCGCGGTCGACCTCCAGCTTGTGATGCCAGGCCAGGCCCAGATCCTTCACCGTCTCGGTGTTGATCTTCTTGAGAGGCGAGTGGCGCTGCTCGGAATAGGTGCGGCCGTGGCTGACCCAGATGCCCGGTTCGGCATCGGCGTTGGCGATGCGGCGGCCGTCGACCTGGGCGATCGGCGGCGGGGTGGCCGGTGCGGCGGCCGGCGCGGGCGCCTCGGCGGCGGGCTTGCAGGCGGCGAGCAGGGACAGCAGGGCGGCGGCGGTCAGACAGCGGCGCATCGGGGTCTCCAGGCACAGGGATGGCGGCCGTTGCGTGAAGCGACCGCTCGTTCAATTCGCGCCGAGTGTAGGGCAGAAGACCCCCACCCGGCCTACTCCTTGGGGCAGGTCGCGCTGCTGTCCAGATCGCCCCAGCGGGCCTGCAGCACCGCGAGCGCGGTCAGCGCCGCGGTTTCGGTGCGCAGCACCCGCGGCCCCAGACGCAGGCCCTGGAAGCCGGCGCGCCGGCCCTGCTCGATCTCCGCCGGGCTCAGCCCGCCCTCCGGGCCGATCAGCAGGGTGGCGCGGGTCGGCCGGGCCAGGCTTGCCAGGCCCTGGTCGGCGCGGGGATCGAGCAGCAGCTTCAGCCCGTCCTGGCCGGCGGCCCCGGCCAGCCAGTCATCCAGCCGGCGCACCGGGTGCAGCGTGGGCAGCCGGTTGCGGCCGCACTGCTCGCACGCGGCCTGCACCACGCCCTGCCAGTGGGCGAGCTTGCGCTCCCAGCGCTCGGCCTCCAGGCGCAGCACGCTGCGCTCGGTGAGCAGGGGCTGGATCTCGGCCACGCCCAGCTCCACTGCCTTCTGCAGGACGAAGTCCATGCGCTCGCCCTTGGCGATGCCCTGGGCCAGGCACAGCGGCAGGGGCGACTCGCGGCTGAGCGCCTGCGGCGCGGCGACCCGCACCCAGGCCTCGCGGCGCTCCAGGCGGATCAGCTCGGCGCTGGCCTCCTGTCCCTCGCCATCGAACAGCACCAGGGTCTCGCCCAGCCGCAGCCGCAGCACCTGCACGGCGTGGCGGAACACGGCCTCCGGCAGCGCCTGCTCGCCGGCCTGCAGGGGCGGGGGGATGTGGAAGCGCGCACTCATCCGCGGGTGGCGGCGTCCACTGCCTCGGCGGCGCGCGCCACCAGCCAGCGGATCTCCTTGGGCGTGATCACATACGGCGGCATGAAGTAGAGCGTGTCGCCGAGCGGGCGCAGCACCGCGCCGCCTTCCGGATGGCTGGCCAGGGCGTGGCGGTAGGCGCGCAGGCCGCGCCGCTCGGTCGGGTCGAAGGGACGGCGGCTGCGCGGCTCGCGCACCAGGTCCAGCGCCAGGATCATGCCCTGCTGGCGGATCTCGCCGACCCGCGGGTGGCGGCCCAGGGCCTCGTTGGTTTCGCTCCAGAGGAACTGCGAGAGCAGGCGGTTGGCCCCCATCACATCGCTGCCGGCGAACAGGTCGAGGGTGGCCAGCGCCGCCCGGCAGGCCAGCGGATTGCCTGAGTAGGAGTGCGAGTGCAGGAAGGCGCGGCCCTCGCGGTGCTCGGCGTAGAAGGCCTCGTAGACCGACTCGCCGGTGAGCACCACCGCCAGCGGCAGGGTGCCGCCGGTCAGACCCTTGGACAGGCAGAGGAAGTCGGCACGGATGCCGCTGGCGCCGCCGGGCTGGGCGGGCGGCGCCCATTCGCAGGCGAACAGCCGGCCGCTGCGGCCGAAGCCGACCGCGATTTCGTCGGCGATCAGATGCACGCCGAACTCGTCACAGGCCTCGCGCAGCAGCCGCAGATAGACCGGGTGATACATGCGCATGCCCCCGGCGCACTGCACCAGCGGCTCCAGAATCACCGCGCAGACGGTCCCGGCCTCGCGCGCCAGTACCTCGCGCAGGGCGCGGAAGCGGGCCCGGGTGTGGTCCTCCCAGCTGACCCCCGGCGCGCGATCGCTGCAGTCCGGGGAGGGCACATGGATCGGCTCCAGCAGCAGCGGCTCATAGGTGTTGCGATAGAGGCCGGTCTCACCCACCGCCAGCGCGCCCAGGGTCTCGCCGTGATAGCTGTGGGTGAGCGCGATGAAGCGGCGCTTCTGCGGCTGGCCGAGGTTCTTCCAGGTGTGGAAGCTCAGCTTGAGGGCGAGCTCGACCGCGCTGCTGCCGTTGTCGGTGAACAGGCAGCGGTCGTGGCCGGTGAGCGCGCACAGCCGCTCGGCCAGCTGCACCGCCGGCTCATGGGTGAAGCCGGCGAAGATGACATGATCGAGGGTGTCGAGCTGGTCCTTGAGACTGGCCACGAGGTGCGGATGGCGGTGGCCGAAGACATTGGTCCACCAGGAGCTCACCGCGTCCAGATAGCGGCGGCCGTCGGCGCCTTCCAGCCAGACCCCTTCGGCGCCCACGATGGGCACCAGCGGCAGGGCCGGATCGGGTCCGGCGTGGTCCTTCATCTGGGTGCAGGGGTGCCAGACCCGCCGCAGGCTGCGGCGGCGCAGCTCGTCCGCGCTCATGAGAGATCTTTGACCAGCACCCGCGAGTTGCGCCGGTAGTTGTAGATGCGCTGCTTCTGCACCGGCAGATCCTCCAGCCGGCCCTCGACGAAGCCGTGCTCGACGAACCAGTGCCCGGTGTGGGTGGTCAGCGCGAACAGCCGCTTCAGGCCCAGCCGCCGCGCGCTGTCCTCGGCGCGCAGCAGCAGGGCACTGGCACGGCCCTCCTTGCGGTAATCCGGGTGCACTGCCACGCAGGAGAACTCGCCCATCCGGTACTGCGGATAGGGGAACAGTGCGCAGCAGGCGATCACCAGGCCATCGCGCACCATCACATCGAACTGGCTGATCTCCAGTTCGAGCTGTTCGCGCGAGCGCGGCACCAGGATGCCGGTGTCCTCCAGCGGCTTGATCAGGGCGAGGATGCCGCCGACATCCTCGATGCTGGCCTCGCGCACCGACTCGTAGTTCTCGTCGGTGTAGAGCATCAGCCCCAGGCCATCGCGGGTGTAGAGCTCGCGCAGGAGCATGCCATCGGCGTCGGCGCCGACCAGGTGCACGCGGCGCACCCCGCCGCGGCCGGCCTCGAGCGCGGCGCGCAGCCAGCTGCGGTCCTCGTCGGCCATCGGGCCGCTGGTGTCGAGCAGGCCGGCCGCTTCGGAGAGCGAGAGCTGGCCGGCGTCACCGGTCTGGTCGGCGATGCGCCAGCCGGCCGGGTCGGTCTGGGTGACGAACACCAGCTTGTCGGCCTTGAGCTGGGTGGCCACCGCCACCGCCACATCCTCGGCCCGCAGGTTGAAGATCTCGCCGGTGGGCGAGTAGCCGACCGGCGAGATCAGGGCGATGCGCTGCTCCGCCAGCACCCGCTGGATGCTCTCCACATCGACCCGCCGCACCTCGCCGGTGAACTGGTGGTCGACCCCCTCGCGGATCCCCACCGGGCGGGCGGTGATCCAGTTGCCGCTGGCCACGCGGATGCGCGCGCCGCCCATCGGCGTGCTGGCCAGCGAGGTGGACAGCCGCGCCTCCAGATCCATGCGCAGGCTGCCGACGGCGCGCTTGACGCAGTCGAGCGCCGCGCGGTCGGTGACCCGCAGCGGGCCGACATGCGGCGGGTTCAGCCCCTGCGCCGCCAGCTCGCGGTCCACCTGCGGACGCGCGCCGTGCACCAGCACCAGCTGCACGCCGAGGCTTTGCAGCAGGGCCACGTCATAGATGAAGCGCTCGAAGTCCGGCCGCTCCGCCGACTCGCCGCCGAAGGCCAGCACGAAGACCCGCCCGTTGTGGGCATGGACATAGGGCGCGGCGGCACGCAGGGCGGCGACGAAATCGGGCGGGGTCATGCGGCCATTATAGGAAGCGCCCTGCCGGTTCTCGCCGCGCCGCGTCCTACAATGCGCCGATGGATGCCCCCTCCCATTCCGCCCTCACCGAGCTGCTGCGCGCGCTCGGTCTCGATGAATCGGCCTCCGAGTACCACGGCGCCCTCTGCGGGGCGCTGTGCCGGCAGGCCGCCGAGGATCTGAGCCTGCACGATCTGCTCGATGGCGAGGCCGCCCCGCCGGGACCGGCCCAGGCCGGCGCGCTGCAGCGTCTGAGCCTCGCCACCCAGGCCGCGCTGCAGGACGCCGATCTGGTGTTCACCCCGCTGCTGCCGGAGGACGATCGCGAGCTGGGCCTGCGCGTCCAGGCCCTGGCCGACTGGTGCCAGGGCTTCCTCTACGGGCTGGCCAGCCAGCGGCAGCTGGAGCTTTCCAGCCTCAGCGAGGAGGCGCGCGAGATCCTGCGCGATCTGACCCAGTTCACCCAGGCCGGCTGGGCCGCCGAGGATGACCAGGAGATCGAGGAGTCGGCCTATGCCGAGCTGGTCGAATACCTGCGGGTCGGCGTCCAGCTGCTGTATCTGGAACTTCATCCGCCCGCTGCCGACGGCGGCGAGGCGCATCCCGGAAACTCCACCCTGCACTGAGCCGGCCCTCCCGGCCGCCGAGACTGCCTCATGTCCACCGCCCGCGATCTCAAGGAAACCCGCGCCCGCCGCAGCGAGCTGATGCGCCGCATCGGCCGCGCCGGCATCGCCATCATTCCCGCCGCCCACGAAGTGACGCGCTGGCGCGATACCCACTACCGCTTTCGGCAGGCCAGCGACTTCGCCTATCTCACCGGCTTCCCCGAGCCGGAGGCGGTGGCGGTGCTGGCCCCGGGACGGCGCAACGCCCAGGGCGAGAAGGCCGAGTACCTGATGTTCGTGCGGCCGCGTGATGTCGAACGCGAGATCTGGGACGGCCGCCGGGCCGGGCCGGAAGGCGTCAAGGCCCGCTACGGGGTGGATGAAGCCTGGCCGCTGACCGAGCTCGAGGCCCAGCTGCCGGGCCTGCTGGCCGGGCGCGAGACCGTGCACATGAACCTCGGCGAGTTTCCGGCGTTCGATCCCAAGGTGATCGGCATGGTCCGCCACCTACAGTTCGTCTCCCGTCGCGGGGCGGCCGCCCCGGTGCGCTTCGAGGCGCTCGAGACCACCCTGCACGAGATGCGCCTGATCAAGCGGCCGGCAGAGCTGGCGCTGATGCGCCACGCCGCGCGCATCACCGCCCAGGCGCATGTCAAGGCCATGCAGGCGACCCGCCCGGGCCGCAACGAGTGGGAGATTGCCGCGGTGATCGGCGCCGAGTTCGAGCTGCACGACCTGCAGCCCGGCTACGGGACCATCTGCGGGGGCGGGGCCAATGCCTGCATCCTCCACTACACCGAGAACAACCAGCCGTTGCGCGAGGGCGATCTGCTGCTGATCGATGCCGGTGGCGAGTACCGCGGCTACACCGCCGACATCACCCGCACCTTCCCGGTCAGCGGCCGTTTCAGCGCGGCGCAGAAGGCGGTCTACGAGGTGGTGCTGGCGGCCAATCTCGCCGCCATCAAGACCCTCAGGCCCGGCGTCTCGGTGGGCAAGCCGCATGAGGTCGCCACCCGCGTGCTGACCGAGGGCATGGTGGCGCTCGGCCTGCTCAAGGGTGAGCCGAAGAAGCTGATCGAGCAGGGTCGCCAGCGCCAGTTCTTCATGCACGGCACCGGCCACTGGCTGGGCATGGATGTGCATGATGTCGGCCGCTACAAGCTCGGCGGCGAGTACCGCCGCTTCGAGCCGGGGATGGTGATGACCGTCGAGCCCGGCATCTATGTGGCACCCGGCACGCCGGGGGTGGCGGAGAAGTTCTGGGGCATCGGCATCCGCATCGAGGACGATGTGGTGGTCACCGAGCAGGGTCCGGAGGTGCTGACCGCTGGCGTGCCCAAGACCGTGTCCGAGATCGAGGCGCTGATGGCGCGCCGGCACTGAGCGTGCCTGCGATGGCGGACTACGACCTCGCCATCGTCGGCGGCGGCCTGGTTGGCAGCAGCCTGGCGCTGGCGCTGTCGGCCAGCGGGCTGCGCCTGCTGCGCCTGGAGGCGCGGGCCGAGACGCCGCCCGCCGCGCGCTGGGATGAGCGCTGCCTGGCGCTCAACGCCGCCTCCCAGCAGATCTTCGCCGGCCTTGGCGTGTGGCCGGCGCTGGCCGCCGCCGCCGCGCCCATCACCGCCACCCATATCGCCGAGCAGGGACGCTTCGGGGTGGCGCGCTTCCGTGCCGCCGAGGCCGGTCTCGAGGCCCTGGGCTGGAATGTGCCGGTGCGCCATCTGGCCGCCGTTCTCGCCGAGGCCGCGGCCGGCTGCGGCACCCTGCTGCAACCGGCGCGGCTGGCGGCCTTGACCGAGGAAGGCAATGGCTGGCGCCTGCAGATCGACGGCCCGCAAGACGAGCAGACGGTGAGCGCGCGGCTGCTGGTGGCCGCCGATGGCGCCCAGTCGGCGGTGCGCGAGCTGCTGGGTCTGGCCGCGCAGGAGGAGGACTACGGGCAGCAGGCCATCGTCAGCGCCATCCGCCCGCAGCGCGGGCTCGGCGGGGTCGCCTATGAGCGCTTCCTGCCGGGCGGACCGCTGGCGGTGCTGCCCAAGCCCGAGGACGCCGAGGGCCCGGCCGCCTCGCTGGTCTGGACCCTGCCCGAGCACGAGGCCCGGGCGGCGATGGGGTGGGACGACGCCCGCTTTCTGGCCGCCGCCGAGGCGGCGTTTGGCGAGCGCCTGGGCCGCTGGCACCGGCTCGGCGCCCGCCAGGCCTGGCCGCTGCGCCGCACCCTCAGCGAGCGGATCGTGGCGCGCCGCTGCGTGCTGATCGGCAATGCGGCGCAAAGCCTGCATCCGGTGGCGGCGCAGGGCTTCAACCTGGGGCTGCGCGATGTCGCCGAGCTGGCCCGGCGGCTGCAGGGGGGCGGCGACCCCGGCGATCCGGCGCGGCTGCAGGCCTATGCCGCCGCCCGTGCCGAGGACCGCCGCCGCACCGCCGGTTTCACCGATGGCCTGGTCCGGCTGTTCTCCAACCGCCTGCCCGGCCTGCGCGGGCTGCGGCATCTGGGCCTGCTGGCGCTGGACCTGAGCCCGCCGCTGAAACAGGCGGTGCTGGCCCAGAACCTCGGCTTCGGCCCGGGCGGGCGGCCGTGAGCCCGCTGGTGGTGGCTGGGGGCGGCATCGTCGGCCTCGCCGCGGCGCTGGCCCTGCACCAGGCCGGCCTGGCACCGAGCCTGGTGGAGCCGCAGGCCCTGCCGGATGCCCCGCCGGCCGAGCCCGATCCCCGCGTCTATGCGCTCTCCCCGGCCTCGATCGGTCTGCTCCAGGCGCTCGGGGTCTGGGAGGGGCTGCCCCGGGTGCAGCCCTACCACCGCATGCAGGTGTGGGACGACCACCCGCAGCGGGCCCTGCGCTTCGAGGCCCCGGCCTGGGGCTCGCCGCTGGGCGCGATCGTCGAGCATGGCGCGCTGCTGGCGGCGCTCGCCGCCGCGGTCGGCCGGGCTGGCCTTCCGCTGCAGGCGGATCGGGCCCTGCACTACGCGGCGGCCGAGCAGCGGCTGACGCTCGCCAGCGGCCGCCACCTGCCGGCGGCGCTGCTGCTGGCCGCCGATGGCGCCGCCTCGCCGCTGCGCGAGGCCGCTGGCATTCCGGTCGAGCAGCTGGCCTATCCGCAGCAGGCGCTGGTGGCCACCGTCCGCAGCGAGCGCGCCCATGAGGGCGCCGCGCTGCAGCGCTTCCTGCCCGGCGGGCCGCTGGCCCTGCTGCCGCTGGCCAGCGGCGAGCGCTCCATCGTCTGGTCGCTGCCGCCGGAGGAGGCGCAGCGCCTGCAGGCGCTCGACGAGGCGCGCTTCGCCCGGGAACTGGCGCGGGCTGCCCAGGACGAGGTGGGCGCGATTCTCGCCGTAGGGCCGCGCCAGCGGGTGCCGCTGCAGCGCCTGCAGGCCCAGCGCTATGTGCAGGACGGCCTGGTGCTGCTGGGCGATGCCGCCCATGTGATCCATCCCCTGGCCGGGCAGGGGCTCAACCTCGGTCTGGGCGATGTGGCCGATCTCGCCCGGCGCCTCGGCACTGCCTGGCGCGAGGGCCGCGACCCGGGTTCGCCGCGGCTGCTGCAGGCCTATGCCCGGGCCCGCCGCGCCGAGAGCGAGGACCTGCTGCGGCTGACCGATGCGCTGTACCGGGTGTACGGGCTGGATCTGCCCGGCCTGCGCCCGCTGCTGGGCTGGGGTCTCGGTCTGGTCGACCGGCTGCCGCCAGTCAAGCAGGTGCTGCTCAGCCGGGCCCTGGGTTAGCCCGTTCCCGCGCCATCAGCGCGGCGAAGTTTTCCAGCGACAGCAGATGGGCGTAGATCGCCCGCAGCTCGCCCTTCTTCTGCAGGCTGCGCAGCTCGCGGCTGCCGAGCGCTTCGAGGGCGGTCTCATCGACCCGGAACAGCCCCTTCACCCGCGCCTGCGGCGCCCCGGCCGGGAGCACCAGCGCCTCGAAGGGACGCAGCAGGTCCAGCGCCTCGAGACGGCGGGTGAACACCCGGGTGCGCTGGCGTGCCGCCTCGATCTCCTCCAGCAGCTGCAGGCGCTGGCGACCCTCGGCGGTGGGCTCACCCCGGGCATCGAACAGGGCCGGGGTCCCGGCCACCAGCGCGCGCGCCTCCACGCAGACCAGGCGCTGGGCGCTGCGCCCGCCCGGCTGGGGCAGCTCGGCGATGCAGAAGGGATGGCGGCGGATGTAGGCCGGCGGATAGCAGGCGGGGTCCCAGCGCCCCTGCGCATCGACGAACAGATTGCGCCCCCGGCGCAGGCCGAGCAGGGCCACCGGCACATACTCGGCACGACCGGGTTCGCGGGTGAAGGCGAGCGGGTAGTGCAGAGCGGCCTTGCCAAACTCGGCGGCGTTGACGAACACCGCGCTCAGGCCGGCGCTCCAGCCGGACTCGGCGCTGGGCCGCAGGCCCAGACCGGCATGCGCGACCCGGTCCAGCGCCACCACCGGCCCGTAGCCTTGCGGGGCCTCCAGGCGCAGGCCGGCTGCGGCCATCAGGGGCCGCAGGTCAGCGGGTTGGGTACCGGGTCCACGGTCAGGAAGCGCGGCGCACCGGGCAGGCGCTGGGTGATGCGCGACTGGCTGACCAGCAGGTACTGGTCCTGGGTCAGCTCGCAGATGTCGCCGCGGCTGGCGTCGCAGGGCTTGCCGCTGTCCACGCCGATGCCGCCCTCGATCACCCCCGCCACCAACCCGCCTTCGGCCACCTCGCCGGGCGGCAGCTGGGCGCGCACCACCGGGTCGGCGGCACAGGCGGCATCGCAGATCACCGCGATGTAGTCGGTGCCGCGGATGCCGATGGTGGCCACCGGGGTGGCCACCCGGTACTCGTTGCGATCGTTCTTGCCGACCAGGCCGGAGACCGCGCGGAAGCCGCCCTTGAGCAGACGGAAGAAGGCCTGCGAGGTGCCGGGCGCCGGGCTCGCGGCCAACGGTGCGGCGGCGCTCGGGGCGGCTGCCGCTGCCGGTGGTGCCGGAGCCGCCGGTGCCACCGCCGTGGCGGGGGCCGGTTGCGGGGCAGGCGCAGCCGGAGCCGCGCTGGCAGGGGGGGCAGGGGCTGCCGGTGCGGCCGCGGCAGCGGCGGCGACCACCGACTCGGGAGCGCTGAAGGCCTCGATCTGGAAGCGGCTGTTGGGGCGCAGCAGGATGAAGCCGCCGTCGATGAACTTCAGGTTCACATAGCTGTTCGGGCCGCTGCTGATCACCTCCCCGGCGTTGACCGGATCGCCCTTGGCGAGCGGGCGGATGGTGCCGTCGGCATCGCTGGCGGTGCCGCTGCCGGTGAGCAGGGTGACGGTTCCGGCCGGGGTGCTGGCGAGCAGCGGAGCGGGCAGGGTGCCCAGCAGCAGGGTGATGATCAGGGATGCGCGCATCGCGATGTCCTCTCCGGAATCAGGAGCAGCTGAGGCTGGCCGCCTCGGAAGTCTGCTTGCTGGTGGTCTTCTTCTCGATGGGCGCCTCTTCGGTGGTTTCCGCGGGCGGCGGCACCGGCTCCTGGGCGGCCGCGGCCGGACTCGGCGGCACCACGGCGTTCTGCACCGCCTCGGTCTCCTCGACCACCGGCGGCAGTTCCGGCCGGATCACGGTCCCGGCGAGCACGCTGACCGCGCCGGTGGTGACCAGCCGGTCGAGGTTCTCGATCCGGCCGCCGGTGCTCAGCAGAATGTTCTGGCTGCCGACATCCACCACCCCGTTCTCGCCGATGATGATGTCACCCAGATAATCGCTGCTGCCCAGCAGCAGGGTGACGCTGCCAGGCAGGCCATCGGCGCCGAGATTGACACCGCGCAGCCCGGCGGCGACCGCCTCGAAGCCGATATCCGCGCCGGGATCCGGCGCAGCCACCCGCAGCAGGGCGCCCGCTGGCGCTGCCACCGAGCCGTTGAGGCGCAGGCCGTTGGCGATCGCCATCACATGGTCGCCGGCAAGGCTTAGCGAGCCCACCGTCACCTGATCGCCGATCAGCACCAGGTTGGGGCTCAGCGCGTCTGGCCGCTGGCCGGCGGCGAGACCGGCGACCAGAGCACGGTCGAACTGGGCTTCGTCATCCAGCTGGCCGCTGCCCACGCTGAGCGTGGCGGCGCCCAGCTCGATGCGGTTGGCCGTGCTCAGGCTCAGGCTGCCATCGAGGCTCCGAGCCGGCAGGCCGGCACCGCTGCCCGCCGGTGCGGCGGCCACGATGCGCATGCGCGCGGCGCCGAGGCGGGTGGCGCTGTTGCCGCCATCCAGAATCGCCCCGCCGGCCTGCAGGCTGAGCAGATCGGCCGCTTCCAGCTGGGTGCCGGCGAGGGTGATATCGGCCCCGGCCAGCAGCCCGATGTCGGCCGCCGCCAGGGAGCTGTTGCGCACCGACAGCGCGCTTCCAGCCTGCAGGCTGAGCTGGTCCCCGGCCGTGAGTATCGTGCCGTTGAGATCGACCGCGCCCGCGGCCAGCAGGCTGATGTCGCTCGCGCGCACCGTGCTGGCCAGCAGGCTGAGCGCACCCGTGGCCTGCAGCTGCACGCTGTCGCTCGGCGTGTCCGGGCCGATGCTGACCGTGCTCACCGAGAGATCGCCGCCGCTGACCAGGCTGACGCGGTCGGTATCCAGGGTCACCGCGCCGAGCTCAAGGCGGTCGAGGGAGGCGAGGGTGATCGAGTCAGCGACGGTGAAGCGGCTGCCCTGGCCGAGCAGCACCAGATTGCGGGTGGCGCTGAGATCGAGCCGGGCCAGGGTCACCTCACCGCCCTGGCTCCAGAGCAGGTCGTTGGCGCTGAGGCGCGGGGCGATCAGCAGCTGGGCACCGTCGAAGAACGCGGTGGTGGCAAAGCCGGCGTCGCCGCGCTGGGCCGGTGGCAGCAGCTGGCCGAAGCCGGCCGGCAGGAAGCTGCCGACCTCGCCACCGATGGCCAGCGATACCGTTCCCGGGCTGACCAGGTGGACCCCCAGGGCGACATCGCCGTCGGCTTCCAGACGGAGCTCGCTGACCACCGCCGGGGTGCTGTCGCTGCCCAGCTGCAGGGCCACCTCGCCCAGGCTGTCGCGGATCGGTGTCTGGTAGAGCTCGCGGTCATTGCTGTCGAGCAGTCCGCTCTCGGCCTCCAGGCGAACCGCACCGAGCACCGTGCTGGCGGCGTTCACCGCCAGCGCGATCTGCCCGGCGCCGCGCACCTCGAGATCGCCCACGGTGACGCTGCTGCCGCCGGCCTCGATCATCAGGCCGCTGGCGCCGCCAATGACGGTGGTCTGGCTGTCGGCCCGGGCCGGTCCGCTGCCCTGGGTCAAGGTGTAGCGGTTCTGCTCGCGGTAGCGGGCGGCCTCGCTGCCGCTGCCGCCATCCAGGCGGACCGCACCCAGGTTGATCTGGCTGCCCCCGCGCACCTGCAGGCTGGCCGAGCCGCCCTCGGCCTCGACGCTGCCGATGCTGAGGGCGCCGGTGGTGCCCAGTTCAATCCGTGCCGCGGCGACGCCCAGACGGGCCGCAGCCCCGCTGCCATCGTCGATGGTCAGGTCGCGACGGTAGATCGCGCCGCCACCGGTGGTTTCGGTGATGGCCACGCTGCCGAGCAACTCGCCGGCGCCGCGGCTGCGGGCATCGAGGGACAGGCTGGCGAGGCTCACCGAACCGGCGGCGATCTGGGCATCGACCCGCCCGATCCCGGTGAGGCTGACCGCGCCCAGGCTCAGGCCGCCGGCCTGGCCGCTCACCGGGACCTCCAGGGCCGTGCCCTCTTCCGAGCGCCCGGCCACCACCAGGCGGGCACTGCCCCAGCGCCCGCGGCCCTGATCCAGGAGCGGGTCGAAGGCAGCCGGGAGCACGGTTTCGAAGCCGGGCCGGTGCGCGATCGGCAGCAGGTTCCAGTCCCCATCGATGGTGTAGCCGGTGCCGCTGACGCTGAGCGGGCCCGCCACCTCGATGATGCCCGGGCTGAGCAGTCCAACCGCCGCCGAAGGGCCGCTGACCTCCACCGCGCCGAGAATGCGGATCGCCGGACTGGCCAGCGAGGCCTCGCTGGCCTCAAACACCGCCCCGGCCGCTCCATAGCTCGACTCGACCACGCTGCTGGTGCCGCGCAGACGCTGGTAGCTCTGGCCGCTGGCGGTCACGCGCACCGCGCCATCGGCGAGATCGCCATCGCCGACCTGCAGACGCGCGCCGAACAGGCCGAGGGTCGCCTGCGGCCCGGTCACCTGAAGGTCGCCGGTGCTGACCGTACCGGTGCCGCCGTCGAGAATCAGGCTGGCCAGTCCGCCGCGGCCGATGGCCCGGTCGCCCCCGGCACCGGTGACATCGAAGTCCCGCGCCAGGGCTTCAACCGTGGTGTCACCGCTGACGGTGAGGCCGTCGGCAGCGGACAGCAGCGCATCCACCGTCCCCAGCCCGCGCACGGCCAGCGCGCCGAGGATCTCCAGACCGCCGCCCAGGGCCTGTAGCCGCACCTCGTCGAGAACCCGGGTGCCGTCGCCGACGCTGAGGCTGCCGATCTGGATCGAGCCATCGGCCTCGATGCGGGCCCCGGCGGCGGTGCGCACATCCCCGGCGACCACCACGCTGCCGTCGTCGCCGCTGCCATCGGCATTGCCGGCAAACACCGACAGGTCATCCGCCAGCAGGTTGCCGTCGACCAGAATCTGGCCGTTGGTGGTGTGCAGGCGGACATCGGCGTTGTCCTCGATCTGGCCGATCGAGCCGAGCAACAGATTGCCGACGCTTTCCACATCGATCCGCCCGCCGGCACCGGCGTTCAAGCTGCCGGTCTCGACGCCGCTGACCCCGCGCAGAATCACCGAACCGCCCTGCAGGTTGCCGACATCGACGAAGCCGGCCTCGGTGCCCGCCTGCAGGGTCAGCAGACCCTCGACGCGGATGCTGTCGTTGAAATCGGTGAACTGGATATCGCCGCTGTTGCCGGCGGTGAAGGCACCACCCTCGTCGACGCTGCCGATGCCGAGGAACAGTCCGGCACCGCGGCTGGTATCGGCGTTGAAGCCCTCCAGCCGGTTGTCCTGAAGATCGAGCAGGGTGATGCTGTTGCTGGCCACCAGCTGCACCACGCTGCCGTTCTCGCCCTGCTGCAGCTGCTGCTCGAGCACCGCCTCGCTGATGCTGCCACCCTCGCCGATGGTGAGGTCGCTGGGATCGATCAGCAGGCGTCCCTGCCCGCCGAGGTCGACGGTGTCCTCGATGCGCACCGCCCGGTGACCGGAGAGTTCGACGAAGCCGCCAGCGCCCGTGCTGCTATGCCGTGCCACATCGATTGCCGCGCCGCGCTGGTAGTGCAGCAGCCCCTCGGCGATCGCCCGCACCTCACCGCCCTCGGCGCCGCCGGCCTCGATCCGCGAGCCGCTGGCCAGCAGCAGATCACCACCGCCGCCGGCGGTCAGCCAGACCTCGCCGGCGCGCTCGTCGATGCCCTCGGCACGGATCACCCCGGCCTGGTTCACCACCGTGCGCAGCAGGCCACGCGCCACCTGGGCGTCCATCACCACCCGGCCGCCATCGGCGGTCAGCAGGCCGCTGTTGCTGACGCCGGCCAGCGCCGAGAGCGCCGCCGCGTCCACCTGGTAGTGCAGCTGGCCATCACCGGCGAAATCCAGGGTGAAGCCGGCATTGCTGCCCAGCACCACCTGGCCGAGCCGGGCCTGGATCAGGCCCTGGTTGTCGACCCGATCGGCCACCAGCACGACCGCTCCGCCGTCGGCGGCCTGGATGCGGCCGAGCTGGGTGATGGCGGCACTGCTGTCGCCGGCGAACACATGGCGGCCGGCGAGGAAATCCTCGTCGCGGAGGTCCTGGGTGGTGGCCACCAGGCTGCCGACATCGATCTCGCTGCCGGCGCCGAAGAGGATGCCGGAGGGGTTGATCAGGAACACCCGGCCGTTGGCGCTGAGATCGCCGAGGATGGCCGAGGGCGTGCCGCCCACCACCCGGTTCAGGGTGATGGCGCTGGACGAGGACTGGATGAACTGGACGTACTCGTCGATACCGATCGAGAAGTCCTGCCAGTTGATGATGCCGTTCTGGCTGCCCTGGGTAATGACGGTGCCGGCGCCGGTCTGGCCGATCTGGATATCCCCGGCCACCACCTGTCCGCCGCTGGGGGTGGCCAGCGCCAGACCCGGCAGGGTCAGCGAGAGCAGGGCGCCGGCGAAGGGGGTCAGACGCAGGCGGGGCGCACGGCGGATGGCGGGCACTCGGGTCATGGCGAGCTCCTCAGAACGACACGGTCAGCGAGCCGTAGAGGCGGCTGTCATTGCGGCCATCGCTGGCCGGGTGCTGGTCCTGCGGGAAGGACCAGTCGAGCTTGGCGTTGAGCCGATCCCACTGCACATCGGCGCCGAGCCCGATGCTGCTCAGGGAATCCTCGCGGCTGCCGCTGGGCAGATCGACGCGGAACACCCGGCCGGCATCGGCGAAGACCCGGGTGGTCAGCAGGGTCTGGCCGATGCTGAAGGGCTGGCGCAGGGTCAGCGAGCCGAAGTAGCCCCGATCCCCGCGCACCTCCGAGGCCGGATAGCCGCGCACGCTGTTGGGGCCACCGAGGCTGAACTGCTGGGTATCGGCCAGCGGGTCGGGCGAGTAGACGCCGTTGACCCGCAGCAGCGCCGCCAGCCCCCTGGGCTTGAGCGGGTGCAGATGCTGGATGTCCAGCTCGGCCCGGAAGCGCTGGTCGTCCGAGACATCCGGATCAGCGAGCTCGGCGCGGTCGCTGCGGTCGAAGTTGCTGGAGAGCGTCGAGATCACCTGGGTCGCGGCGAAGTTGGCGTAGCTCTGCTGGTAGGTGGCGGTGAGGTCGAGCAGGGTGAGCTGGGTGCCGGACAGGGTCAGGCCGAACAGATCGGAGTTGGAGCGGGTGCTGCTCACCCCGCCGCTCAGGCCGAGACGGCGGCTGCGCTCGCGCAGCAGGGGATGGCTCAGGCCGATGCGACCGGAGCGGTTGTAGCCGCCGACGCCAGCGAAGTCCTGCACCTTGAAGTCGGCATCGCCATACGAGAGCTCGAGCCGGCTGCCGCGCAGATTGACCGGCAGGCTGTAGGCGAGGTAGCGGTACTTCAGCAGCTCCTCTTCGGACTCCAGCAGCAGCAGGGTGAGCTGGTCCTCGTGCTTGAGCGGGTTGTTGACATTGAACAGCGCGCTGTAGCGCACCCGGCCGATGTTCTCGCGGCCGAAGTTGTCGACCAGCAGGGCCCCCTGCACCGGCCGCTCGGTGGCCTGGATCAGCAGATCGCTCTCGCCCAGCGCGGCACCCGGCGCCAGCACCGCCCGCGCCTGCAGGCCGGGCAGCTCGTTGAGCTGGGCCAGGCCCTGCTCGAGCCGCGCGCCCTGGTAGATCGATCCCGGCTCGAGGCCCTGGAGATAGCGCTGCACCTGGGCGGTCTCGTACAGGCCCTTGCCCTCCACCGCCACCTTGCCGATCCGTCCCTCCAGCACCTCGAAGCGGATCACCCCTTCGCTGATCTTCTGCGGCGGCACATTCACCGCCGCCAGGGTGTAGCCGTTGCGGATGTAGTGGTTGGCGATCACATCCGCCGCGTCATAGACCTCGAACAGGGTCAGGGCGCGGCCGGTGTAGGGACTCAGCAGCTTGGCAAGGGTGGCGTCATCGAACCGCTCGTTGCCATCGAACTCGAACTGGGCCACCGCCACGGTGCGCCCGCTGCCGCCGGGGCGCGCCGCCGGTGCCGGGGTCACCAGTGGCGCCGGACTGGCGGCCGGCGGTGCCAGCTGCGGGGTCGGCCGCAGGGTATCGCCCACGGTGCCCGGGGTCGGTACGGTCTGTGCGGCGGTCTGCGAAGAAAGCAGCAGCCCGGCCGCCAGGGCCATCGTTGTTCTGTTCATTCCCACTCCCTCGTCGCGGTGCTGGTGAGCCGGCCGCCGTGCTGGATATCGGTCCCATGGCGGGAGTTCGGTATCCGGCTGAACCGCCCCCGCGGTCTATCCCGGGTCGAATATAGCCCAATGATCAAGGCCTTCCAATGCAAGCAGGCGGCCGGGCGCGGCTTGCCGCGGGGTGGCGAGGGATTCCTCACAGTCCGCGGCGGTGCGCGGGATGCGGTCGGGTGCTCGCCAAGGCGGGGGCGCCCCCCGTACACTGCACGGGCTGCGAGAGAGACCGGCCCCGGCCGGCACCGAAGGCGCAAACCGCCCGGAATCGCTCAGGTGAAAGGATCGCAGCGGGCTGTGAACACTCTGGAGAGCGCCTGTGCGTCACGCAGGCCACCGAAGGCGCACCAACGCTCAGGTCAAAGGACAGAGGGGCGGGTGCAGATCCCACCGAGCATCCGACCCATGAGCCAGCCCCTCCAGAAGACCGCGCTGCATGCCGAACACCAGCGGCTCGGCGCCCGCCTGGTCGATTTCGCCGGCTGGGAAATGCCGATCCAGTACCAGTCCCAGCTCGAGGAGCATCACGCGGTCCGCCAGGGCTGCGGCATGTTCGACGTCGCCCACATGCAGGCCATCGACCTGCACGGCCCGCGCACCCGGGCCTTCCTCCGCCATCTGCTGGCCAATGATGTGGCCAAGCTCACCCGTCCGGGCAAGGCGCTGTATTCCTGCCTGCTGCGCGAGGACGGCGGCATCCTCGACGATCTGATCGTCTACCACCTCACCGAGGGCTGCTTCCGCCTGGTGGTCAATGCCGGCACCGCCGCCAAGGATCTGGCCTGGGTCAGCCGCCACGCGGCGGCCTACGAGGTGGATGTGCGCCCGCGCCGCGATCTCGGCATCCTGGCGGTGCAGGGCCCGCAGGCCCGCTCGCGGGTGGCGGCCCTGCTGCCGGGCGCGCTGGGTGCGGCGGCCCTGGCCCTGGAGCCGTTCCAGGCCGCCTGGTCGGCGGACTGGTTCGTGGCCCGCACCGGCTACACCGGCGAGGACGGCAACGAGCTGGTGCTGCCGCACGCCGATCTGCTCACCCTCTGGCAGCGCCTGCTGGACGCCGGTGTGCGGCCCTGCGGGCTCGGCGCGCGGGACACCCTGCGCCTGGAGGCCGGCATGAATCTCTACGGCCAGGACATGGACGAGTCGCGCCACCCGCTCGAATCGGGCCTCGCCTGGACCGTGGATCGGCGCGATCCGGCCCGCGACTTCATCGGTCGCGCCGCGCTCGAGCGCCTCGAGGCCGCCGGCCACGCCCAGTTCATCGGCCTGGTGCTCGAGGGCCGCGGCGTGCTGCGCGCGCACATGCCGGTGCGCTTCGCCGGCGGCGGCCAGGGTGAGACCACCAGCGGCGGTTTCGCGCCGACCATGAAGCAGTCGATCGCCCTGGCCCGCGTCAGCGGCTCGCTCGACGGCGCCTGCGAGGTCGAGATCCGCGGCCAGTGGCTGCCGGCCCGCCGGGTCAAGCCCCCCTTCGTGCGCGCCGGCCAGGTGCGGGTGTGACGAGGGGCTCCGGCCACTGAGCACGCTCCCTTCCCGACCCCGATCCCGACCGATCCCTGCCGATCCCCGCCGATCCCGTTTCCCGGTTCCCCCTTCCCATCCCGTCCCGGAGCCCCGCGACCCATGAGCAACATCCCCAGCGAGCTGAAGTACGCCAAGTCCCATGAATGGGTGAAGCGCCTGAGTGACGGCCACCTGCTGATCGGCATTACCGATCACGCGCAGAACGCGCTCGGCGACCTGGTCTTCGTCGAAACCCCCAAGGTGGGTCGTCAGGTCGGCGCCAACGAAGCCTGTGCGGTGGTGGAGTCGGTCAAGGCCGCCTCCGATGTCTACGCCCCGGTCGCCGGTGAGGTGGTCGAGGTCAACGGCGAGCTCGCCGCCACGCCCGAGCTGATCAACCAGGACCCCTACGGCCGCGGCTGGATGTGGAAGCTCAAGCCGGCCCAGGCCGCCGATGTCGAGGCCCTGCTCGACGCCGCCGGCTACCAGGCCTCGCTGGGTTAGTCAGCGGCTGTACCGAGGCGGGTGCTGGCGCCCGCCTGGGTTCTCATCGCCTCACGCCTCACGCCTCACGCCTCACGCCTCACGCCCCGAGCCCCATGCCCTTCATTCCCCATACCGAATCCGATGTCCGCGAGATGCTCGCGGCAATCGGCGCTCCCTCCATCGAAGCCCTGTTCGGCGAGATTCCCGACGAGCTCCGCTGCGGCCGCCTGCAGCATGTGCCGGACGCGCTCAGCGAGATGGAGGTGTCGCGCCTGATGCGCGCGCGCGCGGCCCAGGATGCCGTCGGCCTCAACTTCATCGGGGCCGGTGCCTATGAGCACCACATCCCGGCGGCGGTGTGGGAGCTGACCACCCGTGGCGAGTTCTATTCGGCCTACACGCCCTACCAGGCGGAGGCGAGCCAGGGCACCCTGCAGCTGCTCTACGAATATCAGAGCAACATGTGCTCGCTGACCGGGCTGGAGGTCTCCAACGCCTCGCTCTACGACGGCGCCTCGGCGCTGGCCGAGGCGGTGCTGATGGCCGAGCGCGCCAGTCCGGCGCCGAAGCGCCGGGTGCTGGTGCCGCGCTCGCTCAACCCGGTCTATCGCCAGGTGCTGCGGGCGCTGATCGAGGCGCAGAACATCGAGATCGTCGAGCTGCCCCTGCGCGAAGGCCGCCTGCACCCGGCGGATCTGGACGCCAGCGGCGCCACCGCGGTGGTGGTGCCCCAGCCCAACTACTTCGGGCTGTATGAGGAGGTCGATGCCCTCACCGATGCCGCCCAGGCGGCCGGCGCGATGGTGATCGCGGTGGTCAACCCGCTGAGCCTCGCCCTGCTCAAGCCGCCGGGGCAGTGGGGCGCGCGCGGTGCCGACCTCTGCTGCGGCGACGGCCAGCCGTTCGGCGCGCCGCTGTCCTCCGGGGGGCCGTACTTCGGCTTTCTCACCGCCAAGCAGAGCTATGTGCGGCAGATGCCCGGCCGCATCGTCGGGCGCACCGTCGATCTCGATGGCAAGCCCGGCTACACCCTGACCCTGCAGGCGCGCGAGCAGCACATCCGCCGCAGCAAGGCCACTTCCAACATCTGCACCAACCAGGGGCTGCTGGTGACCGCGGCGACCATCCACCTCGCCCTGCTCGGGGCCGAGGGGCTGGCGCGGGTGGCCTCGCACTGCGTGCGCAACACCCAGCGGCTGGTGGAACGGCTCTGCGCCCTGCCGGGCGTGCGCCCGGTGCATGCGGGTCCCTACTTCCACGAGGCGGCCCTGCAGCTGCCGCGACCGGTACAGCCGGTGCTGGAGGCGCTGGCGGCGCGCGGGATTCTCGGCGGGCTGTCGCTGGCCCCGCACTATCCGGAGCTCGGCGAGGCCCTGCTGGTCTGCGCCACCGAGACCAAGACCGACGAGGACCTGGCCCGCTACGCCCAGGTGCTCGGCGAGATTCTCAGCGGCTGAACCTCACTCGATTCCAAGGGAGTTTGCTGTGGCCACCATCACCCTTCGCGGCGCGCCGATCCAGACCAATGGCGAACTGCCCGCCCTCGGCAGCGAGGCGCCGGGCTTCCGCCTGGTCGGCGCCGATCTCAAGGATGTCTCGCTGCATGACTTCGCCGGCAAGCGCAAGGTGCTCAACATCTTCCCGAGCATCGACACCGCGGTCTGCGCCACCAGCGTGCGCACCTTCAACCAGCGCGCCGCCAGCCTCAAGGACGCGGTGGTGCTGTGCATCTCCGCCGATCTGCCCTTCGCCCAGAAGCGGTTCTGCGGCGCCGAGGGGCTCAGCCAGGTGGTCACCCTCTCGCTGATGCGGGGCCGCAACTTCTCCAAGGACTACGGCCTGCTGATCGAGACCGGTCCGCTGGCCGGCCTGACCGCCCGCGCGGTGGTGGTGCTGGATGTGCACAACCGGGTGATCCACGCCGAGCTGGTGCCGGAGATCGGCAGCGAGCCGGATTACGCCGCCGCGCTCGCCGCGCTCGGCTGAGCGGCCCGGATCGATGGATCGCGGCCGCGGACTTCGCCCGGTTTGGGCTTGATTGTTCCCCTCACGACTTACGCCTCACGCCCGCCGGCGCCTGCGCCGGCCCTCACGCCTCAAGACTCCCCATGTCCGAACCTCTGATCTTCGAACGCTCCTCTCCCGGTCGCGCCGCCCATGCCCAGCGGCCGCTGCAGGCCGTCGAGGCCCCCGGCATCCCGGCCGCGCTGCGCCGTGCCCAGGCACCGCGGCTGCCGGAGGTGAGCGAGCTGCAGGCGGTGCGCCACTACACCCGGCTGTCGCGGCTGAACTTCTCGATCGACACCCACTTCTATCCGCTGGGGTCGTGCACGATGAAGTACAACCCGCGCGCCTGTAACACCCTGGCGCTGCTGCCGGGCTTCCTCGGCCGCCATCCGCTGGCGCCGGAGAGCCACTCGCAGGGCTTCCTCGCCTGCATGTTCGAGCTGCAGGAAATCCTCAAGGATGTCACCGGCATGGCCGGCGTCAGCCTGACCCCGATGGCCGGCGCCCAGGGCGAGTTCGCCGGGGTGGCGATGATCCGCGCCTATCACCGCGCCCGCGGCGATCACGCCCGCACCGAGATCCTGGTGCCGGATGCCGCCCATGGCACCAACCCGGCCACCGCCACCATGATGGGCTTCATCGCCCGCGAGATTCCGACCGATGCCGAGGGCGATGTCGACATCGAGGCCCTGCGCAAGGCGGTCGGGCCGCAGACCGCCGGCATCATGCTCACCAACCCGTCGACCCTCGGGGTGTTCGAGCGCCGCATCAAGGAGATCGCCGGCATCGTCCACCAGGCCGGCGGGCTGCTGTATTACGACGGCGCCAACCTCAACGCCATCCTCGGTCAGGTGCGGCCGGGCGACATGGGTTTCGATGTCATCCACATGAACCTGCACAAGACCTTCTCCACCCCGCATGGCGGCGGCGGACCGGGCGCGGGTGCGGTGGGCGTCAGCCAGCGCCTGCTGCCGTTCATGCCCATCCCCATCGTCGGACGGACCGATGGCGGCACCCCGGCGCCGGGAGGCGGGAGCCGCTACCGCTGGCTCAGCGAGAAGGACCTGCCGCAGAGCATCGGCCGCCTGTCCGGCTTCATGGGCAATGCCGGGGTGCTGCTGCGCGCCTATGTCTACGCCCGCCTGCTCGGGCGCGAGGGCATGCACCGGGTGGCGGAGTTCGCCACCCTCAATGCCAACTATCTGCAGGCGCGGCTGCGCGAGCGCGGCTTCGATCTGGCCTTCCCCTCGCGCCGGGCCAGCCATGAATTCATCATCACCCTCAAGCGCCAGAAGCAGACCCTGGACCTCACCGCCACCGATGTGGCCAAGCGCCTGCTCGATCATGGCTTCCACGCGCCCACCGTGTACTTCCCGCTGCTGGTACCGGAGTGCCTGCTGATCGAGCCCACCGAGACCGAGGACAAGCAGACCCTGGATGCCTTCATCGAGGCGCTGGTCAGCATCGCCGAGGAGGCGCGGCAGGACATCGCCAAGGTCAAGGGCGCCCCCTGGACCATGCCGGTGCGCCGCCTGGACGATGTGCGCGCCGCCCGCCAGCTCGATCTGCGCTGGCAGCCGGCCGCCTGAGCCACCATGGCCAGCGCCAACTTCGCGGGGGCGGTGGCCATTTTTCTCGCCTTGCTGACGGCAGGCAGCGCCCTGGTGGCGCTGATCGCCGCCTTCGGCGGCAACCGGCCGGTGCTGAGCAGCATCGAGATCCCGCCGGGCGTGCCGCCTGCGCGGGTCAACCGCTACGCCGCCTGGCGGCTGCTGCTGCCGGTGGTGCTCGGGGCGGTGTGGGTGCCGCTGTCATTCGGACGGCCGGCGCTCGCCGTGATCGGGCTGCTGCTGTGGGGGCTCAGCCAGGCGGCGGTGTTCATCTGGATCGCCATCGGCGTGCAGGGTCTGGCCGCGGCCCGGCGCTGAGCGGAGACGGCGCTGCGGCGCCATCCCGGCTACTCTGCGCAAGGCCCCAGCCGGGACCGGCCGTGGCCGCAGCCAGGGCGGTCCAGGCGCGGGCCGGGGCGGTGAACGCCCGTGCTGCCGGCGGTGGCGGCGGCGCAGGGCAAGCGCTCGGCCGATCGCCCGCACGCTGGCTCCCGACCTCCGATTCCCCGACTCCCCACTCCCGATTCCCCGATTCCCCGATAGGAAACCTTCTGTGAGCGTCCTGATCTGCGGTTCCTTTGCTTACGACACCATCATGGTGTTCCCCGGTTACTTCAAGAACGAGATCCTGCCGGACCGGGTTCACATCCTGAATGTCTCCTTCCTGGTGCCGCAGCTGCGCCGCGAGTTCGGCGGCTGCGCCGGCAACATCGCCTACAACCTGCACCTGCTGGGTGGCGAGGCGCTGCCGATGGGCACGGTGGGCCGGGATTTCGATGCCTACGCGGCCTGGATGGAGCAGACCGGCGTCAGCCAGGAATTCGTCAAGCGCATCGAGGGCAGCTATACCGCCCAGGCCTACATCACCACCGATCTGGACGACAACCAGATCACCGCCTTCCACCCGGGGGCGATGAGCGAGGCCCACCAGCAGCCGGTGCCGACCAAGCGCGGCATCCGCTTCGGCTCGGTCTCGCCGGATGGTCGCGAGGGCATGCTCCAGCACGCGCGGCAGTTCGCCGAGACCGGCATTCCCTTCCTCTTCGACCCCGGCCAGGGCCTGCCGATGTTCAATGGCGAGGAACTGAAAGGGTTCATTGATCTCGCCAGCTATGTGGCGGTCAACGACTACGAGGCCGAGCTGCTCACCGAGCGTACCGGGCTGAGCCTGCGCCAGATCGCCGAGCGGGTGGAGGCCCTGATCGTCACCCGCGGCGGCAAGGGCTCGCACATCTTCGCCGGCGGGCGCATCCACGAGATTCCCTGCGCCAAGGCCGAGTCCCTGGCCGATCCCACCGGCTGCGGCGATGCCTACCGCGGCGGCGTGCTCTACGGCCTGTCCAAGGGGCTGGACTGGGAGATCACCGGGCGCATCGCCAGCCTGATGGGGGCGATCAAGATCGAACGGGTCGGACCGCAGAATCACCGCTTCAGCCTCGATCAGTTCCGCGAGCGCTTCCAGGCGGAGTTCCGCATGACCCTTCCGGTCTGAGGCCGTGCTGACCCTGCGCCTGAAGGCCAACGAGGACCGGCGCCTGCGCGCCGGCCACCTGTGGGTGTACTCCAACGAGATCGACACCCGCGAGAACTACCGGCAGATCGAGCCCGGCAGCCTGTGCCGGCTGGAGGATGCCCGCGGCAAGCCGCTGGGGCTGGGCTATGTGAACCCCCAGGCCCTGCTGGCGGTGCGCCTGCTCAGCGGCAAGGCCGATGCCCAGATCGACAGCGCCTGGTTCCAGCGCCGGCTGGCCAGCGCCCTGGCCCTGCGCGAGCGCCTCTATCCCGGGCCGTACTACCGCCTCGTTCACGGCGAGTCCGATGGTCTGCCGGGCATCGTCATCGACCGCTACGGCGAGGTGCTGGCGATCCAGCTCACCACCGCCGGGGCCGAGCGCCTGCGCGCGCCGCTGGTCGCCGCCCTGCACGCCCTGCTGCGGCCGCGCGGGCTGGTGTTCCGCCATGACAGCAGCAGCCGCGAGGCCGAGGGGCTGTCCAGCACCGTCGAGGTCGAGGGCGAGGTGCCGGCGCGGGTGCGCATCGAGGAGGGCGGGGTGGCCTTCGAGGTCGATCCCCGGGAAGGGCAGAAGACCGGCTGGTTCTATGACCAGGCCGACAACCGCGAGCGCCTGCGCCGCTATGTGCGCGGTGCCCGGGTGCTCGATGTGTTCAGCTACGCCGGGGCCTGGGCGCTGCGGGCGGCCGCCTTCGGGGCCGCCGCGGTCACCGCGGTGGACCGCTCCGCCGCGGCGCTGGACAGCGCCCGTCACAACGCCGCGCTGAATGGGCGCGAGCTGGAGACCCTGGAGGGCGAGGCGCTCGACAGGCTGCGCGAGCTGCGCGCGGCCGGGCGCCAGTTCGAGGTGGTGGTGGTCGATCCGCCGGCCCTGATCAAGAAGCGCAAGGACCACGCCGCGGGCCTCGCCCATTACGGAGCGCTCAACCGGGCGGCGCTGCAGCTGCTGGCGCCCGATGGCGTGCTGGTGTCCTGCTCCTGCTCGCATCATCTGGCCGATGACGAGCTGCAGCGGGTGCTGCTGCGCGAGGCCCGCGCCGTGGGCCGGCGCGCCGCCCTGCTCGAACAGGGCGGGCAGGGACCGGATCACCCGGTGCACCCGGCCATCCCGGAGACGCGCTACCTCAAGGCCTTCATCCTGCGCGCCGTGCAGGGCTGACCCCCGGCCGTCACCCGCAGCGGCTACCCTCGCCCCATGCTCGAACATCCTGGTTTCAGCCCGGTGGCCCTGGCCCTGGGCCCGGTCAAGATCCACTGGTACGGCCTGATGTACCTGCTGGGCTTCTACGGCTTCTGGTGGCTGTCGCTGCGCCGGGGTCGTCACAGCCGGCCGCCGTTCGGCGCCACCGCGGTGTCCGATCTGCTCTTCTTCGGCGTGGTCGGAGTGATTCTGGGCGGCCGGCTTGGCTATACCTTCTTCTACAATTTCAACGGGTTCCTGGCCGATCCTGTGGTGATTCTGAAGATCTGGGAGGGCGGCATGTCCTTCCACGGCGGCCTGCTCGGGGTGCTGGTGGCGATGGCGCTCTACGCGCGCTCGCGCCGGCTGTCCTTCTTCGAGGTCACCGATTTCATCGCCCCGGCGGTGCCGTTCGGGCTGTTCACCGGGCGGCTGGGCAACTTCATCAACCAGGAGCTGTGGGGGGCGCCCACCACGCTGCCCTGGGGGATGGTGTTCCCCAACGATCCGGAGGGCCTGCCGCGCCACCCCAGCATGCTCTACGAGGCGGGTCTGGAAGGGCTGCTGCTGCTGGCGATCCTGCTCTGGTTCGGCGCCCGCCCGCGGCCGCGCATGGCGGTCTCCGGGCTGTTCCTGCTGCTCTACGGGGTGTTCCGCTCGCTGGTGGAGTTCGTGCGCCTGCCCGATGCCCATATCGGCTATCTGGCCGGGGACTGGCTGACGATGGGCCATCTGCTGTGCCTGCCGATGATCCTCGGCGGCCTGCTGCTGCTGGGGCTGGCCTATCGCCCGCGCGACGCCGCTCCCGGTCGTCCGCGGCCGGCCTAAGTCCGGGATTTCATTGCCCGACCCGGGCGGCGCACACTACAATCACGGGCTTTTCCAGCAGGCAGGCGCCGCCCGGGCAGCGCCGCCCTCCCGTTGTTTGAACTTCAGAAACAGGACGAATCGGTATGGCGGTTGAACGCACTCTCTCCATCATCAAGCCGGATGCCGTGGCCAAGAACCACATCGGCGCGATCTACCAGCGCTTCGAGCAGGCCGGCCTCAAGGTGGTCGCCGCCCGCATGAAGCACCTCACCGAGCGTGAGGCCGGCGGGTTCTACGAAGTGCACCGCGCCCGTCCCTTCTTCGGCGATCTGGTGAAGTTCATGACCAGCGGCCCGGTGATGATCTCGGTGCTGGAAGGCGAGGACGCCGTGGCCCGCCACCGCGAGATCATGGGCGCCACCGACCCCAAGAAGGCGGCCCCCGGCACCATCCGCGCCGATTTCGCCGAGTCGATCGACGAGAACGCCGTGCACGGCTCGGACAGCGTCGAGAACGCGCGCAACGAGATCAGCTATTTCTTCCGCGTCACGGAGCTGTGCCCGCGCACGCGCTGAGCGCGAGCCGGGTGGCCTGAGGGGTGAGGCGTGAATCGATCTGACGGAACGGCGATCCACGCGGGCGAGCAGCCGGCGCGCGCCGCGCCGCAGGCGGCACGCCTCACCAATCTGTTCGGCCTGGACCGCGAGGCCCTGCGCAGCCTGTTCGCCGAGATGGGCGAGCCGGCCTTCCGCGCCGACCAGGTGATGCAGTGGATTTACCGCCGTGGCGTCGCCGACTTCGACGCCATGAGCAATGTCAGCAAGGCCCTGCGCGAGAAGCTCAAGGCCGGCTTCGAGGTGCGTACCCCGGAGCTGGTCACCGAGCAGCGTTCGGCCGACGGCACCCGCAAGTGGGTGCTGCGTCTGGATGGCGGCAACGCGGTGGAGACCGTGTTCATCCCCGAGGGCCGCCACGAGGGTCGCAGCGAGGGCGAGGACGCCATCGTCGCCCCGGGCTCCGAGGCCACCCGCTACCGCGGCACCCTGTGCATCAGCTCCCAGGTGGGCTGCGCGCTGGACTGCGCCTTCTGCTCCACCGCCCAGCAGGGCCTCAACCGCAACATGACCACGGCCGAGATCGTCGCCCAGGTCTGGTTCGCGGCCCGCACCCTGGGCGGGGAGGGCGGCGGTGGCGCCCAGCAGGTCGGCCACAACGAGCGGGTGATCTCCAATGTGGTCTTCATGGGCATGGGCGAGCCGCTGGCCAATTACGGCGCGGTGCTGCCGGCCATCCGCATCCTCCAGGATGACTTCGGCTTCGGCCTGTCCAAGCGCCGGGTCACCGTCTCCACCTCGGGGCTGGTGCCCTTCATCGATCGCCTGCACGCCGATGTGGACACGGCGCTGGCGGTGTCCCTGCATGCGCCCAACGATGCGCTGCGCGACCAGCTGGTGCCGATCAACCGCAAGTACCCGATCGCCGAGCTGCTCGAGGCCTGCCGCCGCTATGTCGACGGCCAGGACCGCAAGATGCACATCGTCTACGAGTACGTGATGCTCGACGGCGTCAACGACAGCCCCGAGCACGCCCGCCAGCTGGCCCGTCTGCTCGGCGGCCTGCCGGCCAAGGTCAATCTGATTCCCTTCAATCCCTTCCCGGAAACCCGCTACCGCCGCTCGCGCCCCGAGGTGATCCGCGCCTTCGGCGACATCCTGCGCAGCCGGCGCATCATCACCACCACCCGCCGCACCCGTGGCGACGACATCGACGCCGCCTGTGGCCAGCTGGTCGGGCGGGTGCAGTCGCGGCAGAAGCGGCGGCTGTCCGAGATTCCGGTGGTGTCCCGATGAGAGCCCTGGCCCTGCTGCTGCTGAGCCTCGCCCTGGGCGGCTGCGTGACCACCGTCGAGACCGAGACCGGCCGCTCGCGCAAGGGCGCCGATCTGGCCGAGGCGGCGCGCCTCAACACCCAGCTGGGCATGGACTACATGCGCAAGGGCGAGCTGGATCTGGCCCAGGAAAAGCTCAGCAAGGCGCTGGAGCAGGATCCGGATCTGGCGCTGGCGCATTCCACCATCGCCTTCCTCCACAGCAAGCGCGGCGACCAGAAGAAGGCCGAGCAGCACTACCGCAAGGCGCTGAGCCTGGACTCGAGCAACCCTTCCGCGCGCAACAACTTCGGGGTGTTCCTGTGCGGCCTGAACCAGTTTGACGAGGCCGAGAAGCTGTTCATGCAGGCGGCCCAGGATCGCGCCTTCAAGACCCCCGAGGCGGCCTGGACCAATGCCGGCGTCTGCGCCCGCAAGCTGCCGGATGTGGCCCGCGCCGAGCAGTACTTCCGCCGTGCGCTCGAGCTCAATCCGGAGTATCCGGATGCCCTGGCCCAGCTGGCGCGGATCAGCCTCGAGCGCCAGGACGCCCTGCGGGCCCGCGGCTTCCTGCAGCGTTACGAGCGGGTGGCCCGGGAAACCCCGGAAACCCTGTGGATGGCCCACACCGCCGAGGCCGCGCTCGGTGATGCCGAGGCGGCCGAGCGCTACCGCCGCCGTCTGATCCAGCAGTTCCCCGAGTCCGCCGAAAGCCAGCGCCTCCAGCCGGCGACCGCCCCTGCAAGCCCATGACCGCTGACGAAACTTCCGCTGCCGCGACCCCCGCCGGTTCTCCCTCCGCCGCCGGACCCGGCCCCGAGCCCGCGGCTGCCGCCGGCAGCGGACCGGGGACGCTGATCCGCGAGGCGCGGCTCAAGGCGCGCTTCTCGATCGAGGAGCTGGCGGCCCAGACCAAGCTCAACCGCGCCACCCTGGAAGCCCTCGAGCGCGATGACTTCGGTGCCCTGCTCGAGCCGGTCTATGTGCGTGGCTACTACCGCAAGTGCGCCAAGGTGCTGACGCTCTCCGAGGCCGAGCTGCTCGCCCGCTACGAGAAGCTGCAGGCGCCGCGGCAGATCGCCCCGCCCACCAAGCTGCGTCTGGCCTCCGGCGGCGAGCTGGGCGGCGACAGCAGCGTACCGCGGCTGTTCATCGCCGCCAGCGCCGTGCTGGCGGTGGCGGTGACCCTGTTCATCTGGCTGGCCAAGCCGCAGGGATCGACCCCGGCGGTCAGCGATCCGGCCCCGGTCACGGTTCCCGCCGCCGGCCCGACTGGCGAGGCGGCGGTGGAAGCGCCGGCACCGGCGGTCGAACCCCCGGCGAGCGGGCTGTCGCCGGGTGGCGAGGGACCGGGCACGACGCTTCCGGC
>DASUDX010000094.1:0-28008 GCA_036275365.1 Nevskiaceae bacterium | reverse complement strand
CCAAACGCGGCGAGACCCGGGTGGGTGACCGCAACTGGATCATGAATTACTGCCATATCGCCCATGACTGCGTGATCGGCAGCGACACCGTGTTTGCCAACAATGCGAGCCTCGCCGGTCATGTCGAGATCGGCGACTGGGTGATCCTCGGCGGCTACACCCTGGTCTACCAGTTCTGCCGCATCGGCGCCCACGCCTTCACCGCCTTCTCCGCCGGTGTCGCGGGCGATGTGCCGCCGTTCGTGATGGTGCAGGGCAACCCGGCCAAGCCACGGGCGATCAACAAGGAAGGCCTGCGCCGCCGCCAGTTCGCCGCTGCGGACATCGAGGCCATCGAGGCCGCCTACAAGCTGATCTACCGCTCGCGCCGGCCGCTCGCCGAGATCAAGCCGGAGCTGCTGCAGCAGGCGGCGGCCAACGCCGAGGTGGCGCGCATGGCTGCCTTCATCGAGGCCGGCGAGCAGCGCAGCGGCAACCAGAAGCGGGCCCTGGCCCGCTGAGGACATGAGCGCCGCCCCGCGCATCGCCCTGATCGCCGGTGAGCTGTCCGGCGATCTGCTGGGGGGCGCCATCGTGCAGGCCCTGCGCCGGCGTCTGCCCGGGGTGCACTGCTACGGCATGGCCGGGCCGCGCATGATCGAGGCGGGCTGCGAGGCGATCGAATCGATCGACGCGCTCTCGGTGATGGGTCTGGCCGAGGTGTTGCCCAAGCTGCCGGCGATCTTCGCCCTGCGCGCGCGGCTGATCGAGCGCCTGCTCGCCGATCGCCCGGCGGTGGTGGTGGGCATCGATGCGCCGGACTTCAATCTCGGCCTCGAGCGGCGGCTGCGCGAGCGGGGTCTGCGCACCGTGCATGTGGTGAGCCCGACGGTCTGGGCCTGGCGCCAGGGCCGGGTGCGGACCATCGCCCGGTCGGTGGACGAGCTGCTCTGTCTGTTCCCCTTCGAGCCCGCCTTCTATGCCGGCCACGGCCTGCCGGCGCGCTTCATCGGTCACCCGCTGGCGGATCAGCTGGACGCCAGCACCCCGCCGGCGCAGGCGCGCGCCACGCTCGGCCTGGCCGGTCCCGGCCCGCTGCTGGCGGTGCTGCCGGGCAGCCGCGGCGGCGAGCTGCGACATCTGGCGGCGCCGTTTGCCGGCGCCGTGGCCCGGCTGCAGGCGCAGCTGCCGGATCTGCAGGTGCTCAGCCCGGTGGCCAAGCCGGGTCTGCGTGGCGCCCTCGAAGCCGCCATCCGCGAGCACGCCCCCCAGGCGCGCTGGCAGCTCATCGAGGGCCGCTCGCGCGAGGTCATGCAGGCCGCCGATGCCGTATTGCTGGCCTCCGGCACGGCCACGCTCGAGTGCCTGCTGCTGGGCCGGCCCATGGTGGTGGCCTATCGCACCGCGGCCCTTACCGCCTGGTTGATGCTCAAGGCCGGCCTGCTCAAGACCCGGTATGTCTCCCTGCCCAACATCCTGGCCGGCGCCGCCGTGGTGCCGGAGCGCCTGCAGGCGGCGGCCACACCGGCCCGGCTGGCGGACGATCTGCTGCCCCTGCTCACCGACCCGGCCGCGGCACGGGCGCAGACCGAGGTGTTTGACCGTCTGCGGCCGACGCTACGCCACCAGGCGGCGGAACGCGCGGCAGAGGCCATCGCCCAACAGCTGGGCTGAGCGGCCGTTGCGGGCCTCGGCGACGCTCGTCTTTCGTCAGAAATTCGTCATCCAAAAAGCAGCCGGGGTCACTGGTCCCGTGGCGCGCCGGCGAGATAGCGTTGGCCATCAACAACAAGCCTCCCCCGTCGTCATCAGGATCGGGATCGAGGCGCCCGGCCAGCTGGTGCTGGCCGCTGTTGTTGAGAGACCCCTGTCCGCTCTCGCTGGAGATCCTCGATGCCGATTCGCCTGTTGCTGGGTGCTTCCCTTGCCTTCCTGACCGGCTGTGCCGGCATGGGTCTGAGTGCCCAGCGCCAGCCAGTGGCGCCGGTGCCCACGGTGCAGAACGATGCCGCCTGCAACAGCCGCCAGGTGCTTAGCCGCGCCGCGCCGCAGTACCCGACCGAGGCGGCGCGGATCCGGCAGGCCGGTTGGGTGGTGGTGCGCTACGAGATCGACCCGGCTGGGGTTCCGGCCGCACTGACGGTGGATCAGGCAAGTCCGGTGGGGGTGTTCGAGGCCGTGACGCTGGCAGCCATGGCCCAGTGGCGCTTCGCCCCCGCCGACGCGGGCAGCAGCGGTTGCTGGCAGTTGATGAAGTACGACATCGGCTGAGGGCGCTGCGGACCCCGCTGCTGCGCGCCGGCAGCCCGGGGGGCTGGCACACTGGGCAGGTGTGAATCTCCCCCTTCAGACCCGATGAGCGCTGAGCGGATCGCCGGCCTCGACGAGGCCGGGCGTGGCTGTCTGGCCGGGCCGGTGACCGCCGCGGCGGTGATCCTGCCGGCCGACGCCGTGCTGCCCGGTCTCGCCGATTCCAAGACCCTGAGCCCGGCCCGGCGCGAGCGGCTGGCCCTGGCGATCCGCGAGCAGGCCCTGGCCTGGGCGCTGGGCTGGGCCAGCCGGGAGGAGATCGACCGCCTCAACATCCTCCAGGCCAGCCTGCTGGCGATGCGCCGGGCCCTGGCGGGCCTGGCCGTGCCGCCGAGCCTGTGCCGGGTCGATGGCAACCAGGACCCGGGCCTGGGCCTGCCGACCGTCTGCGTGGTGGGCGGCGATGGCCGGCATGCCGAGATCATGGCCGCCAGCATTCTCGCCAAGACCGCCCGCGACGCCCATCTGCTGCAGCTTGACGCCCGCTACCCGGGCTATGGTCTGGCCGCGCACAAGGGCTACGGCAGCCCGGCCCATCTGGCGGCGCTGAAGCGGCTCGGGCCCAGCCCGGAGCACCGGCTCAGCTTCGCGCCCTGTGCGGCGGCGGCGCGGCTGACAAGCGGGGGGCGGGTATCCGAAACTGCCGCATGAGTTTCGTGCACCTGCGCATCCACACCGAGTATTCGCTGACCGATTCGATCGTCCGCGTCGAACCGCCCAAGCGCAAGGGCGGCGGGGCCGGCCTCACCCTGACTGCCCAGGTGGCGGCGCTGGGCCAGCCGGCGCTGGCAGTGACCGATCGCAGCAATCTGTTCGCGATGGTCAAGGTCTACAAGGCGGCCGAGGCGGCGGGCATCAAGCCCATCGTCGGCAGCGAGGTCTGGCTGGCCGAGGCCGCACCCGGCGAGGGCCCGGAGCGGCTGACCCTGCTGGTGCAGAACGAGGCCGGCTACCGCGCCCTGACGCGGCTGCTCTCGCGCGCCTACACCGAGGGCCAGGGCCGGGGCAGTCCGCTGGTGGAGCGCGCCTGGCTGGCCGAGGCCGAGGGGCTGATCGCCCTGTCCGGCCGCGAGGGCGCGGTGTATCGCCATGCCCTGGCCGGCCGGGTCGAGGCCTGTCTGGCGGCGGCGGACGAGCTGGCCGCCTGGTTCCCCGACCGGCTGTACTGGGAGGTGGCGCGCTGCCAGCGCCCGGGGGACGAGGAATGGGTGGAGGCGGCGGTGGCGCTGTCCCGTCATCGCGGCATTCCGCTGGTGGCCACCAACGATGTGCGCTTTCTGGAACGCAAGGATTTCGCCGCCCACGAAGCGCGCGTCTGCATCGCCCAGGGGCGGGTCCTGGCCGATGAGAAACGCCCGCGGGACTACACCGAGGAGCAGTACCTCAAGAGCAGCGAGGAGATGCAGGCGCTGTTCGCCGATCTGCCCGAGGCGATCGCCAACAGCCTGGAGATCGCCCGCCGCTGCACCCTCTCGCTGAGCTTCGGCACCTATCACCTGCCGCTGTTTCCGGTGCCCGAGGGCCACAGCACCGATAGCTGGCTGCGCGAGCAGGCCGCGCTGGGCCTGCAGCAGCGGCTGCGCCAGTCCGCCCCGGCCGAAGCCGAGGCGGTGTACCGCCAGCGGCTGGATTACGAGCTGTCGGTGATCGAGAAGATGGGCTTCGCCGGCTACTTCCTGGTGGTGGCGGATTTCATCGCCTGGGCCAAGTCCAACGGCTGCCCGGTGGGTCCGGGCCGTGGCTCCGGCGCCGGCTCGCTGGTCGCCTACTCGCTGGGCATCACCGATCTCGACCCGCTGCCCTATGCCCTGCTGTTCGAGCGCTTCCTCAATCCGGAGCGCGTGTCGATGCCGGACTTCGATGTCGACTTCTGCATGGACAACCGCGAGCGGGTGATCGACTACGTCACCGAGAAGTACGGCCGCGAGCGGGTCGGGCAGATCATCACCTACGCCACCATGGCGGCACGGGGGGTGGTGCGCGATGTCTGCCGCGTGCTCGGTCATGGCTACGGGTTCGGCGATCGCCTGGCCAAGCTGATTCCGGGCACGCCCGGGGCGACCCTCGCCGACGCGGTGGAGGAAGTCCCGGAGCTCAGGCAGGCCTATGCCGACGAGGAGGATGTGCGCGCGGTGCTGGAGCTGGCGCTGGAGCTGGAAGGCATCACCCGCGGCGTCGGGGTGCATGCCGGCGGCGTGGTGATCGCGCCGCGACCGCTGACCGACTATGCGCCGCTGTTCTGCGAACCCGGCGGCGCCGGCCTGCGCACCCAGTTCGACATGAAGGACCTGGAGAGCGTGGGCCTGGTCAAGTTCGATTTCCTCGGGCTGAAGACCCTGACGGTGATCCAGACCGCGCTGGAGATGATCAATCCGCAGCGCGAGCAGCCGCTCGACATGCTGCGCCTGCCGCTGGATGACGCCGCCACCTATCGCCTCTACGCCACCGGCGAGACCGCGGCGGTGTTCCAGATGGAATCTCCGGGCATGCAGAAGGCCTCCTGCGATCTCAAGCCGGACACCTTCGAGGACATCATCGCCCTGGTCTCGCTGTACCGACCGGGGCCGATGGAGCTGATCCCGGAGTACTGCGCCCGCAAGCGCGGCGATGCGCCAGTGACCTATCTGCACCCGGCGATGGAGGAGGTGCTCAAGCCCACCTACGGCATCTTCGTCTACCAGGAACAGGTGATGCAGATGTCGCAGAAGCTCGCCGGCTACTCGCTGGGCGGTGCCGACCTGCTGCGCCGGGCGATGGGCAAGAAGATCAAGGCCGAGATGGACAAGCAGCGCGGCGTGTTCGTCTCCGGTGCCTTGCGCGGCGGGGTCGAGGAGGCCACCGCGACCGCCGTGTTCGACCTGATGGAGAAGTTCGCCAACTACGGCTTCAACAAGTCCCATGCGGCCGCCTACGCGCTGGTGAGCTACCAGACCGCCTGGCTCAAGGCGCATTACCCCGCCGAGTTCATGGCGGCGGTGATGAGCTGCGACATGGACCACACCGACACCGTGGTGGCCATGCTCGAGGAATGCCGGCGCATGGGGCTGAGCGTGCAGCCGCCGGACATCAACCGCTCGGGTTTTCGCTTCAGCGTGCCGGCGCCGCGCGAGATCGTCTACGGTCTCGGCGCCATCAAGGGAGTGGGCGAGGGCGCGCTGGAGAGCATCCTCGCCGCCCGCGCGCGCGACGGCGCCTTCCGCGACCTCTTCGATTTCTGCCGGCGGGTCGATCTGAAGAAGGCCAACAAGCGGGTGCTGGAGGCGCTGATCTACTCGGGCAGCCTGGATGGCTTCGGCCTCAGCCGCGAGAGTCTGATCGCCACGCTGCCCAAGGCCCTGCAGCATGCCGAGCGCGAGGCCGCCAATGCCGACAGCGGCCAGAACGACCTGTTCGGCGCCGGCACCTCGGCCGCCGAGCGCAGCCCGGCCGATCTGCAGCCGGAGATCCGCCCGGAGGCCCCGCTGCTGCAGCGGCTGGCCCAGGAGCGCGCCACCCTCGGCTTCTATCTCTCCGGCCACCCGATCGATACCTGGCGCGACACGCTGGGGCAGATCACCTCCGGCTCGCTGCGCGAGCTGATCGCCCTGCACGCCCAGCCCGCGCCCACGGGCAAGGACGGCAAGCCGGTCTGGCAGCCACGCAGCAAGGTGCTGTTCGGCGCCTGGGTGACCGATCTGCGCTTCTTCAAGGGCCGCCCGGAGGAGGGCGGACGGGCGAGTTACAAGGTCACCGTGGACGACCGCACCGCCCAGCTGTCCAGCTGGGTGGATGTGGAGAAGTGGGCGCGGTTCCAGAACGCGGTGAAGGTGGACCAGCTCTGCTTCGTGCTCGCCGAGCTCGGGCTGTCACCAGCCCGCGACGGCCGCGAGGCCGAGCCGCGGCTCTACAACCCGGAGTTCTTCGAGCCGGACCAGATCCTGCGCGAGTACGCCCAGCGCATCCGGCTGCGCTGGCAGCGCCCGGCCAGCGAGGTGGCCGCCCTGCGCGCCCTGGTGCAGCCGGCGCTGGACGAGCGCGGGACCCCGCTGGTGGTGGAGATCCAGACCGAGGCCGGCGCGCTGACCCTCGACCTGCCCGCCCGCTGGAAGGTGAAAGTCTCCGACGCGCTGCTGGCCGGACTGCGCCGCGTGGCCGGGGAGGACTGCGTTACAGTCCAGTATCGACGGTACCAGCCCCCGGTCAGCGAGCGGCGCCTGGAGCGCAGCTTCGCCGCGGGTGGCGATGACGAATGACCCCGCAACCGCGTCCATGAACCTGAATTACCTGGATTTCGAGCAACCGATCGCCGATCTGCAGCAGAAGATCGAGGAGCTGCGCTTCGCCACCGCCGGCAGCGAGGTGAACCTCACCGAGGAGATCGCGCGGCTGGAGGCCAAGAGCCGCGAGCTGACCAAGCAGATCTTCGCCAATCTCAGCCCCTGGCAGGTGGCCCAGCTGGCGCGCCATCCGCAGCGCCCCTATGCGCTGGACTACATCAAGGCGTTGTTCACCGACTGGGAGGAGCTGCACGGCGATCGCCACTTCAAGGACGACCCGTCGATCATCGGCGGGCTGGCCCGGCTCGACGGCCGTGCCTGCGTGGTGATCGGCCAGCAGAAGGGGCGTGATGCCAAGGAGCGGGTCTACCGCAACTTCGGCATGCCGATGCCCGAGGGCTACCGCAAGGCGCTGCGGCTGATGAAGATGGCCGAGCGCTTCAACCTGCCGGTGCTGACCTTCATCGACACCCCGGGCGCCTACCCGGGCATCGGCGCCGAGGAGCGCAACCAGAGCGAGGCGATCGCCCGCAACCTGTTCGAGCTGGCCCGGCTGCGCACCCCGGTGCTGGCCACCGTCACCGGCGAGGGCGGCTCCGGCGGCGCGCTGGCGATCGGGGTGGGCGACCATCTGATGATGCTCCAGCACAGCATCTACTCGGTGATCTCCCCGGAGGGCTGCGCCAGCATCCTGTTCAAGAGCGCGGCGCGGGCCCAGGAGGCGGCTGCGGCGATGAAGATCACCGCGCCCGATCTGCTGCAGCACAAGCTGATCGACGAGATCGTCGACGAACCCCTGGGCGGGGCCCACCGCGATCCGGCGGCCATGATGCAGACCCTCAAGAGCCGGCTGGTGGCCAATCTGGAGCGCCTGCGCCAGGTGCCGATGACCCAGCTGCTGGCCTCGCGCTACCAGCGGCTGATGAGCTACGGCGTCTACGAAACCCGGCACTGAAGGGCGGGGTACACTTCCGGCTCCCCGCTGCCTCTGCTCCGGTCCCCTGCGGCTGATGCGTATCCTCCTGTCCAATGACGACGGCTGTCTCGCGCCGGGTCTGGTCTGTCTGCGCGAGGCCCTGGCCGCCGAGCACGATGTCACCGTGTTCGCCCCGGACCGCAACCGCAGCGGCGCCAGCAACTCGCTGACCATCCTCAATCCGCTAAGGGTCCACCGCCACGACGAGCGCCTGCACTGCGTCGATGGCACGCCCACCGACTGCGTGCATCTGGCGCTGACCGGTCTGATGGATCCGCTGCCGGACATCGTGGTCTCCGGCATCAACGCCGGTGCCAATCTGGGCGATGACACGCTTTACTCGGGCACCGTGGCGGCGGCGATGGAAGGCCGGTCGCTGGGCTATGCGGCGATCGCGGTGTCGAATGTCTCGATCAGTCCACGCCATTTCGACACCGCGGCGCGGGTCACCCTGCAGCTGCTGCGGCGGCTGCGCGAGGCCCCGCTGCCGGGCGACACCATCCTCAATGTCAATGTGCCCGATCTGCCCTACGAGGCGCTGGAGGGCATCGAGGTGACCCGGCTCGGCAACCGCCACCGCGCCCAGGGCCTGCTGCCCGGGACCGATCCGCGCGGCCGCTCGATCTACTGGATCGGCGTCGCCGGCGCCGAGCAGGACGCCGGGCCCGGCACCGATTTCCACGCGGTGGCGCAGCGCCGGGTCTCGGTGACGCCGCTGCTGGTGGAGATGACCAAGCACGCCGCGCTGCCGCAGCTGCAGGCCTGGATTCCGGCGCTGTGAGTCCGGGTACACGGGCGGCGGCCCGGCCCGCCGATGCCAGTGCGGCGGCACGCCGGCGCCTGCTCGCCCAGCTGCCCCAGCAGGGGGTGACCGACCCGCAGGTGCTGGCGGCGCTGGATCGCATCGCCCGCGAGCAGTTCGTCGACGAGGCCTTCCGCTCGCGCGCCTACGAGAACACCGCCCTGCCGATCGGCCACGCCCAGACCATTTCCCAGCCGGCGGTGGTCGGGCTGATGACCCAGGCCCTGTTCGAGGGCGGCGCGCGGCCGCGGCGGGTGCTCGAGATCGGCACCGGCAGCGGCTACCAGACCGCGGTGCTGGCGGCTCTGGTGGAGACCGTGTTCACCGTCGAGCGCCTGCGTCCGCTCACCGAGCTGGCGCGCCAGCGCCTGCAGCGCCTCGGATTCCGCAACATCCATTTCGGCTACGCCGACGGCAGCCTGGGCTGGGCGCCCTATGCGCCCTATGACGGCATCGTGGTCACCGCGGCCGCCCGCGAGATTCCCCAGAGCCTGCTCGAGCAGCTCGCCCCGGGCGGGCGGCTGGTGGTGCCGGTGGGACCGGCCGGCAGCCAGCTGCTGCAGTGCGTGGAGCGGGGCCCGTCCGGGCCGGTCAGCCGCACGCTGGCCTCGGTGAGTTTCGTTCCCCTCCTCACCGGCAAGGCCTGAGCCATGCAAGCGTTCACCGAGTGGCTGGAAGCCCTGGTTGCCCAGCTCGGCTATACCGAGATCGTGTTCCTGATGGCGCTGGAATCCAGCCTGTTTCCGGTGCCCTCGGAGCTGGTGATGATCCCGGCCGGCTATCTGGCCGCCCGTGGCCAGCTGGATCCCTGGCTCGCCACCGCCGCCGGCGGACTGGGCTCGCTGATCGGCGCCTCGGCCAACTATCTGCTGGGCCGCTTCGTCGGGCGGACCGTGCTGCTGCGCTACGGCCGCTACTTCCTGATCAACGAGGCCAAGTATCACGAGGCCGAGGCGCTGTTCCTGCGCAATGCCAATGCCGCCACCTTCATCGGCCGCTTCATCCCGGTGGTACGGCACCTGATCTCGATCCCGCCCGGCGTGTTCGGCATGCGCCTGGCGCCGTTCGTCTTTCTGACCACCCTGGGCGCCACCCTCTGGTGCGGGGTGCTGGTGGCGCTGGGCTATTTCTTCGGCGAGCCGGTGGTGGCGGCGGTGCGCGACTACACCCACGAACTCGCCTACCTGGCCCTGGCGGGGATGGTGCTGTTCATCCTCTGGTTCCTGTTCCGTCCGCGCGGCCGGCGCGGCAGCTGATGCAGCGGCCGTGGGGATTTGCGAGCATGGCGGCATGATCCGTCACGCGGCGTTCCTTCCGGGCTTGCTGGCCCTCCTGCTGTCCGGCTGTGCCGGCGGTCTGAGCTGGGACCCGCCGCCCGAGCGCGCCCTGCACAACCAGGGGGCGGCACCCGAGGCCGAGCCGCTGCCGGAGCGGCCGGTGGGGCCCACCGACCATCTGGTGAAGAAGGGCGATACCGTCTACTCCATCGCCTTCCGCAACCAGCTCGACTACCGCGAGCTGGCGCGCTGGAACGGAGTGGGCGCCGACTATCTGATCCGGCCCGGGCAGGTGCTGCACCTGCGTCCCCCGCCCAGAATCGAGATCGTGACCGATGACATCGTCTCCACACCGGTGGATGTGGACAGCATCAGTGCCGATGCGGTGATCCCCGGGGCGACGCCGGTGCCGGTGGCGGTGGCTCCCGTGCCGCTGCCGCCGCCCCCGGGCATTCCCGCGGCCCCGGCGGATCGTCCCCCCGGCACCGGCCCCGGTCGTGCGGGAATGGTGGCCGGTGCAGCCGCCGGCACCGCGGCAACCGCAGCGACGGCGGCGGCTGGCAGCCTTGCCAGCGGAACCGCGGCGGCAACCGCTGCGGCCGGTGCCAGCGCCGCCCAGGTCAGCCTGCCGCCGCCGCGCTCGCCGGCGGTGGTGACATTCGAACCCGGTGGCCCCTACAAGTGGCAGTGGCCCACCGATGGCGTGGTGGTGCGCGGCTACGCCCCGGCCCAGGGCTCGAAGGGCCTGGATTTCAGCGGGCAGGTCGGGCAGCCGGTTCGCGCCGCCGCCCCCGGGCGGGTGGTCTACAGCGGCAGCGCCCTCAAGGGCTATGGCGAGCTGATCATCATCAAGCACGACGACCTGCGCCTCTCCGCCTACGGCTACAACCGTCGCCGTCTGGTCAAGGAGGGCGACAGCGTGGCCGGTGGACAGGTGATTGCCGAACTCGGCATCGGGCCGGAGAACAAGCCCATCCTGCACTTCGAGATCCGTGAACGCGGCAAGCCGGTGAACCCGGTCAGCTACCTGCCGCCGAAATCCTGAGCCTTGCCCGATGTCCGCGCGGCCGGCCGGCCGCCATGACCAAGAGAACCGCCATGTCCCGCCCCGAGCGCTCCCTGATCGGACGCCTGTTCCATTTCCTCTGGACCCTGGTCAGCTTCGTCTACCGGCTGATCTTCGTCACCCTGTTCCTGGTGATTGGCCTCGGCATCTGGGTGGCGCTGCGCGGCGGCCCGCCGGCGGTGGTGGAGGACAATGTCGCCCTGGTGCTGTGGCCCACCGGCGCCCTGGTGGAACAGGATGACCAGGAGCCCGGCAGCCGCGCCCTGCAGGAGTTCTCCGGCGAGACGCCGCCACAGACCTCGGTGCATGAGCTGACCGAGGCGCTGCGGCTGGCCGCCGACGACGAGCGGATCAGCCTGGCGGTGCTCAAGCTCGACGATCTGTGGTCGGCCGGGCTGCCGCAGATCGAGGAACTGCGCGCGGCGGTGGCGCAGTTCCGCGCCAGCGGCAAGACCCTGCATGTCCACGGCGGCTACTTCGACCAGACCCAGTATCTGGCTGCCGCGGCGGCCAGCGAGATCAGCCTCGATCCGCAGGGGGCGGTGCTGATCGAGGGCTTTGCCAGCTATCCCAACTTCTTCAAGGATGCGCTGGACAAGCTGGGCGTCACCGTCAATGTGTTCCGGGTCGGTGAGTTCAAATCCGCGGTGGAGCCCTTCACCCGCCGCGACATGTCCGAGGAAGCCAAGGCCGCCAACCGCGACTGGCTGGGCGATCTGTGGCGCCACTACGACGGCCTCGCCAGCGGCAGCCGGCAGCTGGAGCCCGGCGCGGTGGACGCCTATGTGCGCGAGTTCGATGAGACGCTCGCGGTCCTCAAGGGTGACACCGCCGCCTACGCCAAGGCGCGCGGGCTGGTTGATCAGGTCGAGACCCTGGCGCAGTTCCGCGCCCGCATCGCCGAGACCACCGGTACCGACCCGGATCACGGCAGCTTCCGCCAGATTCACTACCGGGAGTATCTCGGTGCGCGGCGCGCAACCGAGCCTGCGGCCGCCGCCGATCGCATCGGGCTGGTGGTGGTGCAGGGCGAGCTGGTGGATGGCTATGGCGGACCGGGTCTGGCCGGCGGCGACCAGATCGCCGAGCTGCTCGATCAGGCGCGGCGCGACGAGTCGGTGGCAGCGGTGGTGCTGCGGGTGGATTCGCCGGGCGGCAGCGTCTGGGCCTCGGAGCAGGTGCGGCGCGGCGTGCAGGCGCTGAAGGCCGAGGGCAAGCCGGTGGTGGCGAGCTTCTCCTCGCTGGCCGCCAGCGGCGGCTACTGGGTGTCGATGGATGCCGACCGCATCGTCGCCTCGCCGGCCACCATCACCGGCTCGATCGGCATCTTCGCGATGATTCCCACCCTCGAGCAGCCGCTCGGCAAGCTCGGCATCACCACCGATGGCGTCGCCACCACCGAGCTCGCTGGCGGGCTGCGGCTGGACCGGCCGCTGGCTGAGCCGGTGAAGCGGCTGATCCAGCTGCAGATCGAGAAGGGCTATGCCGATTTCCTCGAGGGCGTGGCCAGCGGCCGCTCGCTGGCGCTGGCCAAGGTCGACGAGATCGCCCGCGGCCGGGTGTGGAGCGGAGAGGATGCGCTCGCCCTCGGTCTGGTCGATCAGCTCGGCGATTTCCAGCAGGCGCTCAACCTGGCGGCGGAGCTGGCAGGTCTGGAGCCCGGGGACTGGACGCTGCAGCCGTTCACCCCGGAGATGGAGTTCCGCTTCGGGTTCCTGGCCGACTGGTTCGGCGCCCTCGGCCAGCAGCTGGGGCTGGCGCGGCTGCCGGGGGTCGAGGGCTGGCTCGCCGAGCAGTGGGTGACCGTGCAGCAGCGCGAGGACTGGCAGCGCCTGCTGCGCAGCTTCTCCGATCCGCGCGGGCTCTACGCCCACTGCGAGTGCCGCGCGCCGCTCGGAGGCCGGCACTGAAACCGGCCAGCGCCGGCTGGCTGGCGCTGCGCCACCGCGCGCTGTGGGTGGAGGATCACGGACCGGCCACCGCCCCGCCGGTCCTGCTGCTGCACGGTCTGGGCAGCAGCGGGCAGGACTGGGAGTTCCAGTGGCCGGCGCTGGCCAGCCGCTACCGGGTGCTGGTGCCGGACTTCGCCGGCTGTGGCCGCAGTCCACCGGTCGGCCCCTTCCGCATCGAGGCCTGCGTGGCTGATCTGTGCGCCCTGCTGGACCGTCTGGGGCTGGCCGAGGTGGCGGTGGTCGGCTATTCGATGGGCGGGGCGGTGGCCCAGCAGCTGGCGCTGGATCATCCCCAGCGGGTGCAGCGGCTGCTGCTGACCAACACCTTGCCGGACTTCCGCCCGCGCGGTCTGCGCCAGCAGGGCATGCGCGCCCTGCGGCTGGCCACCATGGCCCTGCTCGGCCCGCGGGTGCTGGCCCGGCTGATGGCGCCGCGCCTGTATCCGCTGCCCGCACAGGCCGCGCTGCGCGCCGCCCAGCTGGACCGCAGCCAGGACAACCACCGGCGCAGCTATCTGGCCCTGCTGTGGTCGCTGTCGCGCTGGTCGGTGGCCGAGCGCCTGACGGCGCTGCGCCAGCCGGTGACCCTGATCGCCGCCGAGCACGACTACTTTCCCCCGGAGGCCCTGCACGCCTTCGCTGCGCGGCTGCCGAACTGCCGGCACTGCGAGATCGTGCCGGGTACCCGCCACGGTCTGCCGCGCGAGCAGCCGGAGCGCTTCAACCGTCTGCTGCTGGACTTCCTCGCATGATCGGCGTGTTCGATTCCGGCGTCGGCGGGCTGTCGGTCCTGCATGCCCTGCGGCGCGAGCTGCCCGGCGAGGATTTCCTCTACTACGCCGACAGCCGCCACTGTCCATACGGCGGACAGACCGCCGAGGCGATCACCGCGCGCGCGGTGAGCATCACCGATCACCTGATCGAGCGCGGCTGCCGGCTGATCGTGGTGGCCTGCAACACCGCCACCATCGCCGCCATCGAATCCCTGCGGGCGCAGTACTCGCTGCCCTTCATCGGCATGGAGCCGGCGCTCAAGCCGGCCCTGGCCCAGACCCGCAGCGGGGTGGTCGGCGTGCTGGCCACCGGGGCGGCGCTGGCCGGGGAGAAATTCCATCGCCTGGCCGCGGCACAGGCGCGGCCCGATGCCCGCCTCATCACCCAGCCCTGTCCGGGCCTGGTGGAGTTCGTCGAGCGGGGCGAGCTCGACACCCCGGCGCTGGAGGCCCTGCTCGCCGGCTATGTGGAACCGCTGCTGGCAGCCGGTGCGGATGTGCTAGTGCTCGGCTGCACCCACTATCCGTTTCTGCGCCCGGTGCTGCGCAAGCGGCTGCCAGCGGCCGTGCAGCTGCTCGACACCGGGGCCGCCGTGGCGCGCCAGACCCGCCGGGTGCTGGAACGCGAGGGGCTGGCCCATGCGCGCGAGGACGGCGGCCGGCTGGCCTGGGAGACCAGTGGAGCGCGCGCCCTGGTGGCGCCGGTGGTGGAGCGGCTGCTCGATCCCGCGCTGGCCCGCTGCGTGCTGGAAGACCCGGCGTGAGCGCCTGAGCGAGGCGCCTTCAGGCCTCGATCCGCATCGACAGATCGATGGCCTGGACATGCTTGGTGAGCGCGCCGATCGCCACCCGGTCGACCCCGCACTCGGCATAGGCCCGCACCGTGCCCAGCTGCGCGCCGCCGGAGTACTCGAGCAGGGTGCGACCGCCGCGGGCGCGGTGGTCGCGGGTGAGCCGCACCGCCTCGCGGATCTGCTCCAGGCCGAAGTCGTCGACCAGCAGCAGATCGACATCGGCGGCCAGCGCCGCCGCGGCCTCCTCCAGGGTCTCGGCCTCGGTCATCAGCGGCACCCCGGCCTGCAGCTGGCGCGCCTGGGCGATGGCTGCGGCAATCCCACCGGCCGCGGCAATGTGGTTTTCCTTGATCAGGATGCCGTCGTAGAGCCCGATGCGGTGATTGCCGCCGCCACCGCAGCGCACCGCATACTTCTGGGCCGTGCGCAGCCCGGGCAGGGTCTTGCGCGTGTCGACGATCTGGCAGCCGGTACCGGCCACCGCCTCGACATAGCGGCGCACCGTGGTGGCGGTGCCAGACAGGGTCTGCAGAAAATTCAGCGCGCAGCGCTCGCCGCTGAGCAGGCTGCGGCTGCGGCCCTGCAGGCGGTAGAGCAGCCGGTCCGGCGGCACCGCCTCGCCCTCGGCCACCTGCCAGTCGATCTCGACGCTCGGGTCCAGCTGGCGGAACACCTCGTCCACCCAGGGACGACCGCAGATCACCGCGGCCTCGCGGGCAATCACCCGGGCCCGTGAGTGCTGGGCCGCCGGCACCAGCCGGGCGGTGACATCCCCGCTGCCGAGATCCTCGGCGAGCGCGCGCGCCACGCAGGCGGCGAGATCGGTGACATAGTCGGGCAGGTCGGTCATGGCGGTCGCGCGGGGGCCTCAGCCGAGCAGGAACTCGAGCAGGGCCATCTGCGCCCACAGACGGTTCTCGGCCTCGTCGTAGATCACCGAGGACGGGCCGTCGATGACCTCGGCGCTGACCTCCTCGCCACGGTGCGCCGGCAGGCAGTGCAGGAACAGGGCATCGGCACGCGCCAGCCGCAGCCGTCGTGCATCCACCTGGTAGGGCGCCAGCAGCTGCAGCCGGCGCTCGCGCTCGGCCTCCTGGCCCATGCTGGTCCAGGTGTCGGTGACCAGCAGATCCGCGCCGGTGGCGGCGGCATCGGCGGACTCGCTCCACTGCACCGCAGCGCCGGCGGCGGCCAGCAGGGCCGCATCCGGCTTCAGCGCGGGCGGCGTGGCCACCCGCAGGGTGAAGCCCCAGGCCATCGCCGCCTCGATCCAGGACTGGCAGACATTGTTGCCATCGCCCAGCCAGGCCGCCACCTTGCCGCGCGGATCGCCGCGGTGCTCGACCCAGGTCTGCAGATCGGCCAGCAGCTGGCAGGGGTGGTGCTGGTCCGACAGGCCGTTGATCACCGGCACCCGCGAGTGACGCGCCAGGGTCTCCTGATCGGCCTGGGAGTCGTTGCGGATCATGATCGCGTCAACCATCCGCGAGAGCACCGCGGCGGTGTCGGAGAGCGGTTCGTCACGGCCCATCTGGGTCTGCGCGGTGGGCAGCATCAGGGCGTGGCCACCGAGGCGGAACATGCCGGCCTCGAAGGACACCCGGGTCCGCGTCGAGCTCTTGGCGAAGATCATCGCCAGCGTCTTGCCCGCCAGGGGCCGGTGCAGCCGGTCGTCGGCCCGCTTGAGCTCGATGGCGCGTGCCACCAGCCGGTGCTGTTCCGGAGCCGAGAGATCGGAAAGCCGCAGGAAATGGCGGGGCACGGCACGGTCCTCTTCAACGAAAAAGGGGCCGCGCAGGGCGGCCCCGGAAAGGCGGCGCGGAGGATCTCCGCACCCGCCGGCGGGCATCAGCCCAGGTTCTTTTCCACGAACTCCCAGTTCACCAGCGCCCAGAAATGCTCCAGGTAGGTGGGACGGGCGTTGCGGTAGTCGATGTAGTAGGCGTGCTCCCACACATCGCAGGTCAGCAGCGGCTTCTGGCCGTTGGTCAGCGGGCAGCCGGCGCCGGTGGTGGTGGTGATGGCGAGCGTGCCGTCGCCGTTCTTCACCAGCCAGGCCCAGCCGGAGCCAAAGGTGCCGATGGCCGCTTCGGTGAACTGCTTCTTGAAGTCCTCGACACCGCCGAAGGTCTTGACCAGGGCGTCGGTGAGCTTCTTGCCCGGCGGGGTCTGCTTGGGGGTCAGGCAGTGCCAGAAGAAGGTGTGGTTCCACACCTGGGCCGCGTTGTTGAAGATCTTGCCGCTGGACTTCTTGACGATGTCCTCCAGCGAGGCGTTCTCGAACTCGGTGCCGGCCAGCAGCTTGTTGCCGTTGTCGACATAGGCCTTGTGATGCTTGCCGTAGTGGTAGTCGAGGGTTTCCTGCGACATGTGCGGCGCCAGGGCGTCGCGGGGATAGGGAAGTTCGGGAAGCGACAGGGCCATGTTGTTTTCCTTGGCTGCACCGATCCGCCCCACGCGGTCGGCAGATGGCTGTTGGAGGGGGGCCAACGATACGGTGCACCCCGGTCAAATTCAATCAGCGCCGCGCTGCGGTACAGAAGTTGCGAGACCCGCCAGGATCGGGCGGGCTGCGTATAATCCGCGCCGCTCGCGCCACCCATACCGCCGGAGGGTTCATGGACGCACTGGAACGCATCAAGCAGCAGGTCACCAGCAACCCGGTGATCATCTATATGAAGGGCACGCCGGACTTTCCGCAGTGCGGCTTCTCGGCCCGCGCCGTGCAGGCCCTGAAGGCCTGCAATGCCAGCTTTGCCCATGTCAACATCTTCGAGGATCCGGAGATTCACCGGACCCTGCCCAAGTACGCCAACTGGCCGACCTTTCCCCAGCTCTACATCAAGGGCGAGCTGATCGGGGGCTGTGACATCACGCTGGACCTCTACCAGTCCGGCGAGCTGCAGAAGATGCTCGACGAGGCGCTCGGCAAGAAAGCCGCGGCCTGAACCGTCCGCTGCCAACAAAAAAGGCCTGCGCTGCAGGCCTTTTTTATTGGAGGGCGTGCCCGCTCACAGGGGTCGGCGCCCGCGCGGGTGAAGCGCCAGCAGCCCAGCCAGCAGCAGGCCGAGCATGAGGGGCAGGGCGGCGGGCGCGAAAAACACCGGCAGAGTCATGCCGGCGAAGCTGCCGAGCAGCAGCAGGCCCAGCACCGGCGCGTAAAGCCAGCCGAAGGCCCGGGTCCGGTACAGCCCGACCAGCAGCAGCGGCGGCAGGGCGAGAATCAGGGCGACGATCATCGTGGGTCCGCGCTCCCTGCTGTCCCAGGCGGACGGAGAGGGACGACAGTTGTCGAGTCCGTGGGTCACCACCTCGGCTTCGAGCACCAGAGTCTGCGTCTGCGATGCCGGCGGCGGTAGCTCGAACGAGAGCTGGCTGCTCGAGCGACAGCTGATGCCCATGCTGCCAAACAGCAGACGCCCGGCCATCACCAGCGCGACGACTGCCGAGAGCGCGCTGGCGCCCACCAGCAGCCAGCGCGCCGGACTCATTCGGCGAGCAGGGCCTGCGCCACCTCGCGCCGCTTGGCCGGGCCGATCAGCACCTCGACCAGGGTCAGCGCGAAGGCGATCGCCGAAGCCGGCCCCTGGGCGGTGACGCAGTGGCCATCCACCACCACCGGGCGATCGACGAAGTGCAGCAGCTGGTCGTGGAACGCCGGAAAGCAGGTGGCCTGCTTGCCGTCGAGCAAACCATGCGGAGACAGCACCAGGGCCGGTGCCGCGCAGATCGCCGCGGTCCAGCGGTGGGCCTGGCGCTGGGCCTTGAGCTGGTCGATCAGCGCCGGGGTCTGCGCCAGCCGCCGCGCGCCGGCCTCGCCCCCGGGCAGCACGATCATGGCGAAGCCGAGGCCGGCGACATCGGCATAGGCATGATCGCAGCTCAGCTCGATGCCGCGGCTGGCCCGCACCGTCTTCTCGCCGGGTTCGATGCTGGCGGTCTGAACCTCCAGACCGACCCGGCGCAGCACATTCATCACCGTCACGCTCTCCAGGCTCTCCGAGCCATGGGCCATCACCATCAGCACCGGCATGACGCACTCCCCGTCGTGGATGGCTGGATCATGCCAGTCACGGGGCTGTCACGGGAACCGGGTGGTACACTGGCTTCCTGCCAAAAAAAGCCGTGCCCGCGCCTGTTTGCGGGCCCTAGAACGAACGGAGACCGAGTCGATGAGTACCGCGTTGCGCCACATCAAGATTCCGACCACCGGCGAGAAGATCACCATCCGCAACGGCAAGCTGCATGTGCCGGATCAGCCCATCGTGGGCTATGTGGAAGGCGACGGCATCGGCCCGGACATCACCAAGGCCTGCCTGCGGGTCTGGGATGCCGCCGTGAAGAAGGCCTACGGAGGCAAGCGCAGGATCCACTGGTGCGAGACCTATCTCGGCGAGAAGGCGGCGGGCCTGTATGACGGCAACTACTGCCCGGACGAGACCCTCCAGGTGCTGCAGGACCTGGTGGTCTCGATCAAGGGTCCGCTGACCACCCCGGTGGGCGGTGGCTTCCGCAGCCTCAATGTGGCCCTGCGCCAGGATCTCGATCTCTACGCCTGCGTGCGTCCGGTGCGTCACTACGCCGGAGTGCCCAGCCCGCTGAAGAATCCGGGCAAGGTCGATGTGGTGATCTTCCGCGAGAACACCGAGGACGTTTACGCCGGCATCGAGTACAAGACCGGCAGCGCCGAGAACGCCAAGCTCGCCAAGTTCCTGCGCGAGGAGATGAAGGCCAAGTTCTTCGAGGGCAGCGGGCTCGGCATCAAGCCGATCTCCGAGTTCGGCTCCAAGCGGCTGGTGCGCAAGGCCATCCAGTACGCCATCGACAACGGCCGCGAGTCGGTGACCCTGGTGCACAAGGGCAACATCATGAAGTTCACCGAAGGCGCCTTCCGCAACTGGGGCTACGAGGTGGCGCGCGAGGAGTTCGGCAATGTCACCATCACCGAGGAACAGCTCTACGCCGAGTACAAGGGCAAGCAGCCCGAGGGCAAGATCGTCATCAAGGATCGCATCGCCGACATCATGTTCCAGATGATGCTGCTGCGGCCCGAGGAATTCGACGTGCTGGCCACGATGAATCTCAACGGCGACTACCTCTCCGATGCCATCGCCGCCGAGGTGGGAGGCGTGGGCATCGCCCCGGGCGCCAACATCGCCGACCATGTGGCGGTGTTCGAGGCGACCCATGGCACCGCGCCCAAGTACGCCAACCTCAACAAGGTCAATCCGGGCTCGCTGCTGTTCTCCGGCGTGATGCTGCTGGAGTACATGGGCTGGAGCGAGGCCGCGGACCTGATCACCCTGGTCTATCCCGAGGTGGTCAGCGACGGCATCGTCACCTATGACTTCGCCCGTCAGATCGACGGCGCCACCGAGGTCTCCACCTCGGCCTTCGCCGATGCCCTGATCGAGCGCATCGAAGGCGGCGTGGATCTCGAGGCCAAGCGCCGCGCCCAGCAGGAGCAGCTGGTCAAGGAGCGCAAGCAGCGCGAGATCCGCCGGCTGCTGCAGCCGATGGAGGAGATGCTGGAGTCGGGCCGGGTGCCACACACCGTGGCCGATCTGATGACCCGCTCGCTGATCACCGTCACCGATGGGGAGACGGTCGAGCAGGCCATGCATCTGATGACCGACAACGACATCAGCTCGGTGGTGGTGGAGCCCGATGCCCAGGGCACCTGGGGCATCCTGACCCGGCGCGATATCGTCGCCAAGATCGTCAAGGGAGGCCGCAACCCGGCGACCACCAAGGTGGGCGAGCTGGCGGTGCGGCCGGTGGTGAGCGTGCCGGCCGAGACCAGCATCCGCGAGGCGGCCGGCATCCTCTCCGACTCCAACTTCAGCCGCCTCACCGTGACCCAGGGTGGCCGCATCATCGGCATCGTTACCGAGACCGACATCTTCAACGCGGTCGAGAAGTACGGCTGGGCGGCTGAGTAACCCGAAGCCCCGGCCCGCTGCCAGACCCGCCGGGCGAGCGCCCGGCGGGTCGCCCGCGAGGCGGCGTCAGCGCGCTGGCGCGCTGCCAAGCCGCCGCTGGTCCGGGCGCCGGTAGGGGTCGAAGTTGCGCGGCAACGCGTCACGCACCTCGGAGCGGCGCGCCGCCAGGCGGGCGCGGTCCTGGGGGCTGAGGCTGGCGATGCGCAGCCCGGCGTCAAGCTGGGCCAAGGCGCCACCCGGGTCGCCGCGGAGATAGAGGTAATTGGCCATCTGGAAGCTGGCCTCGCCGTTGTCATCGGTCTCCCGCGCGGCGCTCGCCAGCAGGCGATAGGTTTCCAGCCGGGTTCCGAGCGCCTGCTCGTGGCTGAGCAGCACATCGCGCGCGGCCGGCGCGCGGCCGGCCTGGATCAGCGCATCGGCATAGGCGAGGATCGCCGGCGCGAAGCGCGGATAGGCCTTCAGGGTCTCGGCATAGCGGTTGAGCGCCGCCTCGCGCGCGCCGCCGGAGAAATCGATCGCCGCCCGCAGCAGGTTCAGATGCGCCTGGCGGGGATGACGCTGCAGCACCGGATCGAGGCTGCGGCGGGCCGCCTCGGCCTGCCCGAGCTGGTGCTGGGCCAGCGCCAGACCATAGCGCGTCGCCGGACTGTCCTCGCCGGCTTCCAGCCGCGCCGAGAAGGCCGCCACCGCCGCGCTGGGCTGGTCGGCGGCGAACACCTGGGTGCGCGCCTTCATCAGCTGGTAGTCGAGCGAGTCCGGCACCGTGCGGGCGGGCAGGGCGGCGATGCGCGCCCGCGCCTCGCTGATACGGGTGGTGTTGACCGGGTGGGTGCGCAGAATCTCCGGGATGCCGGTGCCATACAGGCGCGACTGCTGCTCCAGCCGCTGGAAGAAGTTGGCCATGCCTTCCGGGTTGTAGCCAGCCGCGGCGAGGGTCTGGATGCCGATGCGGTCGGCTTCCAGCTCGTGGGCGCGGATGAAGCTGACCTGGCGCTGGTAGCTGGCCGCAGTGCCAACCGACAGCGCCGCCAGCACCACATCGGGATCGCCGGAGCCGGCGAGGATCGCCGCCAGCACCGCCGCCCAGGTGGCCACCGTGGCCAGCCCGCCGCTGGCACTGGCGCTGCGGGCGATGTGGCGCTGGGTGACATGGGCGAGCTCATGGCCCATCACCCCGGCCAGCTCGCTCTCGCTGGAGCTGGCGGTGATCAGGCCGGCGTTCATTCCGATGTAGCCACCGGGCAGGGCGAAGGCGTTGATGCGCGGATCGGCGATCACCAGGAAGGCCAGGTGATCCGGCCGGGTCTGGCCGGCCGCCGCCAGCTTCCAGCCCATGGCGGCGATGTAGTCGCTGACCTCGGCGTCCTCGAAGACATACTCGTACTGGTACATCTGCGAGACCACCTGGCTGCCCAGGGCCAGCTCCTCGGCCGGTGAGAGCGTGGCATCGGCGGGCTCGCCCATCTGCGGCAGATCGAGCGGCTGGCGCAGCACCACCACATCCTCCACCGAGGGCGCGTCCGGGCGAACCGGCCGGGCATCCTCCAGACGCTGCGCCGAGGCCAGGGTGGACAGGCCCAGCAGCAGGGCGGCGGTGAACACGGAGCGCGACATCGGGGACAGGCTCATCGGACAGACCCCGCTTGGAGTGCCGCGGCCGGCAAAGGTTCGGCGCTGGCGGCCAGCTGTTCCAGCGCCGGTCCGTACAGGCGGAACAGGCGCCAGTCGCGCTGCCACTCGGCGCCCAGGCCTTCATAGAAACGGATGGCCGGCTCGTTCCAGTCCAGCACGCTCCATTCGAAGCGGCCGCAGTCGCGTTCCACCGCCAGGCGGGCGAGCCAGGCGAGCAGGGCACGGCCAACCCCCTGTCCGCGGGCGGCGGGCAGCACGAACAAATCTTCGAGATAGAGCCCGCGGCGGGCGAGAAAGGTCGAGTAGGTGTGGAACCAGAGGGCGAAGCCGACCGGCTCGCCGGCGCGCTCGGCCAGCACCACCTCGGCCGCCGGCTGCGGGCCAAACAGCGACTCGCGCAGGCGCGATTCGTCTGCGCTCACCCGGTGCAGCAGGCGCTCGTACTCGGCCAGCGCGCGGATGAAGCGCAGGATGGTCGGCACATCGGCCGGGAGCGCCCGGCGCAGCGTCAGGGGGGGCGTCATACCGGCTCGGCCAGGGCCTGACCCATCCGCACCGGCTGCCCCGGCTGCAGCGAGGGGTGATAGCGCAGCCGGCCGCGGGCACTGAGCAGAATCACCGTCGAGCCCATGTTGAAGCGGCCCATCTCGGCGCCGCGTGCCAGCCGGGTGGGATGAATGGGCTGATAGCGCTCGACCTCGCCACGCCGGTGCGGTGGGGAGATCTTGCCGGTCCACACCGTTTCCATCGAGCCAACGAACAGGGCGCCGACCATCACCAGCGCGAACGGGCCCTGTGCGGTGTCCCAGATCGTCACCACCCGCTCGTTGCGGGCGAACAGGCGGGGCAGGGCGCGCGCGGTGGCGGCGTTGACGCTGAACAGCCGCCCGGGCACATAGAGCCAGTCGCGCAGCTCGCCGGTCTGCGGCAGATGGATGCGGTGGTAGTTGTAGGGGGCGAGGTAGATGGTGCAGAACTCCCCGCCCTCGAAGGCTCCGGCCAGGGCCGGGTCGGTCAGCAGCTCGGCGCTGCTGTAGCGATGGCCCTTGGCCTGGATCAGCTGTCCCTGGCGGATGGTGCCGAGCTGGGAGACGGTGCCATCCACCGGGCAGACCCAGTGCGGCTCTGGCGCCAGAGGCCGTGCATCCGGCGCCAGCGCGCGGGTGAAGAAGTCGTTGAAGCTCCGGTACTGCGCCGGCCGCCGGCGCTGGGCCTCGCCGAGATCGATCTGGGGGAACAGACGCTGGAACAGCCCGATCATCAGGCGGGTGAACAGCGGGCTTTCCAGGCCCATCAGCCAGTGAATCAGCGAGGACAGCGCCCGCGTCGGCAGCCGTTCCTGGATGAAGGCGAACACGCGATCGCCGCGGCTGGCGTCAGTCTCCGGCTCGAGGGTCGTGCTCATCCCGCATGCTCCGGCAGCAGTCGAAAGTCGGCCGCCAGCGCACTGACGCTGAACGGCGGGGTGATGTAGCCGGCCAGCTGGCCGGCCGGGTTGATCAGCATCAGGGCACCGGAGTGGTCCAGGGTATAGCTCTCCCCCTGCGCCACCTTGGCGAAGACGAAGCCCAGGGCCTGGCCCAGCTGCTCGAGTTCGGCGATCGAGCCGGTGGCGGCGCGGAACGCCGGATCGAAGTGGCGCACATAGCCGCGCAGCCGCTCCGGGCTGTCGCGCTCCGGGTCCACCGACAGCAGCAGCACCTGCGGGCGCTGCGCCTCCAGCGCACGCAGGGCCTGGGCGAGCAGGCCGAGGGTGGCCGGGCAGATGTCCGGACACTGGGTGAAGCCGACAAAGATCACGCTCCACTGGCCGCGCAGCTGCTCGGGGCCGAAGGGCTGTCCCTGCTCATCGACCAGCTGGAACGGCGGCAGCGGACGCGGGGTATCCAGCAGCGTGCCGGAGGCAAGCGCGGTGACGGCGGGACGGGTCCACCACTGGGCGGCCAGCAGGCCGGCCACCAGGGCGAAGGCGGCGGCAACGCCGAGCAGGACGGACTGGCTGGGGGTGCGCATGCGCAAGCCGGGGAAGACCGCATAATCGCGGCCTCCCGATTATCGCCTTTTCATTCATGACCGCCGATGACCGCTCGGTGCTGCACACCCCGCGTGACTGGATCCGCTGGGGCGCGAGTGCCTTCCAGCGCGCCGGACTGCACTTCGGGCACGGCACCGACAATGCGCTCGACGAGGCCTTCCACCTGGTGCGGCACGCCCTGCACCTGCCGGCGGAGGTCCCGGCGATCTATCTGGAGGCCCGCCTCACCGGCAGCGAATGCGCGGCGGTGGCGGCGCTGCTGGACCGCCGCATGCAGACCCGCAAGCCAGCGGCCTATCTGCTCGGCGAGATCGACTGGTGCGGGCTCAGCTTCCATGTCGATGAGCGGGTGCTGATCCCGCGCTCGCCGCTGGCCGAGCTGATCGAGCGCGGCTTCAGCCCCTGGTTGCCGGCGCTTCCCAACCGGGTGCTGGATCTCTGTACCGGGTCCGGCTGTATCGGCATCGCCATCGCCCATCACCTGGGCGTGGAGGTGGATCTCGGCGAGATCGACCCCGGTGCCGTCACGGTCTGCCAGCGCAACATCGAGCGCCACCAGCTGGGCGATCGGGTGCGGGTGGTCCAAGGCGATCTGTTCGCCCAGCTGCCCGGCCGCTACGACCTGATCGTCTGCAATCCGCCCTATGTGCCGCTGGCCGAGTGGCAGGCGCTGCCGGCCGAGTTCCAGCATGAGCCGAGGCGCGCGCTGGAGGCGGGCGAGGATGGCATGGACCTGGTCGAGCGCCTGCTGGTGGAGGCACCGGCCCATCTGGAGGTGGACGGCAGCCTGATCGTCGAGATCGGCGGTTCGCGCGCGGAGTTCGAGGCGCGCTATGCCGATCTGCCGGTGAGCTGGCCGGAGTTCGAGCGTGGCGGGGATGGCGTGTTCGTGATCAGCCGCCGCGACCTCGCCGGCTGGCTCAAGCGACGCGGCGGGTAGGCGGACGCGAGGGCGAAGGCCGGCCGGGCGCCCCGCGGCCGCCAGACGGCATAATCCGGCCGGCGTTTGTCTCCTCCCTCGCGCATGTCCGGCAATACCTTCGGCCGTCTGTTCTGCGTTACCAGCTTCGGCGAAAGCCACGGAGCGGCGATCGGCTGCGTGGTGGATGGCTGTCCACCGGGGCTGGCGCTGAGTGAAGCCGATCTGCAGCCGGACCTCGATCGTCGCCGTCCCGGCACCAGCGCCTTCGTCACCCAGCGCCAGGAAGCCGACCAGGTGCGCATCCTCTCCGGGGTGTTCGAGGGCCGCACCACCGGCACGCCGATTGCGCTGCTGATCGAGAACACCGATCAGCGCTCGTATGACTACGCCAAGATCGTCGACACCTACCGGCCCAATCACGCCGACTACGCCTACGACCAGAAGTACGGCTTCCGCGACCCCCGTGGCGGTGGCCGCTCGAGTGCCCGCGAAACCGCAGTGCGGGTCGCGGCCGCCGGCATCGCCAAGAAATGGCTGCGCGAGCGCTTCGGCGTGCAGATCCGCGCCTGCGTCACTCGCGTCGGGCCGCTGGAGCTGCCGATCGAGGACTGGTCCGCGGTGGCGAACAACCCCTTCTTCTGCGCGGCGCCCGGCCAGGTGCCGGCGCTGGAGGCCCTGATCACCCAGCTGCGGCGCGACGGCGATTCGGTCGGTGCGCGCGTCGAGGTACAGGCGAGCGGGCTGCCGCCGGGCTGGGGGGAGCCGGTGTTTGATCGCCTCGACGCCGATCTTGCCCACGCGCTGATGGGCATCAATGCGGTGAAGGGCGTGGAGATCGGCGATGGCATGGCCGTCGCCGCGATGCGCGGCACCGAGCATCGCGACGAGATGAGCCCCGAGGGCTTTCTCTCCAACCATTCCGGTGGCATCTCGGGTGGCATCAGCACCGGCCAGGATCTGCGCTGCGTGCTGGCGATCAAGCCAACCTCGAGCATCACCACCCCCGGGCGCTCGATCAACCGGGCAGGCGAGGCGGTGGCGATGCGCACCACCGGCCGCCACGACCCCTGCGTGGGTCTGCGGGCGGTGCCGATCGCCGAGGCGATGGTGGCCCTGGTGCTGATCGACCACGCCCTGCGCCACCGCGCCCAGAACGCCGATGTGCAGCCCACCGTCCCGCGGCTGGCCGCGCAGGCACCGGGCTCTTCCTCCACCTGAGCGGATGCTCCCCATGTCCATCGTCATTGTCGGTGCCGGCCAGGCCGGTGCCGAAGTCGCCAGCAGTCTGCGCCAGGGCGGGTATGCCGAGGCGATCACCCTGATCGGCAGCGAACCCTGGGCCCCGTATCGCCGGCCACCGCTGTCCAAGACCTTTCTCGCCGGCAAGGCCAGCCGCGACAGCCTGCAGCTCAAGCCCGCCGGCTTCTACGAGAAGCAGCAGATCGAGCTGCGCCTGGGGCAGACGGTCACCGCCATCGATCGCCATGCGCGCACCGTGCAGCTTGCCGGCGGCGAGCGCCTGGCCTACCGCCAGCTGGTGCTCGCCACCGGCGGCCGGGCGCGGCCGCTGAATCTGCCGGGGGCCGCCGCCGCCCCCATCCATCTGGTGCGGACGCTGGACGACATCGAGCGGCTGCAGCCGGCCTTCCGCCCGGGTCAGCGCCTGCTGATCGTCGGCGGCGGCTATATCGGTCTCGAAGTCGCGGCAGTGGCGGTGGAGGCGGGCCTTAGCGTCACCGTGCTGGAAGCCGCGCCCCGGCTGCTGGCGCGGGTGGCGGCCCCGGTGCTGTCGAGCTTCTACGAGCAGGTGCACCGCGAGCGCGGGGTGCGCATCGTCACCGGCGCGCAGCTCTCAGGCATCGAGACGGACGCCGGCACGCTGGCGGTGCAGCTGGCCGATGGCCAGCGCCACGAGGCGGATCTGATCGTCGCCGGGATCGGGCTGCTGCCCAACACCGAGCTGGCCGAGGCTGCCGGTCTGGCACTGGACAACGGCATTGCCACCGATGCCTACGGCCAGACCTCGGACCCGGACATCTTCGCGGCCGGGGATTGCGCCAGCCATCCCAACCCGCTCTATGGCCGGCGGCTGCGGCTGGAATCCGTGCCCAATGCCCTGGAGCAGGCGCGGGCGGTGGCGCAGACCCTGCTGGGCAAGCCCCAGCCCTATGCCCCGGTACCGTGGTTCTGGTCCGATCAGTACGACCTCAAGCTGCAGATGGCCGGCCTCAACGAGGGCTATGACCAGGTGGTGCTGCGCGGCGACCCGCAACAGCGCCAGTTTTCGGCCTTCTATCTGCGGGCGGGCCAGGTGCTGGCGGCGGATTCGGTCAACCGGCCGCAGGAGCACCAGCTGGCCAAGCGCCTGGTGGGCGAGCGCCGGATACTGCCGGCCGCCGCGCTCGCCGATGAGAGCGTCGCGCTCAAATCGCTGGTGGAAGGCAGCGCCTGAGCGAGCTTTCCCTCAGGCAGGACCGCGCCGGACGCGCTAGCGTGTCAGCCGGGCGGGGATTCCAGATCGGGAGGAGCGTTGGGCGGATCAGCAAACCGGAGTCGCTACGCGCGGCGCATCCGCGAGGGTGAGTACCTGTTCAGCCAGGGTGATCCGGCGCGCGAGGCCTATGTGCTGGACAGCGGCCGCATCCAGATCGTCGCCGATCGGGATGGACGGGAGACCGCCGTGGCGGAAATCGGTCCCGGCGCGCTGTTCGGTGAGGCGGCCCTGCTCGGGCACAGCTCCACCCGCTCGGCCGGTGCCAAGGCGCTGAGCGACTGCGAGCTGACCGTGCTGACCCCGGACTACCTCGCCCTGCGTCTGCGCGAGGCCGACCCGCTGCTGCGCCATCTGCTGCAGCTGCTGATGACCCGCTCGCGCAGCCTGCTGCTGGGGGTGCAGGCCGAGGCGGTCGACCGGGAAACCCAGACCGATGCCCTGCGCCGCCTGCGCGACGAGCAGGCCCTGGAGCAGGCCATCGAGGAGCGCGCCTTCAGCCTCGCCCTGCAGCCGGTGGTGCGGCTGGCGGACGGACAGACGGTGGGCTACGAGGCGCTGCTGCGCTGGTGCCCGCCCGGCGGCAAGCCGGTGCCGCCGTCCGAGTTCATTCCCCTGGCCGAGGAGACGGGCCTGATCGTGCCCCTCGGGCGCTGGGTGGCCCACGCCTCCGCCGAGGCGGCGGCCCGCCTGGGTGCCGTGGCCGCGGCCGGCGCACGGCCGTATGTCGCCTTCAACCTCTCCGGCCGTCAGCTCAGCGATGGCGCCCTGTTCGATGTGGTGGCGGCCTCGATGGACCAG
>DASUDX010000093.1:0-4607 GCA_036275365.1 Nevskiaceae bacterium | reverse complement strand
CCGGCCGAGCATGAAATCCGCCGCCCCGCTCACCGCCCGGCAGCGCTGCCAGTCGGCCACGCTCCAGATCTCGCCATTGGCATAGACCGTGACCGCGACCGCCTCGCGGATCCGCGCGATCCACTCCCAGTGCGCCGGCGGCTGATAGCCCTGCACCTTGGTCCGCGCATGCACCACCAGCTGGGCGGCGCCACCGGATTCGAGCGCCCGCGCGCAGTCCAGGGCGAGATCGGTGTGTTCATAGCCCAGGCGCATCTTGGCGGTCACCGGCACCGCGGCCGGCACCGCCGCGCGCACCGCGCGCACGATGCGCTCGAGCAGCTCGGGCTCACGCAGCAGGATGGCGCCGCCGCGCGAGCGGTTGACGGTCTTGGCCGGGCAGCCGAAGTTGAGATCGATCACCGGGGCGCCGAGCGCGGCCGCCAGCGCGGCGTTGTCGGCGAGGCAGGCAGGGTCCGACCCCAGCAGCTGCAGATGCACCGGCACCCCGCTGGCGGTGCGCCAACCCTGGTGCGCCTCCGGGGCGTAGCGGTGGAACACCGCGGCGGGCAGCAGGCGGGTGGTGACGCGGACGAACTCGGTGACGCACCAGTCCAGCCCGCCGACCTCGGTCAGCAGCTCACGGAGCAGGGGATCGACCAGCCCCTCCATCGGGGCCAGGGCAAGACGCATGATCGGCGCGGCGGCAGGCGGCCGCGCAGTGTAGGCGCTGGCGGATCAGGCCGCGCGGCGGCTCACCGCCGGCAGCGAGCGGCGACGCGCCTGCTGCAGGGCCCGCAGCTCCAGCACGCCGATCAGCAGGGCGCTACCGACGGCCAGGGCCGGCGAGCGGCGCAGTCCGCGCAGCAGACGATTCATCGGGGAGGGTGCGTTCATGGGCATAAGCCTGCGCCGGACGCGTGACCGGCTGATGACACTCCGGTGAAACCTGCCGCCCGTAGACTGCTGCCGTTCCCCTCGAGACGCCCGCGCTTGGCCGACGCCGCTGCTGCACCCACCGAACTCCCCGAGCTGCGCGAGGTGCGCGAGCTGGCCGAGCAGCTCGGCGGGCGCGGCCGGCTGGAGTGCCTCACCGAGATTCCCCTTGGCGAGGACCGTCTGCCGGTGCTCGCCCTGTGCCTCGGCAATCCGGATCCGGGCTGCCCGGCCATCGGCGTGTTCGGCGGCGTGCATGGGCTGGAGCGCATCGGCGCCGAGGTGGCCCTGGCCTTTCTGCGCAGCCTGGTGCACCGCCTGCGCTGGGATCAGAGCCTGCAGCTGGCCCTGCGCCAGCTGCGCCTGGTGTTCCTGCCGGTGGTCAATCCGGGCGGGCTGGCCCTGGGCACGCGGGCCAATCCCCAGGGCGTGGACCTGATGCGCAACGCCCCGCTGGAGGCCGAGGGCAGCGTGCCCTGGCCGCTGGGCGGGCAGCGGCTGTCGCCGCGCCTGCCCTGGTACCGCGGCGAGCCGGGCCGGCTGGAAGCCGAGAGCGAGGCCCTGTGCGCCCTGGTGCGTCGCGAGCTGCTGGGCCGGCCGTTCAGCCTGGCGGTGGACTGCCACTCCGGCTTCGGGGTGCAGGACCAGCTGTGGTTTCCCTATGCCTACCGCGCCGAGCCAGCGCCGCATCTGGCCGAGTTCCTGGCCCTGGGCGAGATCTTCGAGCAGACCCAGATCCACCATCAGTACCGCTATGAGCCGCAGGCCCTGCAATACCGCACCCATGGCGATCTCTGGGATCACCTCTACCTCGAATCACAGCGTGCGCACGAGGGCTGCTTCCTGCCGCTGACGCTGGAGATGGGCTCCTGGCTGTGGGTGAAGAAGAACCCGCGCCAGCTGTTCTCGCGCTACGGCATCTTCAATCCGCTGATCGGCCATCGTCACCAGCGGGTGATGCGACGCCATCTCTCGCTGCTGGATTTCCTTCTGCGCGCCGTGCTCAGCCATGAGCAGTGGCGGCCGCTGGGCAGCCAGCGCGCAGCCTTCGAGGCGCGCGGCCGCGCCCGCTGGTACGAGGGCGTGGCGGCATGAGCGCGCCCTGGCTGCTGCTGCGCGGGCTGATGCGCGATCAGCGTCACTGGGGCCCGTTCCTCGAGCAGTTCCGCGCGGCCGCCGGGGGCGCGGCGGTGTATGCGGTGGATTTCGCCGGCAATGGCGCGCGTTACCAGGAAACCAGCCCGGCCAGCGTGGCCGGCCTGGTGGCCGATCTGCGCGCCCAGCTGCCGAAGGCGCGCGGACCCTGGCGGGTGTTCGCGCTCTCGCTCGGTGCCATGGTCACGGTGGAGTGGGCGCGCCGCCATCCGCAGGAGCTGCACTCGGCGGTGCTGGTCAACACCAGCCTGCGCCCCTACAGCCGGGTGTGGGAGCGCCTGCAACCGCGGGCCTGGCCGCGCCTGCTGCGCACGCTGGCGGGGGGCGAGGACGCCACCGGCTTCGAGGCGGATCTGCTCGCCCTCACCAGCCGCCATCCGGCGGTGGACCGCGAGGCCCTGCTGGCGGACTGGGTGCGCTGGCACCGCGCCTGCCCGGTGAGTCGCGCCAACGGCCTGCGTCAGCTCGTCGCGGCGGCCCGCTACCGCGCCGCGCCGCACCCGCCGGCGGTTCCCCTGCGCCTGCTGGTGGGCGCGGGCGACCAACTCGTCTCGCCGCGCTGTTCCGAGCGTCTGGCCGCGGCCTGGCGCCTGCCCCTGCACCGGCACCCCAGTGCCGGGCACGATCTGCCCCTGGACGCCCCCGACTGGGTGCTGCGCCAGCTGTTCTCCTGAGTGCCTCCCATGCTCCGTGTCCTGCTCATGGCCCTGCTTTCCACCAGTCTTGCCGCCTCGGCCGGTTCGCCGACGCCTTTCGGCCCCGCCCCGCGCGATGCCGACGGCCGCTTCCAGAACCGCTACACCACCGCCACCGACAAGAGCCGCCTGGAGCTGCTGCGCTGGATGTGGGACAGCGCCCGCCAGGGTCTGCCCCCGGCTCCGCAGACGCTGACCCCGGTGGTGACACCGGAGCTGGCGTTCCTGCAGGCCAATGCCCGGGCCGGGGCCGCGATGCAGCCGGCGGTGACCTGGATCGGCCACGCCAGCTTCCTGCTGCAGATGGGCGGGCTGAACCTGGTGACCGACCCCGTGTTCTCGGAACGCGCCTCGCCGGTGGCCTTCGCCGGCCCGCGCCGCCAGCAGGCGCCGGGCCTGAGCCTCGCCCAGCTGCCGCGCATCGATGCGGTGCTGATCTCCCACAACCACTACGACCACCTGGATGTGGCCACCGTGCGCGCGCTGGCCGCCCAGACCGGCGGCTCGCCGCTGTTCCTGGTGCCGCTGGGCCTCAAGGACTGGCTGGCCGCCGAGGGCATCACCCACGCGGTGGAGCTGGATTGGTGGCAGAGCCATCGCGTTGGCGGGGTGCGCTTCACCCTCACGCCGGTGCAGCACTGGAGCGCGCGCGGGGCGTTTGATCGTCGCGCCACCCTGTGGGGCGGCTGGGCGGTGCTGGCCCCCGAGCTGCACGCCTATTTCGCCGGGGATACCGGCTACAGCCCGGACTTCCTCGACACCCGCGTCTTCTTTGCCGCCGAGCAGGACGCCGCCCAGGGCGGGGGCTTTGATCTCGCTCTGATTCCGGTGGGCGCCTACGAGCCCCGCTGGTTCATGCGCGAGCAGCATGTCAACCCGGAGGAGGCGGTGCAGATCCATCTGGACCTCGGCGCCAAGCGCAGCATCGGCATGCACTGGGGCAGCTTCGAGCTGACCGACGAGCCGCTGGACCAGCCCCCTCGCGATCTTGCCGCCGCCCGTGCCGCCCGCGGCGTCAGCGAGGCCGATTTCGGCCTGCTGGCCATCGGCCAGACCGAGCGCCTGGCCCCGCGCCCGCGCGCGCCCTGAGCCGGTTCTGAAGCGGGGAGCGGCGCGCGGCTATGCTGCGCGTCCCTCGCCGGAGCCCACGATGCAGCTGCACAACACCCTCAGCGGTCGCAAGGAAACCTTCGTTCCCCTCGATCCGGCGCGGGTGACGATGTATGTCTGCGGGCCCACCGTCTACAGCTACGCCCACATCGGCAACGCGCGCCCGGCGGTGGTGTTCGATGTGCTGGCGCGGGTGCTGCGGCGCCGCTATCCGCGCGTCGATTATGTCCGCAACATCACCGACATCGACGACAAGATCAACAAGGCCGCCGCCGAGCAGGGCGTGCCGATCCAGGCCATCACCGATCGCTACACCGCCGCCTATCACGAGGATCTGGCGGCGCTGGGCGTGCAGCCGGTGACCCACGAGCCGCGGGTGACCCAGCACCTGCCGCAGATCATCGACATGATCGAGCGGCTGATCCACGCCGGCCACGCCTATGCCGCCGAGGGGCATGTGCTGTTCCACACCCTCAGCTACCCGGACTACGGCCAGCTCTCCAAGCGCGACGAACAGAGCCTGATGGCCGGTGCGCGTATCGAGGTCGCGCCGTACAAGAAGCACGCCGGCGACTTCGTGCTGTGGAAGCCCTCCACCCCCGAGCAGCCGGGCTGGGCGTCCCCCTGGGGCCGCGGCCGGCCGGGCTGGCATATCGAATGCTCGGCCATGGCCGAGGCCCATCTGGGCGAGACGCTCGATATCCACGGCGGCGGGCATGACCTGATCTTCCC
>DASUDX010000092.1:0-13276 GCA_036275365.1 Nevskiaceae bacterium | reverse complement strand
TCCAGCAGCCAGGCGAGCAGGGCGGTGGTGGTGGTCTTGCCGTGAGTGCCGGCCACTGCCAGCACATGGCGGCCCTGCAGCACATTCTCGGCCAGCCACTGCGGTCCGGAGACATAGGGCAGGCCGCGTTCCAGCACCGCCTCCATCTCCGGATTGCCACGGCTGACCACATTGCCGACCACCACCGCGTCTGGCGCCGGGTCGAGATGGGCCGGGTCATAGCCCCGGTGCAGGGCGATGCCGAGCGCTTCGAGCTGGGTCGACATCGGCGGCCAGGCATTAGCGTCGGCGCCGGTGACCCGGTGGCCCGCCTCGCGGGCCAGCGCCGCGATGCCGGCCATGAAGGTGCCGCAGATACCGAGAATGTGCAGATGCATGGTGCTCAGGCCCCGAGCAGGGCCGCGGCGAGAAAGCCGCCGAAGACCACGAACATGAGCAGGGTCATGGCGATCAGCAGGGTCGCCAGCAGGGCCAGCGGCAGCTTGAAGTCGGCGGCCTGGCGGTAGATGGCAGCGTTGACCGCGAACGCCCACAGATTGAGCACATTCATCATCAGCGCCGGCCCCGCGGGCAGTTCCAGCCGCGTGCCCGGCGGCAGCGGCTGCTCGCGGCTGGCCAGTTCCACCAGCAGGGGGGCGACCTGGAGCATGGCCGGCAGCAGGGCCAGGGTGAGCACGCTGCCGCTGGCTACCAACGCATGGAAGGTCTGGGTGTAGCGGGCCTCCAGCTTGCGCAGGCGCAGCAGGCTGCGGGTGCACAGATGCAGGCCGCCGATCATCGCCGCCCCCATGGCGAGCGCCATCGGCGGCGGCAGCACGGTGCCGAACACCAGGGCGTTGGCGGCCACCCCCAGCGGCACCAGCCAGCGGCTCAGGCCCGGGTCATAGGGGAAGTCCTGGGGGCCGGCACGGAACAGCAGCAGGCGCAGGGTGGCGTGGAGCACCGTGACGAACATGGCGGGCGGGAAGGACGCGGGAGTGCGCATTGTAGGGGGCGGTCCCGGCCGCGACCGCGAGCAGGTATGGTGCGCGGGTTCCCCTCTGCTGGCCGTCCCCGCGATGCTGATCACCGACTCCGCCGCCCTGGCCGCCTGCTGCGAGGCCTGGCGCGACGCCCCCTGGCTGGCGGTGGACACCGAGTTCGTCCGCGAGGACACCTACTTCCCCCAGCTGGCCCTGGTGCAGCTCGGCGATGGCCAGCGGCGGGTGGCGGTGGATGCCACCGCGGTCGACCTCGCCCCGCTGTGGAGCCTGCTGGCCCGGCCCGGCCTGCTCAAGGTGCTGCATTCCCCCAGCCAGGATCTGGAAATCTTCGTGCACCAGACCGCGGCCTGTCCGGCGCCGCTGTTCGACAGCCAGATCGCCGCCACCCTGCTCGGGCTCGGCGAGATGCCGGGCTATGCCGCGCTGGTGCAGACCCTGCTCGGGGTGGAAGTGGACAAGCGGCTGTCGCGCACCCCCTGGCTGCGCCGGCCGCTGCGGGCCGAGGAGATCGACTACGCGCTGGATGATGTCCGCCATCTGGCGGTGATCTATCCGGACCTGGAGCAGCGCCTGCGCGAGGCCGGGCGCCTGTCCTGGCTGCAGGAAGACTGCGCGGCGCTGTGCGAGGCCCGCCGCTATCAGCCGGATCCGCAGCGCGAGTGGCAGCGCCTGCGCGGGCTGGCGCGGCTGGAGCCGCGCGCCCAGCCGGTGGCGGCGGCCCTGGCGCGCTGGCGCGAGCAGGTGGCGGTGGCGCGCAACCGCCCGCGCAAGTGGATCCTCGCCGATGAGGCGCTCTACCGGCTGGCCGAACGGGCGCCGGCGACCCGCGAGCAGCTGGAGGCGCTGGCCGTCCTGCCGGCCAAGACGCTGGAGCGCCACGGCGCAGAGTTGCTGGCGGTGATCGACGAAGGCCGGGCGCGCCCGCCGCAGGCGCTGGCGCGCGAGGACCGTCTGTCCGAGCCGGAGCGGCAGCGGCTGCGGCGCCTGCAGGATCAGCTGCAGGCCATCGCCACCGAGCTGCGCTTGCCGGTGGCGCTGCTGGCGCCGCGGGCCGATCTGGAGGCCCTGCTGTTTGAAGGGGAGGCGGCCGCGATCCCGCTGCTGCGCGGCTGGCGCCGGGAGGTCGCCGGCGAGGCCCTGCTCAGGACCCGCGGCTGATCAGCCGCGGCCGAGGGCGCCGAGGATGCGCTGGTAGATCTCGTCCAGGCTGCCCACGCCCTGCACCGTCACCAGCTTGTGCTGGCGGCCGTAGTAATCCAGCAGCGGGGCGGTCTCGGCGTTGTAGACCTCGATCCGGCGGCGGATGACCTCTTCCTTGTCATCGGCGCGGCCTTCCTTGATCGCCCGGTCGAGCAGGCGCTTGACGATCTCGGCATCGTTGACATGCAGATGCACGGCCTGGCCGATGCCGGGCTGGCCCAGGCGCAGCAGCATGGCGTCGAGCACCTCGGCCTGGGCGGTGTTGCGCGGGAAGCCATCGAGAATGAAGCCGCGGCGGGCGTCGGCCTGGCCGAGGCGTTCCTCGACGATGCCGATCACGATCTCGTTGGCCACCAGCTGGCCGGCATCCATCGCCGCCTTGGCCTTGCGGCCCAGCTCGGTGCCGGCGGCGACCGCCGCCCGCAGGGCATCACCGGTGGAGATCTTGGGAATGCCGAACTGGGCGACCAGCTTTTCGCCCTGCGTGCCCTTCCCTGAGCCGGGCGCGCCCAGCAATACGATTCTCATGCCTGGAAAATCTCGAAAAACCAGCGAGGTGGGGTGCGCGCACAGGCCACCCGGGCGGCGCGGGGGCACACCGTAACGGCTGCGCCGGCAACCCGTCAATTTTCCCTTCGACGGCTATACTGCGCGCCTTTTTCGCCGGGCGGCGACGCCGCCCGGCTCCTCACCAGCCGGCCGTACAAGAGGATTGCGATCATGGGTTTGGAAGCACTGGGACCGGGCGAGAAGGCCCCCAATGAGTTCTATGTCGTCATCGAAATCCCGGCCTACGGCCCGCCGGTGAAGTACGAGGTCGACAAGGACACCGGCCTGCTGATGGTCGACCGCTTCATGAATGTGGCGATGAGCTATCCGGCCAACTACGGCTTCGTGCCCAAGACCCTGGCCGGGGATGGCGATCCGGTCGATGTGCTGGTGCTCACCCCGCATCCGATCGTCGCCGGCAGCATCATCAAGTGCCGGGCCCTGTGCGTGCTCGACACCGAGGACGAGAAGGGCACCGACGCCAAGCTGCTCGCCGTGCCCACCGACAAGGTCAGCAACGGCGCCTATGACCATCTCAAGGACCTCGCCGATGTGCCGGATCGCCTGAAGAACGAGATCAAGCACTTCTACGAGCGCTACAAGGATCTCGAGAAGGGCAAGTGGGTGAAGGTGGCCGGCTGGCGCGACGCCGCCGCCGCCCGCGCCGAGATCGAGGCGGGCATCAAGGCCTACAAGGGCTGAGGTCCGGTCACCGTCGCCTCACCGGAAGGCCGCCTGCGGGCGGCCTTCTGCGTTTCCGGGCCGCGCTTGCCGCGGCTCAGCGGCCGGAGCTCACCGCGGCTCAGCGTCCGGGGGCAGGGGCGGCGGGCTTGGCGATGGCCCGCCAGAGCATCTCGAACAGGGCGGTGGACTGGGCGGCGAGCGAGCCCTTCATGCCCCGGTAGATGTGCATCTGGGCCAGGCGGAAGACCACGCCGAAGATGTAGTCGAGCAGGATCTTCTCGTCCACCTCGTCGGTCAGCACGCCCTGGGCGCGGCCCTCGCCGAGCACGCGGATGAAGGTGGAGAACAGCACCGGGTACTCGAAGTTGCCCTGCTTGCGCCAGGTGTTGATGTAGACCGAGCTCATCAGCAGCTGCATCACCCGCGGGTTGCGCTCGAAGAAGTCGAGGCAGACCCAGAACACCTTGCGCAGCCGCTCCTTGTAGTTCTCGATGCCCTGCAGGTGGTCGAGCATGCGCTCGGCCAGCCGCGCCAGCTCGGTATCCAGGGTGGTGAACAGCAGGGCTTCCTTGCTGCCGTAGTACTTGTAGAGCGTCTGCAGGCTGACATTGGCGCCGCGGGCGATCTCGATCAGCCCGACCCGGTGGAATTCGCGCTCGGCGAAGATCTCCAGCACGGCATGCTCGATGCGCCGCCGGGTATCCGGGTCCAGCCGGCTCAGATCGACCACCGCCTGGGCTGAGCTCTCGGTCATGTGTAAGCCTTGTTACCTTCTCTGAACATCGATTGGGGACGACTGATTACCGGTCTGCCGACCGGCCGTTGACCCTGCGCGCGCCACCCCCTTATGCTCCGGCGCCCGTTTCATCGTCGTCAAGTCCGGCCCGGCCGGCGCGGCCGCCGGTCGGGTCACCGGGTCCGACACCGGCTCCGGTGAGGCGTGAACAGTAACATGAATTACCACTCGAGGAAGCAATGAGCGAAGCCTACATTTTCGATGCCGTGCGCACGCCCCGCGGCAAGGGCAAGAAGGACGGGTCTCTGCACCAGATCACCCCGGTGCATCTGCTCAAGAACCTGTTCGATGCCCTGCAGGTGCGCAATCAGCTCGACACCTCGCAGGTGGACGATGTGGTGCTGGGCTGCGTCACCCCGGTGGGGGAGCAGGGCGCGGACATCGCCCGCACCGCCGTGCTCTACGCCGGCTGGCACCAGAGCGTGGCCGGCGTGACCCAGAGCCGCTTCTGCGCCTCCGGCCTGGAATCGGTGAACCTCGCCGCGATGAAGGTGATGAGCGGCCAGGAGGACCTGGTGGTGGCGGGTGGCGTGGAGTCGATGAGCCGCTGGCCGATGGGCTCCGACGGCGGCGCCATGGCCATGGATCCGCGCGTCAACAGCCTGATGGGCTTCGCGCCCCAGGGCATCGGCGCCGACCTGATCGCCAGCATCGAGAACTTCAGCCGCGAGGCGGTGGACCGCTTTGCCGTCGACTCGCAGAAGAAGGCCGCCCAGGCCCGCGCCAGCGGCCACTTCAAGCGCTCGGTGGTCCCGGTCAAGGACATCAACGGCCTGACCGTGCTCGACCACGACGAATTCATCAAGCCGGACACCACCCTGGAGGGGCTGGCCACGCTCAAGCCGAGCTTCGAGCAGATGGGCCAGATGGGCTTTGATGCCACCGCCCTGCGCAAGTACCCGACGGTGGAGAAGATCCGCCATGTGCATCACGCCGGCAACAGCTCGGGCATCGTCGACGGCGCTGCGCTGATGCTGATCGGCAGCCTCGAGAAGGGGCGGGCGCTGGGGCTCAAGCCGCGGGCCCGCATCCGCACCTGCCAGGTGACCGGCAGCGAGCCGACCATCATGCTCACCGGCATCGGCCCGGCCTCGAAGAAGGCGCTGGCCCGTGCCGGCATGAAGGCCAGCGACATCGACCTCTACGAGATCAACGAGGCCTTCGCCGCGGTGGTGATGCGCGCCGCCCGCGATCTCGACATCGATCTCGCCAAGGTCAATGTCAACGGCGGCTCGATCGCCATGGGCCATCCGCTGGGGGCGACCGGCTGCATCATCCTCGGCACCCTGCTCGACGAGCTGGAGCGCCAGAACAAGGCCACCGGCCTTGCCTCGCTCTGCGTCGGCGGCGGCATGGGCATCGCCACCATCATCGAGAGGGTGTGAGAGGCCGTGAGGCGTGAGGTGCGAGGCGTGAGGGCCCTGTCCCGATCGCCCGCTCCTGCGCGTCTCCGACCCACCGCCTCAGCCCTCACTTCTTACGCCTCACGGAGTTTCCATGACCGCAGTCCAACTCGCCGTCGATGCCGACGGCATCGCCACGCTGACCCTCGATCTGCCCGGCCGGCCGATGAATGTGCTGAGCCCGGCGCTGACCACGCCGTTCAGCGAGCAGCTCAGCCGCATCGAAACCGACCCGGCGATCAAGGGCGTGATCATCACCAGCGGCAAGAAGGAATTCCTTGCCGGTGCCGACATCGATCATGTCTTCACCATCACCGACCCGGCGCTGGCCTTCCAGCTCGCCGAGGAATACAAGAAGCTGCTGCGCCGGCTGGAGCTGTGCGGCCGGCCGGTGGTGGCCGCGCTCAATGGCACTGCGCTGGGCGGCGGCCTGGAGCTGGCGCTGGCCTGCCACTACCGCGTGGCGGTCAACGATCCCAAGGCCAAGTTCGGTCTGCCGGAGGTCAAGCTGGGCCTGCTCCCGGGCGGGGGCGGCACCCAGCGCCTGCCGCGGCTGATCGGCATCCAGGCGAGCCTGCCGCTGATGCTCGAGGGCCAGGAGCTTCGCGCCGACAAGGCCAAGCAGCTGGGCATCGTCCACGAGCTCGCCGACAGCCGCGAGGCGATGCTGGAGAAGGCCAAGGCCTGGTGCCTGGCCAACCCCAAGCCGGTGCAGCCCTGGGATTCCAAGCAGTTCAAGTTCCCCGGTGGTGATTCCCGGCATCCGGCGGTGGCCCAGCTGTGGGCGGTGGCGCCGTCCATGGCCAATGCCAAGACCCAGGGCAACATGCCGGCCCCGCTGAACATCATGAGCAGCGTGTTCGAGGGCGGCCTGGTCGATTTCGACACCGGCTGCAAGGTCGAGTCGCGCTACTTCGCCGAGCTGGTGGTCTCGCAGGTCTCCAAGAACCTGATCGGCACCCTCTGGTTCCAGCTCAATGCGATCAACAAGGGTAAGAGCCGGCCGGAGGGCGAACCCAAGTCCAGCGTCAGGAAGCTCGGCATTCTCGGCGCCGGCATGATGGGCGCCGGCATCGCCTATGTCTCGGCCAAGGTCGGGATCGAGGTGGTGCTGCTGGACACCGCCCAGGACGCCGCCGAGAAGGGCAAGGCCTACTCGGCCGGGCTGCTCGACAAGGCGATCAAGAAGGGTCGCGAGACCCCGGCGGGCAAGCAGGTCTTCCTCGACCGCATCAAGGCCACCACCGCCTACGAGGATCTGGCCGGTTGCGATCTGGTCATCGAGGCGGTGTTCGAGGACCGCGAGATCAAGGCCGATGTCACCCGCAAGACCGAGGCGGTGATTCCGGCCGGGGCCACCTTCGCCTCGAACACCTCCACCCTGCCGATCACCGGCCTTGCCAAGGCCAGCCTGCGGCCGGACCAGTTCATCGGCCTGCACTTCTTTTCGCCGGTGGACAAGATGCCGCTGGTCGAGATCATCCTCGGCGAGAAGACCTCGCCGGCCACGCTGGCCAAGGGCTTCGACTATGTCCAGCAGATCAAAAAGACGCCGATCGTGGTCAACGATTCGCGCGGCTTCTACACCAGCCGGGTGTTCGGCACCTATGTGATGGAAGGCCTGGCGATGCTGGCCGAGGGCCAGCATCCGCGGGCGATCGAAGTCGCCGGCCTGCAGGCCGGCATGCCGGTCGGCCCGCTGGCGCTCAATGACGAGGTCTCGCTGTCCCTGTCCCATCATGTGATGAGGCAGACCCAGAAGGACTACGCGGCGGAAGGGCGCACCGCGCCGAGCCACCCGGGCCAGGCGGTGATCGTGAAGATGGTCGAGAGCCTGGGCCGCATCGGCAAGAAGGCCGGCAAGGGCTTCTACGACTACCCGGCCGACGGCGAGAAGCGGCTGTGGCCGGGCCTGGCCGAGCACTACCCGCTGGCGCCGGTCCAGCTCGAGCAGGCCGAGATGATCGAGCGCCTGATGTTCGCCCAGGCGGTGGATGCCGCGCGCTGCTTCGAGGAGAAGGTGGTGACCACCGTCGCCGACACCAACATCGGCGCCATCTTCGGCTGGGGCTTCGCGCCGCACCACGGCGGACCGCTGCAGTTCATCAATGCCTATGGCGTGAAGGCCTTCGTGGCGCGCGCCGACGCCCTGGCCGCCCGCTATGGCGATCGCTTCAAACCCGGTGCGCAGCTGCGCGCCATGGCCACTTCCGGAGAGACCTACCATGACTAACCCGCTGCTGGCCGATGCCAGCTACTGGACCGATGAGCTGCGCCTGTTCCAGCAGACCGCCCGCCGCTTCATGGAGCAGGAGGTCAAGCCCCATGTCCTGCGCTGGGACGAGCAGGGCCAGGTCGACCGCGAGATCTGGAACAAGGCCGGCGAGCTCGGCCTGCTCTGCCCGAGCATGCCCTCCGAGTACGGTGGCGGCGACGGCAACTTCGCCTTCGAGAAGGTGCTGATCGAGGAGCAGGCGCGGGTCGGCTGCTCGTCCTGGGGCCTGTCGCTGCACAACGGCATCATCGCTCCCTACCTGCTGCACTACGGCACCGAGGCGCAGAAGAAGGACTACCTGCCGCGGCTGGCCAGCGGCGAGCTGGTGGGCGCCATCGCCATGACCGAGCCGGGCACCGGCTCGGATCTGCAGAGCGTGCGCACCACCGCGATCGCCGATGGCGACGACTATGTGATCAACGGCCAGAAGGTGTTCATCACCAACGGCCAGCAGGCCGGCCTGATCATCGTGGTGGCCAAGACCGATCCCAACGAGAAGGCCAAGGGCGTCTCGCTGATTCTGGTGGAGACCGGCAAGGTCAGCGGCTTCCGCCGCGGCCGCAATCTCGAGAAGGCCGGCATGCACGGCCAGGACACCTCGGAGCTGTTCTTCGAGAATGTGCGCGTGCCCAAGTCCTGCCTGCTCGGCAAGGCCGAGGGCATGGGCTTCGCCCAGCTCATGCAGGAGCTGCCGCAGGAGCGTCTGATCATCGCGGTGGCGGCGATCGCCGCCATCGAGCTCGCCCTCGACATCACCCTCCAGTATGTGAAGGACCGCAAGGCCTTCGGCAAGCGCATCCTCGATTTCCAGAACACCCGCTTCAAGCTCGCCGAGGCGCGCACCGAGGCGGCGCTGGGCCGGGTCTTCGTCGAGCGCTGCACCGAGCTGCTGATCGAGAAGAAGCTCGATGTGGTCACCGCCGCCCAGGCCAAGTACTGGACCACCGACAAGCAGTTCGAGATCGCCGATCTCTGCCTGCAGCTGCACGGGGGCTACGGCTACATGGACGAGTACCCGATCTCCCGGCTGTGGCGGGACTCGCGGGTGCAGCGCATCTACGGCGGCACCAACGAGATCATGAAGGAGCTGATCGGGCGCTTCCTCTGACCCTGCGGACCTCGCGAGCCGAGCGGGTGCGCGCGGGCGGGAGTGCCACGGCCACGCCCAGCGCCGACCGGCGGCCGCCGCCGCCACGCAGCCGGTTCGGGGAATCGCCGGTGCGCGCCAGGACCGCTGGCCCGCCCGCGCTGTTCCGCGACCGGCTCCCGCCGCCGCGACCGCCGGGCGCCCGTGTCCCGTTTGCCGGCTGAGCCGGCCGCTTTCCCGCTGCTGTCCACACCGCCGCCATGAACCCACTCCTGCAAGGTGTCCGCGTGCTCGATCTGTCCCGGCTGCTGCCGGGACCGTTCTGCTCGCTCTATCTCGCCCAGATGGGCGCGACGGTGATCAAGATCGAGGAGCCCAACGGCGGCGATTACGGCCGCAGCCTGATGCCCGAGCTGCATGAGCTGATCAATGCCGGCAAGCACTCGGTGACCCTGGACCTGCGCCGGGCCGAGGATGGGGCCGCCTTCAGGCGGCTCGCCCGCGAGGCGGATGTGGTGCTGGAGTCCTTCCGTCCCGGGGTGATGGAGCGCCTCGGCTGCGGCTACCAGACGCTGCGTGCCGAGAACCCCCGCCTGGTCTACGCCGCGCTCACCGGCTACGGCCAGAGCGGGCCCTACCGCGACTGGGCCGGCCACGACATGAACTACAACGCCTTCGCCGGCGTGCTCGACCAGACCGGCCCGGCAGGCGGGGCGCCGGTGCTGTCCAATTTCCAGATCGCCGATCTCGCCGGCGGGGCGCTCACCTGTGCGGTGGCCCTGCTGGGGGCCCTGTACGGGGCTCGCGCCAGCGGGCAGGGCTGCTTCGTCGACAGCGCCATGCTCGACGGCACCGCGGCGCTGCAGGTGCTCTCGGTGGCGGGGCTGCGCGCCACCGGCCGCAGCGGCCGCCGCGGTGAGGATGTGCTCACCGGGGCCCTGCCCAACTACAGCCTCTATGAATGCGCCGACGGCGGCTGGATCGCCCTCGGCGCGCTGGAGCCGAAGTTCTTCCAGAAGTTCTGCACAGCGGTGGGGCGACCCGAGCTGCTGCGCCTGCCGATGGCCCCGGGCCCGGCCGGGGCCGGCCTGCGCGAGGCGCTGACCGCGCTGTTCAAGACCCGGACCCGCGACGACTGGGCCCAGGCCTTCGCCGGGGCCGACTGCTGCCTGGCACCGGTGCTCAGCCCCGCCGAGATGCTCGAGGACCCGCAGCTGCGGGCCCGCGGGATGATTGGCGAGCGCCACGGCAAGCCGGCGCTGCGCAGCCCGCTGCGCTTCGGCCCCGACCCGCTGCCGGACCTGGCGCCGGCGCCGGCCCTGGGCCAGCACAACGAGCAGTGGCTGGGCCGCTAGCCGCGTTCCGCTGCACCTCGCCGCTGGCGAGTCCGGCGCTCAACGACTGGCGCGCAGGGTGGCGCAGCCGGCCGGGGTGACTTCCACGCGCGCGGCACGGCCGTCATCGGTGCGCATCTCCGGCAGCCGCAGATTGCCGTTGGCGAGCTTCACCACGCCTTCCGCTCGGGTCAGCGTGTCGTAGTCCAGCGAGGCGTTCGAGAACACCTCGCTGACATGCAGCTCGCAGCGCGCCTTCTCGGTCTGGATGCGGGCCAGCCGCTGCCGCTCCGCCTCACGGGCGGCCGCCGCCTCGCGCTCGCGCAGCGCCGCAGCCTCGGCGGCGGCGCGGGCTTCCCGCTCGCGCTCGGCCTGCAGTGCGGCCAGCTCCTGCTCCAGCTGGGCGGTGCGGCTGGCCTCGCTGTCGGCGGCGGGCTCGGCCGAAGTGCCGGTGGCGCTGGCAGCGGCGGGTTCGCGGCGGGCCTGATCCAGCGCCTCGCGGGCGGCCAGCTCGCGGGCCTGGCGGGCCTGCTCGGCCTGCGCCCGCTGGGCGGCCTCGGCCTCGGCGATCGCCTGCTGGGCCGTGGCCGCCTCCTGCTCGCGCTTGAGCAGATCGGCGGCCAGCTTCTCCAGTCCCCCCAGGGCAAGCTCCTCCACCGCCGCCTCCGCGCGCGCGCCCTCAGCCGCGCTCGACACAGGCGCCTCCGACTCCGGAGCCGCGGCGGCAGCCGGTTCGGGCGGCCGCGGGATCGGGTCCGCCGCCGGGGGCTGGCTGAGCAGGGTCCAGCCGGTGGCGGTGACCGCCAGCAGCACCGCCACCGAGGCGACCCAGAGCAGGGGCTGGCGGCGGCGGGCCTCAACCGGTGCCGGCGGCGGCGTCGCCGCCAAGGTTGGAGCAGGGGCGGGGGCGGCAGCGGCGACTGCGGTGGCCACGGCCGGGGCGCGGTCCGTGCCCGGGGCGGCGGCCGGCACCGCCTGCTCGCCCCGCAGCGCAGCGGCGAAATCCGCGGCACTGGCCGGCCGCTGGGCCGGGTCCAGGCGCAAGCCCCAGGCCACCGCCGCGACCAGGGCCGGGGGCGCCAGACCCGCCAGCCGGGCCTCGGCATCGAAGCCGTGCGGATCGCGCAGCCGCTGCGGCACCTCCGGGGGCGCCTGACCGCTCAGACAGCGATAGGCCAGCGCGGCGATCGAGTAGAGATCGGTGGCCGGGCTCTGCTTGGCCTGCAGCGAGTACTCCTCTGGCGCGGCGTAGCCGGCCGCCAGCCCGCCGACGAAGTCGCGGCTCTTGAAGCGCATGGCGTTCTGGCCGGCGCCGAAGTCCACCAGCACTGGCGAGCCATCGGCGCGCAGCTGCAGATGGTCCGGGCGGATGTCGCGGTGCAGAAAGCCCTCGGCATGGGCGCGGCCGAGGCCCTCGAGCAGGGGCAGCAGCAGGCGCTGGGTGGCTTCGGCATCCAGCCGTCCGACCCGTTCGAGGTGTTCGGCCAGCGTCTCGCCGGCCAGCGCCTCCATGCTGAAGTAGGCGGTGCCATTGGCCTCGAACACCTCATAGACCTCGGCCACATCCGGATGCCGGAAGCCGGCCAGCACCCGCGCCTCGTTGACGAAGGCGAGCAGGCCCCAGCGCAGGGCGCTGGCGAGATCGGGCAGGCGCGCGACCATGCGCTCGCCGTCTCGGGTGACGAACTCGCGGGGGAAGAACTCCTTGAGCGTCACCTCTCGCCCGTCGGCGCTGCTGGCCCGGTAGCTGATGCCGAAGCGGTCCGGGCTGCCAGCCAGCCCCAGCAGCGTGTAGCGGCCCACCTGCGAGCCCACCGGCAGCGCGCCGGTCCCTTCATCCTGAATGGCCATCGCCGACTCCCTTGCGAGGCTTCACGCCCCGTCTCAGGGAGGAGGGTTGACCGATCCGGCGACGAATGCAAGGCGGGATTTCCGGTCCGCCCCTTGGCTTTCCCCCGCCGACGCGCCGGGGTTCTGCTCAGCCGTCGGTGATCGCGCCGCGCTCGGCGCCGCTGACCAGACGGGCGAACTTGCCCAGCACGCCGCGGGTGTGACGGGCCGGCGGCGGCGTCCAGCGCGCGCGGCGGCGGGCCAGTTCGGCCTCCTCCACATGCAGCTCCAGCTGCTGGCGATGGGCGTCGATGGTGATGCGATCGCCTTCCTCGATCAGGGCGATCGGCCCGCCGACGAAAGCCTCCGGCGCCACATGGCCCACCACCATGCCCCAGGTCCCGCCGGAGAAGCGGCCATCGGTGATGAAGCCCACCGACTCGCCCAGGCCCTTGCCGATGATGGCGCTGGTCGGCGCCAGCATCTCGCGCATGCCCGGTCCGCCCTTGGGCCCCTCGTAGCGGATCACCAGCACATCGCCGGCCTGGATCTGGTCGCCGAGGATGGCGGCCATGGCGGCGTCCTCGGAATCGAACACCCGCGCCGGGCCGGTGATCACCGGGTTCTTCAGGCCGGTGATCTTCGCCACCGCGCCCAGCGGCGCCAGATTGCCCTTGAGGATGGCCAGATGGCCCTCGGCGTACATCGGCCGGTCGAAGGGGCGGATCACATCCTGGTCGGCGCGCGGCGTGGCCGGCACCGTCGCCAGTTCCTCGGCCAGGGTACGGCCGGTGATGGTGAGGCAGTCACCGTGCAGCAGACCGTTGACCAGCAGCATCTTCAGCACCTGCGGCACGCCGCCCGCCTTGTGGAAATCGGTGGCGACGAAGCGGCCGGAGGGCTTCAGGTCGCACAGCACCGGTGTGCGGCTCCGCACGCGCTCGAAGTCGTCGATGGTCCACTCCACCTCGGCCGCATGGGCGATGGCGAGGTAGTGCAGCACCGCGTTGGTGGAACCGCCGGTGGCCATCACCAGAGACACCACGTTCTCGATGGATTTGCGGGTGATGATGTCGCGCGGGCGGATGTTCTTCGTCACCGCGTTGACCAGCACCTTCGCCGATTCGGCCGCGGA
>DASUDX010000091.1:0-41783 GCA_036275365.1 Nevskiaceae bacterium | reverse complement strand
ACCGATCTTGAGCGCTGCGGCGACGAGGCGGAGAAGATCGCCCGCATGGCCAAGGACCTGGCCGGGCAGGAGCGCCTCAACGACCACATGCACGAGGTGCAGCACCTCTCGCGCCATGTCTCGCAGATGGTGCGGGATGCGCTCGACGCCTTCGCCCGCATGGACTCCAAGACCGCGGTGGCGGTGGTGCGCGAGGACATGGTGATCGACCGTGAGTACGAGGCGCTGATGCGCCAGTGCATCACCTACATGATGGAAGAGCCGCGCACCATCCGCCGGGTGATGGACCTGATCTGGTGCGTGCGTTCGCTCGAGCGCATCGGCGACCACGCCAAGAACATCGCCGAGTATGTGATCTACTTCGTCGAGGGCAAGGATGTGCGCCATTCCTCGATCGAGACCATGGAGCGCCAGGTTCGCAGCAGCTGAACCAGCCGGGGCGGTCGTCCCCGGTATCATGTGTCCATGCCGCGTTCCTCTCCTGCGCGTCCGCGCGCCGCCCGTTCCTGGATCCCCCGCCGGCTCTGGCTGGGCCTGATCGGGGGTCTGCTGCTGACCCTGCTGGTCGGGCTGGCGCTGGCCAGCGTCTATCTGCTGCGCCTGGATGCCGAGGTGCGCGAGCGCTTCGCCGGTGTGCGCTGGGCCCTGCCGGCCCAGGTCTACGCCTCGCCGCTGGAGCTCTATCCCGGGGTGCGCCACGACGCCGGCTCGCTGCGGCGCGAGCTGGAACGGCTCGGCTACCGCGTGCAGGACCGGCTCGAGGGCCCCGGCACCTTCACGGTCAGCCGCGAGCAGCTGCGGGTGCACAGCCGGGCCTTCCAGTTCTGGGACGGTCCGCAGCCGGAGATGCGGCTGGCGGTCCAGCTCGACGGCCGCGAGGTGGCGGCGATCCAGGATCTCGACAGCCAGCAGTCCCGTGATCTGGTGCGGCTCGACCCGATGCTGATCGGCAGCATCTATCCGCAGCAGGGCGAGGATCGCGTGCTGGTCAAGCTCGCCGAGGTGCCGCCGCTGCTGCGCGAGGGGCTGATCGCGGTGGAGGATCAGGGCTTCTACCGCCATCACGGCATCAGCCTGCGCGGCATTCTGCGGGCGAGCGTCGCCAATCTGCGCGCCGGGCGTATCGTCCAGGGCGCCAGCACCATCACCCAGCAGCTGGTGCGCAACTTCTTCCTGACGCTGGATGTGACCTGGTCGCGCAAGATCCGCGAGATGCTGATGGCCATCCTGCTGGAGCTGCACGCCAGCAAGGACCAGATCCTCGAGGCCTATCTCAACGAGATCTTCCTCGGCCAGGACGGCAACCGCGCCGTGCACGGCATGGGCCTGGCGAGCCTGTACTACTTCAACAAGCCGCTGGCGGAACTGCAGACGCAGGAAATCGCCATGCTGGTCGGCATCGTCAAGGGCGCCAGCTACTACAACCCGCGGCGCTCCCCCGAGCGGGTCAAGCAGCGCCGCGATGTGGTGCTGAAGGTGTTTCTCGACCAGGGACTGATCGACGCCGAGGCCTACACCCAGGCGGTGGCCCAGCCCCTGGGTCTGGCCGGCAGCAAGCGCGGCGGAGTGGAGCGCTATCCGGCCTTTGTCGAGCTGGTCAAGCGCCAGCTGCGCGGGCAGTACGCCGAGGCCGATCTGACCAGCGAGGGCCTGCGCATCTTCACCACCCTCGACCCGGCCGCCCAGGAGGCGCTGGAACGGACGGTGACCGAGGGCCTGCCGGACCTGGAGACAGCGCGCAAGAAGACGGTGGGCAGCCTGCAGGCGGCCGGGGTGATCACCAACATCAACAACGGCGAGGTGCAGGCGGTGGTGGGTGGGCGCGATGTGCGCTTCGACGGCTTCAACCGCGCCCTCGATGCGCGCCGCTCGATCGGCTCGCTGTCCAAGCCCTTCGTCTATCTCGCCGCCCTCTCGCAGCCGGATCGCTATCACCTGCACAGCTTCATCGAGGACGAGCCGATCTCGCTGCGCCTGCCCAACCGCCAGGTGTGGGAGCCGAAGAACTACGACAAGCAGCTGCACGGCCCGCAGCCGCTGTACCTGGCCCTGGCCCAGTCCTACAACCTGCCGACGGTGCGGGTCGGGCTGGAGCTGGGGGAGGCGCGCTTTCTCGAAGTGCTGCGCGCCGCCGGCTACACCGGCGATGCCCAGCCGCTGCCGAGCCTGTTCCTCGGCGCGGTGGACATCGCTCCGATCGAGGTGGCGCAGATGTACGCGACGCTCGCCGCCGGCGGCTACACCAGCCCGCTGTCGGCGATCCGCGAGGTCACCACCAAGGAGGGCGAGCCGCTCAACCGCTTTCCGATCCGGGTGCGCCAGGCCCTGCCCGAGGGGCCGGTCTATCTGACCACCTGGGCGATGACCCAGGTGATGCAGCTGGGGACCGGCCGTGGCGCCTACAGCGTGCTGCCGCCGGATGCCCTGCTGGCTGGCAAGACCGGCACCACCGATGATCTGCGCGATTCCTGGTTCGCCGGCTTCGGGGCCGACCGGGTCGCAGTGATCTGGATGGGCCGCGACGACTACAAGCCGATGGGCTTCACCGGCTCCTCCGGGGCGCTGGTGCTGTGGGCGCGGCTGATGCGCGATCTCAACGCCCGCAGCCTGGACCTGATCCCGCCGCCGGACATCGAGGAGCAGCTGGTCGACACCTTCACCGGCCTGCGCGCCGACGAGGGCTGCACCAGCGTGCGCCTGCTGCCCTTCCTGCGGGGTCACGCCCCGCTCGATTACGCTCCCTGTGCGAACGCCGCGCAGTCGCAGCCTTTACAGTGGCTGCGCGACATCTTCGAATAAGCGGTCCGTCCCACCTGCCGTCCGCCATGCTCCGTCCCCCGGTCCTGCTGCTGCTGTCCCTGCTCGTCGTCGCCTGCACCAGCACCAGCGGGCGGCGCGAGAGCGCCTGGCCGCCGCTCGAGGACCGCTCGGCCAATGTGCCGGCCCCCGGCTCGCCGAGCTACCCCGCCGATCCCCTGCCCGGCGTGCCCTCGCCGCTGGCGCCGCCCACCCCGGTGGCCCCGCCGCCGGCCCCGCCCGCCAGCAGCGCACCGCGCAGCCCGGAAGCGATCAGCGGGCAGGCGGTGCTCTCGCTCCTGCGCCAGTCCGGCGCGGCACGCCAGGCCGGCAATCTCGAGCAGGCCTCGGCCGCGCTCGAGCGGGCGCTGCGGATCGAGCCGCGCAACTACTTCGTGTGGTCGGCGCTGGCGCAGGTCTATCTCGACCAGGGTCAGGCCGACCAGGCCGAGAGCGTGGCCGGACGGGCCAATAGCCTCGCGCGCGGCAATCTGTTCGTGGAGCTGGAGAACTGGCGCACCATCCGCCGCGCCCGCGAGCTGCGCGGCGACGCCGCCGGCAGCCTGCAGGCCCAGGTCCGCATCGAGCAGATCGAGAGCCAGCTCGGCCCGCCCAGCCCGTGAGCGCGGACGCGGTCGCCGCGCTCTTCGGCGACGACGGCACGCTGGCCCAGCGCCTGCCCGGGTTCCGCCCGCGGCGCCAGCAGCAGGAGATGGCCGCCGCGGTGGCCGCCGCCATGGAGGACGCCGCGGTGCTGCTGGTCGAGGCCGGTACCGGTACCGGCAAGACCTTCGCCTATCTCGCCCCGGCGCTGGCCAGCGGGCGGCGCATCCTGGTCTCCACCGGCACCAAGAATCTCCAGGATCAGCTGTTCCACCGCGATCTGCCGCGGCTGGTCGAGGCGCTCGGGCAGCCGCTGCGCAGCGCCCTGCTCAAGGGCCACGCCAACTACCTGTGCCGCTATCGCCTCGAGCGCAGCGGTGACCAGCCCGGCCTGCGCTTCGACGAGCGCCTGCGCAAGGTCCAGCGCTGGGCCCAGTCCACCGAACGCGGCGAGATCGCCGAGCTGGGCTGGCTCACCGAGGACGATCCGCTGGTGCCGCGCATCACCTCCAGCGCCGACAACTGCCTGGGCGCCAAATGCCCGGAGTTCGCCGCCTGCCATGTGGTGCGCGCCCGACGCGCCGCCCAGGCGGCGGATCTGGTGGTGGTCAACCACCATCTGCTGCTGGCCGATTTCGCACTCAAGGAGGAGGGCTTCGGCGAGCTGCTGCCCAATCCGGATGCGGTGGTGATCGACGAGGCCCACCAGCTGCCGGACCTCGCCCTGCAGTTCTTCGGGACCCGGCTGTCGACCCGTCAGCTGCGCGATCTGGCCGAGGATGTGCAGAGCGAGGCCGGCCTGCTCGGCGACATGCCGGAGCTCGACGCCGCCAACGAGGCCCTGGTGCGTCCGCTGCTGCCGCTGGAGGCGCTGCTGTCGCGCCAGCCGGCCCGGGGTCTGCTCGAGCCGTTCCGCCGCGCCGAGGGCAGTGCGGTGCTGCTCGACCAGACCGAGGCGGCCCTGGACGCGCTCAGCGCCCAGCTCAAGCGCTATGCCGAGCGCAGCCCGGGTCTGGCCGCCGCCGCCGAGCGCGCCGCCGGCCATCTGCACCGCCTGCGCGTGGTGCTGGATCCGGAGGCCGATCGCGATCAGGTGCAGTGGATCGAGCCGCGCGGCCGCGGCGGGGCGCTGCACGCCACGCCGCTGTCGGTCGGGCGCGAGTTCCAGCGCGTCATCGCCGCCTATCCCGGGGCCTGGGTGCTGACCTCGGCCACGCTCTCGGTGCGCGGAGATTTCTCCCATCTGCAGCGCCAGCTCGGTCTGGATCAGGCCCGTACCCTGGCCCTGGACAGCCCCTTCGACTATCCCCGCCAGGCCCGGCTGTATCTGCCCGAGGGACTGCCGGAACCGGCCCATCCGGCGTTTTCCGATCGGGTGGTGGACGCGCTGCTGCCGCTGATCGAGGCCAGCCGCGGCGGGGCTTTCGTGCTCTGCACCAGTCACCGTGCGCTCAAGATCATCGCCGCACGCCTGCGCGCGGTCTGCCCCTATCCGCTGTTCGTGCAGAACGAGGACGCGCGCAGCCGGCTGGTGGAGCGCTTCAGCGCCGCCGGCGACGGGGTGCTGGTGGGCACCGCGAGCTTCTGGGAGGGAGTGGATGTGCGCGGCCGCGCCCTGCGGCTGGTGGCGATCGACAAGCTGCCCTTCGCCGCACCCGGGGATCCGGTCTACGACGCCCGGCTGGAGGCGCATCGCGCCGAGGGCGGCAATCCCTTCACCGAGATCCAGCTGCCGGAGGCGGTGATGACGCTGCGCCAGGGTGTCGGCCGGCTGATCCGCGATGCCGGCGATCGCGGGCTGCTGGTGATCTGCGATCCGCGCCTGACCCAGAAGCCCTACGGCCGGCGCGTGCTGGAGAGCCTGCCGGCGATGCCGCGGGTGGACCGGGCCGCCGCACTCGACTGGGCGGCCAGCCTCTAGAGCGCCGCCCCTGAACGAAAACGGCCCCGGCTTGCGCCGGGGCCGTGGGGTGACGCGGGACGGCCGTCAGTGGCCCAGGCGGCGCCGGCGCAGGCCGGCGGCCAGCAGACCGCTCATCAGCATCAGCCAGCCCAGGCTGCCACCGAAGCGACCCTCGGTCTGCTCCTTGCCGGGCTCGCCACCGCCCCCGCTGCCGGTGCAGCTGTCGTTGCCGACCACCGAGTAACCGCCCACCGCGCCGCCGGAGTCGACGGTCAGACCGACCCCGTTCTCCGGGTTGGTGGTCTGGCGGATGCTCGCCGCCAGCCCGCCCAGCTGGATGCCCGGGGCGATGCCCAGGGTCGCCTTGTCCAGCACCAGGGTGATGGTGCCGTCCGGGCTGAAGCCGCTGGCGGGGTCGAGATCGCCGAGCACGGCGAAGCTGCCCAGCGCACCGGCCGGCGTGTCGATGCCGGTGCGGGTGCCGTAGATGAAGCTCGGCGCCGCGCCGAGGTTGTCCATGGCCACGAAGTACTCGTTGGGATCGCCCGGCACCGTGAAGTAGTGGTACCAGCGATAGCCCGGCGGCACCGTGGCGAGTCCGGCGGTCTTGATCGTGAACACGATCTTGCCCGGCATCTCGCTGGGCTCGGCCACCCAGGCCTGACGCAGGTCCTCGGCCGGCAGGCCCAGACCGTTGCCGGTGATGCCCACCGGGCTGGTCAGCACGGTCAGACCCGGCAGCACGCAGCTGCGCTCATTGGACGGCGGCGGGCTGCCCGCCGGCAGCTGGATGGTGAAGGCGCGGCCATACATCGGCTGCACCGCCGCCAGCGCGGCCGGCAGATCGGCCGGGGAGGGCGCGTAATCGGCCTCGCCGGCATCGGTGCTGCTGATCACCCGCAGGTTGTGGATCGGCTCGAGCAGGTCCGGGAAGCCCATCGCCGCGTACGGCACGAAGAAGCTGACCACATTGCCGGCGAGCACCGCACTGGCGGCGACCGCGACATTGTCCGCGCCCGCCTCCGGGATGCTCACGCTGCCATCCGGGTTGAGCACCACGCTGGTGGGCAGCGGCACCCCGGCGACATTCTGCTCCACCTTCAGGCTCACCGCGGTGGCCGCGGCGAAGCCGGTGGCATCGGCCAGGGTGATGCGGTAGCGAACGCCGGGCAGACCGCCTTCGGTGGCCTCCTGCAGGGTCAGACCGATCACATCGGCCGCGGCATCGGTCACCAGGCTGTCGGCGTCACCGTCGAACACCGTCCACTCGGCGCCATTGACCGGCAGGGCCGCGTGGGCCGTGCCGAGGTCATCGAGGATGCGCTTCATGTCGAGCAGACCGGCGCCATAGGCGAAGTGGATGGTGCTGCCCGGCAGCTGCGGATCCGGCTCGTAGCCGTCCCCGACCTTGCGGGCATTGCGCTGGATCACCGCCTCGATCTCGCCCGGGGTCAGTTCCGGACGGGCCTGGGCAATCAGTCCCACCACGCCGGTGACATGCGGCGCCGCCATCGAGGTTCCGGAGATGGTGCCGTAGAAGGGCTGCCAGTCGATCTCCGCCGCCTGGTCATCGCCGCCGGTGCAGATCGCCTGGCTGGGCTGACCCTGCAGGCAGGTCGAGGTGATCAGGTCACCGGGGGCGGCGATATCGACATAGTCGGCCGGACGGCCGGCGAGGCTGCGGCTGGAGAAGCCGGACAGCGCCGCGTCGCGGGCACCGGTGCCGTTGTCGTTGTAGCTCGCCACGCAGATCACGCCCGGCGTCGGGTCCTTGCAGGTCGACGAGGTCTGGTCGGTGCTGCCATCGCCCGCATCGTTGCCGGCGGCGAACACCATCACGATGTTCTTCTTCACCACCTCCTTGATCAGGCAGGACGAGGTCGAGCCCGGGTTGTACGGCGTGCCGGCGGCGTCGCCATAGGAGTTGTTGACCGCGCGCAGCGGCGGGCTGAAGGTATCGGCGTTGTCGATGATGTGCTGGTAGGCGGTGACGGCCGACAGCACGAACAGACCGGCGCCATGGCCGTAGTGGATCAGGTTGGCGCCCGGGGCCACACCGGCGTAGGTGCCCTGGATGTTCGGCGCCAGCTCCGGCACCGGGTAGCCGCCATTGGAGGCTGCGCCGCTGCCGCCGACGGTGCCGGTGACATGGGTGCCGTGGCCACCGACCTGGCTCTCGGAATCCGCATTGGTGCCGAGATCGATGTACTGCGGAATGTCGGTGCTGACGAACTGCACCAGCTTGAAGTTATGGATCAGCCGCTCGGCGAAATCCGGGTGCGGACCGAACACCCCGCTGTCGATCACGCCCAGCGTGGTGCCGCGACCATCCAGCACATTGCCCGAGGCGTCGAAGTAAGGACCGCCGGAAACCGGCTCCTGGGCCACGCGCACCCGGGTCGCCCAGGGGCCGGTGGCGTCGAGATAGCGCAGCGGGCGGTTGTATTCGATCCAGGCCACCGAGGGTTCCCGGCGCAGCTGCAACCAGGCCGCGATCGGACCCTGGGCGTAGACCGAGCGGGCGTGACGGCGGAAGTCCTGCATCCGGGTCAGCCCCAGCCGCTGGAGGACCGCATCCTGCTGCTTGTGGGTGCCCTGGTTGAAGTGCACGAAGGCGCCGAACAGCGCGCTCGCCGGCAGGCTGGCCAGAGCCTGGCCGACCTCGCGATCGAGCGTGGCGCTGCCGCCGTTGGCGGTGCCGCTGGCAACGCAGGGGTCTTCCCCGCCACCGCCGGCACCCTGGGCGAAGCCGATGGTCAGGGTCATGCTGCCGCCGGCCACGGCGAACGGCACGATCTCCACCCGCACCTGCGCCGGCAGGTTGGCGATGGCGATATCGGCGGTTTCATTGGCGGCCGATGACGCCGAGGAGCCGATCAGCTCCCCGGACTCGGCATTGCGCACATAGAGATCGAGATCGTCAGCCCCGCTGGGCGACTCGGTGGCGACATCGACCCGCAGCACCAGGTTGGGATTGGCCGCACGGAAGTCCGCCGGCAGGTCCACGGTGAGCAGGAACTCGTCGCAGCTGACCCCGTCACCGGTGCATACCGGCTCGCCAGTGGCGGTGCCGCTGGGGTTGGAGACCAGATATGGCCCGCCGGTGGCGGTGATGAGGGTGCCATTGCGGTCGATGCTGCCTTCGGCGGGCGTGGTCGCCTGCGCCGCGGGGAGGCTGAGCAGACCGCCCAGAGCGGCGAGAAGAAGTGACCCGGTGGCCGGGCGCAGGGGGTGACGCGATACAGCCATGATCAAGCTCTCCGAAACCGATGGCGGGAAATCAGCGGGCGCGACTGTAGGGGCGCGCGTACGGAAGGTCCAGCAAAGATGAGGCCATCCGCTTGAGGAGTTGCCCCTGGTTGGGGTCTCAGGTCCGTTTTCTGCGCTAGACAATTCGCACTACAGTGTGGGGATGAACCTGCTCGCCCTGGATACCGCCACCGAGGCCTGCTCCTGTGCGCTCTGGCAGGACGGGGCCGTGCGCACCCGGGTCAGCCGCGCCGGCCGCGACCACACCCAGCAGCTGCTGCCCCAGCTGCAGAGCCTGCTCGCCGAGTCCGGTCTCGCCTTCGCGCAGATCGATGGGCTGGTGGTGGGCATCGGTCCCGGCTCGTTCGCCGGCGTGCGCATCGGAGTGGCGGCCGCCAAGGGCCTGGCCCTGGCGCTCGACCGCCCGGTCTGGGGCGTGTCCTCGCTGGCCCTGCTGGCAGCCGCCGCGCCGCCCGCGGCATCGATGGTCTGCGCGGCCCTGGACGCCCGTCTCGATGCGGTCTATGCCCAGGCCTTCCAGCGGGACGCGCAGGGCCTGCCCGAGCCGCTGGCCCCGGCCGAGGTGGTGGTGCCGGCGGCGCTGCGCTGGCCGGTCGACGGGCCCTGCGTGGCGGTCGGCACCGGCTGGGCGCGCTACCCCGAGGCGCTGGCCGCAAGCCTGACTGCGGCCCCGCGGCACACGGATGGCAGCGCCCTGCCGCTGGCCGAGGCGGGGTTTGGCCTCGCCCGGCGCGCCTGGGCGCAGGGGGCGTTTGGTCCCGCGGCCACCCTGCAGCCCCTGTATCTGCGCGACAAGGTGGCACTGACCCTGATCGAGCAGCAGGCCCGGCGTCAGGCCGCAGAGGGCTGAACGGCGGGACGGCAGGGCCGGCTCTGGCGCATACTAGGCGCTTGGCCCGCGTCGGCCCTCCGCGACGGCAAGCCGTGAACCCCGCCAGGCCCGGAAGGGAGCAACGGCAGCGGTGTCGCCGGGTGCCGGAGCCAGCTGGCGCGGGCCATTCCCCTTCCCGGGTTCCCATCACCGTCCCACGGGAACCCCTCACGCCGGACGCGGTCCGGTGTCCCTCCGCGGCGCCCGGCGCCTGGCGGCCTCCCTCTGGTGTGGTCTTGGCATGATGGAACCCTTCGAACAACGCGTCCTCCTGGCCTGGCTGTGCAACTTCATCGGCCGGCTGGACCGCTACCGCTGGGCGCAGGACCCGCTGCTGCGCTTCATCCTCGATGAGGCCGACGGCCTCGACCTCGCTCTCGGCGACGAGTCGCGGGTGGTCACCTTCGAGCTGCTGCAGCCCCTGCTGCTGCAGCGCTATGACGCCCTGGCCGGCGCCGCGCCCTCCTCGCTGGAGGCCAATCTGGGCAAGGTGGCCGAGCTGCTGCAGCTCACCGCCGGCGAACGCCTGCTGATGGGTGCCCTGGTGCGGGCGCGGGTCAGCGCCCTGTTCGAGGACCTCTTCGAGGTGCTGGAACTCGACGAGATCCGCGCCGGCGACTCCGGGGTGATCTCCACCCTGGCCACCCTGATCGGCCTGCCGCGCGGCGAGCTGCTCGAGGCGCTGTCGCCGCGAGGCAAGCTGCTGGCCAGCGGCCTGTTCACCGTGGACTACCGCTCCGACTGCCAGCCGCAGCCGGCGCTGACCCGGTTCCTCCAGGCCCAGCCCGGGGTGGTGCCGGATGTGCGCGCCGCCCTGCTCGGCGAGCCGCTGGCGCCGCAGCTGGACTGGGAGGACTACGACCATCTGCGCGCCGACCGCGACCTCGCGGCGAGCCTGGTGGCCCAGGCCGCCAGCGCCCAGGAGCGCGGCATCCACATCCTGCTCTACGGTCCGCCGGGCACCGGCAAGACCGAGTTCTGCAAGACCCTGGCGCAGCGGCTCTCGCTCAAGCTCTACGCGGTGGGCCAGGCCGATGACCGCGGCCAGGAGCCCAGCCGGGACGAGCGCGTCGGGGCCTACCGGCTGTCGCAGAAGCTGCTGGAGAACCAGCCGGATGCCCTGCTGCTGTTCGACGAGGCCGAGGATCTGCTGCGCGGGGATGCCGATCCGGACCTGATCGGCGAGCATCGTGGCTACGGCTCGCGGGTGTTCATGCACAAGCTGTTCGAGGAGTCGCGCGTGCCCACCCTGTGGACGGTCAACGATCCGGGCGCGCTGGGTCCGAGCGTGCTCCGGCGCATGACCTATGCCATCGAGATGAAGGTGCCGCCAGCGCGCGTGCGCGAGCGGGTCTGGCAGCGCCTGCTGGCCCGCGAGCGGGTGGAGATCGCCGCCGAGGAGATCCGCCGCCTCGCCGAGGATTTCGATGCGCCGCCGGCGATCGCCGCCGGTGCGGTGCGCTCGGCCCGCCTGACCCGGGGCGGCTTCGATGACATCCGCCGCGCGGTCAGCAGCATCGCCAAGGTGATGCGGGGGTCCGAGCTGCCGCCGCGTCCGCAGGGCGCGGTGCGCTACGACCCGGCACTGATCAACGCCGATCTCGATCTGGAGAAGCTGGCCGGGCGCCTGCGCGGTCTGGCCTCACCGGCCTTCTCGCTGTGCCTGTACGGCCCGCCCGGTACCGGCAAGAGCGCCTATGTGCGCTGGCTGGCCCAGGAGCTGGGCCTGGAGGTGATCCAGAAGCGCGCCTCGGACCTGCTCAGCAAGTGGGTGGGCGAGAACGAGCGCAACATCGCCAATGCCTTTGCCGAGGCCCGCGAGGCGGGCGCCTTCCTGGTGTTCGACGAGGCCGACTCGCTGCTCGGCGACCGCCGCCAGGCGCACCAGGGCTGGGAGATCAGCCAAGTCAACGAGATGCTGACCTGGATGGAATCCCACGAACTGCCGTTCGCCTGCATCACCAATCTGATGACCCATCTCGACGAGGCGGCGCTGCGCCGCTTCTCGTTCAAGCTGCGCTTCGGCTTCCTGACCCCGGATCAGCGCGAGCTGGCCTTCCGCCACTTCTTCGGGGTGGCGGCGCCGGCCGGCGTGCGCGAGCTCGACGCGCTGACCCCGGGCGATTACGCGGTGGTGCACAAGCGCGCCCGCCTGCTCGGCTGCCTGGACGACAGCGCCGAGCTGCGCCGCCTGCTGGAAGCGGAGATGGCGGTGAAGCCGCACCAGCGGCGCGAGATCGGCTTCGCGGCGCGGGTGCAGGCCAAATCCGGCTGAGCCGGTCCGTACTCCCGGCCGAGCCGGACCGTGCTCCCGGCCGATCCGGTCAGCGCTCGCAACGGAACTGCAGGATGGCGCGGTAGTCGTCGTCGCGCGACAGGCTCGGCACCACGGTGCCGGTGCTGACCACCGCCACCTCCTGCACCTGTTCGAGCGCGCGGCGGGTCTGTTCGTCCACCAGGCCCTGGTACTCGTAGGCGCGTGCCAGCACCACCGGCCGGGCGCCCTCGCGGCCGCAGCGCTGCTCGGCCGCCTGCAGCGCCGAGCGGGTCGCCGCGTCGCGGCTCTGACCCAGGGCCGAGGCCTCGTAGCGCTGGTCGGGCAGCGGCAGCACGGTGCCGCCGCGCGGAGCGCAGGCGCCCAGCAGCAGGCTCGCCGTGGCCAGGGCGGCGGTGCTCAGTCCTCTCATGGTGCTCCTCCCGTTCCGGTCACGCCCGGTGCCGGCAGACTCGCAGCCCGGGCTGAACCGCACTTGAACTGGGCATCGGGCGCCCGGCTGGCCAAACCGGGGAGGGCTGCGCACAATGCCGGCCCGATCCGAGCCTCCCTCGCCGATGAGCTATCTCGCGCTCGCCCGCAAGTACCGTCCGCGTGACTTCCGCGATGTGATGGGGCAGCCGCATGTGGTGCGTGCGCTCTCCCACGCCCTCGAGGGCGACCGCCTGCATCCGGCGATCCTGCTCACCGGCACCCGCGGGGTGGGCAAGACCACCCTGGCGCGGATCATCGCCAAGGGTCTGAACTGCCAGAGCGGGGTCAGCAGCCAGCCCTGCGGCCAGTGCAGCGCCTGCCAGGAGGTCGACGGCGGCCGCTTCGTCGATCTGCTGGAAATCGACGCCGCCTCCAACACCGGCGTCGACAATGTCCGCGATCTGATCGAGAACAGCGCCTACGCCCCGGCGGTGGGTCGCTACAAGGTCTATCTGATCGATGAAGTGCACATGCTCTCCAAGAGCGCCTTCAACGCTCTGTTGAAGACGCTCGAGGAGCCGCCGGCCCATGTGAAGTTCATCCTCGCCACCACCGACCCGCAGAAGCTGCTGGTGACGGTGCTCAGCCGCTGCCTGCAGTTCAATCTGCGCCGGCTCTCGCAGCCGCTGCTGCGCGAGCGCCTGGCCCAGGTGCTGGCGGCCGAGGGCATCGAGGCCGATGCCGGTGCCCTGGCCGAGCTGGCCCGCGCCGCCGATGGGTCGATGCGCGATGCGCTCTCCCTGCTCGACCAGGCGCTGATCTTCGCCGGCGGCCAGCGGCTGGAGCGGGCGCCGGTGGCCGAGATGCTCGGCAGCGTCGGCCGCGGCGTGCTCTACGAGCTCACTGGCGCCGTCGCGCAAGGGCAGGGCCCGGCGGTGCTGGAGGCGCTGCGCCGGCTGGAGGCGCAGGCGCCGGATTACCACGCCCTGCTCGGCGACTGGGCGGCGATCCTGCAGCGGCTGGCCACCCTGCAGCTGATTCCCGAGGCCCGCGACGAGGAGGATGAGGAGGAGGCGCTGCGACTGGCGCCGCAGCTCGCCCCCGAGGATGTCCAGCTCTGGTACCAGATGACCGTCCAGGGCCGCCGTGATCTGCCCTATGCGCCCAGCCCGCGCCAGGGTTTCGAGATGACCGCCCTGCGCATGCTGGCCTTCCGCCCGGCCGAGGGCAGCACGCCCCCGGCGGCGGTACCGCCGGCCGCCAGCGGGCGCGCTGCGGCGTCGGCGGCACCGGCCACCACGGTGACCGCGGCGGCGGCGCAGGCCCTGCCCTGGGCCGAGCGGCTGGAGACCCTCGGTCTCGAAGGGGCGGTGCGCCAGCTCGCCCGCCAGTGCCAGTGGCTGGGCCAGGAGGCCGGTCAGGTGCGCCTGGGCCTGCCGGCGGCGATGGCCTTCCTGCTCCATGAAAGCCGTCGCCAGGCCATCGAGGCGGCGCTGGCCGCGCAGACCGGTGAGCCGTTGCGGCTGCAGATCGAGACGCTGGCCGAGCCGCTGGCGGAGACCCCCGCCCAGCTCGCCGTGGCCCGCGCCAGCGAGGCCCGCCAGGCGGCCGAGACCCAGCTACTGGAGGATCCGCGGGTGCGGGCCTTCCAGGAGCAGTTCGGCGCCGTGGTGCGCCCCAACAGCATCGTGTTCCACACCCCGACGGTTCCCACAGGAGGGAAGACCCAATGAAAGGCGCACTCGGCCAGATCATGCGGCAGGCCCAGGCCATGCAGGACAACCTCAAGCGCGTGCAGGAGGAGATCGCCCGCATGGAGATCACCGGCGAGTCCGGTGCCGGGCTGGTGAAGATCACCCTCGATGGCAAGCACCAGGCGCGCAAGGTGGAGATCGCGCCGGCGGCGCTGCAGGAGGACAAGGAGTTCCTCGAGGACCTGGTGGCCGCCGCGATCAATGACGCGACCCAGAAGCTCGAAGCCGCCAGCAAGGAGAAGATGGGCGCCGCCACCGGCGGCATGGGCCTGCCCCCCGGGATGAACCTGGGCAACCTCGGCCTCTGAGGCCGGGCCGCGGTGGAGTTCTTCCCCGCCTTCCTGCGGCTGCGCGGCCGGCCGGTGCTGGTGATCGGCGCCGGCGAGGTGGCCCTGCGCAAGGTCCGCCTGCTGCAGAAGGCGGGTGCCAGCGTCCAGCTGGTGGCGCGCGAGCTGCACCCGGAGCTGGCGGCCGAGGTCGCCGCCGGCCGGCTTCGGCATCTCGCCGCCGACTACTGCCCCAGCCAGCTGGACGGCCAGCGCCTGCTGGTGGCCGCCAGCAGCGATGCGCGGCTCAATCGCCGCGCCGCCGCCGATGCCGAGGCGCTCGGGCTGTGGGCCAATGTGGTGGATGACCCGGCGCCTTCCACCTTCATCACTCCGGCGCTGATCGATCGCGAACCGCTGCTGCTGGCGATCGGCACCGGCGGCAGCGCCCCGGTGCTGGCGCGGCGTCTGCGCGAGCGGCTGGAGGCCGAGCTGCCGGCCCGGCTGGGCGAGCTGGCGCGCTTCCTCGGCGAGCGCCGGGAGCGCCTGCCCGCGCCGCGGCGCCGCCGGCTCACCGAGCGCTTCCTCGATGGCCCCGGCGCCGAGGCGGTGCTGCGCGGGGATCTCGCCGAGGCCGAGCGTCAGCTCGATACGGTGCTGGCCGAGGCCCCGCGCGGCGGCGAGGTGTATCTGGTCGGCGCCGGGCCGGGCGATCCCGATCTGCTCACCTTCCGTGCCCTGCGGCTGATGCAGCAGTGCGATGTGGTGCTGCACGATGCGCTGATCCCGCCGGCCATCCTCGACCTCGTGCGGCGTGACGCCGAGCGGGTCGATGTGGGCAAGCGGCGCGCCCGCCACACCCTGCCGCAGGAGGCGATCAATGCCGAGCTGCTGGCGCGTGCCCGCGCCGGCCAGCGGGTGCTGCGGCTCAAGGGCGGCGATCCCTTCGTGTTCGGCCGCGGCGGCGAGGAGATCGAAGGGCTGGCGGCCGCCGGCATCCCGTTCCAGGTGGTGCCCGGCATCACCGCCGCCAATGGCTGCGCCGCCTATGCCGGCATTCCGCTGACCCACCGCGACCACGCCCAGAGCGTGGTCTTCGTCACCGGCCACCGGCGCGCCGACGGGGCGCTCGATCTCAACTGGGCCCAGCTGGTCCAGCCGCGCCAGACGGTGGTGATCTACATGGGCCGCAGCGCCCTTGCCGAGCTCTGCGCCCGCCTGCTGGAACACGGCCTGGCACCCGCCCATCCGGCCGCGCTGGTGGAGCAGGGCAGCACGCCCCGCCAGCGGGTGCTGGTGGCGCCGATCGCCGAGCTGCCGGCGCGCGCCGAGACCTTCGGCGGCGAGGGGCCGAGCCTGGTCATCCTCGGCAGCGTGGTGACCCTGCGCGAGCGCCTCGCCTGGTTCACGCCGGATCGTCCGATGTAAAACACGCTTGACACCTCGCCGCGTCCGCTCTAGCCTCGGCATGTCAATGACGCTTGACAGCGGAGCCAACGATGGACGAGGTGCTCAAGACCCTGCTGGTGCTGATGGCGGTCGGTTCGGCGCTGTTCTGGCAGGCCTGCGCGACCCTGCTGCGGCCGCTGCTGCGGGACTGGCTGCGCCGCCGGCGGGCGCCGCCGGATCTCGCCGCCGCCCACGCCCGCATCCGGGAGCTCGAGGCCGAGCTGGCCACGGTGCGGCGGCCATGATGGATCTCTACGATCGCCAGTACTGGCGCGAATTCACCCTGTGGGCGCTGGTCTTCGCGGTGATCGCGGTGGGCGGCGCCTGGCTCGCCAAGCCGCTGTCGGCCGAGCATCCGCTGCGCACCCTGGTGGTGCTGCCGGTGGCCCTGTTCGCCGCGGCCGGCTTCCTGATCGAGTGGCGCCAGTTCCGCCGCTTCGATGAGTTCCAGAAAAGCCTCTACCTCGAGGCGATGATGGCGATGGGCTACACCACCATGGCCTTCTGCATGGCGGCGATGATGCTGGTGGCGACGCGGGTGATCCAGGCGCCAGACCCGGCCTACACCCTGGTGGTGATGGGGCTGGGCTTCTACATCGGTCTGTGGCGGGCGCGCCGCCGCTACCGCGAATGAACAATGCCGTGCGGGAGCGCCGTGCCGAGCGCCAGTGGACCCAGGCCGATCTCGCCGACCGGCTGGGCGTGTCACGGCAGACCGTCAATGCGATCGAGACCGGCAAGTACGACCCCAGCCTGCCGCTCGCTTTCAAGCTGGCAGGCCTGTTCGATTGCCGTATCGAGGATCTGTTCTTTCCGGAGTGAAGCCCTGATGCCGCGCACCCCCCCTGTTCTGTTGAGCCTCGCCCTGCTGGCCCTGAGCACCGAGCTGCCGGCCGCCAGCGGCCTGCGCATCGGCGAGCTGAGCCTGAGTCCCTGCGAGATCGGGGCGCCCGGTCAGCCGCCGCTGGCGGCCCAGTGCACCAGTCTGGATGTCGCCGAGAACCCGCAGGCGCCGGCGGCCCGGCGGCTGTCGCTGGCCCTGGCGGTGCTGCCCTCGCGCCATCCCCAGCCGCAGGCCGATCCGGTGGTCTTTCTGGCCGGCGGACCGGGCCAGTCGGCGCGCGAGAGCTACGCGATGGTGGCCCCGGCCCTCGAGCCGCTGCGCCGGGAACGCCATGTGGTGCTGCTCGACCAGCGCGGCACCGGCGGCTCCAACCGCCTCGCCTGTCCGCTGCCGGACTGGCGCGACCCCGCCCAGCAGAGCCTGGAGGCCGCCCGCGAGCAGGCCCAGCAATGCCGCGATCTGCTCGCGGCGCGCGCCGATCTGAGCCGCTACACCACCAGCGAGGCGGTGGGCGATCTGGAGACGCTGCGCCAGGCCCTCGGCGCCCCGGCGCTGAACCTGATCGGCGGCAGCTACGGCACCCGCGTCGGACTCGAGTATCTGCGCCGCTATCCGGCCCAGACCCGCAGTCTGGTGATCGATGGGGTGGTGCCACCGGAGCTGGTGCTGCTGCAGGAGCACGCCCGCAATCTGGAAACCAGCCTGCGCGAGCAGTTCGACCGCTGCGCGCGCGCACCGGCCTGCCAGGCGCGCTTTGGCGATCCGCAGCGCCTGCTCGACGAGGCCCTCGAATCGCTGGCCCAGACCCCGCTGACCGTGCGCTACCGCCATCCGCGCAGCGGTGAACCGCGGGAGGAGCGCCTGGACGATCAGGCCCTGCGCGGGCTGCTGCGCCTCTACGCCTACAGCCCGGAGGCCGCCTCGCTGCTGCCGCAGCTGCTCGCCGAGCTCAAGGCCGGACGGCCCGAGGCACTCGCCGCCCAGCTGGAGATGCTGGGTGAGGATCTGGAGGAGCGGCTGGCCCATGGCATGGAGCTCTCGGTGATCTGCGCCGAGGACGAGCCCCTGCTGCAGCCGGACCCGGCCGATGCGCTGACCGTGATGGGCGATCGCCTCGGCGGCTATGTGCAGGCCCAGTGCGCGGTCTGGCCGCGCGGCCAGCGGCCAGCCGACTTCAAGCAGCCGGTGGTGGCGGAGCGGCCGGTGCTGGTGCTCTCCGGCGAGCACGATCCGGTCACCCCGCCGCGCTACGGCGAGCAGGTGCTGAAGACGCTGGCCAAGGGCCGTCATCTGATCGCCCGCGGGCAGGGCCACATCGTCATGGCCCGCGGCTGCCTGCCACGCCTGCTGCGCCAGTTCATCGAGACCGCGGATGCCACCGCGCTGGACGCCAGCTGCCTGGACAGCCTCGGCGACACCCCGTTCTTTCTCTCCAACTTCGGACCCGCGCCATGATCGAGGTCGAACAGCTCACCAAGCGCTTTGGCGCCGTCGAGGCGGTGCGGGGGGTCAGCTTCACCGCCGCCGATGGCCGCATCACCGGTCTGCTCGGCCCCAACGGCGCCGGCAAGACCACCACCCTGCGCCTGCTCTACACCCTGCTGCGTCCGGATCAGGGCCGCATCCGCGTCGATGAGGTCGATGCCCTCGCCGATCCGGTGGCGGCCCGTGCCCGACTCGGCGTGTTGCCGGATTCGCGCGGCCTCTACCGCCGCCTGAGCGCACGCGAGAACATCGAGTACTTCGGCCGCCTGCAGGGGCTCGACGCGGTGAGCCTGCGCCAGCACACCGACGAGCTGATCGAGCGGCTGGGCATGCAGGACATCGCCGCGCGCCCCACCGAGGGCTTCAGCCAGGGCCAGCGGGTGAAGACCGCCATCGCCCGCGCGCTGGTGCATCAGCCGCAGAACCTGGTGCTCGACGAACCCACCAACGGGCTCGATGTGATGGCCACCCGCGCGCTGCGCCGCTTCTTGCTCGAGCTCAAGGCCGAGGGCCGCTGCATTCTGCTGTCGAGCCACATCATGCAGGAGGTGGCCGCGCTGTGTGACCACATCGTGATCATCGCCCAGGGACGGGTCGCCGCCGCCGGCAGCCCGGACGAGCTGCGCGCCCAGGCCGGGGAATCGAGCCTCGAGGAGGCCTTCGTCAAGCTGATCGGCTCCGAGGAGGGCCTTGCCGCATGAAGCGAACCGCAACCGCGATCGGCACCGGCTGGTGGACCGTGTTCGTCAAGGAAGTGCGCGAGAACCTGCGCGACAAGCGCGTGCTCGTTGCCGCCCTGCTCTACGGTCCGCTGCTCGGGCCGGTGCTGTTCGCCGCCATGATGGGCTTCATTCTCGGCAAGCAGCAGGAGGAATCGACCAAGCCGCTGGAGCTGCCGGTGATGGGGGTCGAGCACGCCCCGGGCTTCGTCGACTGGCTGCGCCGTCAGGGCGTGGTGGTGGAACCGCCGCTGGACGATGCCGAGGCGGCGATCCGCGAGCAGCGCGAGGATGTGGTGCTGCGCATCTCGGCCGACTACGGCAGCGCCTGGAGCCAGGGCCAGCCGGCGCGGGTGGATCTGCTGTTCGACAGCTCACGCCTGCCGGCGCAGACCAAGGTCAGCCGGGTCGAGGCCCTGGTGCAGGGTTACGCCAGCACCACCGCCAGCCTGCGCCTGCGCGTGCGCGGGGTCGACCCCAGCCTGCTCAATGCCGTGCAGCTGGTGCGTCAGGACCAGTCCACCCCGCAGTCGCGCGGCGCCATGCTGCTGGCGATGCTGCCGTACTTCCTGGTGCTCTCCGCCTTCGTCGGCGGCATGTATCTGGCCATCGACACCACCGCCGGGGAGCGCGAGCGCGCCTCGCTGGAACCGCTGCTGATCACCCCGGTGTCGCGCGCGCGGATCATGAGCGGCAAGCTGCTCGCCACCGCCCTGTTCGCACTGGCCTCGCTGGTGATCTGCGTGATCGCCTTCGTGGTGTCGATGCGCTTCATTCCGGTCGCCGAGCTCGGGCTGAGTGTGGATCTCGGTGCCGCCACCCTGGCCCAGCTGCTGCTGGTGGTGGCGCCGATCGCCCTGCTCGCCAGCAGCGCCCAGACCGTGGTGGCGAGCTTCGCCAAGAGCTTCCGCGAGGCGCAGACCTATCTGCAGTTCCTGCTGCTGATCCCGGCCATTCCGAGCATCCTGTTCGCCATCAACCCGACCCGGCCCGAGCCCTGGATGGAGATCGCCCCGCTGTTCTCGCAGGCGGTGCACATCAACCAGCTGCTGCGCGGTGATCCGGTGGGGCTGGCCACCCTGCTGCTGGCGGCCCTGGTGACCACCGCCCTGGCCACCCTGCTGGCCGGGGTCGCGGTGCGGCTCTACCAGCGCGAACAGCTGGCCCTCGGCGGTTAGCCGGCGCTCAGCCCGCGGTCGCGGCGATGGCCGTCGCGGCTGAGCCGCCCGTCACCGCGGCAAACAAAAGGCCCGATCCCTCGCGGGATCGGGCCTGACCGTCAGCGACGCAGCGGTCGTCGGTGCGGCTGGCCTACACCTGGCCGAGGCGCTGGATCGCCTGCTGGGTGAAGAACTTGTTGTACATCTCTTCCTGGTCGGCGTTGAACAGGCTCTTGTAGCCGCCGGTGCACTCCTTCTGGTGGGAGATGCGGCTCATGCGCTTGCTCTGCGCGTCGTAGGACATCACATAGGTCCACGACCAGGCCGGGTGCTTGCCGTCCGGTCCCATCACCACGTTCTTGCCATCGACATACTGGCCGAAGCCGGCTTCGAAGTTGACCCAGGGCTTGTCCTGGCGGTCGTAGCGGATGCAGCCGCAGAAGATGCTGTTGCGCACATCCACATAGGCCAGCCGGCGACCGACCGGCGAGCGCGGATACGCCACCGGCTTCGACTCCAGCACCACCACCTCGGGGGCGAGTTCGTACTCGACATCGAAGAAGGTCTCGTTCTTCGGACCGCCGTGCACGGTGTGGACCCAGTTCTTGTCGTAGCCCGCCCAGTTGGAGTTGAAGGCCCCCAGCATGGGCTTGCGCTCGAGGATCTTGAATTCACCCCAGGTGCGCATCGGATCGCCGGCGGCCCAGGCGTCGGAGAGGAACCAGGTCACCCCGGGAATCAGCGGCTCGAAGCGCTGGTTGGTGGGGAACTGGCGCACCCGGCGGAACTGCGAGAGGTAGCCGTAGAGGTCCGGGAACTTGCGCTGGTCGTAGTACCACACGCTCAGGAAGGAGCTGCCGGCCACATCCTGGGTGGCGGTGAACAGCACCGTCTGCAGGCGCAGCAGATCGTTCATGTTGCGGAAGGTCTTGCCATCCGACCGGCCCTGCACCTGCAGCTCGGCCCAGACCAGGTCGTAGCTGTAACCCTTGCTGCCATCCGGGTTGAACACGGTGTCGTTGACCGCGTACTGGTTGTAATCACCGCGGCCCCAGGCCATCGCCATATTGGCCTGCACCTCGTCACCGGTCTTCGGCTCCGGGAAGGGGATGCCGCCGGTCCAGGGCTTGCCGTCGGCGGTCACCACATTGCCATTGGCGTCGAACTGGGCCTTGTTGCCGGTCTCCAGGTTGCGCATGGTGGTGACATAGGACTCGTACGGAAACATCTTGCTGAAGTCGGTTTCCGTCTTGCGGATCTTGATCCGCCGGCCGAGGGTGCGGATCTGCTCGTAGACGATCGGATCGAGCAGCTCCTTGACCGTCTCCACATTGGCGGCGGTGATGATGTCGCCGGTCTTGATCTTGCCCTTGGTATAGGCCTCGATCGACATCAGCTCGTCCGGATAGGCCTTGGACAGATCCTGCTGCTTGGCCATCACCGAGCCCAGCGGCGCCAGCACGCCGGCACCGGCACCGAGCGCCACATTGCGCATCAGGGCGCGCCGGCCGTAGTCGAAATCAAACTTGCGGATGTGCATCTGCATCTCCTCGCACCTGCGGCCCGCGTGATGCCGGGGGGCCTTGCCGGCTGTCCCAGGTCGATTCCGCTCCTGAACAAAACTTGTGTACGGCCCTCTGGCGGGGCTGGATGTGGCAGCGACTGGGTATCGATATCCCACGAGCGCGCCGCCGAGCAAGCCACCCGTCCGGGTAGTGAGCGAGTCGTCACCTCGACAGCGGCCATGCGACGCGCTGCCGGCCGCGCCCGCGGGGCTGGGCGGGACCGTGGGGCAACCCGGCGCGCAAGCGCAACAGGAGCTGGACAGAGCGTCTCAGTGCGCGTCTCAGTGCGCGTCCCGGTGCGCGTCCCGGTGCGCGTCCCGGTGCGCGCCTCAGCCTGGATCGGCGGCGGCCATCGCCACCGGCCGCAGTCCGAGGGTCAGGGTCGCCGGCGGCCGTTCGAACCAGGCCGGTAGGCGGGCGCCGAAGCGCCAGCCCAGCTCGATCCCGGCCAGATCCAGGCCTGGATTGTCGGCCTGGGTGCCGGCATTCGAGGTGTGCTGCAGACGCAGTGCCAGGGTGCGCTGCCCGGCCCGGTCCAGCGGCAGGACCCAGGCCGCCGCGGTGGTGAAGTGCAGGTGCCCGCCGAGCTCGCGGCCAGCCAGCGCCGTGTGTTCCACCCAGGTGGGGCTCAGGCTCAGGTGCAGCTCGCTGCGCGGCAGGGCGCGCAACGGCCGCCAGCGGATGCCGCGGCCGATCGAGACGGTGCGCGCACGACCCTCGTCCCAGGCGAGCTCGCCGACCGACGCCACCCAGTCGAGCGCGAAGCGGCGCTCGCCAGCGATCAGCCGGTCGCGCCCTGGCAGCCGCAGCTCCACCGCCTGCTGGCGCACGCCGGTGTAGTGGCTGATGTTGTGCACCTCGCGCAGGCGCAGCTCGAGCCCGTCCTCAGGCCCGCCGGCCTCTGCCAGCGGGCCCGACAGACCGAGCAGCGCCGAGCCTAGTAAACGCCCCCAGACCGCCGCCATGTGTCGACTCCCAAGATGATACCGATCGGTATCATTGACGGGCAGACGAGACGCATGGATTCAGATAGTCTGAAAGTTGGAACTGTTCGTCTCGTCCGATGACCGACCGTCTCAGCGCCCTGCTCAGTCACTTCGAACTCCGCACCCGCGTGTTCTTCTCCGGCGCGCACTGTGGGGTGGCGGCGTTTCCGGTCGAGCCGGGCAGCGGGCATCTGCATCTGCTGCGCCGGGGCCGCCTGGAGGTGCTGCTGGCCGACGGCCGCTGGCAGGTGCTCGACGAACCCACCCTGCTGTTCTACCCCGCGGCGACTGCCCACCGCCTGCAGACCCGCGAGCGCGACACCGTCGAACTGGTCTGCGCGGTGGTCGATTTCGGACTGCGCGACGGCAATCCTTTGCTCACCCGCCTGCCCTCGCCGCTGATCGTGCCGCTGCGCGAACTGCCCCAGCAGGGCCGCCTGCTCGATCTGCTGTTCGAGGAGGCCTTCGCCGGGCAGTGCGGGCAGGCGGCGGCGGTCAACCGGCTGATGGAGGTGCTGCTGATCCATCTGCTGCGGCATGGCATGCGCAGCGGGCTCGCCTCGGCCGGCACTCTGGCGGGCCTCGCCGACGCCCGGCTGGCCAAGGCCCTGGCGGCCCTGCATGGCGCACCGGCAGAGGCCTGGACGCTGCCGCGGCTGGCGGCTGCAGCCGGGATGTCGCGCGCGCGGTTCGCCGCGCACTTCCATGCGGTGATCGGGCTCACCCCCGGGGACTATCTGGCGCAGTGGCGGGTCAGCGTGGCGCAGACCCTGCTGCGCCGCGGCCGCCCGCTGGGGGTGGTGGCGCAGGCGGTGGGATACCGGTCGAGCGCCGCCTTCGCCCGCGTGTTCGCCCGCCAGCTGGGGCTGAGCCCCCGCCAGTGGCTGCGCCAGCAGGCGGCCTGACCGGCGGGCCTCAGGCCAGCGCCGGCACCACCGGCCACTGCTCGACGATGCGGCCGCCGGCGTAGACGGCGAGATCGCCAAACTCGAGAAACACCCGCTCGCTCTGGTGCGGGCGGAAGAACACATGATCGTCGGCGGCCAGCTGCACCTGCGCCGAGCCGTTGAGCAGGTCCTGGTTGGTGGAATGGCCCCACAGGGCGTTGCGCTGCAGGCCGGGCGGCGAGACCGGATCGGCCAGCCAGTAGCCGCCGGACAGATAGAACGCGCGCTCGCTGTTGCGATCCCAGGTCCGGAACAGACCGCTGAGCGCCTCCAGGCCTGGCAGTTCGGTGCGCGCCAGCGCCTTGAGCACCGGGGTGGCGATGTAGCAGGCCGGCTGGTGGCCAGCGAGGCTGGGGCGATCGAAATCGCTGGGCATCACCAGCGCCGAGCCCACCGCCAGCTCGTTGCAGGGTTCATCGCCGCGGTACAGCGTGTAGGTGCCGCTGCCGCCAGCGTTGAGGGTCAGCGACTCCGGCTGGAACGCCGCGCCGAGCACGGCGCGGGCGGCGTCGACGAAGGCGCGGTAGCGCGCCATCGCCTGGCGCAGCGCACCCTCCGGCCCGCCGAGCAGCCCCGGCATCTTGGCGGCGTGGGCCTCATAGCCCATGAAACCGGAGAAGCGCAGCGCCGGCTCCGCCTGGAGCCTCCGGAGCAGGGCCCCCAGCGCATCGGCATCGCGCACCCCGCCGCGATGCAGGCCGATGTCGAGCTCGAGAGTGATCGCCATCGGCGGCGCCCCGCCGGCCAGGCGCGCGCGCGCCAGCTCGGCGTACTGGGCGAGGCGCTCCGGCGTGTCCACCAGCCACTGGATCGAGGCGGCGCCGTCGGCGGCGCCGCGGTGGTGCTCGAAGAAGCGCGCCGCCGCCCCCACCGGCAGCGGCTTGCCGAGCAGCACCGGCCAGTCCGGCCGCTCGGCCGCCACCGCGTTCAGGAAGGGCTGGTCGAACACCATCAGCCGGCGGCTGCCGGTGGCCGCGGCAACGCGGTCGATCAGCGCCAGGCTGGGCAGGGATTTGGCGACGATGCGGTAGCCCATCGAGGCCGGCAGCCGCCGCCGCAGCTCGGCGAGGTTGGCGTCCAGCCGCTCGCGGTCGATCACCAGGGTCGGCCGCATCAGCCCGGCCGCGCGCAGCGCCGCCTGCAGCCGCAGGAAGTAGTCATCGTGGCCGCCGCCGCGCAGCCCGGGGCGGGCCAGCCAGGCGGCGGCCAGCGGTGCCACCGCCAGCGCCCCGAGCAGCCCGCGGCGGCGGGCGTCAGCCAAGGCCGAACACCTGTTTCAGATGCGGGTTGAGCAGCCGCCCCTCGGGATCGAGCTCGGCGCGCAGGGCCAGAAACTCCGACCAGCGCGGATAGCGGCCGGCGAGCTCGGCGGCGCCGAGCCCGTGCAGCTTGCCCCAGTGCGGCCGCCCGCCCACCGCCTGGTAGAGCGGCTCGATGGCGGCGAACAGCGGGAAGGGGTTTTCCTCGTGGAAGCGGTGCACGGCGATCGAGCCGCTGGTGGCATGACCGTAGAAGGGACTGAGCCAGGCATCGTCACCCCGCACCACCCGCACCTCCACCGGAAAGAACTCCTCCGGATGATCGCGCTCCAGGGTGGCGATCACCGTGCGCAGGGTCGGCAGCAGGGCCTCGCGCGGCAGGTGGTACTCCATCTCGTTGAAGCGCACCGCGCGCGCCGAGGGGTAGATGCGATGCCAGTCGTCCACCGCCTCCTCGGTGGGATAGTCGGCCAGCGCCTGGGCCAGCAGCCAGCGCCGCGCCGCCGGTGCCCAGTGCAGCAGATCGCGCAGCTGCTTGAGCTGCATCACCGCGTCATTGTCCGGATCGGCGCCGCGTGGCCGCGGCAGATCCTCGGTGGGATCGATGCTGATGCCCAGCGCCTGCGAGCAGAACGGCAGGTAGTAGAACTCGAAGCTGTGATGGCGCGCGGCGTACTCGTCGAAGCGCTCGAGCATCTGTCCCAGCGGCTCGGCCCAGACCCGCCGGCGCAGCCGGTAGGGCGCCACATTCTGCAGCTGCACGCGGGTGATCACGCCGAGGCTGCCCAGGCTCACCCGCGCCGCCTCGAACAGCGCCGGGCGCTCGCGCGCCGAGCAGTCGATCACCTCGCCGCGGGCGGTGACCAGCCGCAGGCCGCTGACATAGGCGTGCAGGGCGCCGAGGCGCTCGCCGGTGCCGTGGGTGGCGGTGGCCAGCGCCCCGGCCAGGGTCTGCTGATCGACATCCGGCATGTTGGGCAGGGCCTGGCCGAGCCCGTGCAGGGCCTCGGCCAGCGCCCCCAGCCGGGTGCCGGCACCGACCGTGGCGGTGCGCGCCACCGGGTCGTGCTCGATCACCCCTTCGAAATGGCGCAGCGAGAGCAGGGTGCCGTCGGTGGGCACCAGCGCGGTGAAGGAATGTCCAGCCCCGGCCGGGCGCAGCGGCGGCGCCCCGCGGCGCAGCAGCTCGGCGAGCTCGTCCTCGCTCCTCGGGGCCAGACGCTGGGCCGGGTAGGCGCGCTGCAGGCCCGACCAGTTGCTCCACGGCAGGCGGCCATCGGCGGGCGCGGCGGGCAGGGCCTGCAGATGCGAGCCGTCCGGCTGATGGCAGCCGGCGAGGCTGCCGGCGGCCAGCCCCAGCGAGCCGGCCAGGAATTGCCGCCGCCTCATGGCGCGGCGCCCTCGCCGCGGGCCAGGAAGGCGATCAGGCGGCGGAAGTCCTCCTCGCTGCAATCGGCGCAGGCACCCATCGCCGGCATGCCCCGGTAGCCGTTGACGGTGTGGGCGAGCAGCACCGCTTCGCCCTGGGCCAGACGCGCCTGCCAGGCGGCGGTGTCGCCGGGCATCGGTGCACCCGTGCCCGGGCGGCTGTGGCAGCTGCCGCAGGTCTGGGCGTAGAGCGAGGCGAGGGCAGCGTCGGCGGGCACCAGCGGCTTGATCGGCGCGGGTGCGCTGCCCTGCGGTTGGCAGGCACTCAGCAGCAGCAGGCTCAGCAGGGGCAGGCGCAGTCGCATCGGCAGGCTCCTCGGGTTCAGCGGCATGCTGCCGCGCGGCTGCCAGCGGCGCCAGATGGCACGGTGCGGCTGAGGCAATTTTCTGCTCGACCGCTGGACCCACGGGGCCGCCACCGTGGCGCCCGGTATACTGCGCGGGCGCCGATTTCACCGCTTGCGGGCGCGTAACAAATGCCGCTAACAGGATGCGAAGCCCGCCCCTGTGGCGGGCTTTTTCGTGGCTGGAGAGTGGCTATGCATGCTTCCGATGAGGCCGGTACCCCCGGCTTCGCGACCCTGGGGATCCGCGCGGCCGAGAAGCGCAGCGAGGAGGGCGAGCACTCGCCCGCCCTGCACCTGACCTCGAGCTTTGTCTTCGGCAGCGCCGCCGAGGCCGCCGCCACCTTCGCCGGGGAGCGGCCCGGCAATGTCTACGGGCGGTTTACCAACCCCACCGTGCAGGCCTTCGAGCAGCGTCTGGCCGCGCTCGAAGGCGGCGAGGCCTGCGTGGCCACCAGCAGCGGCATGGCGGCGATCCTGGCGCTGGGGCTGGCCCTGCTCAGGAGCGGCGACCATGTGATCGCCTCCAAGAGCCTGTTCGGCGCCACCCTGAATCTGTTCAACCAGTACTTCGTCAAGTTCGGCATCGGCGTGAGCTATGTCGAGCTCGGCGATCTCGCCGCCTGGGAGGCCGCATTCACGCCGCAGACCCGGCTGCTGTTCGTCGAGACCCCGTCCAATCCGCTGTGCGAGCTGGTGGACATCGCCGCCCTTGCCGACCTCGCCCATCGCCGCGGGGCGAAGCTCGCGGTCGACAACTGCTTCCTCACCCCGGTGCTGCAGCAGCCGCTGAAGCTGGGCGCCGATCTGGTGATCCACTCCGCCACCAAGTTTCTCGATGGCCAGGGCCGCTGCCTGGGCGGGGCGGTGGTGGGGGATGCGCAGACCGTGGGCAAGGATCTCGCCGCGGTGCTGCGCACCGCCGGGCCCTGCCTGAGCCCGTTCAATGCCTGGGTGTTTCTCAAGGGGCTGGAAACCCTGGCCCTGCGCATGCGCGCCCACGATGCCAATGCCCTGGCGCTGGCGCGCTGGCTGGAGGGCCGCCCGGGCGTGCGGCGGGTCCACCATCCGGGCCTGCCCAGCCATCCCCAGTACGCGCTGGCCCAGCGCCAGCAGCGCGGCGGCGGGGCCATCGTGAGCCTGGAACTGGCCGATCGCGAGGCGGCCTGGCGGCTGATCGATGCCACCCGCCTGTGCTCGATCACCGCCAATCTCGGCGATACCCGCACCACCATCACCCATCCGGCCACCACCACCCACGGCCGCATCAGCGCCGAGGCGCGGGCCGCCGCCGGCATCGGCGAGGGGCTGGTGCGCATCGCCGTCGGCCTGGAGGATCTCGCCGATCTGCAGGCCGATCTCGCCCGCGGCCTGCCGTGAGCGAGGCCTTCTTCGGCGCGGTGCTGGGCGCGCTCTGCGAGCCGGACCCGGCGCGCAAGCGGGAGCGGGTTGGCGCGCTGCAGCTGCCGGCGCCGGCGCTGTTCGACGCCGAGGCCGTGGTGGTGCCCCCGGGCCCGCTGCCCGGACGGCCGGCGCGGCCGGCGCTGGTGGCCCCCCGCGAGGTGCCCAGCCGCGGGCTGGGCAGCCGCGAGGGGCGCATCGCCCTGGTCCATGCCGTCGCCCATATCGAGTTCAACGCGATCAATCTGGCGCTCGACGCGCTCCAGCGGTTCCGCGGCCTGCCCCGCGACTACTACGCCGACTGGCTGGGCGTGGCCCAGGACGAGGCCCGCCATTTCGCCCTGCTGCGCGAGCGCCTGCAGCAGCTGGGTGCCGACTACGGCGATCTGCCGGCGCACAACGGCCTGTGGGAGGCCGCCGAGAAGACCGCCCACGACGGCCTGCTGCGCATGGCCCTGGTGCCGCGGGTGCTGGAGGCGCGCGGGCTGGATGTGACGCCGGGGATGATCGGACGCCTGCGCGAGGTCGGCGATGCGGACACGGTGGCGATTCTCGAGCGCATCCTCGCCGAGGAGGTGGCCCATGTGGCGGTGGGCAGCCGCTGGTTCGCCTGGTGGTGCGCCCAGCGCGGCGAGAACCCGCGCGAGCTCTGGCCGCGGCTGCTCGCCGCGCATGGCGTGCGGCTGCGCCCGCCGCTGAATCACCCGGCGCGGGTGCAGGCCGGCTTCGACGCCACGGAATTGCACAGCGCCCTGGACTAGACTCGGCGCTGACACCGGAGCCTCGCCATGCGCCTGATCCTCGCCCTGCTGCTGATCCTGCCGGCCCTGTCGCTGCGCGCCCAGCCCGGGATCATTCCCTACGAGGTGGGGCCGCAGCCGGCCGAGTTCGCCGGCCTGCTCGAGGCCCACAACACCTGGCGTTCGCGCGAAGGCATTCCGCCGCTGCAGTGGTCGCCCACCGCCCAGCGCCAGGCCGAGGGCTGGGCGCGCCAGCTCGCCGCCGAGGGCTGCCAGCTGCGCTTCAACCCGGATCCGGCCCGTCGCCAGAACTGGGGCGAGAACCTCTACCGCTCCTTCTCCAGCCAGCCCTACGAGGGCTATCGCCGTCTGCCCGATGAGGTGGTGGAGCGCTGGGGCGGCGAGGGCGTCCATTACGACGCCGCCAGCGGGCGCTGCTCGGCGCGCAGCTGTGGCCAGTTCACCCAGCTGATGTGGGAGACCACGCGGGTGGTCGGCTGCGCGCGCGCGCGCTGCCCCACGGCCGAGGTGTGGGTCTGCAACTACACCCCGCGCGGCAATGTCGAGGGCCTCAAGGCCTGGGGCAACAGCGCCGAGGCCCTGAGCCGGGCGCTCAACCCGCCGGAGCCGGTGCTGGTGCCCGCCACCGTCGCCGGGGAATGCCCGGCCGCGCCGGGCTGGAACGCCGGGTAACCGGATCTCTCGCGCCCCGGGGTGCACCCGGGGCGGCGGGTTCGTGAGGCCTGAGGGCCGGCGGTCTGCCCGCCGACGAGAGCGCCGGTCGCGCTCCTGGGCCGCCGAGTGCCTGTCCTCGCCCCGTCATGCGCCAGAACTAGACTGCATCGTGTCCGTCTTTTCCTGCGTATCCGTTCCCCATGAGTGCCTCCCATCGTCGTCGCAGCCTGGCGCTTCGCGCCCGCTTTCCGCTCCGCTACAGCCGGCGTGAGTTCCTCCGCCGCAGTGCCCTGGCCGGTGCCGCGGCGCTGTCGCTGCCGGCGCTGACCGCCTGCGGCAACAGCCGCAGCGGGGGTGCCGCGGCCGCTCCGGTGAGCGGTCGCACGGTGGCATTCCTCCACGGCGTGGCGAGCGGAGACCCGCTCACCGACCGGGTCATTCTGTGGACCCGCGTCACCCCCGAAGCCGGCAGCCTGGCGCCGGTGGCGGTGGACTGGGTGGTGAGCCTGGCACCGGATCTCTCGGCGCCGGTGGCGAGCGGTCGCGTCCTCACCGACGGCGAGCGCGATTTCACCGTCAAGATCGATCCGGCCGGCCTGGCCTCCTTCACCACCTACTACTACCAGTTCAGCGTGGCCGCGCCGGATGGCAGCGCCCAGCGCTCGCCGATTGGCCGCACCCGCACCGCGCCGGCGGCCAGCGATGCGGTGAGCCAGATCCGCATCGCGGCAGCGGCCTGCAACAACTACACCTTTGGTCTGTTCAACGCCTTCGGCCGCATCGGCGAGCGCGCCGACCTCGACCTCGTCCTGCATCTGGGCGACTACCTCTACGAGGGCGGCAATGGTCAGGGCGATCTGCGCGCCCACACCCCGGACCGCGAGATCCTGACGCTGGCCGACTACCGCGAGCGCCACGCCCAGTACAAGACCGATCCGGACCTGCAGGAGGCGCATCGCCAGCACCCCTGGATCACCACCTGGGACGATCACGAGAGCACCAACAACAGCTTCGCCAGCGGCGCCGACAACCACACCGAGGGTGAGGAGGGCTGCTGGGCCGAGCGGGTGGGCTGGGCGATCCGCGCCTATTTCGAATGGATGCCGATCCGCGACCGTGGCGCGCCGGATGCGCCGGACGCCGCGCTGTGCCCGGAGGCGCCGCCGGCCACCGGCCTGCGCCCGGACGGCAGCGGCCGCATCTACCGCAAGGTGGCCTATGGCGAGCAGCTGGATCTGTTCGTGCTCGATACCCGTCTGGTCGGCCGTGCGCCGATCCAGGGCACCAGCCTGGTCAGCCCGGAGCAGACCATCCTCGGCGCCGAGCAGCGCGACTGGCTGCTGCGCGAGCTGCCGGCGAGCACCGCGACCTGGAAGCTGGTGCTCAGCGGCACCACCTTCGCCCCGCTGATCACCCCGGGCGGCAACCCCACCACCGGCTGCACCAGCACGCCCGGCAGCGAGCCCTGCTATCTCAACGAGGACGCCTGGGACGGCTACCGCTTCGATCGCAACGCGGTGTTCGATGTGCTCGAGCAGGCCCAGGTGCAGAACACGGTGTTCGTGTTCGGCGACATCCACGCGGTGATCGCCTGCGATCTGCCGCGGGTGCCGAATGACCCGCTGGCCTACAACCCGCTCACCGGCGAGGGCTCGCTGGGCGTGGAGCTGTGCTGCGGCGGCGTGGCCCAGGTACCGCTGCCGATCTGGAACGCCCTGCGCGCCTCCGGCAGCAACCCGCACATGAAGCATGTCAACGAGACCCAGCTCGGCTATCAGCTGATGGACCTCACCGCCGAGCGTCTGCAGAGCGAGTGGTATTACTCGGTGGTGCAGGTGGCCAGCACCGCCGAGAGCCGCGACCCGGTGATGCTGGAAACCCTCAGCGGCAGCCAGCGGCTGACGGTGGCCACCAGCGCCAGCCCCGGCAAGGACAACCCGCCGCCGCTGGCCCCCTGAAGGAGCGTGACCATGGTCCTGCGTCTGCTGCTGATGGCCAGCCTGCTGCCGGTGGCGGCGTCCGCCCAGACCCCGGCGGTCTGCGACCCCTACGAGGGCCCGCGGCTGCGCGGCTACCTCGGTGCGATGCACGAGCACAGCAGCTATTCGGACGGCGACATCTTCGCCGTCCCGCGCGACTACTTCGAGGTCGGCAAGGCCCGCGGGCTGCACTACATGGGCTCGGCCGAGCATTCGGATACCTATGACCGTGGCAACTTCGTCAGCGTCGGCAGCGACTGCTTCAGCACTCCGGACGGTCTGCTCACCTGCCTGGGGGTGAACGACGACCGGCTCGCCAAGTGGGAGGCGACCGCCCGCCAGGTCGGCGAGGTCAGCGACGAGCGCTTCGTCGCCGTGCGCGGCTTCGAGTGGACCTCGGACCGCTTCGGCCACATCAATGTCTACTTCTCGCAGAACTTCTCCAACGCCAAGACCGATCTCGGCTATGTGGCCCTGCTGGAGCCGTTCTGGGAGTGGCTGGTGCGCGATCCCGCCACCCCGGGCCTGGGCGGCAGCGCCACCAGCCCGGTGCCCTTTGGCGGCGGGGGCGATGGGCTGGCCCACTTCAACCACCCGGGCGACAAGTGCCTGGATGCCGCCGACCCCGGCTGCAACTGGTTCGACTTCGAGTATGTGCCCGAGGCCGATGCGCAGATGTTCGGCATCGAGCTGTTCAATCCGGGCGGGGATGATCGCTACGAACCCTTCTACATCCGCGCGCTGGACCGCGGCTGGCATGTGGGTGCGGTCGCCGCCGAGGACGAGCACGGCATCCGCTGGGCCGACCCGGCGCGGGCCAAGACGGTGACCCTGATGCCCTCGCTGAGCCGCGAGAACCTCAAGGCCGCCTGGGCTGCGCGCCGCACCTATGCGCTGAGCACGGCGCAGAGCCCGCGCATCCTGCGCTTCGAGGCGGAGGGGCATCCGATGGGATCGCGCCTGCGCTGCGAGGCCGGGGGCCGGGTGCGCGTGCTGGCCCGTCTGAGCCCGCGCGGCGAACCCTTCAGCGGGACGCTGGAGCTGGTCAGCCGTGGCGGCGAGGTGGTGGCCGGCAGCAGCGGTCCCCGCCTGGTGGCGCGGCTCACCGTCACCGATGAGGAGCGCTGGTACTACCTGCGCGCCCGCGGCGCCGATGGCCGCCTGCTCACCGTCTCCAGCCCGGTGTGGATCGCGCCGCGCTGAGCGCTCAGGGCGCCAGCCCCTGGAAGAAGGCGAGGATCTCCCGGCTCGCCGAGTAGCTCGCGGTGTTGGGGCCCAGGCGCTGGGGCAGCACGGTCTGCCCGCCCGGCCATTGGTGGCCGACGCCCGCCAGCCCGCACCACTGCACCGGGCGCCCGTCCGCGCAGCCCGACCAGCGCTGGCAGCCGGCCGGGGCCGGTGAGTGGACCGTGACCGGTGCGCCGAGATCACAGCGGTTGCGCTCGCCCCACAGGCGCGCCATCGCCTGCATCGACGGACGGGGGCTGCCTTCGAACACGCCGCCCTCCCAGGGGATGCGCGCGTCCTCACGGCCCTGCAGCAGAAACACCGCCGGGCCCTCGCGCGCCGCGCAGGCCGGCAGCATCAGCCCGCCGGCCACCGGTGCGATGGCACGGAACAGGCCGGGCCGCTCGCAGGCGGCGCGCTGCAGCAGCATCGCGCCATTGGAAAAGCCGGTGCCGTGGACCCGCCCGGGGTCCACCCGGTGGCGGGCCACCAGGGTCTCCACCAGCGCCGACAGGAAGCCGACATCATCCACGCCGGCGCGCATCGCCGGCCCGCAGCAGCCACCGGCATTCCAGCTGCGCTGGCGTCCATCCGGAAACACCAGCACCCAGTCCGCCGTCTCCGGCAGGCTGGCGAGCCCGCTGAGGCGGGCGAAGGACGCGCCCTGGCCGAGGCCGCCGTGCAGGGCGATCAGCAGGGGGCGCCGGCCCTCGCCGCCGTGCGGCGGCAGCCGCAGCTGGTAGCGGCGGGTGAGGCCCTCGTGGACCAGGGTCTCCTCGATCAGCCCCGGCGCCGGTGCGGCCGCACGCGGCTCGCTCTGGCAGCCGGCCAGCAGCCCGACCAGCAGCAGCAGGCGGGCGATCACCGATGCCGTCCGCGCAGCGGCGGCTCCAGCGCGCAGCGCTCGAACAGCTCGGCGGCGCCGAGCCCGGCGGCGGCCTGCACGGTGCTGGCGCGGCAGTAGCGGGCGCGCGGCCGGTAGCCGTCCCGGCCCGGGTCCTGGCCATCGTGATGCACGATGGCGGCGCGGAAGTCCTCGCGCGCCAGCAGCTCGCGCAGGCTCACCACCCCGAGCCGCTCCGGTCCGCGAGGCAGCCAGCCGATCTCCGGCCAGGGGGCGAGCAGGGCCGGGCGCTGCCGATCGCTGCTGATCGCCACCGTGTACTCGCCCTGCGCATCGGCGGGCAGCTGGCGGTCCGGCAGGCAGGCCACCGCCCGCTGCGAGGCCGCGCCGTACTGGCACAGCGAGAAGTAGCGCAGCAGGGGGAGGCGCACGCCGGCCTGGTCGCTATGGCTCGGTCGGCGGCCGCGCACCAGCAGCAGCTCGCCGTCCTCCAGGCGGGTCTTGGCGTAGTCAAAGCCGTTGTGCGGATTGAACCCCACCCCCAGGCTGAGCGCGCTGCCCAGGGCACCGTCGTAGGCGCGGAAGCGCGGCTCGGCTTCCGGCAGCAGCGGCGGCAGCAGGCTCACGGGCAGGGCGGCGCCGTCCTGGACCAGGCTGGCGGCGATCGCCGCACAGGCGGCCTCGTCCGGAGTCTCGGCCAGCGGCCGCCGGCCACTCGCGGTCTCCAGCACCAGCCGTGGCAGTCCCACGCCGCCGCTGTTGTCGGATCGCGGCAGATAGGTGCGATAGGCCAGCACCGTGCGCCGCTGCAGGCGGCTGGCGAGCGCAGCCGGTGGTGGTCGGTAGAGGGTGTTGGCGCGGTCGACGCCACCGCCATGGCTGGGCCGCAGGCGGTCCAGCTCCAGCAGCAGGCGGTAGCGACCGCCCGGGGCCACCGTGGGGTCGCGGCGGGTGCGGTCGCGCCAGGGCGAGCGGCTGCCCGGCCGCGGCCGCCACTGGTCGTCGCTGAGGGCGTCGAGAGTGAACAGCTGGCCATCGTGCACATGCAGGGCGGCGTAGCGCGCATCCGGGTAGCGCCCGTCGATCCACAGCCGGTCCGGCGCGCGCACGGTCTCGGCGAGCACGGCAATCCAGTAGCGCGCCTGGGTTTCCGGGAAGGCGGTATTGCCCAGATCCGGCAGCGCCGGGTCATAGGCGAGCATCCAGTCGCAGCCCAGCGTCAGCGGCGGCGGCGCGGCACGCAGCGGCAGGCTGCCCAGCAGCAGAACGCCGAGCAGCAGGCCGAGCCGGAGGCGGGGCAGGGAGCGGGGCAGGGCGCGGGCCATGCACCAGCGTGGCGCGGCGTCCGCGGGCGGTCTGTCAGACAGGGGCCTGCAGGCGTGACGGGGGCGGCTTGCGCCGGCGCCCCCCAGGCACTACAACACGCGCCCTGCCGATGGCGGTACCCCGCATGAAGTTCGAACTCCTGGCCCGTTCCGCCGCCGCCCGCCGCGGCCGCCTGCATTTCGCCCGCGGCACGGTGGAGACGCCCAGCTTCATGCCGGTGGGCACCTATGGCACGGTCAAGGCGATGACCATGGCCGAGGTGGCGGCAACCGGCGCCCAGATCGTGCTCGGCAACACCTTCCATCTGATGCTGCGTCCGGGCGAGGCCACGGTGCGGGCGCTCGGCGGCATCCAGCGCTTCATGAACTGGAGCGGGCCGGTCCTCACCGATTCCGGCGGCTTCCAGGTGTGGAGCCTGTCGGGGCTGCGCAAGATCCGCGAGGAGGGCGTGACCTTCGCCTCGCCGATCAACGGCGACCGCATCTTCCTGCCGCCCGAGCGCTCGATCGAAGTCCAGCACGCGCTGGGTTCGGACATCGTCATGCAGTTCGACGAGTGCACCCCCTATCCGGCCAGCGAGCGCGAGGCGCGCAGCTCGATGGAGCTCTCCGCCCGCTGGGCCACGCGCAGCCGTCGCCGCTTTCTCGAGTGCAATGCCGAGGACGCCCGCAACGAGGCCCTGTTCGGCATCGTCCAGGGCGGCATGTACCCGGCCCTGCGGCAGGAATCGCTGCAGCGGCTGCAGGAGACCGGCTTCGAAGGCTATGCGGTGGGCGGACTGTCGGTGGGCGAGCCGGAGCCGCTGCGGCTGCAGGTGCTCGACGCGGTCGGCCCGCTGCTGCCGCCGGCGGCGCCGCACTATCTGATGGGTGTGGGCACGCCGCGCGATCTCGTCCAGGCGGTGGGCCGCGGCATCGATCTGTTCGACTGCGTGATGCCCACCCGCAATGCCCGCAACGGCCATCTGTTCACCCGCGAGGGCGTGATCAAGATCCGCAACGCAGCGCATCGTGAGGACCCGCGCCCGCTCGATCCGGACTGCGGCTGCGAGACCTGCCGGCAGTACTCGCGGGCCTATCTCCACCACCTCGACCGCTGCAACGAGATCCTCGGTGCGCGTCTGAACACGGTGCACAACCTGCACTACTACCAGGATGTGATGCGGCGCATCCGCACCGCCATCGAGGCCGATGACTACGCGCGGTTCTCCGCCGAGTTCCTGGCCTCCCCCGAGGGCCGCGCGGCGCGCTCGCGCCAGGCTCAGTAGGCGCCACCCGCGACGGGACGGTCGGACTGCCGCCGTCCCCGCGCCGGCATGCCGCCGCGCGGGCGGCCCGCCAGCCGGTGACGCAGATAGGCATCGCGTGCCGCGGCGAACAGACCGCGCGCGGTCGGCACCTCGCTGATCATCTCGCGGCCGATACCGGTCAGCTCGAAGCTCACGCCGGTGTCATCGTGCACCCGTCGCAGCACGCCAGCGCCCACCATCTCGTGCAGGGTCAGATCGAGATCGTTGCTGCGCAGGCCGGTGCCGGACCAGTCACGGCGCAGGTCGGCATAGCTCAGCCGGCCGCCGGCCGGAACGTGGTAGTCCCGGAAGACATCCAGCAGCGCGGTTTCCTTGAGAGCGAGGGGAATATCCATGGCCGGCTCCAGCAGGCGAGTGGATCCTGGGAGCCTTCAAGATGCGGTCCCGCTGCGGCCGCAGCAATCGCCGCGGCCTAGAGATTTTCTCCTCGCCGGCGCCAGTGGTATCGCGACGCCGACGGACGGCGCCTCAGCGCGCCGCCAGCAGCGGGGCGAGGTCCTTGCCGATGCTCTCGGGGGTGTCGGTCGGCGCGTAGCGCTTCACCACCTGACCCTGGCGATCGACCAGGAACTTGGTGAAGTTCCACTTGATGAAGTCCATGCCCAGCAGGCCGCCCTTCTGCTCCTTGAGGAACTGATAGAGCGGGTGCGCATCCTCGCCATTGACCTTGATCTTGGCGAACATCGGGAAGCTCACCTCGTAGTTCAGCGAGCAGAAGTTCTTGATCTCGTTCTCGTCGCCGGGCTCCTGGTGACCGAACTGGTCGCAGGGAAAACCCAGCACCACCAGACCCTGGTCCTTGAACTGGCGGTAGAGCGCCTCCAGGCCCTTGTACTGCGGGGTGAAGCCGCACTTGCTGGCGACATTGACGATCAGCAGCACCTTGCCGCGGTAGGCGGCCAGGGCCTGGTTCTGGCCGTTGATGTCGCGGGCCTCGAAGTCGTAGAGCGTGGTCATGGCGGGAACTCGGTGGTCGGGAAAGCCGGCGACGCGGACGCGGCGCCGGTCAGCGCATCAGATCGACGGCCTCGCCGATCTTCTGCTTGATCAGGGTGCGCAGCGGTTCGTAGACCGGGGTGAAGTAGCGCGGGTGCAGATCGTCCAGATCATCCGGCAGCTGCACATTGGGCAGGTCAGCCACCACCCGTTCCTCCGGCGCCGCCACCGGCTGCATCAGCCGCAGCGGGCCGCCGTAGACGCGAAAGAAGCGCAGGCTGCTGAACACGCCGACCTTGCGGCTGCCCAGGCGGTCCAGCGTGATCAGCCCCGAGCCGAGCAGGGTGGGGCCGCCGAAGCCGCGGCTGGAGACCTCCTCGTGGGCGATGACGATGATCGCCTGCAGCTGGTTCTGCTGGAGGATCGACTCGAAGTCGCGCTGCAGCTCGCCCTGGAAGCGGCTGCCGGTCCACTGCTGCGACCAGCCGTCGCGGTTCTTGAGCAGGGCGCTGGTCGGGTTCAGCGGCACCGGCTGGTAGGGGGTCTTGCCGAGAATCGCCTTGCGCAGCTCCTGGGTGGTGAAGCCGGCGAGGTCGGAATTGGCCCGGACGGTGTGCCGCTCGCTGCCGACCAGCCCGCCGCGCACATGGCTGATCTCGTTCTGCATGAGGTTGATGATGCCAACCCGCGCGCCATTGGGCAGCCGGCCCGGATTCACCCGCGGCACATAGGCCGGGAGCTCGTCCTCGCTCGGGGCCGGGCTGGCACAGCCGGCCAGACCCAGCACCAGGGTGGCCAGCATCAGCGCCAGCCAGCGCGTGATACCGGCGTGTCTCACCGTGACCGCTCCCCGCGGATCGGTTGCAGACCTCATTCCCGCTCTCCTCGTCCCGCGGCGGAGGCGCACCGCCCGGTGGTTGTCGATGTCTCCCGTCGCCTCCCCGGCATTCTGCGGCAAGCCCGGGCGCGATGGCGCACCGCGGCTGCTGATTTCTCGCCTCAGAAGGCGGCGCTCTCCAGGCTCATCAGCGCCTCCGGCGACTGGCGGACATTGGCGCAGAGGCTGCCCACCGCCGGCAGCATGCGGCTGGCGAAGTACTCGGCGGTGGCGAGCTTGGACCGGCGGAACAGCTCGTCCTCGCTCTTCATCGCCGCCTTGGCCATGCGCAGCCAGTTGTAGCCGAGATAGGTCAGGCAGAAGGCGCGCTGGTAGTCCACCGCGCCGAGGCCGGCGGCATCCGGGCTGGTCTTGTAGGACTCGAGGAGCCACTGCGTGGTCTCCTCCAGCTCGGCCAGCGCCTTCATCAGCGGGCGCACGATGAAGCCCAGCGGCGCGGCGCCATCGGCCTCGGCGCGCACCTTGGCGAAGAAGCGCTGCGGCAGGCGGCCGCCGTGCATGGTCAGCTTGCGGCGCACCAGATCCATGGCCTGGATGCCGTTGGTGCCTTCGTAGAGGCAGAGGATCTTGCTGTCGCGCAGGATCTGCTCGACGCCGTGCTCCTTGATGAAGCCGTGGCCGCCGTAGACCTGGATCGCCAGCGAGCCGAGCTCGACCGCGGCATCCGTGCACCAGCTCTTGACCAGCGGGGTGTTGAGATCGACCCAGTCCTGGGCCTCCTCGCGCACCGCCGGATCCGGGTGGTGGTGGGCGAGATCGACATAGAGCGCCGTCTCGTAGGCCATCACCCGTCCCCCCTCGGTCATCGCCTTCATCTGCAGCAGCATGCGGCGCACATCCGGGTGCTCGATGATCTCCGGCTTGCCGTTGTTGGCGCGGCCCTGCTTGCGGTCCTTGGCGTAGCGGATGGCGTTCTGGGTGGCCAGCTCGCACTGACCCAGGCCCTGGAAGCCGACCATGATCCGGGCCAGGTTCATCATCACGAACATGTTCTGGATGCCGGTGTTCGGCGCACCCACCATCCAGCCGGTGGCGCCGTCGAACTGCATCACGCAGGTGCAGGAGGCGTTGATACCCATCTTGTGCTCGATGTTGGCGGCGCGGAAGCGGTTGCGCTCACCCAGCGAGCCGTCGGGCTTCACCAGATACTTGGGCACCACGAAGGTGGAGAGACCCTTCACCCCCGGCGGCGAATCGGGCAGTCGGGCCAGCACGAAGTGGACGATGTTGTCCGCCATCCGGTGCTCGCCGGAGGTGATGAAGATCTTCTGACCCTCGATGGCGTAGCTGCCATCGCCATTGGGAATGGCCTTGGTCTTGGCCGCGCCCACATCCGAACCGGCGTGCGGTTCGGTGATGCACATGGTGCCGGTCCACTCGCCGCTGGAGAGCTTGGGCAGATAGGTGGCCTTGATCTCCTCCGAGGCGTTGGCGTAGAGCGCCTCGAAGCAGCCGGTGGTCAGGCCCGGGTAGAGCGCGAACGCCACATTGGCCGAGCACAGCATTTCCTCGACCACCTTGGAGAGGGTGTAGGGCAGGCCCTGGCCGCCGAAGGCAGGATCGGTGGACAGGCTCATCCAGCCGGCCTGCCAGTACAGGCGATAGGCCTCGGCAAAGCCCTTGGGCACGGTGACCTCGCCGGTGGACTTGTCGATCCGGCAGCCCTCGGCGTCGCCGGAGGCATTGAGCGGGGCGATCTGCTGCTCGATCAGCTTGGCCGCTTCTTCCACCAGACCGGTGATCAGATCCGGGGTGGCATCGGCCAGCGCCGGCGCCTGCCGGGAGAGCTGGCCCACATCCAGCACCTCGTTGAGGACGAAGCCGATTTCACGCAGGGGAGCCTGGTAGGAAGCCATGAGACGCACCGGTCGAAAATTGAGCGGGCGCAAGGCTAGCACAGGGCCCGGCGCCTCCCGCCGGGTGCGGGCCGGGTGCAGTTGGACCGGGCTTGCGCGGCCCCTCAGGCGAGGAAGCGCTCGACCAGATCGGCGAAGCGCTGCGGCTGCTCCAGTTCCGGGAAGTGGCCGGCGTCGGCAAAGCGCACCAGCTCCGCTTTCGGGGCCAGGGCCAGGGTCGACTGGCGGTCGGTCTGGCGGTGCGAGCGATCGGCCTCGCCCCACACCGCCAGGGTGCGCCGCTGCACCGGCTGCACCAGGCCCTGGTGGTCGTGGAGGAAATCCTGGAAACCCGAGGCGAGGCAGAAGCAGGCGCCGTGGTCGAAGTGATCGAGCGTCGCCTGGCGATAGCGCTCGACCTGCCCGGGATCGGCCAGCGCCGCCCGGTACCAGTCGCCCACCCGCTGCCGGCGCACCGCGGCCAGGGCCAGCTGCCCCAGCACCGGCCGGCGCAGCAGGTGCCGCGGGTCCCGACCCTCCACCCAGCGCTGCCCGCCGGCCCAGTCCGGGGTCTGGATCAGGATCAGATCGCCGATGCGCTGCGGGCGCTGGTGAATCAGCGCGATCGAGACATAGCCCAGCACGCAGGGCAGCGCCAGGTGGTGCGGCCCGCCGCCGAGTCCGTCAAGGAACTGGCCGATCACATCGCGCGCGGCCGACATCGAGTAGCGGAAGCTCACCCGCGGCAGCGAGCCGCCGAAGCCGGGGATCTCGAACACGGTGACGCGGAAGCGCGAGGCCAGTCGCTCGATCAGCTCGTCATAGAGCTCCAGCGGCACCGGCGGATCGGCGCCGAGCACCAGCGAGGGCCCCTGGCCGGCCTGGCGGTAGCGGATCAGCGCCCGCCCGGCATCGAAGAAGCGCAGATCAGGACGGCTGCGGGCCGCCGGTCCGCGCTGTACGGCGGCCAGCCGCCAGTGGGTGGGAACGGTGTCGATCAGCTGGGCGAGCGCGCGCATGGCAGGGCCGGGGCAGGGGACTGCCGGCTACGCTAGGTCGCCCCATCGCCCCCGGCCATCACCGGGTATTCATGCCCCCATGAGCCGGCTTCATGGGGCCAGCCGTTCGCGCAGGGTCTGCTGCAGCCAGTCACGCACCGCGCGCATGCGCGCCTGGCTGGGCACCCAGTGCCGCCCGAGCAGGCTCAGCTGGCCGATCGGAATCGCCGGATACCCCGCCACCCGCTCCAGTCGCCCCGCCTGCAGCCAGGGACGCACCAGCGGCAGCACCGCGAGGCTCACGCCCAGCCCCCGCTCGGTGGCGCGCATCGCGGCATCGAAGTGACTCACCACCGGCCCCTCGCCGTCGCGTCCGGGCAGCGGCAGCCCGCGCCCCTGCCAGTGGCTCCAGGCGGTGCCGCCGTGAAAGCCGTAGTCCAGCCGGGGCAGGCGGGCGGCGTCCAGGCCGGCCGCCACCACCGGGCAGGCCTGCAGATCGGCCAGCGGCAGGCACTCCACATCCGGCCAGTAGCCCTGGCCGAAGCGCACGGCGAAGTCGGTATCGCCAGCGGCCGGATCCTCCAGCGCCTCGGTGGCGGACAGATGCAGGATCTGGCCCGGGAAGGCGGCCTCGAAGGCCGGCAGCAGCGGCAGCAGCCATTCGCTGGTGAAGAACGGGCTGGCGCTGATGCGGATGCGCTGGGCGTCGGCGCGGTGACGCAGCTCCTGGCTTGCCGCGCGCAGCTGCTCGAATGCCGCCGAGACCTGCTCCCAGTAGCGCTGGCCAGCGGGGCTCAGGCGCAGGCCGCCAGCGCTGCGCTCGAACAGGCGCAGATCCAGATGCGCTTCGAGCGCCTTGATCTGATGGCTGATCGCCGACGGGCTCACATGCAGATCGCGAGCCGCTGCCGCGAAGCTGCCCAGCCGGCCGGCGGCATCAAAGGCGCGCAACCAGATCAGCGGCGGCAGGGCAGGCGTGGGCATGGCGGTCTCGGCGACAGGCCGGACGATAGCGCGACCGGTCTGACGATGGCGCTGCCAAAGAGCGGATGGATGCCGCGACAGCTGGCGCCATGACCCGCTTGAGAACCGGCCATCCGTGAGCGGGCCGTTGCCTCTGCTTCTCTTGCGATGGCGTTCGCACGGAGATTCGAACCCCCCGAGGTTGACCGGCCATCCGCGAAAGGGCCGTTGCCTGTGGCTCCCCGGCTCCCTGGCGATGGCGTTCCCACGGGGATTCGAACCCCCGAGGTTGACCGGCCATCCGTGAAAGGGCG
>DASUDX010000090.1:0-19994 GCA_036275365.1 Nevskiaceae bacterium | reverse complement strand
CGACGTCGAGCAGCGTCAGCGCGGCCTGGGCGGTCGCGGCGGTGATGGTGCCGTCGCCCCTCACCTCGGCGTAATCGCGGACGCGGCGCAGCAGCCGGTTGGCGATGCGCGGCGTCCCGCGCGAGCGGCGCGCGATCTCGAGCCCGCCCAGCGAATCGATCGGCGCCCCGAGAATCCCGGCCGAGCGCTGCACGATGCGCGCGAGGTCGTCGACCGAGTAGAACTCCAGGCGCTGCACGATGCCGAAGCGGTCGCGCAGCGGGCTGGTGAGCAGGCCGGCGCGGGTGGTGGCGCCGATCAGGGTGAACGGCGGCAGGTCGAGCTTGATCGAGCGCGCCGCCGGGCCCTCGCCGATCAGGATGTCGAGCTGGTAATCCTCCATCGCCGGATAGAGCACCTCCTCGACCACCGGCGAGAGGCGGTGGATCTCGTCGACGAACAGCAGATCGCGCGGCTCCAGATTGGTGAGCAGGGCCGCCAGATCGCCCGGGCGCTCCAGCACCGGGCCGGAGGTCTGGCGCAGGTTCACCCCCATTTCCTGGGCGAGGATGTGGGCCAGCGTGGGCTTGCCCAGACCCGGCGGGCCGAAGATCAGCACATGGTCGAGGGCATCGCCGCGGCGGCGCGCCGCCTCGATCGAGATCCCCATCTGCTCGCGCACCGCCGGCTGACCCACATAGTCGGCGAGTTTCTGCGGGCGGATGGCGCGGTCGATGCGCTCCTCCTCGCCGCCGGCCTGGGCCGAGACCAGCCGGCCACTGCTGGGTTCGAGGCTCATCGGATGGCGCGCTTCAAGGCTTCCTGGATGATCGCTTCGGTGCTCATGCCCTCACGATGCACGGCCTGGGTGAAGCGATCAATCTCGGCGCTCTTGTAGCCGAGTGCGGCCAGCGCGGCGCGCGCCTCCTGCAGCGGACTGTCCGCCACCGCCGCCGGCGCCCCGGGCAGGCCCTCGCTGCCGAGCGGCGCCCCGGCGCGGTCGCGCATTTCCACCACCAGACGCTCGGCGGTCTTCTTGCCGATTCCCGGCACCTTGGTCAGGCGGGCGACCTCGCTGTTGCGGATGGCCGACCAGAACTCCTCGACGCCGATCCCGGAGAGCAGGGACAGGGCGAGCTTGGGGCCGACCCCGGAAATGCGGATCAGCTCGCGGAACAGGGTCTTCTCGGCAGTGCTGATGAAGCCGAACAGCCGGTGCGCGTCCTCGGCGATCGCCAGATGGGTCAGCAGCACCACCGGCTCGCCCAGGGCCGGCAGCTTGTAGAAGGTGGACATCGGCGCTTCCACTTCATAGCCGACGCCGCCGACATCGATCAGCAGCAGCGGCGGCTGCTTGAGCAGCAGGCGTCCGCTGAGCCGGCCGATCATCGCCGCCCCCACTGGCGCAGCAGCGTGGTACCGGTGCGCTGCTGGGTCTGGCGCACATGGGCATGGGTCAGCGCCACCGCCAGGGCATCCGCGGCGTCGGCGGCGAGCCGGACCTGGGTCTTGAGCAGGATCTTGACCATGTGCTGGATCTGTTCCTTTTCCGCCCGGCCGCTGCCGGCGATGGCGAGCTTGACCTGGGGGGCTGCGTACTCGGCCACCGGCAGACCGGCGACCGCCAGCGCGCAGATCGCCGCCCCCCGCGCCTGGCCCAGCACCAGGGCGCTCTGGGCATTGCTGCGGTTGATGAAGGTCTCCTCCACCGCCGCCTCGAGTGGCTGGTGTTCCTGGATCACCGCCTGCAGACCCTGGTAGATCGCCAGCAGGCGCACCGGGAATTCCCCTTCGGCCACATTGAGCCGACCGCAGGCCACCAGCTGGGAGCGGCTGCCGAGGACATCGATCACGCCCCAGCCGGTGTAGCGCGAGCCAGGATCAACCCCGAGCAGGCGGATCGGGTTCAGGAGGGCAGATCCGCGTTGTGATAGACATTCTGCACATCGTCCAGCTCGTCCAGACGATCGAGCAGGCGGCCAAAGGCCTCGGCGGCCTCGCCGCTGAGCACGGTCGGGGTGTTCGGGCGCAGGGTCACCTTGGCGTCGGCGATCTCGAGACCCGCCGCCTGCAGCGCCTTTCGTACCGACTCCAGCCCGGCCGGCGGGGTCAGCACCTCGCACCAGCCCTCGGCGGTCTGCACATCATCGGCGCCGGCGTCGAGACCGATCTCCAGCACGCGGTCTTCCTGGGCGGGATCGGCGCGCAGATCCAGCCAGATCTGCCCGGTCTGGGTGAACTGGAAGGCCACCGACCCGCTGGTGCCGAGATTGCCGCCGTGCTTGGACAGGGCATGCCGCACCTCGGCCACCGTGCGGGTCGGATTGTCGGTGACGCAATCGACGATCACCGCCGCCCCGCCCGGGCCATAGCCCTCGTAGCGCACCTCGACGGCGGCATCAGCGCCCTCGCCGGCCGCCCGCTTGACCGCCGCCTCGATCTTGTCGCGGGTCATGTTGGCGTCCAGCGCCCGGTCCATCGCCAGGCGCAGGCGCGGGTTGCCGGCCGGATCGGCGCCCGACTGCTTGACCGCGAGGGAGATCTCGCGCACCAGCTTGGTGAACACCTTGGCCTTCTGGGCGTCGGCCGCATTCTTGCGGCCTTCGATACTCGGACCTCGACCCATGGGAAACGGCGGCTCGCAGGTGGGGGCGGATCAGAACTTCAGGCGCAGGCCGAAGTGCAGGCCATCGTCGGCGGTGACTTCGCCCAGATTCTCGATGTCGACCTTGAGCACGCGGTAGCCGAGGTAGATCGAGCCGTCGCGCAGCACCTGGTAATCGACATTGGCGGCGAACTCCTTCTGCTCCTCCACATCACCCAGGCTGATCACCTCGGGCTGGAAGTAGGCGTAGGTCTGGAAGCCCACCCGCTCGTACTGCGGGATGCGCGCCTCGAGCTGGCCGCCGAGGGCCACGCCACCGCCGGAATCGCGCTCCCGGCCGGTGTACTGCAGGCGCGCTCCGAGGCCGGCCGCCACATCGATCCCGCGGGCGCCGGCGTCGCCGGTGACCAGGGCGCCACCGAAGGCGGTGAACAGATCCTCGTCGTTCTCCGGGCGCACCACGGTGCCGAAGTCGTACTGGCCGTTGACATTGCTCAGCAGCCGGCTCAGCGGGCCGTTGACCGCCACGCGGAAGGCCTCGCTGCCGACATTCACATCGAAGATCTCGGCCTGCGCGGGCAGGGCCAGCACGGCGAGCAGGAGCGCCGAGGCGCGAACAGTCATCTTCATGATTCTCCCTTGGCCCCGAGGGGCGGTTTTATGTGTTGATGAGTGAAACGCCGCGCCGGTCAGGCGGCCTTGCGCGGCTTGTTGACCGCATGGATGGCACGGCCATCCGCGGCAAGGTAAGCCTCATGCAAGGCCTCTGCCAGAGTGGGATGCCCGTGCATGGTCAGCTGCAAATCCTCAGTGGTGGCGCCGAACTCCAGGGCCACCACACAGGACTGCAGCAGCTCGGAGACATAGGGGCCGACCATGTGCACGCCGAGGATGCGGTCGGACTTGGCATCGGAGATCACCTTGACCAGACCGCTGGCGGCCTCCAGGGCCTTGGCGCGGCCATTGGCGGCGAAGGGACTGGTGCCGGTCTTGATCTCGTGGCCCTTGGCCTTGGCCTGTTCCTCGGACAGACCCACCCAGGCCACCTCCGGCGTGGTGTAGATGACGCTGGGAATGGCGGCGTAGTTGACCTCGGTCTTCTCGCCGTGCAGCTGCTCGACCAGCGCCACCCCTTCCTCGATCGCCTTGTGCGCCAGCATGGCGCCGCCGATCACATCACCCGTGGCATAGATGCCCGGCACATTGGTGCGGTAGTGCGCATCGACCTTGACGAAGCCGCGCTCGTCGAGGGCGAGGCCCACCGTCTCGGCACCCAGACCCTGGGTGTAGGGCCGGCGTCCGACCGCGACGATCAGCACATCGAAGGTCTCGGACTTCTTGGCGCCCTCCAGCTCGTACTCGACCTGCACTTCCTTGCCGGTGTTCTTGGCGCCGGCGACCTTGGCGCCGAGGCGGATCTCCAGGCCCTGCTTGGTGAACTGGCGCAGGGCCTCCTTGGCAATCTGCTGGTCGACCATCGGCAGAAAGCCCGGCAGGGCCTCGAGAATGGTGACCTTGGAGCCGAGGCGCGCCCAGACGCTGCCCAGTTCGACGCCGATCACCCCGGCGCCGATGATGCCCAGACGGCGCGGCACCTCGGTCAGATCGAGCGCGTCCCAGGAGTCGATGATGCGCTGGTGGTCGAAGGGCGCGATCTTCAGCGCCACCGGCTCCGAGCCGGTGGCAACGATGATGTGCTTGGCGCTGAGCACCCGCTTGGCGCCGCTGTGCGGGGTGTATTCCACCTGGCCATTGCCGAGCAGCTTGCCGGTGCCCTCCAGGCCCTCCACCTTGTTGGCCTTGAACAGCTGGGTGATGCCGCCGGTCAGGCTGCTGGAGATGCCGTTCTTGCGCTTCTGCATCGCGGCGAGGTCGAAGCTCACCGGCCCCACCTGCACGCCGTGGGTGGCCAGCTCGTGCTGGGCCTTGTGCAGCATCTCGCTGGATTCCAGCAGGGCCTTGGACGGAATGCAGCCGGCATTCAGGCAGGTACCGCCGTAGGCCGGCTTGCCATCCCGGTTGAGCCAGGCGTTGATGCAGGCCACCTTCATGCCCAGCTGGCCAGCGCGGATCGCGGCCGGATAGCCACCGGTGCCGCCGCCGATCACGACCAGATCGTAGCTCTCGCTCATCGTTCTTTTTCCCGGGATTTTCGTCTTCGCTAGTGTAGCGGCCGGGGCCGGCGCCGGCACGAAAAAAGGCGGGGCCGGTCACCCGGCCCCGCCTGGATCACCCGCCCGGGCTCAGTTCAGATCGGTGCCGAAGGCGTAGGACAGGCCGGCCGCCACCGTGCTGATGTCATCCCCGGCATCCAGCGAGACGCTGCGGGCGGCCACATAGCCGGTCAGGTTCTCGATGATGTCGTAGAAGGCGCCGACCGCGAAGCCATCGCCGTCGATGCCGTTGGGGTTGGCCGCGGCATTGGGCACCACATCCTTGAGCAGGCCGTAGGTGGCCGCCACCCGGATGTCCGGCAGCAGGGCGTAGGTGGCCGACAGCATCATGTACTGGCGCGGATCGGCCTCGTCCTCGACATCGATCTGCTCGAAGGAGGCGCCCAGCGAGAGCTTCTCGATCTTGTAGCCGCCGTAGACGCGCACCGCCTCGGAGGTCACCGGCTTGTTGACGCCGAAGATGGTGTTGGCCGTGGCGCCGGCGGTCGGGGTGACCACCGAGTTGATGTCGAGGTACTCCACGCCCACCGCGAAGCCGAGATCGGCGTTCTCGTAGGCAGCGCCGACGCCGAAGTCGTCGTCGTCATTGGCCCCGCCCACGGCCTGGGCCTCGCCGTTGTCATTGAGATAGACCGAGCCGCGCAGGGTCAGGCCGGGCACCAGGGTCGGCGCCTGGTAGGCGACCGTGTTGCTGGTGAAGGCATTGGTCAGATTGGACAGCCCGTAGCCCGCGCCCTCGTTGGAGAACTGGCCGTTGAAGCCGGCGATCGAGGTGTCGTAGAACGGATCGATCTTCTGGCCCGCCTGCTTGTAGAAGGTCGACATCCGGCCGTAGCTGAGGGTGCCGTAGCGGCCGCTCACGCCGGCATAGAACTCGCGGACGAAATCGTCCTGCTCGTTGTTGGCGCTGGCGCTGTTGAAGCGGTCGAAGCCGCGCTCATAGACCACGAAGGCCTTGATGCCGCGATCGGTGTCGCTGGCCGAGGCATCCACCCGCAGGAAGGAGCCATTGTTCTCGGCATCGGTGTCCTTGCCGGTGCTGTCGCCGTCGTGCTGGCTCACCGAGTAGGCGAACACGCCGCCCAGGCCCACATCGGTCTCCACCGCCAGAGCCGGGGTCGCCGCCAGGCTCGCGACCGCGAGCGCCATCCAGGTTTTCTTCACGCCTTCTCTCCGTAGTGTCGTTGGGATTCCGGGCCGGTCATCCGCCGCAACCGACCGTCGGCCTAGCATGACCGAGTGTCGTGACGCTTGCAGGGCAGCCCGGGGCACCGCGGGGTACGGAGATGAAAAAGGCCGGGATGCACCCGGCCTCGATCCCAGCGGCAGTGCCGCCTCAGGTGGTGTAGGCGAGGACCGCGTCGCCCGCCGCGATGGCGTCGCCCCCATTGGATTCGAAGGTCTGCCGCCAGTGGCGGTAGATGTCGAGATCCCCGTGCTGCCAGGGGTGGAAGCGCGGGCTGAAGTAGGCGAGATAGGCCGGCAGCAGGCGCGGGAACAGGCCGCCCGGCCCGTACAGCCACCACAGGCCGCGGGCCCACAGCTTCCAGCGCTGCTTCAGGCCGTCGACGGCGAACATGTGGCGCATGATCAGGAAGGTGTGCATCGGGAAGGTGATGCTGACGAAGAGCATGCTCAGCACCCGCATCAGCCAGGAGCCCCGCGCCACCTTCTGGTAGACATCAAAGGCCACCGCCTTGTGCTCGATCTCCTCCACCGCATGCCAGGCGTACATGGCGCGGATGCGGGGATCGGCCTTGGCGAACATGCCGTTGCCGAAGAAGCCGTGCGCCATCAGCGCGGTCATGTGCTCGGCCGCGCAGGTCTGGCCGAGGGTGAAGGTGCGCGGGAAGCGCTTGCGGAAGAAGCCGAACATGATCCGCTTCTGCTCGGCGAGGATGTGATCCACCGCCACGCCCTGCGCCTTCACCCGGTTGTTGAACTGGGTGTGGACCATGCCGTGCTGGCCCTCCTGGTACATGAAGTCCTTGACCTGGGCGGCCAGCGCCGGGTCCTGGATCTGCTCGCGGTAATCGCGGACGCAGGCGATGAAGAACTTCTCGCCCTCCGGGAACAGCAGGCTCATCGCGTCGAAGAAGCGGGTCTTGAACGGATCGTTGTCGAACCAGTAGCGCGGGATGTCCCCGTCCAGGCCAAAGTCGGGGCCCTTGCGGGGGACGATGCCGGCGCTCGGGGGAAGGCTGCCATCCATGCGGGGACTCCGGTTTCCAGTGACTCGAATCTAGGGACCGGCCATCGCCCTGGATAGGGCGCGGGACGACCCCAGGGAACCGATCACGACATCCTCGCCTCCGCTCGGCGGCGGCCGAAGCGCTCAGGACGCGCGGCGGCGGGCGCGGAACTCGCTGGGGGTGAGCCCGCCGCTCCAGCGGCTGAAGGCGCGGGTGAAGCTGCGGCGGTCGGAGAAGCCGAGCTGTTCGGAGAGGGTCTCCAGATCGGCGTCCGCCTTCTCCAGCGCCTGCAAGGCCAGCCGGTAGCGCACCCGGCCCTGCACCTGGTCATAGCGCTCGCCCTCGGCCTGCAGGCGCCGCTGCAAGGTGCGCGGGTGCAGGCCCAGCCGTTGCGCCAGCCCCTCCAGGCCCAGGCCCAGCAGGGCCGGCTCGGCGCTCAGCCGCTGTTCCAGCCGGGCCACCCAGCCGCTGGCGGCGAGCCCAGTGGGCAGGCGCTGCTCCATCCGCGCCCGGGCCTGCTCGTGCAGCGCGGGGAAGCCGCTGGCCAGGGGGCGATCGAGCAGGGCGCGCTCGAACTCGAGGGCGTACTCGGGCTGGTCGAAGGCGATCTCGGTCTGGAAGTACTCGGCATAGGCCCCGGCATGGGGCGGCGGCGGGTGGCGGAAGCAGAGACGGTCGAAACGCCCCTGTTCCCCGACCAGGCGGCGGCCGAAGCGCAGCACCGCGGCGAACAGCGCCTCGGCAAACCAGGGCCGCGGCACGGTGCCGCTGGGCAGGCCGAGAAAGCGCAGCACCAGACGCGCCCGCTCGCCCTGCTCCACCAGCTGCACATCCAGCATCGGGTTGATGAAGGCCCGCACCCAGGCAAAGATCTTGATCGCCTCGCGCGGGGTCGGACTGGTGGTGAGGAAGGTCTCGAGGTCCGGCAGGTATTCGAAGGCGAAGGTCTCGGCCAGGGCGAAGGGAAAGTGCCGGCCCTGCGAGCGCGCCACGCACAGGGCCATCAGCCGCTCCAGCTGGTGGCGCTCGATGGTGGCGGTTTCCACATGCATGAGGTCGGTGGCGATGCCGACCTCCTCGAACACCTGCTGGATGTTGAAGCCACAGGCGGCGGCGGCCTTGATCCAGTTCGGCAGGGTGATGAAGGGGACCAGCTCGGGGCGCGCGGACATGGCCGGAGTATGCCGCGCGCGCCCGTTCCCGCCGCAGCGCCTCGCGACCGGTTAGGCTTGTAATCAACCGCTTGTTCAATTCCAGCCTCCATGCCGGTTCTTGGCGACTACAGCCGTCTGCCCCGTCTGCCCGATGCGGCCCTGGCCCATATCCCGGGCGAGAGCGGCTGGCCGCTGATCGGCCACACCCGCGAGTTCCTCGCCGATCCGCTCGCCTACGCGCGGCGCATGCACCAGACCTATGGGCCGGTCTCGCGCAGCCGGTTCCTGTTCGAGGTGCGGCTGAACCTGACCAGCGCCGAGGCCCTGGAGTGGGTGCTGCTGGACCGTCAGGGCGAGTTCTCCGCCTATGCCGGCTGGGAGCCGGTGCTCGGCTGGCTGTTCCCGCGCGGGCTGATGCTGCGCGATGGCGAGGACCACCGCCTGCACCGGCGCCTGATGCAGCCCGCGTTCCGGCGCGAGGCCCTGGCCACCTATCTGGAGCGGATGAATCCGCGCATCGACGCCGCCGTGCGCGAGTGGCAGCAGCGCGGCGTCCTGCGCTTCTATCCCGCCATCAAGCAGCTGACGCTGGAGATCGCCGCCGAGGTATTCCTGGGGCTCTCGCTGCGTGCGGAGATCGACGCGGTCAACCGCGCCTTCACCGATCTGGTCGAGGCCTCCTCGGCCATCCTGCGCCTGCCGCTGCCCGGGCTGCTCTGGCAGCGCGGACGCGCCGGCCGCGAGCGGCTGGTGCGCCTGCTGGCAGCGCGCCTGCCGGAACGGCGGGCCCAGCCCGGCAGCGACCTGTTCAGCCAGCTTTGCAGCGCCACCGACGAGCAGGGCCAGCGCTATGCCGACGATGAGGTGATCGATCACCTGATCTTCGTGATGATGGCCGCCCACGACACCACCACCAGCGCCCTGACCACCCTCGCCTACGCCCTGGGCAGCCAGCCGGACTGGCAGGCGCGGCTGGCCGAGGAGGCGCGCGCCCTCGGCAGCGCCGAGCTGCCGGATAGCCGGGCCGACCGCCACGAACCGCTGCTGTGGAGCCTGCGCGAGGCCCTGCGCCTGTATCCGCCGCTGACCACCATCCTGCGGCGCAGCCGGGTGGCCACGGTCTGGCAGGGCCACGCGATTCCCGCCGGTACCGCGGTGAACCTGTTCCCGGTGCTGGTCCAGCGCGACCCGCGCTGGTGGAGCGAGCCCGATCGCTTCGACCCGGAGCGCTTCTCGCCCGGCCGTGCCGAGCATCGGCGCCACCCGTTTGCCTGGACGCCCTTCGGGGGCGGGGCCCATATGTGTCTGGGCCTGCATTTCGCCGAGCTGCAGGTCAAGGCGGTGCTGCACCGCCTGCTCTGGGACAGCCGCCTCGTGCTGGCCCCGGACTACCGGCTGCCCTACCAGCTGGCGCCGATCGCCAAGCCGCGCGACGGCCTGCCGCTGCAGCTGCGGCGCCGCTAGGCCCGCTCAGCGCGGTGCGGCGGCGCGGCTGGGTTCGCAGTCGACGCGGCTCATCGGATAGTCGAAGGCCTGGACCCGACCCTCGCGCTCACCCTCGATGCGTCCGATCAGGCGCTGCGGCTCCGGCCGCTCGTAGATCACCCGCTGCGGGAAATCGTCGGCCTCGCGCTCGAACACCACCCGCCGCGGTTCCAGGCTCTGCAGCGCGAACGGGGTCGGCGGCTCGCCATTGGGCTGGGCGATGAACTGCAGCCGGCCCTGGCCATCGGCGCGGATCTGCATGAACTCGAAGCCGGCAGTGCGGCCCTGGCGCACGGTGCGGCTGATGCCGAACAGCGTGCCACCCGCCGCCACCCCCCAGTGCTCCCCGGTACCGGCCTCGCCCTGGTCCACCACCCAGCAGCCGGACAGCCAGCCGAGATCGGTCACCGCCGGCGCGGCCGGCAGCGCGGCGGGCAGCAGACCGAGCAGGACCAGCCCCCAGCCGCCGCGGCGCCGCATGCTCAGATCTGCAGCAGCAGGCGCGCCGGGTCTTCCAGGCACTCCTTGATGGTGCGCAGGAACACCACCGCCTCGCGCCCGTCGATCAGGCGGTGGTCGTAGGACAGGGCCAGGTACATCATCGGCCGGATCACGATCTGGCCGCCCACCACCACCGGGCGGTCAAAGATGCCGTGCATGCCGAGAATCGCCGCCTGCGGCGGATTCAGGATCGGCGTCGACATCATCGAGCCGAACACCCCGCCATTGGTGATGGAGAAGGTGCCGCCGGAGAGATCCTCCATGGTCAGCTTGTTGTTGCGCGCCTTCACGCCCAGCTCGCCGATGGTCTTCTCGATCTCGCCGAAGCTCATCTGGTCGGCATCGCGCAGCACCGGCACCACCAGGCCACGCTCGGTGGAGACGGCGACGCCGATGTCGTAGTAGCCGTGGTAGACGATGTCGGTGCCGTCGATGGAGGCGTTCACCACCGGGAACTTCTTGAGCGCCTCGATGCTGGCCTTCACGAAGAAGCTCATGAAGCCGAGCTTGACGCCGTTGGCCTTCTCGAAGCTGTCCTTGTACCGGGCGCGCAGATCGGACACCGCCTTGAGGTCCACCTCGTTGAAGGTGGTGAGCATGGCGGCGGTGTTCTGGGCGTCCTTCAGGCGCTCGGCGATGCGCTGACGGATGCGGGTCATCGGCACCCGCTGTTCCTCGCGGGCCCCGGACGCCGGACGCGCCGTTGGTGCCGCGGCCACCGGCGCGGCCGCCTTGGCCGCCGGCGCCGCCTTCTGCTTCTCGGCGTAGGCGCGCACATCCTCCACGGTCAGGCGTCCGCCGCGGCCGCTGGCGGGAATGCCATCCGCCGACAGCCCCAGTTCGGCGAGCAGCTTGCGCACCGCCGGACCCTGCACCTCGTCGGCGCCACCCTTGGCGGGCGCGGCCGCCGGTGCCGCGGCTGCGGCCGGCGCAGGCGCGGCGGCGGCCGCTCCTTCCGAGATGATGCCGATCACATCCCCGGCCTGAACGGTGGCACCGGGCTGGATGCGGATCTCGGTGAGCACGCCATCGACGGTGGAAGGCACCTCGAGCATCACCTTGTCGGTCTCGAGATCGACCAGGTTCTGCTCCCGCTTGACCGGGTCGCCCGCCTTCACATGCCAGCCGGCGACCGTCGCCGAGGAGACCGACTCCGGCAGGTTGGGGACCTTGATCTCGATGCTCATGCTTGCTCCGTTGTCGTTCTGTATCGGGGTGTCGTCAGGGGGCGGCGGCCGGGTTCAGAGCGGCTTGCCTTCGAACAGGGCGGCGCGCAGCACCTCCTCCTGTTCCTTGTTGTGCACCTTCAGATAGCCCACCGCGGTGGTCGCCATGCCGGGACGGGTGGCGTAGAGCAGGCGGTGGCCGGGGCGCAGATAGGCCTGCAGGCGGTGCTTGATCTGGTACCAGGCGCCCTGGTTCTCCGGCTCTTCCTGGCACCAGACGATGTCCTTGGCGGCCGGGAACTGGGCCAGCGCCTTCTCATACTCGCCGCGCGGGAAGGGATAGAGCTGCTCCACCCGCACCAGGGCGATGTCGGTGCGGCCGGCCTTGTCGCGGGCATTGAGCAGGTCGTAATAGACCTTGCCCGAGCAGAACACCACGCGGCTGACGCCAGCCGCGTCCACCGCGTCCTCGTGGATCACCGTCTGGAACCGGCCCTTGGTCAGATCGTCGAGGCTGGAGACCGACTGCGGATGACGCAGCAGGCTCTTGGGGGTGAGCACGATCAGCGGCAGGCGGGTGGCGCGCTTCATCTGCCGGCGCAGCATGTGGAACATCTGCGCCGGGGTGGACGGCACGCAGACCTGCTGGTTGTCGCCGGCGCACAGCTGCAGCCAGCGCTCGAGGCGGCCGGAACTGTGCTCGGGCCCCTGCCCTTCGTAGCCATGCGGCAGAAACACCACCAGACCGCACAGCCGGCCCCACTTGACGAAGCCGCTGGCGATGAACTGGTCGAACAGCACCTGGGCGCCGTTGGCGAAGTCACCGAACTGCGCCTCCCAGATCACCAGGCTGTCCGGGTCGGTGGTGGAGTAGCCGTACTCGAAGCCGAGCACGCCCTCCTCGGAGAGCAGGGTGTCGTTGACCACGAAGCGATGCTTGTCGGCATCGAGATGGCGCAGCGGGGTGTGGCGGGCGCCGGTGCGGGCATCGTGCACCGTCACATGGCGATGGAAGAAGGTGCCGCGGCGGGCATCCTGGCCGGACAGGCGCACCGCGAAGCCCTCGTTGACCAGGGTGGCGTAGGCCAGGGTCTCGGCGAAGCCCCAGTCCATCGGCAGCTCGCCGGCCGCCATCCTGGCGCGGTCCTCGTAGATCTTGGCGACGCGCGCGTGCAGGGTGAAATCGGCCGGCAGCTGGCTGATCTTGCCGTGCAGGCTGCGCAGCGTCTCCAGGCTCACCGAGGTGTCGGTGGGATCGTCCCAGCGGCCCTTGGTGTAGTTGCTCCAGTTCACCGTGTGCTTGTTGCCGACCAGACCCAGGGTGGTGCGGGCGATGTTCTCGCCCTTGTCCAGCCCGCTGCGGTAGGCCTTGACCAGCTCCTCCGGCTCGCCGGCCGCCACCGCCCCCTCCTCCACCAGCTTCTTCGAGTACAGCGCCAGGGTGGTCGGGTGCTTCTTCACCGCCTCGTACATCTGCGGGCTGGTGACGCTGGGCTCGTCCGCCTCGTTGTGGCCGAGGCGGCGGTAGCAGCAGATGTCGACGATGACATCGCTCTTGAACTCGTTGCGGTAGTCCATCGCCAGACGGGTGACGAACACCACCGCCTCCGGATCGTCGCCGTTCACATGGAACACCGGCGCTTCCAGCATCTTGGCGATGTCGGTGCAGTAGCGGCTGGTGCGCGACTCGCGACCCGGCCGCGCCTCGATCGGATTGGGCGTGGTGAAGCCGATCTGGTTGTTGACGATCAGGTGCACCGTGCCGCCGGTGGCATAGCCCTTGGACTGGGACAGCTGCAGGGTCTCCATCACCACGCCCTGGCCGGCGAAGGCGGCATCCCCGTGGATCAGCACCGGCACCACCCGCGCACCGGCATCGTCATGGCGACGGGTCTGGCGCGCCTTGACGCTGCCTTCCACCACCGGGTTGACGATCTCCAGATGCGAGGGGTTGAAGGCCAGCACCAGATGCAGGCGCTTGCCGCCGATGTCGACATCGGTGGAGAAGCCCATGTGGTACTTCACATCACCGGCGCGGCTGAGCGACTCCGCCGAGTACTTGCCCTCGAACTCGGCGAACAGATCGGTCGGGCTCTTGCCCAGCACATTGATCAGCACATTGAGGCGGCCGCGGTGGGCCATGCCGATCACCATCTCCTCGACATCGCGCTCGGCGCAGGCGCGCATCAGCTCGTCCATCGCCGGAATCAGCGCCTCGCCGCCCTCCAGAGAAAAACGCTTCTGGCCGACATACTTGTTATGCAGATAGCGCTCGATGCCCTCGGCCGCCACCAGCTGGGTGAGCACCTCGCGCTTGCGCTCGGCCGGGATGCGCGGCTGGAAGGCGCGCGACTCCAGGCGCTTCTGGATCCAGCGCTTCTCGGTGGTCTCGGTGATGTACATGTACTCGGCACCGATGGTGTCGGTGTACACCGCCTTGAGGATGCGCAGGATCTCGCGCAGCGGCAGACGGTCCTGGTCATTGGCGGTGACCAGGGTGCCGGTGTTGAACACGGTGTCGAGATCGGCGCTGGTCAGGCCGTGGAAGGCGGGGTCGAGGTCCGGCACCAGCTGCGGCGGCGACAGGCCCAGCGGATCCAGGCGGGCCGCCTGGTGGCCGCGCACCCGGTAGTAGTTGATCAGCCGCAGCACCGCCGCCTGCTTCTCGGCGGCGCGGGCATCGAAGCTCTCCTGCACCACCACGCCGCCGCGACGCTCGCGGGCCAGGCGCTCGAAGCGAGCCACCACATCGCTGTGGGCGATCTCGCGCGGCGCGTTCTGGTCCTGGATGTTGCGGAAATAGGCGCGCCAGCTCGGGTCGACCGAGTCCGGGTCTTCGAGGAATTGCTCGTAGGCCGCCTCGACATAGGCGCTGTTGCCGCCCTGGATCGACGAGGACTCGATGAAGCTCGTGTACTTGTTGCCGCTCATGAGGCAGTTTCCAGTTGACAGTTTCCAGTTTCCAGAAACCACCGTTTCGGCCCAGACACTGGAAACTGGAAACCCGAAACTGTTCGTGCTTTTACGGCTTCTTGGCCTTCTCGGCCTTCTTCCAGTCCTGGGTCAGCTCGCCGAGATAGCTGCGGAAGTCCTCGGCCAGCTCCGGATGCTTGAGGCCGTACTCGACATTGGCCTTGAGGTAGCCGAGCTTGGAGCCGCAGTCATAGCGGGTGCCTTCGAACTCGTAGGCCAGCACGGTCTGCTCCTGGATCATCTGGCTGATCGCGTCGGTCAGCTGGATCTCCCCGCCGGCGCCACGCGGGGTGCGCTCCAGCAGCTTGAAGATGCGCGGGGTCAGGATGTAGCGACCCACGACGGCGAGATTGCTCGGCGCATCGGCGGGCTTGGGCTTCTCCACGATCTTGCGGATCTCGCCGAGGCCCGGACCCACCGGCTGGGTCTCGACGATGCCGTAGCTGGAGACCTCTTCCTTGGGCACCCGCTGGGTGGCGATCACGCTGGTGCCGTACTCCTGGTAGACGCGCTGCATCTGGGCCAGGCAAGGCCGCAGCTTGCCGTCGATCAGGTCGTCGGCAAGGATCACCGAGAAGTCCTCGTCGCCCACCGCCGGCCAGGCGCAGAGCACGGCGTGGCCCAGGCCCAGGGCCTCGGCCTGGCGGATGTAGATGCAGGTGATGCCCGGCGGGAGGATTTCCTGCACCGTCTCGAGCAGCTTGGTCTTCTGCCGCTGGGCCAGCTCGGCCTCCAGCTCATAGGCCTTGTCGAAGTGATCCATGATGGAGTTCTTCGAGCGGCCGGTGACGAAGATCAGCTCCTCGGCCCCGGCGGAAATCGCCTCCTGCACCGCGTACTGGATCAGGGGCTTGTCAACGACCGGCAGCATCTCCTTTGCGCTGGCCTTGGTGGCAGGAAGAAAGCGCGTGCCGAGCCCGGCGACGGGAAACACGGCCTTGCGGATACGCATGGAGACGACTCCCGGATTTTCTTGTGGCCGGTCCGCGACTTGGGCGACCGGCGAGAGGTGAAAGGGCCCGCGCAGTGTAGGCCCTCACCTTGAAGATTGCATCGCCGGACCGGGGCGCCGGCGAGGCCCCGGGTCAGCTCAGCGAACCGGTGAAATGGACCTTGTCGCTGGCCCGCGCCAGCAGGGCGAACTCGCTCTCGCCGGCCGGGTTCTCGGCGGCGAACTTCAGGGTCACCTTGCCCGGCAGCAGCAGCGGCTGGCGGAACTGCACGGAGAGGCTGCGGCTGTCGCGGCCGCGCACCCCTTCGAGCAGGGCGGTGGCCCGGGCCAGCGCCCACATCCCGTGGGCGATGGCGCGCGGAAAGCCGAACAGCCGCGCGGTCAGCGGGTAGAGATGGATCGGGTTGTAGTCCTGGGCGATCGGCGCGTAGCGGCGGCCGATGTCCTCCGGCGCCTCGAAGCTGCGGTAGTCGACCAGCCGCGGCGGCGCGGGCGCGGCCTCGCGCGCCGGCTTGGGCAGGCCGGTCTTGATCCGCGACAGCGGCGTGGTCACCGCATGCCAGACCACCTGGCCGGCGTCATCGCGCCACTCGGTGACCAGATCGAACTCCAGCCCCAGATGGGTGGTGCGCGAGCCGCCCAGGCGCACGCGGATCTCGTAGCCGCGGTCGGCCGCCAGCGGGGCGGTCTGCTCGATGCGGTTGCGCAGATGGACGATGCCGATCACCGGCAGCGGAAATGCCGGGCGGGTCAGCAGCCACAGGTGCAGGCTGGCGGCCAGCACCTGCGGGTAGGTGATCGGCAGGGTCTGATCACCGCTGAAGCCGCAGATCTCGCGGTAGGCCTGCAGCTGCTGGCGGTCCGGCAGGACGCCGGGCACCCGCACCTCGAGCCCGGGCAGGTGCACATCGGCGCGGGCGCGGCGGGTGAGGCTGGCGGCGGCCTGCAGGAACAGAGGGCCGGTCGGGGGAAGCTGGTGCAGCGTGGTCGGGCTGGTCATGCGCGCGGCGGTCGGACGGCGGAACTCAGGGCCGGCGGGGGGCGAGCTGCAACGCGACCGGCGCCGCCGCCTCGGTGAGCGAGACCAGCCGCTCGTCCTCGAAGTCACCGGGGCCGGGTGTCGCCTCGCCATCCAGGCTGATGCGCGCACCGACCCGCCACTGCGAGAACTGCGACAGGCTCACCCCGGGCAGCATCGCCGAGCGATCGTCCAGCACGATCTCCCCCGGCACCTCCTGGGGCCGGCCGCGATACACCGCGACCGGCATCGGCGGCCCCGGCTCGGCCCGGGCGTAGACGAACAGCGCTGCACGCTCCGGCCAGGATCCCGGCACCTCCGACAGCGCCAAGCGTATCCGCAGCTGCACCGGCGGGGCTGCGGCAGCCGGTGCAGCCGGGGCCGGCGCCGCGGCCAAGCCAGCCGCGTCGAGCTCGCGCAGGCGGCCCAGCAGGGTCTCGCGCAGCTCGGGCGGCAGATCCGGACGATCCGCCAGCCGCTGCCAGAGCGCGCGGGTGCGGTCGGTCTCGCCGGCCTGCAGCGCGGCCAGTCCGGCGAACCAGAGTGCGCGTGGATGGTCCGGCGCCACCTGCAGCGCCTGCTCGAAGCGCTCGCGCGGCAGGCCCTGCAGATCGCGCCCGACGGCCAGGGCGCGCATCTCGCCCTCGCCGGTGAGCAGATCGGCATCCGGGCTCGGGGCGAGCCGCAGCGCCCGCGCATAGGCCTCGGCCGCCTCGGCGTGACGCTCGAGCACGCCGAGCGATCGCGCCAGCAGGGTCCAGCCCTCCAGATCGTCCGGCTGGCCGGCCAGGCGTGCCTGCAGACCTTCCACCATCGCCAGCACCGAGAGCCGCTCGGCGGCCGCGGGGTCGGCGGCGGCCTGCTCGATGCGCGCCTGCACCCGCCAGCTGCCGCCCAGCCCCCAGTAGCCGCCGGCGGCGAGCAGGCTCAGCAGCAACCCCAGCCACAGCGCCAGCAGCGGCCGCGGCGGCGGCCGGCGGTCGGCGGCCACCGGGGCCCCGTCGGCGTCGGCGAGCAGGCGGCGGTCGAGTTCCTCCCGCAGATGGCGGGCCGCCTCGGCGTCGATCAGCCCGGCGGCTTCCTCGGCGGCCAGCTCGGCCAGCCGCTGCCGGTAACCGGCGACATTGGCCTCGCGCCGGCTCAGGGTGGCGTCATACCGGCCCTGCAGCCAGGGACGCGCCAGCAGCAGGCCGGCGATCAGCGCCAGCACCAGCATCAGGAACAGCGTCAGCACCGGGGTCATGGGGCAGGTGGGCGTTCGTCGAGCAGGCGGCGCAGGGCCTCGGCGTCCACCGCCGCCACCGGCTGCGGCGGACGGCGGCGCAGCTGGCGCAGGGCGATGACCAGGGCCAGCACCACCAGCAGCGCCGGGCCGGCCCAGAGCAGCACGGTCCGCGCGTTCAGCCGCGGCTTGTAGAGCACGAACTCGCCATAGCGCTCGGTGAGATAGGCGCGGATCTGCTCATCGCTCTCGCCGGCCGCGATGCGCCGCCGCACCTGCAGGCGCAGATCCAGCGCCAGCGGGGCGCGGGAATCGGCAAGGGTCTGGTTCTGGCAGACCAGGCAGCGCAGCTCGTAGAGGAAGGCGCGGTAGCGCGCCTCGGCCGGGGCCTCCAGGACGATGGCCTCGAGCTGGGCCTCGACCTCGGCCGCCGGCGGCTGGGACGCCAGCGGCAGTGCCACCCCCAGCAGCAGGCCGGCCAGCCAGCGCCGGCTCATGCCCCGCCCCCCGCCCACAGCGGCGCCAGGCGCTCGCGCCAGGCGGCCTCGTTGAGCGGGCCGATGTGCTTGGCGAGGATGCGGCCATCGGCGCCGATCAGAAAGGTCTCGGGGACGCCGTAGACGCCCCAGTCGAGCCCGGCGCTGCCCAGGCGATCGGCGAGGATCAGCTGGAACGGATTGCCGTGGCGGCTGAGCCAGGCCTGGGCCGCCGCCGGCTCGTCCTTGTAGTTGATGCCGATGATCTCCACCCCCTGCTCGCGGGCCAGCCGCAGCAGCAGCGGATGTTCCTCCAGACAGGGGGTGCACCAGCTGGCCCAGAAGTTCACCAGCCGCGGCCGCCCCTGCAGCAGGCGCTGGTCCTGCAGGCCGTCGCCGCCCAGCACCGGCAGGGCAAAGGCCGGCACCGGCTTGCCGATCAGCGGGCTGGGCACCTCGCCCGGCTTGAGGGTGAGGCCCACCCCGAGCAGGGCCACCAGGCCCAGGGCCAGCGCCAGCGGAATCAGAAAACGCATGCTCAGGCCGGCTGCCCGAGCGGGTCGCGCGTCACCGGAGCCGCCAGCGGCCGGGCCAGCCGGTAGCGGCGGTCGCTGGCCGCCAGCAGGCCGCCGATGCCCATCAGCAGTCCGCCCAGCCAGACCAGACGCATCATCGGTTTGACATAAAGCCGCAGCGCCCACTCACCCTCCGGGCGGGCCGGATCGATCGGCTCGCCCAGCGCCACATACAGATCGCGCGCGAGGCTGGCGTCCACCGCGGCCTCGGTCATCACGCTGCCCTGGGAGGGATACAGGCGCTTCTCCGGGGTGAGCGCGGCCAGTGTCTGGCCGTCCCGGCTCACCACCACGGTGCCGAGATCGGACTCGTAGTTGGGGCCGGCCACCACCCGCACGCCGTCGAAGCGGAACTGGTAGTCGCCGATCTCGGCCTGCTGGCCCGGACCCAGCCGCACATCGCGCTCGACGCTGTAGAGGCTGGCGAAGGTCACCCCGAGCGTCCACAGGCCCAGGCCCAAGTGCGCGAGGCTCATGCCCCACACGCCGCGCGGAATGCTGGCCAGCCCGTCCTTCCAGCGGCGCTTGGCACGCAGGCGGTGCCAGGGCTCGAGCAGGGCGCCGATCAGCACCCAGAGGCCGAGGAAGCCGCCGGCCAGGCCCAGCGCGGTGAGCGGGTGGCGCAGCAGCAGCGGCAGCAGCAGGGCCGCCAGCAGGGAGAGGATCAGCGGTCCGCGCAGCCGCCGCAGGGCCTCGCGGCCGCCCTCGCGCTTCCACGGCAGCACCGCACCAAAACTCAGCAGCACCGCCAGGGGCGCCATCAGGGGCAGGAACACCGCGTTGAAATACGGCGGGCCGACCGAGAGCTTGCCCAGCCCGAGGGCATCGATGACCAGCGGGTAGAGCGTGCCGAGCAGCACCGCCGCAGCGGCCACCACCAGGAACACATTGTTGAGCAGCAGCAGCCCCTCGCGGGAGCGCAGGGCGAGCTCCCCCTCGCTGGCGAGCGCCGGGGCCCGCCAGGCGTAGAGCGTGAGCGAGCTCACCACCACCACGGCGAGGAAGGCGAGGATGAACACGCCGCGGGCCGGATCGCTGGCGAAGGCGTGCACGCTCACCACCACCCCGGAGCGCACCAGGAAGGTGCCGAGCAGGGACAGCGCGAAGGCGAGGATGGCGAGCAGCAGGGTCCAGCTCTTCAGCAGGCCGCGCTTCTCGGTCACCGCCAGCGAGTGGATCAGCGCGGTGCCGACCAGCCAGGGCATGAAGGAGGCGTTCTCCACCGGATCCCAGAACCACCAGCCGCCCCAGCCCAGCTCCATGTAGGCCCACCAGGAGCCGAGGGTGATGCCGAGCGTCAGACAGAGCCAGGCGGCGGTGGTCCAGGGCCGGGTCCAGCGCGCCCAGGCGGCGTCGAGCCGACCGCTGACCAGGGCGGCGATGGCGAAGGCGAAGGGAATGACGAACGAGACAAAGCCCAGGTAGAGCATTGGCGGGTGGATGATCATGCCAGGATGGCGCAGCAGCGGATTGAGACCGTTGCCATCGGGCGGGGTGTAAAGCACCGCACCGGCCGGCTGGA
>DASUDX010000089.1:0-5313 GCA_036275365.1 Nevskiaceae bacterium | reverse complement strand
CCGCCGGCTATCTGGTGCTGTGGTCGGTGTTCTGGGCGTTCAAGCTCGCCACCGGCAAGGAGGGCATGGGCTATGGCGATTTCAAGCTGCTGGCGGCGCTTGGCGCCTGGCTGGGCTGGCAGCTGCTGCCGCTGGTGATTCTGCTGTCGGCGGTGGTGGGTGCGGCGGTGGGCCTCACCCTGATGGCCGCCGGACGGGCCGAGTGGAGTTCGAAGATTCCCTTCGGCCCGTATCTGGCCGGCGCCGGCTGGATCGCCCTGCTGTGGGGCGAGGCCCTGGTGGGCGGCTATCTGGCGGTGCTGGGCCCGGCCCCGTGAGCGCCCGCCGGCATCCCCTCACCATCGGGCTGACCGGCGGGGTGGCCAGCGGCAAATCCCTGGCCAGCCAGTGCTTCGAGGCCTTGGGCGTGCCGGTGCTGGATGCCGATCAGGTGGCGCGGGCGGTGGTGGCGCCCGGGGAGCCGGCGCTGGCGGCGATCCGCCAGCGCTTCGGCGAGGCGGTGATCCGCGCCGACGGCCAGCTGGACCGTCCGGCCCTGCGCGCCCAGGTGTTCACCGACCCGGCCGCGCGCCGCGATCTGGAGGCGATCACCCATCCGGCCATCGGTCGCGCCCTGCAGGCCTGGCGCGATGACTGCCGCGCACCCTACTGCCTGCTGGCGGTCGCCATCCTGCTGGAGTCCGGCTTCGACCGGCTGGTCGACCGCGTGCTGGTGGTGGATGTCGATGAGGCGGTCCAGCTCGAGCGGCTGATCCGTCGCGATGGCTGCAGCGAGACGGTGGCGCGCGGCATCCTCGCCGCGCAGTGGCCGCGCGAGCGGCGGCTGGCGCGCGCCGACCAGGTGCTCGACAACCGCGGCAGCCCCGAGCAGCTGCAGGCGCGGGTGGCCGAGCTGCACCGTCACTACCTCGACGAGGCGGCCCGGATGCAGCGGTTTGCCGCTGTCTGAGCAGTCAGTCACAATCGAACGGTGTCTGTGGACCGCATCGAATCGCCGGGAATCGAACGTGAGTCGTCTGTGACGAACGCCGACGTCACCGAGGAGAAGGGCCCTGCGCCCGTCGTCTTCGAACAGCCGCTCAACGAGCGGGTGAGGACCTTCCTGCGCCTCGAGTTCCTGTTCGGCCAGCACGCCCATCACCGCCGCGATCCCCACGAGTACGGCCTGCGCGCACGCCTGCACGCCCTGCTCGACATCCTCACCGTGCTCAGCCGCTCCGATCTGAAGAAGGAGCTGGTCAAGGAGCTCCAGGAGCAGTCCAACCTGCTGTCGCGGCTGGCCAGCCGGCCGGGAGTGGATGTACGCCGGCTGGAAGAGGTGCAGGGTGAGATCGCCCAGGCCCTGCAGGGGCTGCAGCAGCTCACCACCCAGTTCGCCGGGGCCCAGCTGCGCGAGAGCGAGTTCCTGATCTCGGTGCACAACCGCAGCACCATTCCCGGTGGCACCTGCGCCTTCGATGTGCCGACCCTGCATTACTGGCTCTCGCAGCCGGCCGAGGTGGCCCAGCGCAATCTCGACGCCTGGTTTGCCGACCTCTCGGCCTACGAGCGGGCGGTGCGGCTGTGGCTGCGCCTGCTGCGCGGCAGCACCGAGCCGGTGCGCGCACAGGCCCGCAACGGCATGTTCGTGCACATGCCGCAGGGCCCCTGCCAGCTGGTGCGGGTGTTCGTCGATGTCGCCGCCTCGGCCTATCCGGAGATCAGCGCCGGGGCCCATCGCTTCACGGTGCGCTTCATGAGCCTGCGCGATGTCAACCAGCGCGCCACCCAGCTGCAGAGCGATCTGCCGTTCTCGCTGCAGTGCTGCACGCTGTGAGGGACCCGCGCGGGCCCTGCCCGCAGTGCCGGCAGACCACCGGCCTGAGTCCGGCCAACCCCTGGCGGCCGTTCTGCAGCGAGCGCTGCAAGCTGCTCGATCTGGGCGAGTGGATGTCGGGCCGCTATGCGCTGCCGGCCGACCCGGCCGACGACAGCGGGCTCGACCCGCTGGACGGCGACCCCTCCCGGTCCGGCGCCGACCAGTAGGCGCGGATGCCGGCCACGCCCTGGCCGCCTTCGGCCAGTGCCCGCTGCCGCTGCGCCGGCCCGACACCGCCCAGGGCAAAGCAGGGCAGGTTGCTGCCGCGCACCGCCCGGGCAAAGGCGGCCCAGCCCAGCGCGGCCTGTCCCGGATGCGTCGGCGTCGCCTGCACCGGCCCCAGCACCGCCGAGGCCGCCCCCAGCCGCCGCAGGGTCAGCAGCTCCTCACGGCCGTGGGCCGAGCCGTGCCAGATCAGTCCCGGCGGGGGCTCGAACCCGGCGGCCTGCCAGACCGCCGCGCGGGCATGCCACTCGCAGCCGAGCGCCTCGCTCAGCGCCGCGGCGCGATCGAGCACCAGACGCAGCCCCTGCGCGCGCGCCGCCGGCTGCAGACGGCGGGCGAGATCGGCGTACTCGGCCTCGGTGAGCGCCGGCTGGCGCAGCCGCAGCAGGGCGCCGGCCGGCAGCCGTGGCAGGTCGGCGAACCAGGCCTCGACCGGACCCTCCGCCGGCGTGAACACATAGTGGGACGGCAGGCGCAGCGCCGGCAGAATGCCCGCCACCGTGGGCAGGCAGGGCGCCACTCCCAGGGCCTGCGGCGGGCACCAGTGCAGGGCCTGGCCCTCGCGTCCGGCCAGCTCGCCGTGCCAGCCGAGCACCCGCCAGGTGTCCAGCCAGACCTCGCGGTCACGGTAGCGGTGATGCACCTCGATCAGCGGTTCGAGCGCGGTGACGACGATCCCCAGCTCCTCGAGCAGCTCACGCCGGAGCGCCGCCTCGGCCGACTCGCCGGCCTCGATCTTGCCGCCGGGAAACTCCCAGCAGCCGGCGGCCAGCTTGCCGGCCGGGCGCTGGGCCAGCAGCACCTGGCCATCGGCGCGGCAGAGCACCCCGCAGGCCACGCGGATCACCGGCAGCGGCGTGGCGCCGGGCGCGGCGCCGGTGCCGTTCATGTGCGGTATTCCGCGTTGATCTTGACGTAGTCGTAGCTGAAGTCGCAGGTCCACAGCCGGACCGCGGCAGCACCGCGGCCCAGACCCACGCGGATGGTGAACTCGGGCTGGGCCACCACCGCCGCGCCGAGCGCCTCGCGGTAGTCCGGATGCGGCTCGCCGCCGCGCAGCAGGCAGACCTGGTCCAGCCAGACATCGACGCCCGCCGGATCGAGCCCGCTCACGCCAGCCTTGCCGATGGCCATGGCGATGCGACCCCAGTTGGCATCGGAGGCGAACATCGCGGTCTTCACCAGCGGCGAGTGGGCGATGCTCAGCCCCACCTGGCGGGCCTCGGCGGCATCGCGGGCGCCGCCGATCTCCAGGGTGATGAACTTGGTGGCGCCCTCGCCATCGCGCACCACCGCCTGCGCCAGTTCCAGACAGACCGCCTCCACCGCCTCGGCCAGCTGGCGGTGCTCGTCACTGCCCGGCGCCAGCGGCGCGCCGCCGGCACGGCCGGTGGCGATCAGCATCAGGCTGTCATTGGTGGAGGTATCGCCATCCACCGTCACGCAGTTGAAGGTGCGCGAGACCACCTCGTGGAGCAGGGCGGCGGTATCGGCCGCGCCCAGCGGCGCATCGGTGGCGACAAAGGCGAGCATCGTCGCCATGTCCGGGTGGATCATCCCCACCCCCTTGGCGATGCCGGTGACGGTGACGGTGCGATCGCCCAGCCGCAGCTGGCGGCTGGCGCCCTTGGGGACGGTGTCGGTGGTCATGATCGCGCGCATGGCGTCGAGCCAGCCCTCGGCCCGCAGATCGGCCACCGCCGCCGGGATCGCCGCCGCCATCCGCGCCACCGGCAGGCGCTGGCCGATCACCCCGGTGGAGAAGGGCAGCACCGCCTCGCCCGGGCAGGACAGCGCCTCGCCGACCGCGCCACAGAGCTGGCGCGCATCCTCGCGCCCACCGCTGCCGGTGGCCGCATTGGCATTGCCGCTGTTGATCAGCAGGGCGCGCACCGGCGTCGCGCTGGCCAGCCGCTCGCGGCAGAGCTGCACCGGGGCGGCGGCAAAGGCGTTGCGGGTGAACACCCCGGCGGCCTGGCTGCCCTCGGCGATCTCCACCAGCAGCAGGTCGCGCCGCCCCGGCTTCTTGATCGCGGCCTCGGCGACGCCGAGACGGATGCCGGCCACCGGCAGCAGGGAGGTGGGGGCTTGCAGGGCGACGGCCATGGCGCACTCCGGGCTCAAGAAAAAGCCCCGTGCTCGACGGGGCTCGCGGGCGGCCGCGGCCGCGGTATTCCGATGGTGGTGATGGGCAGAATCGAACTGCCGACCTAGGGGTTATGAATCCCTCGCTCTAACCGTCTGAGCTACATCACCACGACCCTTTCGGGGGCGCGCAGTGTAGGCAAAACCCCGATCGGCGTCCACGAAGCGGACCCGGCCCCCGGGCGCCGCCGCCGGCCGCCGGGAAGGCCCCGCCCGGCGCCGACAAACCGGCGGCTTGGGCCTAGAATCCGGCCCTCGCAACGGCCACTCCGACCCTGCCATGACGACTTCCTCGCTGATCCGGGCCAAGGCGCGGGCGGTGGGACTCCACCTCGCCATCGGTCTGCTGCTGTTCCTGCCCTTTCTGGTGCTGATGCTGGGCTACTGGTATCCCGGGCCGCTGTTCTGGATCGATGGCGGCTGGCAGGGCGTGCGCATCATGGCGGCGGTGGACCTGGTGCTGGGGCCGCTGCTGACCGCGCTGATCTACCACCCGGCCAAGACCCGCCGGGCGCTCTTGGTGGATTTCTCCTTCATCGGCGTGGTCCAGCTCTCGGCCCTGCTCTACGGCGGCTACAGCATCTGGCTCAAGCATCCGCAGGTGCTGGCCCTGCACGAGGGGGTGCTGCAGGCGGTGAGTGCGGATGCCCTGCGCGAGCAGGCGGTCAGCCCCGAGGACTGGCAGCGCCTGGGCACCGACCGGCCGCGGCGGGTGGAAGTGCGCGAGCCGCGCAGCGCCGAGGAGTCCGCCGGGATCACCGCCTATCTGTTCAGCGCGGGCCTCGCGCCGCACCAGCTGCTGTTTCTCTATGAGCCGCTGCGGGCCGACAGCCCGGCGCTGGCCGCCGCCCGCCAGCGGGTCCGCGAGCAGCGGGCTACCGATGCCGAGCTCGACCAGCGTCTGGCCGCCGCGCCGGCGCTGACCGACGCGGTCGAGCTGCAGGGCGCCTATGGTCGCGCCTGGGTGGACCTCGATGAGCGCCTGGAGATCCGCGGCAGCCGCTGGGTCGCCAGCGCGGACTGAGCCGGCTTGCTAGGGGCCGGTCGGCCGGCCGTGGCGGCCGGCGCCGGATTCGAAGCGGCGC
>DASUDX010000088.1:0-41964 GCA_036275365.1 Nevskiaceae bacterium | reverse complement strand
TTGCCACCGGTGCCGATCCCTTCGCCGAGCTGCGCTGGCAGGCCGATGAGGCGGAGAGCGCGGCGAGCCAGGCCCGTCGCGAAACGGCCCGGGTGGCGGTGGAACAGCTGGACTCGCTGCTCAATGACGCCGGCGAGATCTCGGTGGTGCGCTCGCGCCTGGAGGCCCACAGCAGCACCCTGCAGCTGCAGCTGGCCGAAATGGCCCAGGCGATCCAGCGCCTGCGCGACCAGCTGCGCCAGCTCGATATCGAGACCGAGGCGCAGATCGCCGCCCGTGGCTTCACCCGCGCCGAGGGCGCCGACCGCTACGGCAGCGAGTTCGATCCGCTGGAAATGGACCGCTACTCGCGCATGCAGGAGCTCTCGCGCGCGCTGTCCGAATCGGTGGGCGACCTCTCCTCCCTGCACGCCACCATGGATCAGGCCATGGGCGAGGCGGAGACCCTGCTGCAGCAGCAGGCGCGGATCAACACCCAGGTGCAGAACCGCCTGATGGGCACGCTGATGGTGCCCTTCGCCCGTCAGGTCCAGCGCCTGCAGCGCGTGGTGCGGCAGACCGCCCAGGAAAACGGCAAGCAGGCCGAGGCGGTGTTCAGCGGCATCGAGGCCGAGCTCGACCGCAATGTGCTGGAGCGGATGACCGCGCCGCTGGAACACCTGTTGCGCAACTCGGTGGTGCATGGCATCGAGGAGCCGGAGGTGCGGACGGCGCTGGGCAAGCCGGCGATGGGCCGGGTTGCGGTAAGCCTCAAGCGCGAGGGCACCCGCCTGCTGATCGAGCTGCGCGATGACGGTCGCGGGCTCGATTTCGCCGCCATCCGCGAGCAGGCGATCAAGCGCGGCCTGATGCCGGCCGATGCCGAGGTGGCCGATGCCGATGTCGCCCAGTTCATCTTCGCCCCGGGCTTCTCCACTGCCCGCAAGCTGACCCAGGACGCCGGCCGCGGCATCGGCATGGATGTGGTGGCGAGCGAGGTCAAGCAGCTCGGCGGCAGCCTCGAGATCGGCTCCGAGACCGGCCGCGGCGCGCGCTTCCTGGTGGCCCTGCCGCTCAACCTGGCGATCTCCCAGGCCCTGCTGGTGGAAGCCGGTGGCGCCGAGTATGCGATCCCGCTGCCGGCGATCGAGGGCATCGCCCGCCTGCCGCGCGAGCAGCTGCCTCTCTACGACGGGCCGCAGGCGCCGCTGCTCAGCTATGGCGGTCTGGAATACCGGGTGCGCCATCTCGCCGATTTCGTCGGCGGCGCGCGCGCAGTGGCGGGCGAGCAGCGCTCCCTGCCGGTGGTGCTGGTGCGTCTGGGCGAGGGCCTGGCCGGTCATGAGCGGCGCATCGCGCTGATCGTCGACCAGCTCAACGGCAACCGCGAGATCGTCTCCAAGGCGGTCGGTCCGGTGATCGGTGCGGTGGGCGGCGTCAGCGGCGCCACCATCCTCGCCGACGGCCATGTGGTGCTGATTCTCGATATCGCGGCCCTGGTCCAGGACGAGGTGCGCCGCTCCCTGCTCGAGCAGGCCGCCCATCGCTCGCATGCCGAGGCCGGCGGGCGCGAGGAGCGCCCCCTGGTGCTGGTGGTGGACGACTCCATCACCATGCGCCGGGTGGCCGAGCGCCTGCTCACCAAGAACGGCTACCGGGTCAGCACCGCCAAGGACGGCCTGGACGCCATGGCCCGTCTGCAGACCGAGATCCCGGCCGCGATCCTGCTCGACATCGAGATGCCGCGTGCCGATGGCTTCGAGGTCGCCGCCTTCGTGCGCAACTCCGAGCGCATCGCCGAGGTGCCCATCATCATGATCACCTCGCGCTCCGGCGATAAGCACCGCGAGCGTGCGCGCAGCCTCGGCGTCAATCGCTATCTGATCAAGCCGTACCAGGAGGATCAGCTGATGAGCGAGGTGCGCGAGGTGCTGGCCAGCGGAGCCGCGGCATGAACCCGGCCGACGCACCCAGCGAGCTCTATGCGGTGCTGATCACCCTGGACGGTGACCACCTGCTGCTGCCCAATGCCGCGGTGGCCGAGGTCCTGGGTCAGGAGCAGCTCGACCCCGCCGCCGAGGGCGCCCCGGCCTGGCTGGCCGGGCATGTGATGGTGGGCGGGCGCCGGGTGCCGGCGATCCGCTTCGAGGCGCTCAACCATCCGGCGCCGCGCAGCAGCAGCGGGCGTGGCCGGCTGATTCTGGTCAACCTGATCGAAGGCCGGCTCGCCAGCAGCCAGCTGGCCCTGCTGGCCCAGTCCTACCCGCAGCTGCTGCAACTCAACCCGGCGGCGCTCACCGACCTGCCGCTGCGCGCCGAAGACCGCAGCGACCTCGTCGCCGCCCGGGTCCGCCTCGCCAGCACCGAGGCGATCATTCCGGATCTGCCCGGCCTGGAAGGCGAGCTGCTGCTGCGCCTGGGCTAGCCGGCCGGCTGTCCCCGCCTCACAGCCGCGCTGCCAGCCGGGTGCCCTGGTCGATGGCGCGCTTGGCGTCGAGTTCGGCCGCGCGGTCGGCACCGCCGATGCAGTGCACGGCCTGGCCGCGCGCCTGCAGCGGTGCCAGCAGCTCACGCAGCGGTTCCTGCCCGGCGCAGAGCACGATGTGGTCGGCCTCGATGCGGGTGGGCCGCTCGCGCTTCTCGCCGAAGCTGACCCACAGCCCGCCCGCTTCGATCGCCTCGTAGTTGACCCCGGCCAGCATCTCCACCCGCTTCATCTGCAGGCTGGCGCGGTGGATCCAGCCGGTGGTCTTGCCCAGCCCCGCTCCCGGCTTGCCGGCCTTGCGCTGCAGCAGGGTGACCTGACGCGCCGGCGCGCCCGGGCGGGGAGGGGTCAGCCCGCCGCGGGACAGCGCCGGGTCGCCCACCCCCCACTCGCGCTGCCACTCGGCGAGATCCAGGGTCGGCGAGTGGCCGTCCTGCACCAGGTACTCGGCCACATCGAAGCCGATGCCGCCAGCGCCGATCACCGCCACCCGCTGGCCCAGGCTCGGCTCGCGGGTGAGCAGCTCCCAGTAGCTCAGCACCTGGCCGCGCGCCACGCCCTCGGCCTGGCCCGGCAGCTGGGGATCGCGCGGCGCCACCCCGGTGGCCAGCACCACCTCGTCATAGCCGGCGAGGTCCCCGGCAGCGGCGCGCGTGGCCAGCCGCAGGGTGACGCCGCTGGCGGCGAGCCGGTGCTGGAAGTAGCGCAGCGTCTCGTGGAATTCCTCCTTGCCGGGGATCCGCTTGGCCAGGTTGAACTGGCCGCCGATCTCGGCGGCCTGCTCGTAGAGCGTCACCTGATGGCCGCGCTCGGCCAGGGTGCAGGCGCAGGCGAGCCCGGCCGGGCCGGCGCCGACCACGGCGATGCGGCGGCGCGCGGTGGCCGGGCGGATCAGCAGCTCGGTCTCATGGCAGGCGCGCGGGTTGACCAGGCAGGAGGCGGTCTTGAGGCTGAAGGTGTGGTCCAGGCAGGCCTGGTTGCAGGCGATGCAGGTGTTGATGGTCTCGGCCCGGCCGGCCTGGGCCTTGGCCACGAAGTCCGGATCGGCCAGCAGGGGGCGCGCCAGACTCACCAGATCGGCCTCGCCGCGGGCCAGCAGGTCCTCGGCGATCGCCGGTGTGTTGATGCGGTTGCTGGCGCACACCGGGATGGTGAGCCCGGCCTCGCGGCGCAGCCGGCCGGTGATGCCGGCGAAGGCGGCGCGCGGCACGCTGGTGGCGATGGTGGGGATCCGCGCCTCATGCCAGCCGATGCCGGTGTTGAGCAGGGACACGCCGGCGCCCTGCAGCTCGCGGGCGAGGGTCAGCACCTCCTCCCAGCTCTGGCCGTCGGGAATCAGATCGAGCAGGGACTGGCGGTAGATCAGGATGAAGTCGCGGCCCACCTCGGCGCGCACCCGCCGCACGATCTCCAGCGGGAACTGCATGCGCTGGTCGAACGAGCCGCCCCAGCGGTCCTCGCGACGGTTGGTGGCCGGGGCGAGGAACTGGTTGATCAGATAGCCCTCGGAACCCATGATCTCGACGCCGTCATAACCCGCCTCGCGGGCCAGCCGGGCGCAGCGCACATAGGCCTGGATCTGCCGCTCCACCCCGCGGCCGGACAGCGCGCGCGGCGCGAACGGGGTGATCGGGCTCTTCAGCCGCGAGGCCGAGACATTGAGCGGGTGATAGCCGTAGCGACCGGCATGGAGGATTTGCAGCGCGATCTTGCCGCCCTCGGCCTGCACCGCCGTGGTGATCGCCCGGTGCGCAGCGGCCTCGCGGCGGGTGCTCAGCTTGGAGGCGAAGGGCAGCAGCCAGCCCTCGATGTTCGGTGCATAGCCGCCGGTGATGATCAGCCCCACCCCGCCTCGGGCGCGCTCGGCGAAGTAGGCCGCCAGCCGCGGAATGTGCTTGCGGCGGTCTTCCAGGCCGGTGTGCATCGAGCCCATCACCACCCGGTTGCGCAGCGTGGTGTGGCCGAGCGCGAGCGGCGAGAGTAGGGTCGGAAAGGGTAGGGACACGGGGCCTTCCAGTGGCTCAGACTGGGCGCCAGTATCGGCACCGCGGCCGCCGGCGCCATTGGCCCGGCAGGCAGCCGCGGCCGGCCCCCTGTCCGCCCTGCGAGGATGGTTTCCCGATGACGGCACCCAGCACCCCCCGGCCGGCCCCCCGCGCCGGCAGCTTCTCCTATGAGCAGTACCGGCTCGCCTACGAGACCTTTGGCGAGGCCGGTTCCCCGGTGGTGCTGGTGCACGGCATCCTGCTCGACAGCCATTGCAACCGCGGGCTCGCCCGCGAGCTGGCCGCGGCCGGCTACCAGGTGCATCTGCTGGACCTGCTCGGCCACGGCCGCAGTGACCGTCCGGCCCGCGCGCATCTGCACCGCAGCGAGTTCTATGCCCGCCAGGTGGTGGCCCTGCTCGACCATCTCGGGATCGAGCGCGCGGTGATCGGCGGCGTTTCGCTGGGCGCGATCACCGCCCTGCAGGTGGCGCTGCTGGCGCCGCGACGGGTGCGCGCGCTGTTCCTGGAGATGCCGGTGATGGAGTGGTCGACGCCCTTCGCCGCCCTGCTGCTGACCCCGATCATGCTGGCCGCCCGCTACGGTGCGCCGGTGTACCGACCGCTCACCCGGCTGATGGCACGACTGCCACGGCCCCCGGCGGATCTGGCCGTGACCCTGATGAATGTGCTGAGCCTGGAGCCGGAGGTGGTCACCGCGATCCTCCACGGGGTGCTGGTGGGCCCGGTGGCGCCGACCCTGTCGCAGCGACGGGCGCTGAAGATGCCGGCGCTGGTGATCGGCCATGGCGGCGACCGCCTGCATGCCCTGCGCGATGCCAAGGCCCTGGCCCGCCAGCTGCCGCAGGCCCGGCTGCTGGAGGCCCACTCCCTGCTGGAGCTGCGCCTGCGGCCACAGCGTCTGCTGCCGGAGATCCTCGCCTTCTTCCACGAGGTCGACGGCCGGGCGCGTCGCCATCTGCACCTGGCCAGCTCGCGCGCCGAGGCCTGAGCCGCTTTACAGCCCCGGCCTGGGGGGATTATTGTGAACAAGTGTTCACAACGAGACCTGCCATGTCTGCCGATCCGCGTCGCCAGTGGCGCGACCTCCTGGCCCTGGGCGCCGACGCCATCGATGAGCTGGGTGGGCGCGTCCATGGCGTTCACCGGGCCATCTCCGATCTGGCCCTGAACGCCGCCGGCCTGCTGCCGAATCCGCTGGTGCCGGTGGTGCGCCCGCTGCATGACGGCATCACCGACGGCGTCTATCAGGTGGTTCGCCAGTCCAGTCGCCTGCTGCTGGAGGCCGCCGGCCGCGGCCTCCAGGCTCTGCCGGCACGCCAGGTGCCCGATCCCCAGGTGCTGTGGCCGGCCCCGCTGGCCGCCGCGGTCAGCGGCTTTGTCGGCGACCATCTGGCCACGCGCCGTCGCAGCCTTGCCCCGGCGATGGCGCTGATCCACCAGGGCCAGCCGCTGACGCTGAAGCGGGAGGCGCTGGCACAGGCCTTTCCGGCGCCCCGACGGCGGCTGGTGCTGTTCGTCCATGGCCTCGCCTGCAGCGAGAGCGCCTGGACCTGGGACAGCGCCCAGGGCCCGGGGTACGGTGAACGCTTGTACAGCCATGGCTGGCAGCCGCTCTACCTGCGCTACAACAGCGGGCTGCACATCGCCCACAACGGCCTGCGGCTGGCCCGCCTGCTGCGCCGGCTGTGCGCCGCCTGGCCGGTGCCGGTGGAGGAGCTGCTGATCATCGGCCACAGCATGGGCGGGCTGGTGGCGCGGGTGGCCCTGGCCCGTGAGCCCCAGCTGCCGGTGCGCCAGCTGATCTGTCTGGGCTCGCCGCATCGCGGAGCGCCGCTGGAGCGGCTGGTGCACCGGCTCTGCGGCGCGCTGGAGCAGACCGCGCTGGGACGGCCCTGGTCCGGCCTGCTCGACCGGCGCGCCGCCGGCATCAAGGATCTGCGCCACGGCACCGTGGCCGAGCGCGACTGGCGCGGCCGTGACCTCGCCCACCTGCCGGCGCCCGCGAGCCCGGTGGCGGAGCCGCAGGGCGTGCGCTACCGCCATCTCGGCGCCCAGCTCGGCGGCCATCCGGCGCATCCCCTGGGCCGGCTGTTCGGTGACGGACTGGTGCCGCTGTCCAGCAGCCTGCCGCCGCGCCAGCCACCGGATGCCGCCGCCTTCTGCGGGCTGCACCATCTGCAGCTGCTCAACCATCCGCAGGTCTGGGCCCAGCTCGCCCACTGGCTGGACCTTCCGCCGGCACTGGCGACAGAGCCCTTGCCGGCGCCGGCCTGAGCGGCGAGATTGCCGGCTCAGCCGACAGCCCAGAGGAGTCCGTTCATGCGCAATCTGGTGGGTGCGCCCATCCCCGCCGCGCTGGCCGAGAAGGCCGCGCGCACCGTCGACAGCCTGCGTGCCGGCCGCATCGGCAGCGGTCAGAGCGATGAGGTGGTGGAGGTCATCTGCGAGATGACCGAAGCGGTGATGGGCCACTTCTTCGTGCGTCCGGGCGAGGCCTTCGGGCTCGGCATGACGCTGCGCGGGGTGATCGAGTTCGGCGTCAGCAGCACGGTCAAGACCATGCGCTTCGGGCTGCGCAAGGTGATTCCCAAGCTGCGCCCGGAGCAGCTGCGCCAGGTCGGGGATTTCCTCGACGAGGCGCTCTACGACAGCAGCCAGGTGCGGCGGTGAGCGGCGGCGGCTCCGAGGACCGGGTCCGCTTCGGCGATCTGCTGCGCGGGGTGCTGGCCACCCTTCCCGAGGCACCGCGCCTGCCGCGCGGGGTGCTCAACATGGCGCTGGCCCAGCCGGAGCGGCGGCAGTCGATCGGCAGCCGTCTCGAGCACTGGGCGCGGGTGGCGCCGCAGCGGGTCGCCCTGCGCTTCGAGGGTCGCGACTGGACCTATGCCGAGTTCAACGCCGAGGCCAACCGCCTGGCTCACCGGCTGCGCGCCGATGGCATCCGCGCCGGGGACGCGGTGGGCGTGCTGATGGAGAACCGCGCCGAGACCCTGCTGCGGGTGGCCGGCATCGTCAAGCTGGGCGCGGTGGCGGCCATGCTCAACCATCAGCAGCGCGGCGAGGTGCTGGCCCATTCGCTGAAGATCACCTCGGTGCGGCGGCTGATCGTCGGCGCCGAATGCCGCGAGGCGTTCGAGAGTGTCGATCTGGGCGGCCTGCCGGTGGACTGGGACGGCCCCGGCCCGCGTCCGCCCCACAGCCGGGATCTGCCGGCGGCGCTGGCCGGGCAGCCGGTCGACAACCCGGCCGAGACCGCGGCGGTGCAGCTCAAGCAGAGCGCCTTCTACATCTTCACCTCCGGCACCACCGGCCTGCCCAAGGCCAGCCGCATGACCCATCTGCGCTGGATCCGCGGCATGGCCGGGCTGGGCCAGCTGGCCCTGCGCCTGCGCGAGGACGATGTCTTCTACTGCTGCCTGCCGCTCTATCACAACAACGCGCTCACCGTGAGCTGGGGCGCGGTGCTGGGCGCCGGCTGCACGCTGGCGCTGTCGCGCAAGTTCTCGGCCAGCCGGTTCTGGGACGAGATCCGCAGCAGCGGCGCCACCGCCTTCTGCTACATCGGCGAGCTGCTGCGCTATCTGCTCAACCGGCCGGAGCACCCCCGCGACCGCGAGCACGCGGTGCGTCTGATCGTCGGCAACGGCCTGCGTCCGGAGCTGTGGGAGCGCTTCGAGACCCGCTTCGGCATCACCCGCATCCACGAGTTCTACGGCGCCAGCGAGTCCAATGCCGCCTTCGTCAACGGCTTTGGTCTCAAGCGCACCGCCGGCTACTGCCCGCTGTCCTTCGCCGTGGTCGCCTACGACCCCGATGAGGAACGGCCGCTGCGCGATGGGCGCGGCTTCCTGCGCAAGGTGGCGGCCGGCGAGACCGGCCTGCTGATCATCGAGGTGAGCGACCACACGCCTTTCGATGGCTACACCGATGCCCAGGCCAGCGAGAAGAAGCTGCTGCGCGATGTGTTCAAGAAGGGCGACTGCTGGTTCGATTCCGGCGATCTGGTGCGCAACCAGGGCTGGCGCCACATCGCCTTCGTCGACCGGGTGGGCGATACCTTCCGCTGGAAGGGCGAGAATGTGGCGACCACCGAGGTCGAGGGCGCGCTCAACCGCTTCCCCGGGGTCGAGCAGGCGGTGGTCTACGGCGTCGAGGTGCCCGGCTGTGACGGCCGCGCCGGCATGGCGGCGCTGAGCCTGAGCGGGGCCCTGGACGGGGCCGCGCTCGCCGCCCATCTGCGGCGCGAGCTGCCGGCCTATGCGGTGCCGCTGTTCCTGCGCCTGCGGGCCGAGCAGACGCTCACCGGCACCTTCAAGTTCCGCAAGGTGGATCTCAAGCGCGAGGGCTTCGACCGCCGTCGCATCGAGGACCCGCTGTGGGTGCTGCTCGATCCGGCCCTGGGCTACGAGCCGCTCACCACCGCGGCCTGGCAGGCCATCCTCGCCGGCGAGCAGCGGTTCTGACGCCACCGGCGGGCTACCATCGGCGGGTCCGCCCGGAGTCCGTCATGTCGTCTGCCCGCCTGCTGCCGCTGACCCTGCTGCCCCTGCTCGCCGCCTGCGAACGCACCGAACTCGAGCTGCAGCTGAGCGCCACCCCGCGTAGCGATCTCGCCCAGGTGGTGCTGAGCATCGAGGCGGTCCAGCTGCGGGATGCCGAGGGCCGTGTCGAGCGGCTGGATGTGGATCTGGAGCCGGTGGACCTGCTGCGCCTGACCCCGGGCCGGCGGCTGGTGCTGGTGGACGGTCGTGAACTGGAAGAGGGGCGCTACGAGTCCCTGCGGCTGGTGGTCGATGCCGATGAGTCCTATGTGACCCGTCGTGACGGCGGCCGGCTCGAGCTGACCGCCTTCGACGAGGGCGACTTCGCACCGCTCGCCCTGACCCTGGAGGAGGGCGACCGCGCCACCCGGGTGGTGGATCTGGAACTGCGCTTCTCCCTCGCCGACCGCGAGGACGAGGACGGCGGCTACGCCTTCGATCCGCAGCTGAGCGTGATCGATCCGGAGACCGCGGCGAGCCTGGGCGGGCGCATCCCGGCGGCGCAGGTCGAGTCCAGCGCCTGCCGCGGCGATCGGCCGCTGACCGAGGGGCTGGCGGTCTATCTGTTCAGCGGCCGCGAGGCGGTGCCGCGCGAGCGCAACCGCGCCGGTGGCCCGCTGCTCTCGGCGCCGGTGCTGGCCTCGGCCCTCGGCGATGGCTATCGCTATCGTTTCCCGCTGCTGCCGCCGGGCGACTACACGGTGGCGCTGACCTGCGAGGCCGACGAGGACGACCCTTTCGAGGCCGGTGAGACGCTGGCGTTCGAGGATCCGGTTTCGGTCACGCTGGAGGCTGAGGAAGAGGCGGTCGAAGACCTCGACTGAGACCGCGCCACGGCGGCTCCGGGGCATGAAAAAGCCGCCGGTTCAGCACCGGCGGCGGTTTGCAGAGACCCCGGCGGGAGAGCCGCCTCAGGCGGTCTGCAGATGCAGCAGGCGGACGCGCTGACGCTGCAGACGCAGACTGTCTTCCAGCATCTGCAGGCGCTTGCGCACCTCGCTGTTCTCCCAGTTCTCGGCGAGCTGGCGGCGTGCCGCCTCGATCTTCTCGGCCTGCAGCTGGCGGAACTCGGCGAGGGTGGCGCCGAAGGTGTCGAGCTCGTGCTGCAGCAGGCCCTGCAGCACCTTCAGCCGGCCCGGATGGCGGCAGCGTTCAAGCTGCTCGCGGGCCTTCTGGAACTGCCGCTCGAGCATCGCCCGCTGGATGGTGAATTCGGGCACCCGCTTGAGCTTGCTGGCCAGCCCGATGCGGGCGCACAGCGCGATCAGCCACTTGGTCGGGTCGAACATCCACCAGCGGATGCCGTTGCGGTAATCCCACTGAAACAGATGGTGGTAGTTGTGGTAGCCCTCGCCAAAGGTGAACAGGGCGATCAGATCGTTGTCGCGCGCGCTGTTGGCGGTGGTGTAGGGACGGCGGCCCCAGTAGTGCGCCAGCGAGTTGATGAAGAAGGTGAAGTGGTGGTTCAGCACCAGACGCAGCAGACCACCCAGCAGCAGGAAGCCCCAGGGATCGCCGAAGAAGCTGCCGATCAGCAGGGGGAAGCCGATGTTCATGCCCAGCGCGAGACCGAGGTAGTGGCGGTGCTGGAAGCTCACGATCGGATCGGCGAGCAGATCCTTGGCATTGCTGAAATCGACCTGGTGGCAGGGATAGTTGCGCACCATCCAGCCCATGTGGGCGTACCACAGCCCGCGGCGGATCGAGTACGGATCCTGATCCTCCTCATCGACATGGGCGTGGTGCACGCGGTGCATCGAGCCCCAGATCAGGATGCTGTTCTGCAGCGCCATGGCGCCAAACAGCATGTAGAACAGCTTGAGCAGCGGGTGGGCCTCGTAGGCACGGTGCGCCCACAGCCGGTGATAGCCACCGGTGATCGACATCGCGGTGCTGATGCCGATGAAGACGAAGAACACCCAGGCCGCGGTGCTGAAGTCCGCCACCCAGGCGTACCAGGGCAGCACGGTGAGCACCAGCAGGGTGGTCAGGCTGAACAGAATCACGGCCGGCCAGTTGAGAGGCGCGGCAACGGAGGCGGAACGGTCGTTCACCGGAAGTCCGAATGGCAGAGGACAGCGCATTGTCAGGATTCTTCGCGTCAGTCTCAAGGCAGGGCCGGCCGGCGGGGCGGGCGGGGCGGTCAACCGGCGCGGGGGCGCTCCCGCAGCCAGCGCCACAGCGTGCTGCGGGAGACCCCCAGCCGCTGCGCCAGCACCCCGCGCTCGCCGCCGGCCTCGGTGAGCAAGCGTTGTAGTTCGGCCGGTGGCGGGCGCCCGCGCAGGGGCCCGCCGGTCGGCGCGGGCGGGGCCAGCAGCTCCGGCATCAGCCGCTCCAGATCAGCGAGGCTCAGCCGCCGCGGCTGGCGTGCCGCCGGCTCCTCCGCCACCAGCCGCTCGGCCAGGTTGCGCAGCTCGCGCACATTGCCGGGCCAGGCATAGCCGCGCAGCTGGCGCCAGACCGCCGCCGGTGCCTGCACGCCGGGGTGGCCGAGGCGGCGCAGCAGCTCGGCCAGCAGCCCGGGCAGGTCCTGGGCGTGCTCGCTCAGGCGCGGCAAGGCGATGCGCAGGACATTGAGCCGGTAATAGAGATCCCGGCGGAACCGCCCGGCGGCGACCGCCGCGGCGAGGTCCTGGTGGGTGGCGGCGATCACCCGCAGGTCCACCCGGATGCGGTCGGTGCCGCCGACCCGGGTCAGCTCGCGCTCCTCCAGCACCCGCAGCAGGCGGGTCTGCTGGCTGGCCGGCATGTCGCCGATCTCATCGAGAAACAGGCTGCCGCCGCTGGCGGTTTCGATCAGCCCGCGCCGCCCACCGCGGCGGGCGCCGGTGAAGGCGCCTTCCTCGTGGCCGAACAGCTCCGATTCCAGCAGCGACTCGCTGAGCGCCGCACAGTTGACCGCCACGAAGGGCCCGCCCGCGCGGGCGCTGGCCGCGTGCAGCGCGCGTGCCGCGGCCTCCTTGCCGGTGCCGGTGGCGCCCTGCAACAGCACGGTGGCCTCGCTCGCCGCGTAGTCGCGGATGCGCGCCCGCAGCTGCTGCATCAGCGGGTGATCGCCCACCAGCGAGGCCTCGCTGGGCAGCGGTCGCGAGGGGCGACCCGGCGCCCGCGCCGCACGGCCGGGACCCGCGCCGCCGGCCGCCTCGACCAGCCGCAGGGCGGTTTCAAAGGCCTGGCGGATGGTCTCTGCCGAGTAGAGCAGGATGCCGGTGGCGCCGGCCTGTTCGGCCAGCTCCACCGCCAGGCCAGTGCCCACCACCACCCGCACCCCGCGGGCGATCAGCCCGGCCACCGCGTCGCGCGCATCCTCGGCGGTGAGGAAGCGCCGCTGTTCGATGTCGAGCCCGAAGGACTGGCGGAAGGCGGCGAACTCCGGCAGATCGCTCTGGTGGGTCAGCACGCCGATGCGATCAGACACCTGTCGGGCGCGGGCCAGGGCCTGCAGCAGATCAAAGCCGGTGGCCTGCACCTGCACCACCGGCCGCGGCACCCGGTTGACCAGATAGGCGCCATTCGAGCCGGCGGCGATGATCACATCGCAGGGCTCGCGCCGCAGGCGCTGCTGGATCCGCGTCACCGCCTCCTCGAAACCGAGCGGAATCGGGCTGATCTGCGCCCGGCCGTCGAACTCCGGTGTGACCTCGGCGATCAGCCGCGACAGCCGGGTCAGGCTGACGGTCCAGATCGCCGGGCGCTCGGCCGGCGCCGGCAGTGGCCGCTCGGAGCGGGAAGGCATCGGAGTAACTGTTTCAACTGGAACAGCAGTGTAGCGTCGTGAAACACCGAACGAGATTCTCGCCGCCGGGCCCGCCGCCCGCACCCCCCGCCAGCGCCCGACCGGACGGCATTTCCCGCCGGCGGTGCAGACTGGCACGATCCTTGTGCGCGGGTTCGCGTTCCCCACCGGAGTCTCCCTGTGTCCTCCTCCTCCTCCTCACCCGGTCGTGCCTTCCGTGATGCGGTGGCCAGCGAGCGGCCCCTGCAGGTGCCGGGCGCCATCAACGCCAACCACGCCCTGCTCGCCCAGCGCGCCGGCTTCAAGGCGATCTATCTCTCCGGCGGTGGGGTGGCCGCGGGCTCGCTGGGCCTGCCGGATCTGGGCATCAGCGGGCTGGAGGATGTGCTGATCGATGTTCGTCGCATCACCGATGTCTGCAGCCTGCCGCTGCTGGTGGATGTCGACACCGGCTTCGGGCCCAGCGCCTTCAATGTCGCCCGCACCGTGCGCAGCCTGATCAAGGCCGGTGCGGCGGCGATGCATATCGAGGATCAGGTTGGCGCCAAGCGCTGCGGTCATCGCCCAGGCAAGGAGATCGTCTCCCAGGCCGAGATGGTCGATCGCATCAAGGCCGCGGTGGATGCCCGCAGCGATGCCCAGTTCGTGATCATGGCGCGCACCGACGCGCTGGCCGTCGAAGGGCTGGAGCGGGCGATCGAGCGCGCGGTGGCCTGCGTGGAGGCGGGTGCCGACATGATCTTCCCCGAGGCGATGACCAGCCTCGCCATGTACCGCCAGTTCGCCGACGCGGTGAAGGTGCCGGTGCTTGCCAACATCACCGAGTTCGGCAGCACGCCGCTGTTCACCGTTGAGGAGTTGCGCGAGGCCGGTGCGGGCCTGGTGCTCTATCCGCTGTCGGCCTTCCGCGCCATGAACAAGGCGGCCGAGACGGTCTATGGAACGATCCGCCGCGATGGCACCCAGCAGGCGGTGGTGCCTACCATGCAGACCCGCATGGAGCTTTACGATGTGATCGGCTATCACGCCTACGAGCGCAAGCTCGACGCGCTGTTCGCCGCCGCCAAGAAGTGAGCCGGGCCGATCCGGCCCCACCCGAATCCCCAGCGAGAAGGAAGACGACATGAGCGACGCAGCCCCCGCCGCGAGCGGCCCGAAGCCGAAGAAGTCCGTGGCCCTGTCCGGGGTCACCGCCGGCAACACCGCGCTGTGCACGGTCGGCCGCACCGGCAATGACCTGCATTACCGCGGCTACGACATCCTCGATGTCGCCGACAGCTGCGAGTTCGAGGAAATCGCCCACCTGCTGGTGCACGGCAAGCTGCCCAATGTGGCCGAGCTGAAAGCCTACAAGACCAAGCTGAAGTCGCTGCGCGGCCTGCCCGCGGCGGTCAAGCAGGCGCTGGAGGCGCTGCCGCCTTCGGCCCACCCGATGGATGTGATGCGCACCGGTGTGTCGGTGCTCGGCTGCGTGCTGCCGGAGAAGGAGGACCACAACCACCCGGGCGCACGCGACATCGCCGACAAGCTGCTCGCCTCGCTCGGCTCGATGCTGCTCTACTGGTATCACTACGCCACCAATGGCAAGCGCATCGAGGTGGAGACCGATGACGACTCCATCGGCGGCCACTTCCTGCATCTGCTGCACGGCAAGAAGCCGCTGGGATCCTGGGTCAAGGCGATGCACACCAGCCTGGTGCTCTACGCCGAGCACGAGTTCAATGCCTCCACCTTCACCTCGCGGGTGGTGGCCGGCACCGGCTCGGACATCTACTCGGCGATCTGCGGCGGCATCGGCGCCCTGCGCGGCCCCAAGCACGGCGGCGCCAACGAGGTGGCCTTCGAGATCCAGAAGCGCTACGACACGCCGGACGAGGCCGAGCAGGACATCCGCGCCCGCGTCGAGCGCAAGGAAGTGGTGATCGGCTTCGGCCATCCGGTCTACACCCTCTCTGATCCGCGCAACAAGGTGATCAAGGAAGTGGCGCGGCGGCTGTCCGAGGAACAGGACTCGATGAAGATGTTCAACATCGCCGAACGGCTGGAGTCGGTGATGTGGGAGATCAAGAAGATGTTCCCCAACCTCGACTGGTTCAGCGCGGTGAGCTACCACATGATGGGCGTGCCCACCGCGATGTTCACGCCGCTGTTCGTGATGGCCCGCACCAGCGGCTGGAGCGCGCACATCATCGAGCAGCGCATCGACGGCAAGATCATCCGGCCCTCGGCCAACTACACCGGCCCGGAGAACCTGCCCTTCGTGCCGCTGGCCGCGCGCAAGTAGCGCGCAGCAGGGACGCCCCACCAGGGAAACGGGAGACGAGCCGCCTTGCCGCGGCCCGCTCCCGGTCCATCCCGGTCGGTCGTCTCCGCAGTCCCGTCTCCCGTTTCCCGGATCTCCAGTCATGAACACCGCCTACCGCAAGCCGCTGCCCGGCACCTCGCTCGACTATTTCGATGCCCGGGAGGCGGTCAATGCGATCCAGCCCGGGGCCTACGAGAAGCTGCCGTACACGGCGCGGGTGCATGCCGAGAATCTGGTGCGCAAGGCAGACCCGGCGCGGCTGCGCGACTACCTGGGCCAGCTGATCCACCGCAAGCGCGAGCTGGACTTCCCCTGGTTCCCGGTGCGGGTGGTCTGCCATGACATCCTCGGCCAGACCGCCCTGGTCGATCTCGCCGGCCTGCGCGATGCGATCCGCGACGCCGGCGGTGACCCGGCCCAGGTCAATCCGGTGGTGCCGGTGCAGCTGATCGTCGATCACTCGCTGGCGGTGGAGCACGGCGGCTTCGAGAAGGATGCGTTCGCCAAGAACCGCGCGATCGAGGATCGCCGCAACGACGACCGCTTCCACTTCATCAACTGGACCAAGCTCGCGTTCAAGAATGTCGAGGTGATCCCGCCGGGCAACGGGATCATGCATCAGATCAATCTGGAGCGGATGAGCCCGGTGATCCATACCGAGGGCCAGGTCTGCTACCCGGACACCTGCGTCGGTACTGACTCGCACACGCCCCATGTGGACGCCCTGGGGGTCATCGCCATCGGCGTCGGCGGCCTCGAGGCGGAGAATGTGATGCTCGGCCGCGCCTCGTGGATGCGCCTGCCGGATATCACCGGCGTGGAACTGAGCGGGCGGCCGGGTGAGGGCATCACCGCCACCGATGTGGTGCTGGCCCTGACCGAGTTCCTGCGCAAGGAGAAGGTGGTCGGCCATTACCTCGAGTTCTTCGGCGAGGGTGCGGCGGCGCTCACCCTGGGTGACCGCGCCACCATTTCCAACATGGCGCCGGAGTACGGGGCGACCGCGGCGATGTTCTTCATCGACGCCAACACGATCGACTATCTGCGCCTCACCGGCCGCGAGGCGGCGCAGGTGGCGCTGGTCGAGACCTATGCCAGGCACACCGGCCTGTGGGCGGATGCGCTCCAGACCGCCGAGTACGAGCGGGTGCTGCGCTTTGATCTGTCCACCGTGGTGCGCAACCTGGCCGGGCCCAGCAATCCGCACAAGCGTCTGCCGGTGACGGCGCTGCGGGAGCGCGGCATCGCGGTGAATCTGGAGCAGGCGCGCGCCGAGGAGGCCCGGGGTCTGATGCCGGAGGGTGCGGTGATCATCGCCGCCATCACCAGCTGTACCAACACCTCCAATCCGGCCAATGTGATCGCCGCCGGCCTGCTCGCCCGCAACGCGGTGCAGCGCGGCCTGGTGCGCAAGCCCTGGGTCAAGACCTCCCTGGCGCCGGGTTCCAAGGCGGTGGAGCTGTACCTCAAGGACGCTGGCCTGCTGGCGCCGCTGGAGCAGCTGGGCTTCGGCATCGTCGCCTTCGCCTGCACCACCTGCAACGGCATGAGTGGCGCGCTGGACCCGAAGATCCAGCAGGAGATCATCGATCGCGATCTGTATGCGACGGCGGTGCTCTCTGGCAACCGTAACTTCGATGGCCGCATACACCCGTATGCCAAGCAGGCCTTCCTCGCCAGCCCGCCGCTGGTGGTGGCCTATGCGATCGCCGGCACCGTGCGCTTCGACATCGAGAAGGATGTTCTGGGGGTGGACGCTAGCGGTCAGCCGGTCCGTCTCAAGGACCTCTGGCCCAGCGACGAGGAGATCAGGGCCGTCATCGCCCGCAGCGTCAAGCCCGACCACTTCCGCGCGGTCTACGAGCCGATGTTCCGGATCAGCCGCGAGAGCAGCGCCGGCATCAAGCCCAACTATGACTGGCGGGCGCAGAGCACCTACATCCGTCGTCCGCCCTACTGGGAAGGCGCGCTGGCCGGCGAGCGCACGCTCAGGAACCTGCGCCCGCTCGCGGTGCTGCCGGACAACATCACCACCGACCATCTCTCGCCGTCGAACGCGATCCTGCGGGACAGCGCCGCCGGGGAGTATCTGCACCAGATGGGCCTGCCGGAGGAGGACTTCAACTCCTACGCCACCCACCGCGGCGACCACCTCACCGCGCAGCGCGCCACCTTCGCCAATCCGCAGCTGATGAACGAGATGGTGCGCAACCCGGATGGCTCGGTGCGCAAGGGATCGCTGGCGCGGGTGGAGCCGGACGGCACCGTGATGCGCATGTGGGAGGCCATCGAGACCTACATGAACCGTAAGCAGCCGCTGATCATCATCGCCGGTGCGGATTACGGCCAGGGCTCCTCGCGCGACTGGGCGGCCAAGGGCGTGCGCCTGGCCGGCGTCGAGGTGATCGCCGCCGAGGGCTTCGAGCGCATCCACCGCACCAATCTGATCGGCATGGGCGTGCTGCCGCTGGAGTTCAAGCCGGGCACGACGCGCCTGACGCTGGCCATCGATGGCACGGAAACCTACGATGTGCAGGGCCAGCTGGCGCCGCGCACCACGCTGACGCTGGTGATCACGCGCAGGAACGGCGAGACCGTGGCGGTGCCGATGACCTGCCGGCTGGATTCGGACGAGGAGGTCTCGATCTATCAGGCCGGCGGGGTGCTGCAGCGCTTCGCCCAGGATTTCCTCGCCTCCTCGAACAAGGCCGCCTGAGCCCGCCTCCGGGAGCACGCCATGCCAGCTAGCGTCCAGTTCCACCGGGTGTTGCGGGCACCGCCGGAGCGCGTATACCGAGCGTTCATCGATCCGGCTGCGATGTGCAAGTGGCTCCCCCCACATGGCTTCACCGGCACCCTGCACGAGCATGAGGCGAGGGTGGGCGGCCGCTACCGCATGTCGTTCACCAACTTCAGCACGGGCAGCAGCCACAGCTTTGGCGGCACCTACCTGGATCTGCAGCCCAGCGAACGGGTGCGGTACAACGACCAGTTCGACAACCCTGGGCTGCCGGGCCAGATGCTCGTCACGGTCTCGCTCAAGCCGGTTTCCTGCGGTACCGAGCTCAGCATCCTGCAGGAAGGCATCCCCGACCTCATTCCCCCCGAGTTCTGCTACCTCGGCTGGCAGGAGTCACTGGACCTGCTGGCGAAGCTTGTCGAGCCGGACATTCCCGACGGCGCCTGACCCTCCGAGACTCCATGAGCCACTCTGCACAGATCCGGATCCCCGCCACCTACCTGCGCGGCGGCACCTCCAAGGGCGTGTTCTTCCGGCTGGACGATCTGCCGGAGCGCTGCCGCGTACCCGGCGAGGCGCGCGACCGCCTGTTCCAGCGCGTCATCGGCAGCCCCGATCCCTACGCCGCCCATATCGACGGCATGGGCGGGGCCACCTCCAGCACCAGCAAGTGCGTGATCCTCTCGCGCAGCACCCAGCCTGGGCATGATGTCGACTACCTCTACGGCCAGGTGGCCATCGACAAGCCCTTCGTCGACTGGTCCGGCAACTGCGGCAATCTTTCCACCGCTGCCGGGGCCTTCGCCCTCCATGCCGGACTGATCGATCCGGCCCGGGTTCCCCGTGACGGCACCTGCACCGTGCGGATCTGGCAGGCCAACATCCGCAAGACCATCATCGCCCATGTGCCGGTCCGCGACGGCCAGGTGCAGGAGACCGGTGACTTCGAGCTGGACGGAGTGAGCTTCCCCTCCGCCGAGATCGTGCTGGAGTTTCTCGATCCCGCCGAGGAAGGCGAGGGCGGCGGCTCGATGTTCCCGACCGGCCATCTGGTCGATGACCTGGTGGTGCCGGGCATCGGCACCCTGCAGGCCACGATGATCACCGCCGGCATTCCGACGGTGTTCGTCAACGCCGCCGAGATCGGCTACACCGGCACCGAGCTGCGCGAGCAGATCAACACCGACCCCCAGCAGCTGGCGCGCTTCGAGCAGATCCGCATCGCCGGTGCGCTGCGCATGGGCCTGATCAAGACCCCCGAGGAGGCGGCGACGCGCCAGCACACGCCGAAGATCGCCTTCGTCGCCCCGCCGCGGGACTACACCGCCTCCAGTGGCCGGCGCATTGCCGCCAGCGAGATCGATCTGCTGGTGCGGGCGCTGTCGATGGGCAAGCTGCACCACGCGATGATGGGCACCGCCGCCGTGGCCATCGGCACCGCGGCGGCGATCCCCGGCACGCTGGTCAATCTCGCCGCTGGCGGGGGCGCCCGCGAGGCGGTGCGCTTCGGCCACCCGAGCGGCACGCTGCGGGTGGGCGCCGCGGCCGTTCAGGAGAACGGCCAGTGGGTGGTCAAGAAGGCGATCATGTCGCGCTCGGCACGGGTGCTGATGGAAGGCTGGGTGCGGGTGCCCGCGGACGCCTTCTGAGCCGGGCGCTCAGGCCGCCACCTCCAGGCGCGCGCGGGCGTGGTCGCTGACCGCGGCGCGCTGCACCGCCAGCGGCATCTCCAGCACCACCGGGCCGTGCGCGCTGGCCGCCACCCGCACCGCCTCGCTGAGCAGATCGACGATCTCCTCGGCGGCGCGCAGCTCGAAATGCGCCCGGGTGATCGGCTCGACCAGACGACCGCTGGGCAGATCCAGGCCCGCAGCCGGCGCGCCCGGATGCGGGGCGTGGCGCCCGCAGATCACCAGCAGCGGTCGCTGCTCGCGCCAGGCCTGGGCCAGCGCCGGGAGGGCGAGCGCAAGCCCCATGCCGGCCCCCACCAGCGCCGCGCGCGGCGCCTCGCTGCGTCGCGCCTGGGCCAGGGCCAGTTCGCTGGCCTGACGCCCGTCCAGCGCCCTGACCACACGCAGGCCGCTGCCAGCCGCCAGCGCCGCATGCAGCGGGGCCAGCGCGTCGACGGCCTGGGCGGCGCTGACCACCAGGCTGTTGAGCCCGAGGCGCGGCAGGGTGGCGAGCAGGAGGGAAGCACCGGTGGAAGCGAAGGGCGTCATGGTTAGGCCTGGTGGTGGTGAGGCCCCTGACGACACACCGGCGAGTCCAAACAAAAACCCCCGCCGGTGGTGCCGGCGGGGGCTGGATGAAAACGCAGCGTCCCCTACGGCCCGTCGCCGATGACGGCGACCACCGCAACACCTACGACGAAAGCTCGTGCGAGGCAGAGATGCATGGCGCGCAGCGTAGAGGGCGCGGCGTCGCGCCGCAAGCGGCACCGGCCGGTTGACGATCTGGGATGCTGGGCGCCCCGTCCGAGCTGTGGAGCCACCATGTCTGCCGAGTCCCTGCCCGCGCTGCCTGCGCCGCCGCTGTCCCTGCTGCTCAAGGAGGGGCGGGTTCCGCTGGAGCGGCTGCGCTTTCATCTGAAAGTGGACGGGCTGCTGGAGGCGCTGCCGCGCGGTGACGGCCATCCGGTGCTGGTGATTCCCGGATTCGGCGCCAGCGATCGCACGGTCTCGCCGCTGGTGCGTGCCCTGCGGCGTCTGGGCTATGACGCGCAGAGCTGGGGTCTCGGCCGCAACCTCGGTCTGCGCGGCAGCCTGCGCGAGCGGCTGCGGGCGCGGCTGGATGCCCTGCACGCCGGAGGCGGCGCGGTGAGCCTGGTCGGCTGGAGTCTCGGTGGCGTGTTCGCGCGCGAACTGGCGCGCGCGCAGCCGGAGAAGGTGCGTCGGGTCTTCACCCTCGGTTCGCCGTTCAACGGCCGGCCCGAGGCCAACAATCTGCACACGATTTTCCAGTGGGTGAACCGCGGCAGCCGGCGTCCGGCCGATCTCGAGGGCTTCCTGCGCCGGCGCGTCACGCCACCGGTGCCGTGCACGGCGATCCACACGCGCGAGGACGGCATCGTCGCCTGGCGCTGCTCGCTGGAGCCCGAAGGTCGCTGGGGCGAGAACCTCGAGGTGCGCGGCAGCCATCTCGGTCTGATCTGCAATCTTGAGGTCTTGCAGCTGATCGCCGAGCGTCTCGCACAGCCCTCGTCAGCCGCCGCCACAGCATCGGGAAGCGCTTGAGCAGGGGCGTTTTGCTGCGCCTGACAACGGCAAGTTTGCGCCCTTGCGTCACGCTGACGATCATCTGCCGTTCGTCGGAACCCCTTGACACAACATCTTGTGTCTTGACACGGATCAGCTCACTATGGGCCGTGGTCATGGGACAAGGCTCGTCCAGTTTGTCGTGATGACCATCCTGGTTTCTCAAACTGAGTAAAGGAGGTTGTCATGGCAGTAGCCAAGAAGAAGCCCGCAGCGAAGAAGGCCGCCAAGAAGGCGCCGGCCAAGAAGGTGGCGAAGAAGGCCCCCGCCAAGAAGGCTGCGAAGAAGGCACCGGCCAAGAAGGCCGCTGCCAAGCCGGCCTAAACGGGATCGGTTTGTTTCAGCGCGGGGCCTACGGGCCCCGCGCTTTTTTTGTGCCCGCGATCAGCGGCCGCGGGCCCGCCGGCGCAGCGCCAGCAGCAGCGTCAGCAGCATCAGCGGATGCAGGGCGCCACCGCCACCACCACCGGCGTCGCTTGGGCCACCGCCACTGCCACCCCCGCCGGCCGGAGCCTGTGGATCGGCGCCATCCAGCACCGCGGTGCCACCGACCGGATCGAGCCAGAAGCCGAGACTGGTGAGCGGGGTCGGCACATCGTTGAAGTTGGAATACATCCGTCCGTACCAGTCCGGTGCATCCGGCGCCTCGCAGGATGACGCGCCACCGGAGAGCTGACCGACCAGCCGCCGCTCGGCATTCCAGATGCCCGAGCCGGAGGAGCCACCCTCGGTCACCCCGCGATCCCAGTCGACGATCATCAGATGGGTCGGCCGCAGCGCGCTCAGCGGTGAGTCCGGCGCCTCGCCGTAGGCGGTGATGAAGGTCGGGTCGACATCCACGCTGATGCGCTTCTCGTCGCCAGCGGGATGGTGGATGCCGGTGACGCCGATCGGCGCGATGTCGCGCGCGTCCCAGCCGGCGTAGTAGACGCGGAAGGCGGGGTCCGGCTCGCTGAGCAGCTGCAGCAGGGTGAAGTCGGCCCCGATGGTGGAGGACTCACCCGAGCCAGCCAGATACACCGCGCCGCTCTGGGTCTGGTCCAGCCGGCCATCCGGGGTGCCGCCGCAGCGGCTGGTCTCGTAGTTCCAGTAGAACACCGTGGTGGGCGCCTGCGCGGCGGTGGTCAGGCAGTGGTTGGCGGTGAGGAAGTAGGGAGTGAAATCACCGGCGCTGTTGTTCACCATCTGCCCGGTGCACAGCAGCAGGCCGCCGATGGTGTAGCGCGCCACGCTGCGGATCTCGTCGCGCCAGGCATCGCCCTCGCTGCACACCACATCGATGTTGCAGCTGCCGGATTTGCTGGGAATGCCCTCGGCATCGTCGCGGGTGCCGAAGCCGCGGAAGCCGTGTCCGGCCTGGCTCAGCAGCAGATCCAGGCCCGCCTGCTCGGTGGCCAGCAGCTCGAGCTCGATCAGCGCCTGGCTGGCGCGCACCACCGGCGTCCACAGCTGGCCCTGGGCGTTGTGGCGCGCGTCGTAGGGGCCGTGGCGCTCGCGGTCGTCGAGCGAGCGCACCCACAGCCGTGCCGACGGGGGCAGCCGGTAGCGGGTGAAGCCGAAGTTGAGCGAACGCGCATCCACCGCCTCCACCTGCAGGGTCCAGCGCAGGCGCCCATCGGCCAGCGCGGTCCACTGCCCGTGGGTCTGGGGCGTCACCTGCAGGGGAATGCCCACCGCGAAGCGCCAGGGCTTCAAGCCAGGCTCGCGGGCGTCGGCGGCCAGGGCCGCCGCCACATCGACCGGCGGCAGCTGCAGCGGGGCGGCGAACGCGAGCGCGGGCAGGAGCAGCAGCAGGGCGGCGGTCCAGCGCGACAGCAAAGAGGCCTTCATGGGTCGGGTCCTTGACCGGGAAACCAGCCCTGACCTTGCCAGACTCGCCCGCCGGGCGCCTCCGGCGATTCCCTCAGACCGGACTAGCCGGCTTCGACCGCTCTGAACACCCGATCCCGCAGGGCGGCGTAGAGCTCGCGATAGGCGCGCCCGGCGCTCTCGGGTGCTGCCGCGCGTTCGGCGCGCGCCTTGCGCAGCAGGCTGCGCAGGCCGCTGTCGACGCTGCCCGGATGGGCTTTGCCCAGCTCGGTCAGCGCCGCATCGTCGGCCAGCAGACGGGTTCGCCAGGACTCCAGCAGCCGGCGCTGGTCGGCGAGCTGCTGACGGGCGCGCAGCAAGGCGGTCTGGGCGCGCTGCAGCGGGGCGTCGTCGAGCTCGCGCAGACACTTGCCGAGATACTGCAGCTGGCGGGCGCGCGCACCGTGCACGCTGAGGCCGCGCAGGGTCTCCAGGGCCTCGAGCACGGTGCTGCCGAGGTCCAGCGCGGCCAGCTCGGCCGGGCCGAGATCCAGCAGGGACTCGCCCAGGCGCTGCAGTTCCTGCATCGCGGCCTTCACCTGGGTCTTGCTGGGGCCGTGCTCGAGGGTGTCGGCGGCGGCTTCCTCGCGCAGATGGCGGCCGATGCGCGCGCGGCGGGTCATGGGTGACGGTGTCCGCCGCTGCCGCCCGCCGCCGGCGGATCGATCCGCTTGCGGCTGATCACCGGCGCGGGGGTGAAGGGGCGGATGCCGAGCTCGGCATAGAGGCGCTCCGGACGGTAGACCCGCCCGCCGTGGATGGTCAGCGCCACCTGGCGCAGCTGGCGGATGTCCTGCAGCGGATCACCGGCGATCAGGATCAGATCGGCCCGCTTGCCCACCGTGAGGGTGCCGGTCTCGGCCAGGCGCCCGCTGTAGCGCGCCCCGTTGTAGGTGGCGATCTTCAGCGCCTCGGCCGCGGGAATGCCGTACTGCACATAGAGCTCCAGCTCGCGATGCAGGGTCAGGCCCGGCAGGTTGTCAGTGCCGGCCAGCAGCGGCACGCCGGCGGCATGCAGGCGCTGCACGAACTCGCCCATGCGATCGAAGCTTCTGCGGTACTGCGCCTGCTTGCGCGGCGGCACCTCGAAGGAGCTGCTGCGCAGGCTGCGCTGCAGGGCCGGCGGCAGATGATCGAGCACCGCGGCGAAGCTGGGATGCGCCATGCCCGGGGCCTGGTACATGTCCTCGAAGGTGGCGAGCGTCGGGTCCACCACCGTGCCGCGGGTCTTCAGCAGCTCGATGAACGCGGCGAAGCGCGGCTCGCTGAAGTCCAGACGGTGGGCCTGCTCGAGGATCAGATAGAAGCGGGCGAGGGTGCGGGTGTCATCCTCCGGACGGACGATGAAGTTGAGCAGCACCTGGTTGATATGGGTCAGCTCGTCATACCCGGCGCGCACCGCCTCCTCCGCGCGCATGAAGGCCGGCACGTGACCGGCCACGCGCAGGCCGAGGGCGTGGGCCTGTTCGGCCAGCGGCGCCACCCACTCCGGCCGCACCGAGTTGTAGAGCTTCACACCGGGCAGGCCGCGCTGGGCATACCACTCGGCCGCCTCAGTGGCCGTGGCCAGCGAATCGACCACGAAGCCGCCGCGCGAGGCGAACTCGCTGCGGCCTTCGATCAGACCGAGCGGGGTGATGGTGGGGCCGATGCGGCGGCCCTCGGCGAGCTGGCGGCGGTAGCGGTCGAGGGTGGCGTTGTCATTGCCCATGTCGCGCACCGAGGTCACCCCGGCCGCCAGATGCAGCGGGCCGTTCCAGGCGCTCTCGTGGCCGTGCATGTCGAACAGGCCCGGCAGCAGCACCTGGCCACGGCCGTCGATCTCGCTGCCGGCCTCGCGCACCGGCGCCTCGACCGGCTGGATCGCGCTGATCCGTCCGTGGTGGATATAGACATTGCGCGGCGCGGTCAGCTCGGCCCGCTCGGCATCGAACAGGCGCGCCCCGCGGATCAGCAGCGGTTCCGGCAGCTGCTCGCCATGCCGCTCGGCGAAGCCCGCCAGCACCGCCTCCTCGGCCTCCAGCTGGGCGGCCTCGAGCGCGGCACCGTCAGCGGCACGGCCCTCGGGCAGCAGCTGCAGATAGCCCGGAATGATCACTGCATGCAGGCGCCGGGGCGGTGCCGGGTCGATCCACACATACAGCGGTTGCAGGCCCAGGCCGCGCAGGCCCACCAGCTCCACCGCGCGGCCGTCGGCGAGGCGCAGCTGGCGCAGGGCGTCGGCCTGCAGCTGCCCGCTCGGCAGCAGGGGCAGGCGGTGGTCCTCGCGCGCCAGCGCCGCCGCGGCCATCAGGGCCAACACTTCGGGCGAACTCTCCAGCGGCAGGTAGGCGCCGCCCTCGCGGCTGCGGCCGCGGTCAGCCGCGCTCTCCCAGCGCGCCTCGCCGGCGCGACGCTCGAAGCGCTCGCGCAGGGCCGCGCCATAGGTCGAGCGACCCTCCAGCACGAAGCGCCGCGGCAGCCCCTGGTCATCGAGCTCCAGGGTCTCGCGGTAATCGGGGCCGCGGCCATTGTTGCGGTAGTGGTAGTCCACCTCCAGGCGGCTGCCGCGCTCGATCACCCGGTGGTGGCCGACCCGCTCCCCCTGGATGTGGATCTCGTAGCGACGCTCGAGCTGGCCCGCGGCCGGCGTGGCACTCAGGGCGAGCAGCAGGATGAGGCAGAGGCGGACCATGCGGCACTCCGGGGCAGGGCCCCGGAGTCTACGCCGCCGCTCAGGCGCGGTCGCGGGCGGAGGCGGCGTGCGCCTGCAGACCCTCGGCATCGGCGAGCGGACCGGCGATGGCTGCCAGCACCCGCGCACCCTCGCGGCTGCAGGCGATCAGGCTGCTGCGCTTCTGGAACTCATAGACGCCCAGCGGGTTGGAGAAACGCGCCGCCCGTGAGGTGGGCAGCACATGGTTGGGCCCGGCGCAGTAGTCGCCGAAGCTCTCCGGGGTGTAGCGGCCGAGGAAGATGGCACCGGCGTGGCGGATCTGCGGCAGCAGGGCCTCGGGCTCGGCCAGGCTCAGCTCCAGATGCTCGGGGGCGATGCGGTTGGACAGCTGCGCGGCCTCGGCGAGATCGCGCACCTGGATCAGCGCCCCGCGCTCGCGCAGCGCCGTGCGCACGATCGCTTCGCGCGGCAGGCTCCGCACCCGCCGTGCGGCGGCCGCGGCCACGGCATCGAGAAAGGCGCCATCCGCGCTGATCAGGATCGACTGCGAGTCCTCGCCGTGCTCGGCCTGGCTGAACAAATCCATGGCGATCCAGTCCGGATCACTGCCGGCATCGCTGATCACCAGAATCTCGGAGGGCCCGGCGATGGCATCGATGCCCACCTGTCCGAACACCAGCCGCTTGGCCGCCGCCACATAGGCGTTGCCCGGGCCGAAGATCTTGTCCACCGCCGGCACGGTGGCGGTGCCGTAGGCGAGTGCCGCCACCGCCTGGGCACCGCCGATGGTGTAGACCCGATCCACGCCGGCCAGATGGGCGGCACCGAGCACGGCATCGTTGAGCTGGCCCTCCGGTGCGGGGGTCACCATCACCAGCTCCGGTACGCCTGCCACCTTGGCCGGCACCGCATTCATCAGCACGCTGGAGGGATAGGCAGCCTTGCCGCCGGGCACATAGAGCCCGACCCGGTCCAGCGGTGTGACCCGCTGGCCGAGGCGGTTGCCGTGTTCGTCCTCGAAGGACCAGTCCTGCAGCACCTGGTGCTGGGCATAGCGCTGGATACGGGCGCGCGCCGCCTCCAGCGCCTCGCGCAGGCCGGCCGGCAGCCGCGCCCAGGCGGCCGCCAGCTGGGCCGGGCTGAGCGCCAGGTCCGCCGCCTGCACACCGGGGCGGCGATCCAGGCGCGCGGTGGCCTCGACCAGCGCCGCATCGCCGCGCCGCCGCACATCCGCGACCAGCGCCTGGGCGGCGGCCATCACCGCGCCGTCCTGTTCCGGCGCGCGGTCGAGCAGGGCGCTGAACGCGGCCTCGAAGCCGGGTGCGCGGCTGTCGAGCCGGGGGATCTCCAGGCTCATGGACGGGCCGCTCCGATGCGCTCCAGCAGCGCGCGGATGGCGGCGTGCTTCATCTTCATCGCCGCCTTGTTCACCACCAGCCGCGAGCTGATCTCGCAGATCCGTTCGATCTCGACCAGTCCGTTGGCCTTGAGCGTGTTGCCAGTGTTGACCAGATCGACGATCACATCGGCGAGCCCGACCAGCGGCGCCAGCTCCATCGAGCCGTAGAGCTTGATGATCTCCACCTGCTCCCCGCGCGCGGCGTAATGGCGGCGGGTGATCTCCGGATACTTGGTGGCCACCCGCAGACGCCGCGCCGGCGGCCGGTACCCCTGGATGGCGGCCACGCTCAGACGGCAGACGGCGATGCCCAGATCCAGCGGCTCGTACAGTGCCTCGCTGCCATGCTCCATCAGCACATCCTTGCCGACGATGCCGAGATCGGCGGCGCCATGCTCCACATAGGTGGGCACATCGGTCGGGCGGATGATCAGGAAGGACAGGCCCGGCTCGCGGCTGGGCACGCGCAGCAGGCGGTCGAAGTCGCCGGCCGGCTCCAGGCCCAGGCGGGCGAGCAGCGGCAGGCTTTCCTCGAGGATGCGGCCCTTGGAGAGCGCGAGGGTGAGGGTGGTCATGGCGCGCGGATTGTAGCGGCGCCCCCTGCCCCCCGCCGTGGCGCGCGCGCCGCCTGGCTGGACCGGGCTGCTACGCCGCGCCGAGGGCGAAGGAGAGCATGCTGATCGCGCCCAGCTCGATGCCTTCGGTGATCAGCTCGATCGGTTCACCCGGCGCCCGGCTGCCCAGCACCGGAAGCAGAGGCCACCAGTGCTCGGGGGTGGGGATGGCCAGCGCCGCGTCGGCACCGGCGGGATCGATCAGGGCGGCATCATCGCCGGCCAGCAGCGCGCGCCGCACCTGCTGCTCGAAGCGCAGCGCCCAGTCGTGGGCACCCCCCTGCGCCCGCAGGCGGCCGAGGTGGTGCACCACATTGCCGCTGCCCAGCAGCAGCACGCCCTCCTCGCGCAGCGCCGCCAGCCGGGCCCCCAGGGCGTAGAGGCCGCGATCGCCCAGCCGCACATCCAGGCTCAGCTGCAGCACCGGCACCTGCGCCTCCGGGAACAGATGCAGCAGCACTGACCAGGCGCCATGGTCGAGCCCCCGCAGCGGGTCGATGCCGGCGCCGAGGCGATCGGCGAGGCGCGCCGCCAGCGCCGGATCACCGGGCGCGGGGTAGCGCAGCGCGTGCAGCTCGGCGGGAAAGCCGTGGAAGTCGTGAATGGTTTCCGGTGCCGCTGCCCCGCTCACCCAGAGGCCCTCGCTGAGCCAGTGCGCGGACAGGCACAGCACCGCCCGCGGCGGGTGCAGCCGGCGCCCCAGGGCGCCCCAGGCCTCGGTGTGCGGGCTGGGTTCCAGCGCGTTCATCGGCGAGCCGTGGCCGATGAACAGGGCCGGGGTGCGGGTCATGCCTCGCGCCGTTGGATGCGGTGATCGCGGGGTCGGGTCGAGGTGCCCTTGATGACGGTGACCTCGTACTCGGCCAGCGCCTGGATCAGCGACACCAGGTTCTGATGGCCCTGGGCCCGCAGGTCGAACGCGGGCTCCGCACCGATCAGCTCGGCTTCCAGCTGGCTGCCTCTCACCTCGCCCTCGCGGGCGAGCAGGGCCTCGTAGGCGGCGCGCACGCGCGGTGCGGCCACCTCGGTCAGCCAGCGCTTGCGGGGCGGCGCGGCCGCAGCAGCGCTGCCGGAGCTGCGGCTGCGCCTCGCGGCCTTGGCCGGCGCCGGGGCGGGGACGGGCTCCGGGGTGAGGACCGGGCTCGCCGCCGGGGCCGCAGGCGTGGCCCTTCGCCTGCGACGGGCGGGCTTGGGCGGGTCCGCGCTGATGGCCGCTGGCGCGGTCTTGCCACGGGGCTTGCCGCTGGCGGCGTCCAGAGCGACGAAGGCGGTACAGGCCTGACGAAAGCCCTCGGGCGTCTTCGCCTCGCCGATGCCATGGACGGTGAGTCCGGCCTCACGGATGCGCAGGGCAAGCCGGGTGTAGTCACTGTCACTGGAGACCAGCACGAAGCCCTCGCAGGCGCGGCCATGCAGCAGATCCATGGCATCCACGGTCAGGGCGATGTCGGCTGCACTCTTGCGGGCCACGTAGCCGTCCTGCTGGATCGAGAGCAGGGCATGCTCCGGAATCCAGCGCTTCCAGCGGGCGGCCTTGGCGCTGGCCCAGTTGCCGTAGATGCGGCGGATGATCGGCGTGCCGATGCGTGCCACCGCCGCGAACATCGCCTCGGCATGGCTGACATCGACATTGTCGGCATCAATCAGCAGCGCCAGACGGGTCGGGGACATGGAACCTCCTGGCCCGCTGAGGGGGCGTTCAGAACTGCTTGCCGATGCGCTTGATGCGGGCGCCGAGGCGGGAGAACTTGCCTTCGATGTCCTCGTAGCCGCGATCCATGTGGTAGATGCGGTCAATGAAGGTCTCGCCGTCCGCCGCCAGCGCGGCGATGACGAGGCTGGCCGAGGCGCGCAGATCGGTGGCCATGATCGGCGCTGCCTGCAGGCGCTCGCGTCCGGTGACCACTGCCAGATTGCCTTCGATGCGGATGTCCGCACCCAGCCGCAGCAGCTCGTTGGCATGCATGAAGCGGTTCTCGAAGATGGTCTCGCGGATGGTCGCAGTCCCTTCCGCCACGCAGTTCACCGCCATCATCTGCGCCTGCATGTCGGTGGGAAAGCCGGGATGCGGCATGGTGTGCAGATTCACCGACAGCGGCCGCCGGCCCTGCAGATCCACCTCGATGAAATCGGCACCGGTGGCCACCCGGGCGCCGGCCTGCTGGAGCTTGACCAGCACGGCGTCGAGCAGGGACGGATCGGTCTGGTTGACGCGCACCCGGCCGCGGGTGGCAGCGGCGGCGGCCAGATAGGTGCCGGTCTCGATGCGATCCGGACAGACCCGGTGCCGGGCCGCGCGCAGCGCCGGCACGCCCTGGATGTGGATGGTGGTGCTGCCCTCGCCCTCGATGCGGGCACCCATCGCGCGCAGGCAGCGGGCGAGGTCGACCACCTCCGGTTCGCGGGCGGCGTTTTCCAGCACCGTCTCGCCCTCGGCCAGGGTGGCCGCCATCATCAGGTTCTCGGTGCCGGTGACGGTGACGGTATCGAAGACGATGCGGGCCCCGTGCAGACGGCTGGCGCGGGCGTGGACGAAGCCGCCGTCGAGGGTGATCTCCGCCCCCATCGCCTTCAGGCCCATCAGATGCAGATCCACCGGCCGGCTGCCGATGGCGCAGCCACCCGGGAGGCTCACATGGGCCTCGCCGCGGCGCGCCACCAGCGGCCCGAGCACCAGGATCGAGGCGCGCATGGTGCGCACCAGCTCATAGGGGGCGACGCAGGTGGTGATCGGCCGGGCGTCGATGACGAAGGTGTGCGGTTCCGGCTGCTCGACCGTCACACCCATCTGGCTGAGCAGCTTGCGGGTGGTGGCGATGTCCCACAGCCGCGGCACATTGGTGACGGTCAGCGGTTCATCCGAGAGCAGCGAGGCGCAGAGAATCGGCAGGGCGGCGTTCTTGGCGCCGCTGGCCTCGATCTCGCCGTTGAGAGGGCCGTTGCCCTGGATGATGAACTTGTCCATGGCTCAGGCGCAGGGCGCCTTGGGAGCGCGGGTGCGCAGCTTCAGGGCGTGGATCTCGCGGCCCATGCGCTCCCCCAGGCAGGCGTAGACCATGCGGTGCTGCTCGAGCAGGGACTTGCCGGCGAAGCCGGTGTAGAGCACCTCGGCCTCGTAGTGCTGGCCGTCGTCGCCGCTGACGGTGGCGACACAGCCGGGCAGGCCGGCCTCGATCAGCGTTTCGATTGCTTTCTTGTCCATCAGCGTCTCAGCTTGTAGCCGGTGACCAGCATCCACAGGCAGATGGCGGCGGCGACGGCGAAGAAGCCGGCGCACCAGGCGAGGCTCTGGCCGATCGGCACATCGGCGTGGCCGAAGAAGCCGTAGCGGAAGCCGTCGATCATGTAGAAGAACGGATTCAGGTGCGAGGCCTGGTACCAGAAGCTGGGCAGCGCATGCACCGAATAGAACACCCCGGACAGGAACGACAGCGGGGTGATGAAGAAGTTGGTGGCCGCCGCGATGTGATCGAACTTCTGGGCGACGATGCCGACGATCAGACCCACCGTGGCGAGGCTGGCGCTGGCCAGCACGAAGATCCCCACCAGCGCCGCCGGCTGGGCCAGCGGCAGATCGACGAAGGGCAGCACCACCACCAGCATGGCCGCGGCCACCAGCAGGGTCCGGATCAGCGCCGCCAGCAGGTAGGCGCCGAACCATTCCCAGGGCCCGAGCGGGGCCATCTGCAGGAACACCAGATTGCCCATCACCTTGGACTGGATCAGGCTGGAGCTGGTGTTGGCAAAGGCGTTCTGGATCACCGTCATCATCACCAGGCCCGGCACCAGGAACTGGGTGTAGCTGACGCCCTCGTAGCCTTCGATCATCCGCCCCTGCAGCGCCTGGGCGAACACCAGCAGGTAGAGCAGGGCGGTGATCACCGGTGCGGTGACGGTCTGGCCGAGCACCGACCAGAAGCGCATCACTTCCTTCTTGAGCAGGGTGACGAAACCGCGCTGGTCGGGGCTCATGCGGGGCTCCGCCCGGCCTTGGCGCCGGTCAGTTCAACGAAGATGTCCTCGAGATCCGGCTCGCGGGTCTGCACATCCTCGATCGCCACCCCCGCGGCGCGCAGCGCGCTGAACACGCCGGCGATCGGGTGACGGGCGGTTTCGAGCTTGAGCTCCAGATGGCCGTTGACCTGGGCCGCCACCAGCGGGCGCAGCGATTCCGGCAGCTCGGCGCCGTCGGCGAGCTTGAGCCGCAGGAAGCGGAAGGGATGACGGGCCAGCAGGGCGCTGGTGCTCTCCAGGGCGCAGATGCGGCCGCGGTCGATGATGGCGATGCGGCTGCACATCTCCTGGGCTTCCTCCAGGTAATGCGTGGTCAGCACCACGGTGGTGCCCTGGGCGTGCAGATCGCGCATGAAGGCCCACAGGGTGCGCCGCAGTTCCACATCCACCCCGGCGGTGGGCTCGTCGAGGATCACCAGCGGCGGCCGGTGCACCAGGGCCTGGGCGATCAGCACGCGCCGCTTCATGCCGCCGGAGAGCGCGCGCATCGAGGCGTTGCGCTTACCGGAGAGCTCCAGCCGCTCGAGCATCTCGTCGATCCACGGCCAGACTTCGCGGCCGCAGCCGTAATAGCCGGCCTGGATGCGCAGCATGTCCACCACATTGAAGAAGGGGTCGAACACCAGCTCCTGCGGCACCACCCCGAGGCTGCGGCGGGCGGCGCGGAAGGCGCGCTCGGTGTCATGCCCGAGCACCGCCACCCGGCCGGCGCTGGCCCGGGTCAGGCCGGCAACGATGCTGATCAGGGTGGATTTGCCGGCGCCGTTGGGTCCGAGCAGGCCGAAGAACTCGCCGCGCGGAATGCGGAACGAGACCCCGCGCAGGGCTTCCAGCTGGCCGTAGGACTTGTAGATGTCCTCGACGACCAGCGCGTCCGGGGAGTGGGTGTTCATGCGGCGCGGAGTATACCGGCCCGCCCCGCCTTCAACCGGGTGCGGACAGCGCTGCCCGTCCTCGCGGCTGGGCCTACCATCGCGCCATGAAGACCGCTCCCCCCACCGTGCTGTGCTGGTTCCGCCGCGATCTGCGCCTGACCGACAACCCGGCGCTGTGCGCCGCCCTCGAGGAGGCGCAGGCCACCGGCGCGCGGCTGCTGCCGGTGTTCGTCTGGGCGCCGGAGGAGGAGGCGCCCTGGGCGCCCGGGGCGGCCAGCCGCTGGTGGCTGCACCACTCGCTGGCCGCACTCTCGGCCGAGCTGGCCGCGCGCGGCGCGCCCCTGCTGATCCGCCGCGGCCCGACCCTCGCCACGCTGCAGGCGCTCGCTGCCGAGACCGGGGCGGTGGCGCTGTTCTGGAACCGTCTGTACGAGCCAGCCCTGATCTGCCGCGATGGCGAGGTGAAGGCCGCGCTGCGCGAGGCCGGCCTCAAGGTGGAGAGCCACAACGGCACCCTGCTGGCCGAGCCGTGGACGGTCAAGACCGGCGGTGGCGGACCCTACCGGGTGTTTTCGCCGTTCTGGCGCTCGGTCTCGGCCAGCCTGCCGGCACCCGAGGTGCTGCCGGCACCCGCCACCCTGCCCGGGCTTGCCAACGCGCCGGACGGCCTGCCGCTGGCCGCACTGGCGCTGCTGCCGCGGATTGCCTGGGATGGCGGCTTCTACCGCGCCTGGAGCCCGGGCGAGCAGGGCGCGCTGCAGCGCCTCGACCAATGGATGGGGCAGGGGGCCGGTCACTACCACGAGGGGCGGAACTGGCCGGCGGCTGATCACACCTCGCGGCTATCGCCCCATCTGCACTTCGGCGAGATCAGCCCGCGCCAGCTGCGGCTGCGCCTGCAGCGGGAGCTCGACGGCGGGCGCGCCGGCTTCGCGCCCGAGGCCGAGCACTATGTCCGCGAGCTGGGCTGGCGCGAGTTCGCCCACCATCTGCTGTTCCACTATCCGCACACCCCGGACCGCCCGCTCTACGAGCGCTTCGAGGCGTTTCCCTGGCGGCCCGCGGCCGAGGCGGCCGAGGACCTCGCCGCCTGGCAGCGCGGCGCCACCGGCGTGCCGATCGTCGATGCCGGCATGCGCCAGCTCTGGGGCAGCGGCTGGATGCACAACCGGGTGCGGATGATCGTCGCCAGCTTTCTCACCAAGAACCTGCTGATTCCCTGGCAGGAGGGCGCGCGCTGGTTCTGGGACACCCTGGTGGATGCCAGCCTCGCCAACAACACCCTGGGCTGGCAGTGGGCGGCCGGCTGCGGTGCCGATGCCGCGCCCTACTTCCGGGTGTTCAACCCGGTGCTGCAAAGCCAGAAGTTCGATGGCGAGGCGCGCTATCTGCAGCACTGGGTCCCGGAGCTGGCGCAGCTGGCGCCAGCCGCCTGCCATGCCCCGTGGACGGCCAAGGCCGGCCAGCGCGAGGCGGCCGGCCTGCGCCTGGGCGAGCACTACCCGCTGCCGCGGGTGGACCTGGCCGCCTCGCGCGACCGGGCCCTGGCCGCCTATGGCGCCCTGCGCGGCGGCGCCGACGGCTGAGGCCGATCCAGCCCGGCCGGGGGCTTGGGTACACTGCCCGGCCGCTGACCTGGGTTGCCCCGATGGATCCCCATGCCCTGCAGGCGCTGGCGCGTCGCGTGCTCGAGATCGAGCGCGATGCCGTGGCCGCGCTGATTCCCCGCATCGACGAGGCCTTCGTCGGCGCCTGTCAGCGCATCCTCGCCTGCCAGGGGCGGGTCATCGTCAGCGGCATGGGCAAGAGCGGCCACATCGGCAGCAAGCTCGCCGCCACCCTCGCTTCCACCGGCACGCCGGCCTATTTCGTCCACCCGGGCGAGGCCAGCCACGGCGATCTGGGCATGATCACCCGCGGCGATGTGGTGATCGCCATCAGCAATTCCGGCGAGACCGCGGAGCTGCTGACCATCCTGCCGCTGATCAAGCGCATGGGGGTGCCGCTGATTGCGATGACCGGCCGCCCGGGCTCCACCCTCGCCACCACCGCCGAGGTGCACCTGGATGTCTCGGTGGCGCTGGAGGCCTGCCCGCTCAACCTCGCGCCCACCTCCAGCACCACCGCCACCCTGGCGATGGGTGATGCCCTGGCGGTGGCCCTGCTCGAGGCGCGCGGCTTCACCGCCGAGGATTTCGCGCTCTCCCATCCGGGCGGCGCCCTGGGCCGCCGCCTGCTGCTGAAGATCCGCGATGTGATGCGCAGCGGCGAGGCGATTCCGCGGGTCGCCCCGGGCACCGCCCTGCGCGAGGCCCTGCTGGAGATGACCCGCAAGGGCCTGGGGCTGACCGTGGTGGCCGAGGGCGAGCGGGTGCTGGGCGTTTATACCGACGGCGATCTGCGCCGCACCCTGGACTCCGGCATCGACCTGCGCCTCGCCACCATCGACCAGGTGATGACCCGCGGCGGCAAGCGCATCGGGCCCGAGGGCCTGGCGGTGGAGGCGGTGCGCCGCATGGAGGAGGACCAGATCACCGCCCTGCTGGTGGTGGACGGCGGGGACCGCCTGCTCGGCGTGATCCACATGCACGATCTGCTGCGCGCGGGGGTGGTATGAGGCTGCCGCTGGAACAGGTGCGGGCGCGGGCGGCGGACCTGCGCTGCGTGTTCCTCGACATCGACGGGGTGATGACCGATGGCCGCCTCTACCTCGCGCCGGACGGCAGCGAGCTCAAGGCGGTGAGCGTGCGCGATGGCCTGGGCATCAAGCTGCTGATGCAGGCCGGCGTCGAGGTGGCGGTGATCTCCGGGCGTCCCTCGCCGGCCATGGACCAGCGTCTGAAAAGCCTGGGGCTGCGCCATGTCCACCTCGGCGCCGAGGACAAGCTGCCGGCCTACGAGGCCGTTCAGCGCGCGCTCGGCATCGGCGATGTCCACTGCGCCCACATGGGTGATGACCTGCCGGATCTGGCCTTGTTCGAGCGCGTGGCGCTGCGGCTGACCGTGGCCGATGCCCATGACCGGGTGCGCGATGCCGCCCACTGGGTGAGCCGCTTCCGCGGCGGCGAGGGCGCCATTCGCGAGGCCGCCGATCTGATCCTGGCGGCGCGGGAGGTATCCCACTCGTGACCCGTCTGCTGCTCCTGCTGATGCCGCTGGCACTGCTCGCCTGTGGTGGCACCGACCGCCCGGCCGGCGAGGCCGCACCGGCTGCCGCCAGCACGCCGCGCTATGTGGCCGAGGGGGTGCGCTGGACCCGGCTCGATGCCCAGGGTCAGCCGCTGTTCGTCGCCGAGGCCGAGCAGGTGCAGGTCTATGACGATCGTCGCGCCGTGCTCAGCCAGCCGCGTCTGGCCCAGCTGGCCGGGCGCGCCGAGGGCTGGCGGCTGGCCGCTCCGCGCGGCGAGGCCAGCGCCGGACTGGCCAGCATCCGCCTGGACCAGGGGGTCGAGGCCCAGGGCCACTGGCCGGACGGCGAGCCGCTGCAGCTCCGCACCCCGGCCCTGCGCTATGAACCGCAGGCCCAACGCCTGTCCGGCAGCGAGCCGATCGAGGTGCGCAGCGACAGCCGCGAGGCGCGTGCCGAGGGCTTCGAGGCCTCGGTGCGGCGCGGCACCCTGCGCCTGCTCGGTCAGGTGAGGATCGACTATGCGTCCTGATCGACTCGGGCTGGGCCTGCTGCTGGCGCTGGCCCTGGGCCCGCTGCTGGCGCAGGGCCCCGCCGTCCCGCTGCCAGTGCCGGCTGCCGAGGCGCCGCTGCCGCAAGCCGACCCGAATCCTGCGCCGGCGGCGACCGCCGAGCAGGCGGCCGAGCAACGGGCCGAGCCCCCGGCGGACCCCGCCGCGAGTGCCGATCGCCTGCGCACGCGCGGCCCGGTCACCGTCACCGCCGACCGTGCCGAGTGGGCGCAGGACGGGCTGATGATCTACACCGGCTCGGTGAAGATGAGTGCGCGGGACCTCGATCTGGAAGGCGAGCGGCTGGAGCTGCGCCAGCGCGGCGCCGGCCGTTTCGAGGCCCGCCTGAGCGGGGACCCGGCACGGCTGTCGCATGCCGGGCTGCCCGAGGGCGAGGGTCGCAGCGGCCCGCGGGTGCTGGCCCGCGCCCGCCAGCTCAGCTACGACGCGGTCAGCGGGGTGGTCGAACTCAGCGGCGATGCCCTGCTGGTGCGCGGCGAGGACGAGATCAGCGGCCAGATCATCCGCTACCGGGTGGCCGAGCGGCGCATCGAGGCCAATGGCGGCAGCCGCAGCGGCCAGGTCCGCATCGTCATCCAGGCCCCGGAGGAGCCGGTCGAGACCGCCGATCCGCCCGCCTCGCCAAGCCCCTCGCCGAGCCCCGGACCGGCGGCCGATGGCCGTCCGCCCCCGCCTGCCGACGAGGCGCGCGCGCAGGGCACCGAGCCTGCCCAGACCGAACCCGCCGCCACCGAGACCACGCCACCTGCCGCGGTGCAACCGCCCGCCGCCGAGCCGGTCGCGGCCGGGGCCACGGGCATCGATCCGCCGCCAGCGCCGTCTCCGGACCCGGCGCTGGACCCGCCACCGGGGTCGTCCCTGCCGGAGCCCGGCGCATGAGCGCGGGCGCGGTGCTGCGCGCCGAGGGTCTGGTCAAGCGCTACAAGAAGCGCACCGTGGTGCGCGGGGTCTCGCTGGAAGTGCGCGCTGGCGAGATCGTCGGCCTGCTCGGCCCCAACGGTGCGGGCAAGACCACCTCGTTCTACATGGTGGTGGGCCTGGTGCCGGCCGATGAGGGCCGCATCACCCTCGACGGCGTCGATCTCACCGGCCTGCCGATGCACCGCCGTGCGCGCGCCGGCATCGGCTATCTGCCGCAGGAGGCCAGCGTGTTCCGCAGCCTGAGCACGGCCGACAACATCCTGGCGATTCTGGAGACCCGTGCCGATCTCGACCGCGCCGGCCGTCTGCGCGAGCTGGACCGCCTGATGGGCGAGCTGCACATCAGCCACATCCGCGAGGGCCGTGGCGAGTCGCTCTCCGGAGGCGAGCGGCGGCGGGTGGAAATCGCCCGCGCCCTGGCGGCCAATCCCCGCTTCATCCTGCTTGATGAACCCTTTGCCGGCGTCGATCCGATCGCGGTGGGCGACATCCAGCAGATCGTCCACCACCTGCGCGACCGCGGCATCGGCGTGCTGATCACCGACCACAATGTGCGCGAGACGCTGAGCCTGTGCGAGCGGGCCTACATCCTCGCCGAGGGCCAGGTGATCGCCGAGGGCGCACCGGACACCCTGCTGGAGAACGAGACGGTGCGCCGCACCTATCTCGGCGAGCACTTCAGACTGTAAGCCCGGCCTCGCTCTTCCAGCGCTCCAGCAGGGGCAGGGCCTTCTGGTAGCTGCGCTCGATGATCTCGTCCATGCGCTGCCAGTCGAACAGCGCCACGCCGCCGACCGGCATCCGCAGGTAGAGATCGGCGCGCGCCGCCCGCGCCGCCCGGCCGGACTCGCTGGTGAGCGTGGCGGTGCGGAACAGGATCGAGAGCAGGCCCGGGCGCTGGTTCTCGTCATCGCTGAGCCGGCTGCGGCGCAGCAGCGCCTCGGGATCCGGACCTTCCACGCCGGGCAGGGCCAGCGCGCCCTCGGTGCTCACATCCGAGGCCAGGATCGGCCCGCGACCCATGGCCTGCATGATGTCGGTGGGCAGGCTGTTGACCACCGCGCCATCCACCAGCAGATCGCCGCGCCAGGCCACCGGCGGTGCCACCCCGGGTACCGCCATGCTGGTGCCGACCCACAGATGCAGCGGGCCGTCGCGGTGCACCACCGCGCTGCCCTGGGTGAGGTTGGTGCTGACGCAGAAGTAGGGGATGGCCAGATCCTCGATGGCGCCATCGGCGAACACCCGCCGCAGATGGTTGAGGAACTTGCGGCCGCGGATCAGGGCCACCCGCGGCAGCACATAGTCGTTGAGGTAGTTGTGGTCGACGAAGCTCTCGCGGGCGATGTGGCGGATGCTGTGGGCGTCGTGGCCCTGCGCCATCAGCCCGCCGAGAAAGGCCCCCATGCTGCTGCCGCCGACCAGATCCACCGGCAGCCGCAGCTCCTCCAGCGCACGCATCAGGCCGAGATGGGCGAAGCCGCGCGCCCCGCCGCCGCCGAGCACCAGGCCCAGGGCGCGGCCACTGAGGTGGCGGGCCAGGCGCAGCAGGCCCTGGCGATCACCCGGACGCAGCAGATAGTGGCCCTGCGGGTGCAGGGCCTCGCACCAGGCCTGCACCCGGCCGGGCGGTGGACGCTCGCCGCTGTGCAGCAGCAGCAGATCGAGCGGGGCGGCCAGGCGGCTGCGCCGTTCCAGCCAGGCCGGCAGGGTCGCCCCCGGGGCCTCGCGGGCATCCACCACCACCACCACGCGGTCGGCGTGGCGCAGGCAGCGTGCGGTCCAGCCGTTGGCCTCGGCGTCGCCCACCCAGACCAGATGCTTCCAGGTGCGCTCCTGGGCCTGCAGCCATTCCTGCAGACGCTGTTCGCCGGGGCTGCTGCCGAAGCTGGCCTGCGCCATGCCCAGGCCCAGGTGGTGATCGACCAGGGCGCTGTCGATCACCCGGCTGTGGCCGCGGTCGATGGCATCGCTCAGCGCCTGCGCCAGCGGCAGCAGGTCCACCTGGCCGGAGCCGGGAATCAGGCTCAGCGCCTGGATCGCCGGCGGCCGCACCACCGCGCTGCGCCCGCGCAGGTTCTGGCGCAGGCGCTGGATCACCATGCGGGTGAGCTCGGCCCAGGCCTGCGGGTGCTGGTGCAGGCAGTCCATCAGCTCCTCGCGCTCGATCACCAGCAGGCGGCTGTCGCGGATCGCCTGGCAGCGCGCGCTGTGCGGCTCGCCCGCGAGCAAGGCGATCTCGCCCACCGGCTCGTGGCGGTCGATGTCATTGGCGATCGAGCCGTCGGCCAGGGTCACCCGCAGCCGGCCCATGGCCACCACGAACAGCTGCTGGGCCGGGTCGCCGATGGCGAACAGCAGATCCCCGGCGGCCAGCGCCCGCTCGCGGGACCGCGCGGCCAGCCGCTCCAGCACATCGGGCGCCAGACCGGAGAACAGCCGGGTGCGGGCGAGGATTTCCACCGCATTCATGGGGATGGAGTCTGGCATGGCCGCGCGGGCCTGCGGTAAGGTCAGGCCGACCACTGACGCCCACCATGAAGCCCTTCCGCTACTGCCCGCTCTGCGCCCAGCCCCTGGTCACCGCCCGGCATGGCGAGCGCGAGCGCCTGGCCTGTCCCGACGCCGGCTGCGCCTGGGTGCACTGGGACAATCCCACCCCGGTGGTGGCGGCGGTGGTCGAGCACGAGGGTCGGCTGATCCTGGCGCGCAATGTCGCCTGGCCGGCCGGGTTCTTCGCGCTGATCACCGGTTTCCTGGAGAAGGGCGAGACCCCGGAGATCGGCGTGCAGCGCGAGGTCGAGGAGGAACTCGGGCTGCGTCCGCAGGGGGCGAGCTTCATCGGCCACTACGACTTTCCGCGGATGAACCAGCTGATCCTCGCCTACCACGTCCCGGCCGAGGGCGTGGTGCGGCTCAACGAGGAGCTGGCCGAGTGGAAGCATGTGGCCTTCGACCAGGCCCGCTACTGGCCGGCGGCCACCGGCTTTGCCCTGCGCGACTGGCTGCGCGCCCGCGGCCACGATCCGGTGGAGCTGCCCTGGCCGCGGCGCTGAGGCCCCACCCTCGGTACGGGTCGCCGCGCGCCCGCATTTCGTACCATCGGGCTTTCCCCGGGAACCGATCCGGCTCCCGCCGACAGGATTCCGCATGAACGCGACCCACACGCCCGAGCTGGACCCGCAGGAACTGCGGGAATGGCTGGACTCCCTCGATGCGGTGATCGAGCACGCCGGCCCCGAGCGGGCCCACGCCCTGCTCGAGGCCCTGACCGAGAAGGCGCGCCGCTCCGGCGCCCATCTGCCGTTCTCGGCCACCACCGCCTATGTCAACACCATTCCGCCGCACCAGCAGACCGCCTCGCCCGGCGACCACGAGCTGGAGTGGAAGATCCGCTCGATCATCCGCTGGAACGCGATGGCCCTGGTGGTCAACGCCAACAAGGAACACGCCGGCATCGGCGGCCACATCGCCAGCTTCGCCTCGGCGGCGACCCTCTACGAGGTGGGCTTCAACCACTTCTGGAAGGGCATCGACCATCCGGACGGCCAGGACCTGCTCTATGTGCAGGGCCACTGCACGCCCGGGCTGTACGCGCGCTCCTTCCTCGAGGGGCGGATCAGCGAGGCCCAGCTGGAGCGCTTCCGCATGGAGGCGCTGGAGCCCGGGCTGTCCAGCTATCCGCATCCCTGGCTGATGCCGGACTACTGGCAGATGGCCACGGTCAGCATGGGGCTGGGACCGATCCTCGCCATCTACCAGGCGCGGCTGATGAAGTACCTGCATCACCGCGGCCTCGCCGACATGAGCCGGCGCAAGGTCTGGTGCTTCTGCGGGGATGGCGAGATGGACGAGCCGGAGAGCGTCGGCGCGCTGGACATCGCCGACCGCGAGAAGCTCGACAACCTGATCTTCGTGGTCAACTGCAATCTGCAGCGCCTGGACGGACCGGTGCGCGGCAACGGCAAGATCATCCAGGAGCTGGAAGGCTACTTCCGCGGCGCCGGCTGGAATGTCATCAAGGTGATCTGGGGCAGCGCCTGGGATGGGCTGCTGGCCCAGGACCACGACGGCCTGCTGCTGCGCACGATGATGGAGACCGTCGACGGCGAGTACCAGAACTTCAAGGCCAAGGGCGGCGCCTACACCCGCCAGCATTTCTTCGGCAAGCATCCGGAGCTGCTCAAGCGCGTCGAGCACCTCAGCGATGCCGAGATCGCCGCGCTCAACCGCGGCGGGCATGACCCGCACAAGGTCTACGCCGCCTATCACCGGGCGGTGACCACCAGCAATGGCAAGCCCACGGTGATCCTGGTCAAGACCGTGAAGGGCTATGGCATGGGCGAGGCCGGCGAGGGCCAGAACATCACCCACCAGCAGAAGAAGATGGGGATGGAGGCGCTCAAGGCCTTCCGCGACCGCTTCAGCATCCCGGTGGCCGATGAGCAGCTGGCCGAGCTGCCGTTCTACAAACCGGCCGAGGATTCGCCGGAGATCCGCTATCTCAAGGCCCGCCGCGCCGAGCTGGGCGGGGCGCTGCCGGCCCGCCGGCCCAGCCGCGAGCCGCTGGCGATCCCGGCGCTGAGTGCCTTCGACAAGCTGCTGGCCGGCACCGGCGAGCGCGAGATCAGCACCACCATGGCCTTCGTCCAGCTGCTGCAGACGCTGTGCCGTGACAAGCAGATCGGCAGCCGGGTGGTGCCGATCGTGCCGGACGAGGCGCGCACCTTCGGCATGGAGGGCTTGTTCCGCGCGCTGGGCATCTACTCGGTGGTCGGCCAGAAGTACAACCCGGAGGACGCCGACCAGCTGGCCTTCTACAAGGAGGACATCAAGGGCCAGATCCTCGAGGAGGGCATCACCGAGGCCGGCGCGATGTCGAGCTGGAT
>DASUDX010000087.1:0-3066 GCA_036275365.1 Nevskiaceae bacterium | reverse complement strand
GATCAAGCAGAAGTACGGCCGGAAGATTTCCTGGGCCGACCTGCTGGTGCTGGCCGGCAATGTCGCCCTCGAGTCGATGGGCTTCAAGACCTGGGGCTTCGCCGGTGGCCGCGCCGATGTGTGGGAGCCCAGCGAGGACATTGACTGGGGTCCGGAGACCCAGTGGCTGGCCACCTCCGATCAGCCCAACAGCCGCTACTCCGGCGACCGCGTGCTGGCCCAACCGCTGGGCGCGGTGCAGATGGGTCTGATCTATGTGAATCCGCAGGGTCCGGATGGCAACCCCGATCCGGTCGCCTCCGGCCGCGATGTGCGCGAGACCTTCGCCCGCATGGCGATGAACGATGAGGAGACCGTGGCCCTGGTGGCCGGCGGTCATACCTTCGGCAAGGCGCATGGCGCGGGGCCGGAGTCGCATGTCGGCCCGGCGCCGGAAGGCGCGCCGATCGAGCAGCAGGGCTTCGGCTGGAAGAACAGCTTCGGCAGCGGCAAGGGCGCCCACACCATCACCAGCGGCATCGAAGGCGCCTGGAAGCCCAACCCGACGAAGTGGGACATGGGCTACTTCGACATGCTGTTCGGCTACGAGTGGGAGCTCTCCAAGAGCCCCGCCGGCGCCCACCAGTGGCACCCGAAGAACTGCCGGCCGGAGCACCTGATTCCGGATGCCCACGATCCTTCGAAGAAGCACCGGCCGATGATGACCACGGCGGATCTGTCGCTGCGCTTCGACCCGGCCTACGAGAAGATCTCGCGCCGCTTCCACCAGAACCCCAAGCAGTTCGCCGAGGCCTTCGCCAAGGCCTGGTTCAAGCTCACCCACCGCGACATGGGCCCGCTGTCGCGCTACCTCGGCCCGCTGGTGCCGAAGAAGCCGCTGATCTGGCAGGACCCGGTGCCGCCGGTGGATCACCCGCTGGTGACCGAGAAGGACATCGAGGGCCTGAAGAAGAAGCTGCTGGCCTCGGGCCTGAGCATTCCCCAGCTGGTCAGCACCGCCTGGGCCGCGGCCGCCAGTTTCCGCGGCTCGGACAAGCGCGGCGGTGCCAATGGCGCGCGCATCCGCCTCGCCCCGCAGAAGGACTGGGCGGTGAACCAGCCGGCGGAGCTGGCCAAGGTGCTCAAGGTGCTGGGCAAGATCCAGAAGGAATTCAGCACCGGCAAGAAGAAGATCTCGCTGGCGGATCTGATCGTGCTCGGTGGCTGCGCGGCGGTGGAGGAAGCCGCGCGCCTGGGCGGGCTGAAGGTGAAGGTGCCGTTCGCCCCCGGCCGTACCGACGCCACCCAGGCGATGACCGATGTGGCGTCCTTCGCGGTGCTGGAGCCGACCTCGGACGGCTTCCGCAACTACCACCACGCCAGCAACCCGATGAAGCCGGAGGAGGCCCTGCTCGACAAGGCCCAGCTGCTGACCCTCACCGCGCCGGAGATGACCGCGCTGGTGGGCGGGCTGCGGGTGCTCGGCGCCAACCACGGCGGTGCCCGCCACGGGGTGTTCACCGATCGCGTCGGCGTGCTCTCCAACGACTTCTTCGTCAACCTGCTCGACATGTCCACGCAGTGGGCGCCGGGCAAGGGCGAGAATGTCTACGAGGGCCGTGATCGCAAGACCGGCAAGCCGAAGTGGACGGGCACGCGGGTGGATCTGGTGTTCGGGTCCAATTCCATCCTGCGCTCGCTGGCCGAGGTCTACGCGGCCAAGGATGGCGGCACTGCCTTCGCCAAGGCCTTCGTCGGCGCCTGGACCAAGGTGATGAACGCCGATCGCTTCGATCTGGCCTGAGCCTGGCGCGGATCCGGCCGGTCCGGTGCACCCGGGCCGGCCGTTTTGTTTCCGCTGCCCGGGCCTGCCCGCTGGGCTATGGTGCGGGTCTGTCCGCCATCGGAGATGACCATGCGCCTGACCGCCGCCCTGCTGCTCCTGCTCGGCAGCCCGGCCCTCGCCAGCCCGCTGGCCGAGCGCATCGACCGTCTCGCCGCCGCCGCCGAGCCGCGGGTGATCGAGGCCCGCCGCCATCTGCACCAGAACCCGGAGCTGTCCAACCGCGAGGTGGAAACCGCCGCCTATGTGGCGCGGCGGTTGCGCCAGCTGGGCCTGACGGTGGAGACCGGCATCGCCCGCCACGGCGTGGTGGCCACCCTGCGGGGCGGCCGGCCCGGCCGCAGCGTGGCCCTGCGGGCGGATATGGATGCGCTGCCGGTGACCGAGGAGGTCGATCTGCCTTTCAAATCGACCCGGCGCAGCACCTTCGATGGCCAGGAGGTGGGCGTGATGCACGCCTGTGGCCACGATGCCCACACCGCCATCCTGCTTGGCGCCGCCGAGGTGCTGAGCGCCCTGCGCGATGAGCTGCCGGGCACCGTGCACTTCATCTTCCAGCCGGCCGAGGAGGGCGCACCGGCCGGTGAGGAGGGCGGCGCCGAGCGGATGGTGGCCGAGGGTGTGCTGGCGCGCGCACCGGCACCGGAGGCGATCTTCGGCCTGCATGTGTTCCCGCAGTACGAGGTCGGCCAGGTGGGCTGGCGGCGCGGCGGCGTGCTGGCGAGCTCGGACAATCTCGACATCACCGTCCACGGCCGCCAGACCCACGGCGCCTATCCCTGGCAGGGGGTGGACCCGATCGTGGTGGCGAGCCAGATCGTGCTCGGGCTGCAGACCGTGGCCAGCCGCCAGATGGACATCAGCCGCGCGCCGGTGATCGTCACCATCGGCAAGATCGAGGGCGGCGTGCGCCAGAACATCATTCCGGAACAGGTGCGGATGAAGGGCACCCTGCGGGCGCTCGATCCGGAGATGCGCCTGCAGCTGCACGAGAAGGTGCGCCGCACGGTCGAGCAGATCGCCGCCAGCGCCGGGGCCCGCGCCGAGGTGGCGATCGGCACCGATCACGCCTACCCGGTGACCGTCAACGATGCCGCGCTCACCACCCAGCTGCTGCCAACCCTGCAGCGGGTGGTCGGTGCCGGGCTGGTCGAGGCCCGGCCGGTGCTGGGCGCGGAGGATTTCTCCTTCTTCGCCGAGCGCATTCCGGGCCTGTATCTCTCGCTGGGCATCCGCACCCCGGG
>DASUDX010000086.1:0-6553 GCA_036275365.1 Nevskiaceae bacterium | reverse complement strand
GGCTGGGCGAGGACTATTTCCTGGTGTTCTCGCCCGAGCGCCAGGATCCGGGCAATGCCAGGTTCGGCACCCACAACATCCCCAAGATCGTCGGCGGCTGCACGTCGACCTGCCTGGAACTCGGCCAGGCGCTATACCGCCACGCGATCGAGCGGGTGGTGCCGGTCAGCTCGCCCAAGGTGGCGGAGATGGCCAAGCTGCTGGAGAACATCCATCGCGCAGTGAACATCGGCCTGGTCAACGAGATGAAGATCGTCGCTGACCGCATGGGCATGGACATCTTCGAGGTGATTGACGCTGCTGCCACCAAGCCCTTCGGCTTCGTGCCCTACTACCCGGGCCCGGGCCTGGGTGGCCACTGCATTCCCATCGACCCGTTCTACCTCACCTGGAAAGCACGCGAGTACGGGGTGCACACCCGCTTCATCGAGCTGGCGGGCGAGATCAACCATGCGATGCCCGCCTGGGTGGTGCAGAAGCTGGCCGACGCGCTCAACGACGCCGGCAAGCCGGTGCGCGATGCGCGCATCCTGATCATCGGCATCGCCTACAAGAAGGATGTCGACGACCTGCGGGAGTCGCCGGCGCTGGAACTGCTGGACCTGCTGGAGGCGCGCGGCGCGGCCGTGGACTACCACGATCCGCATATTCCGCGGATCCCGCCGCTGCGGCGTGGTACCTACGAGAAGGCCAGTATCGCCCTGGATGCTCGAACGCTGGGCGACTACGACGTGGTGCTGGTGGCCACCAACCACCAGGGCATCGACTACGAACTGATCGCCCGCCACGCGCGGCTGATCGTCGACACCCGCGGGCAGTTCCGCGGCGCCTCGCGACCCGTGGTCCGGGCCTGAGGGCCCGCGTCGGTCGGCAACCTGACAGGGCGCGTCCACCTCCGGCGCAGCCATCCCCCGAAAATAGCGTTCAGAAACATGTAAATGCGCCGATATCCGAGGCGGCATCGCTATTGCATGTAGACCGTCGGGGACATTCAACATCGGCTGGACGGGGAGACGAGGTGCACATGAACAGGGAACGCGGTTTCACGCTCATCGAATTGATGATCGTCGTGGCCATCGTCGGGATCCTGGCGGCCATCGCCATCCCGGCCTACCAGGACTACATCATCCGCGCCCAGGTGTCGGAGGGCGTGGAACTGCTGGCCGGCGTCAAGACGCCAATGGCCGAGCATTACTCCGACAGCGGTGTCTGGCCCGCCAGCGTCACCGCATTGAATTCAGACGGTATTTCCGGAAAGTACGTGGAGTCGGTGAGCTTCGCCGAGGGCGCCGGCAGTTCGGTCCCCTCGGCCACGCTGCAGGCGACCTTCCGGTCGGTGAATGTCGCCCCCAATCTTCAGGGCCGGGTCATCCAGGTCTCCACCGATGACGGCGGCAAAAGCTGGGATTGCCATGCGGCCCCGGGGGCCGACGGCCTGGCCCCGCGCTACCTGCCGGCCGCCTGCAAGTGACACGACGTGTCACTTTTTGACATCGACAGGCCAAGCGCAGGCTGAAGATTTCCAGCGATACCCACAGATTCCTGTAATTTCATATCGTTATAAGTGGCAAACAGGGCAGCGACCCTGGCATTCGATGTGCTTGTCGTAACCCGGGACTCATTCCCACCAATCTCCAGGAGAGCAGCATATGAAGACGCAGAAGGGTTTCACCCTGATCGAACTGATGATCGTCGTGGCCATCATCGGCATCCTCGCCGCGATCGCCATCCCGGCCTACCAGGACTACATCGCCCGTTCGCAGGTTTCTGAAGCCGTCAGCCTGATGTCCGGCGGCAAGACCCCGCTGGCCGAGTACTACTCCGACAAGGGCGTCTGGCCGACCGCTCCGGGCTCCGTGATGGGCACCATCGCCGGCAAGTACACCTCGACCATCGCCTACCTCGATCCGTCGGTCGCTGGCAGCAGCGTTGCCACGATGAGCCTGGAAGCCACGATGAAGAGCGCCGGTTCGGTCAACAAGAACATCGCTGGCAAGACCATCGAGCTGGGCACCACGGACGGTGGCAAGGTCTGGACCTGCGCCGCTGGCTCGCTGGACAGCAAGTACGTGCCGGGCGCCTGCAAGTAAGCCTGACGCTGTCGCTTGAGTTGTGGAGTGGCCGCCTTCGGGCGGCCACTTTTTTGGGGCCTGCCTTTTCCCGCCCGCTATCGCTTCCTGCGCCTCGATGACCGCCACGCCGCCGCCCGTCGCCCTCGCCCCTGCCGGCCCGCTCCGGCGGCTGTGCATCGGCTTCCTGTGGCTTGCCTGCCTGGTCACGGTGTACGCGCTCTACCGCAGCGGACTGGGCGCCGGCTGGCTGTTCGATGACTACTCCAACCTCGACATGCTCGAGCGGCTCAAGGGACACATGCCGCTCTATGACGCGCTGCAGTACGCGCTCAATGGCGTGTCGAGCACACTGGGGCGCCCGATCGCCCTGCTGAGTTTCACCCTGCAGTACCCCAGCTGGCCGCGCCATCCCGAGGACTTCCTGCGGGTCAATGTCCTGATCCACCTGCTCAACGGCTGCCTGCTGTTCTGGACGCTGCTCCAGCTGCAGCAGCTGCAGGGCCGCCAGCATGACCTTCGCCTGACCCTGGCCGCCCTGGCGGTCGCCGCGGCCTGGCTCCTGTTGCCGCTGCACATCAGCACGGTGCTCTACGCCGTGCAGCGCATGACCCTGCTGTCAGCCACCTTCGTGTTCCTGGGGCTGCTGCTATACCTCCGGGGCCGCGTGGCGGCGGCCGGCGGACACGACCGGCTCGGCCTGCTGCTGATGAGTGTCGGCATCGCCGCCGGCATCGGGCTGGGCGTGCTTTCCAAGGAAAGCGCGATCCTGCTTCCCCTGATGGTGCTCTCGCTGGAGTACGCACTGCCCGGGCCGCCGCAGCCGCGCTACGCGCGCTGGTGGCGGCCGCTGGCCCTGTACCTGCCGCTGCTGCTGCTCGCCGTCTACCTGCTGATGGGCCTGCGTACCCAGCTCGCGGTCTTCGAGCAGCGCGAGTTCAGCATGGGCGAGCGGCTGCTCACCCAGGCCCGGCTGCTGTTCGTGTACCTGAAGACCCTGCTGCTGCCGGGCCTCAGTACCGGGCGCATCTATTTCGATGACTACCCCCTTTCGCGCTCGCTGCTCTCGCCCGCCAGCACGGTCGTGGCCGTGCTGGCCTGGCTGGCGCTGATCGTCGCGGCGGTGCGGCTGCGCCGGGCCTTGCCCGGACTGGCCCTCGGCGTCTTCTGGTTCCTCGCCTGCCATCTCCTGGAGTCCAGCTTCCTGCCGCTGGAGATGGGTTTCGAGCACCGCAACTACGTCGCGGCCGCCGGCGTGGTACTGGGTCTGGCCATGCTGCTCGCCCAGGCCTGGTCGCTGCCCACCGTGCAGCGCCTGCGCCCGGTCGTGGTGACGCTGGCGATCCTGTATCCGCTCTACCTCGTGGCTGCCGCCAGCCAGTCCATCACCTTGTGGGGACAGCCCCTGCTGCGGGCGACCTACTGGTATCAGCAGCAACCCGACTCGCGGCGCGCGCAGCACAATGTCGCCGAGCAGCTGATCGCAGCGGGCCGCCTCGATGCCGCCCTCGCCGTCTACCGGCAGGGCGCCGCGCACTGGCCCTCGGATGCCTCCTTCCTCACCGCGCAGATTGCGCTGAGCTGCTTTACCGGACCCGCAGGCGCACCGACGCCGGAGCAACTGCGCGCCACGGCGCTCGCGGCGGACGCAAACGTCCTGGCGGTGCTCAACGGCATGCTGAACCTGTTCGAGAAGCGGGAGGCGGGAAGCTGTACCCAGCGGACGGATGCGGACGTCCAGGCCTACATGGACGCGCTCGACGTCCCGCTGCTGACCCGGATCTTCCCGGCCTCGGTGCTGTCGCTACAGGCACGCGCAGCCGCTGCGGCGGGTGATGCCGCGGCGGCCAGCGAGAAGGGGGCGCGCGCAGCAGCCCTGCAGCGCTCGATCCCTGCCCTGCAGGATGCCGTGGTCTATGCCTTGCGCGCCGGCAATACCGAGCTGGCGCTCCAGCTGCTGGAGCGGGCGGAAACCGATCCCTCCATTCCTGCCCTGCATCGCTGGACCTACCGACTGGAGGTCAAGGGCCTGCGCCAGCTGGTGGAGATGTACACCACCCTGCCGGACGACACCGACAAGCCCGCTGCAACACCGCCTGGCTGATCCGCAGGGCTTGGGATATGAATCGCCTCGCTCAGCTGGGTACGGCGAAGACCGGGGCCAGATCTGCAAACGGCGACTGCGGTGAACCGGCATAGACCCTCACGCCGCGCGCAGCCAACGCACGAATCAGCACCGGCCAGATCACTTGCTGCCCGTTAGGGTACGCACTGGCCGTGTGACTCCCAGTCGTGGCCGGGAACGGACTCGGCAGTCGGCTCGCACGACGATAAGCCTCTGCAACGTAGAAATGCGAGCCGCCGAAATCCACGCCATGGACGACGATGCGGCGAAAGCCCAGGTGGAACGCAGCGACGGCAGCGGAGATGGCCGTAGATGCGCGTTGCTCCATGAAGAGGCCCGGCGCCCCGAGCATACGATCCACCATGTCCTCAAGTTGCTCATTATCGATCAGCGCCGCCATCACATCCATCGAAAACAATGCCGAACTGCCATACCAGCGAGCAGCCCCGGCGATACTGCGACGATCCTGGTGCCAGAGATTCTTGTAGACCAGCAAGCCGATGCGATCAGCCGCTGTTTTTCGCAGAAGGCGACGCTGGATGCGTGACACACGCCGTCCATCCGCGATCTCGACGAAGTAGAGGTCGAACCGCAAGGGCATGAAAGCGGAGTGATTCATGCCGATCACATAGTCACGCTCGCCGATGCAGCCCGCCCGTTCCAATCCGGTCGCCGACCAGCCAGCCGCCACGATATGACAGGTCTCGCGGCTGCGCGCCTGCTCCCTTGCCAGCTCCAGCAGGCCCCGGTAGCTGCAGATTCGAGCCTCCGGCGCGAGACACCGGAGCCGCAACAGGCGCAGCAGTTCGATACCTCGGATCTTCAACTCGTACAGCCGGAGCACCAGATAACGACTCAGCTGGCGCACTTAGGAGCCTCACTGCCGGCGGCCGGCTTCAGTCCGAAATGCCACGCACACCGCCACAACGCAGCCGCCTGCAGCAGGAACGTCGCAAGAACCGCATAGGCCACCCCTCGTGGCCCCCAACCGGCTGCAGCAGCAGCGCTGGTGAGCCCATACGCGACAGGCAAGGACAGCAAGTGGATGGCAAGGCCCGCTCGCTGCCGGCCAGCGCTATTCAGGAAATTGGCAAAGCCGTTGCCAGAGGCAATCGCGAGCATTGACAGCACCAGGGGCAGCAAGGCCTCAAGCCCGTCACGGTAAGCCGGCATGAACGTCCGGACGATCCAGGGGAAGAGGATCAGGACCGCAACCGCAGCTGCCGATGTCAAGGCGAGATTCATTGCCGTCTGCTGGCGCACGATCTCACGCGCTGCCAGAAGGTCCGCACGCCGGCATGCGGCGACTATGCGCGGATAGAACTGCTGAGATACCGTTTGCAGCACCAGAAACATGCCGTTGGTGGCAATCAACGCCACAGCGTACTGGCCGACGACGGCAACGCCGTGGAAGTGCGCGAGGACAACGCGATCAGCCGACAAGGTTGCGGCAAAAATGATCGACGACAGCATGATGGGGAATCCGATGCCGGACAACTCCACCAGCGTCGGTCGTCGCAGGGACCACCCGATGGGAGCGCGGTGATCCTGCGCGTACATCAGCAGGGACAGTGCCGTTCCCAGCGCCTGCCCCGCGACAAAGCCCGGCAGTCCCGAGAGCCACAGCCCTGCCAGCGCCGCCCCGAACACCAGCACGGAGACCAGCATTTGCTGTCGCGCCGCGTCGGCGAAGGCCATCTCCGCCCGGAGGCACATCTGCTGCCAGAGTTGCAGCTGCGACATCAGGAAAAAGGCCGCAGCGGCCCCCAGCACCGGCACGGAAGCGTTTTCCTGCCAAAAGGTAGCCGTGCCAAACAGGAGTGGCACCGCGGCCACCGCCGCCAGGACCGTCACGGCCAGCGCGGTTTGCTTGACGATGCGCGCCTCGTTTGACGACCCGTCCACGCGCAGCGCGGGTACGCGCTGATTCATGCCGTTGAGCACACCCAGCTGCAGCAAGGGCAGATAACCCATCGCAACCAGCAACAAGGACCAGTATCCCCACCTTTCGGGGCCCAGCTCTCGGCTTGCGACAACCGCCAGCATGAAACGCAAGACGATGGAAACCCCCGAGGCGGAAACAAGGACGCTGAACTCCGATAGCAGTTGTCTGATGCCCGGCCGGAGCGCCGGCACCGCCTGCGGCCGTGCCTTGGTCGAGGATTGGCGCAAGACCTTGCCTCAGCAGTCGCCGGCGAGACGACCTTGGGGGTCGGCATCGGACCGCATCATCACCACATCGATCTGCAGCATCCGGCCCGATGCCGGCTCGGTGAAGCCCGGCCAGATGCCCCACAGTTCGAAACCCTGCGCCTTGAGGGCCTGCACCAGGGGCTCGAACAGGGCCTGCCCTTCGTAC
>DASUDX010000085.1:0-12221 GCA_036275365.1 Nevskiaceae bacterium | reverse complement strand
GCGGCGCGCACTGGGAGCAGGCGCTGGCCTGGTGGCGCACGCTGCGCTCGGACCCGGGCGCCCGCTTCGATCGGGAGGTGACCCTCGAGGCGGCGAGCATCGAACCGCAGGTGAGCTGGGGCACCTCGCCGGAGATGGTGGTGCCGGTCACCGGGCGGGTCCCCGACCCGGCGGCCGAGACCGATCCGGTCAAGCGCAGCGGCATGGCCAAGGCGCTGGACTACATGGGGCTGCAGCCGCGCACCGCGATCCAGGACATCGCCATCGACAAGGTCTTCATCGGCTCCTGCACCAACTCGCGCATCGAGGATCTGCGGGCCGCGGCCAGCGTGGTGCGTGGCCGGCGCAAGGCGGCCCAGGTCAAGCTGGCGCTGGTGGTGCCCGGCTCGGGTCTGGTCAAGGCGCAGGCCGAGGCGGAGGGCCTGGACCGGGTCTTCACGGAGGCCGGCTTCGAGTGGCGCGAGCCCGGCTGCTCGATGTGTCTGGCGATGAATGCCGATCGTCTCGAGCCCGGCGAGCGCTGCGCCTCGACCAGCAACCGCAACTTCGAGGGGCGCCAGGGGCAGGGCGGGCGCACGCATCTGGTTTCGCCCGCAATGGCCGCCGCCGCCGGCATCGCCGGTCATTTCGTCGATGTGAGGACCTTCTCGTGAGCTGCCATCGCTGGCGTACTGCCCCGGCCCGTTCGCCAGCGAACGGGCGTTCGCCGGGCACGGACGGCCACTGGCCGTCCGTGAACACCCCGGCTCACCCCGCAATGGCCGCCGCCGCCGGCATCGCCGGTCATTTCGTCGATGTGAGGACCTTCGCATGAAGCCCTTTACCGTGGTCACCAGCCCGGTGGTGGCGCTGGATCGACCCAATGTCGATACCGACGCCATCATTCCCAAGCAGTACCTGAAGTCGATCTCGCGCAGCGGCTTCGGCCAGTATCTGTTCGACGACTGGCGCTATCTCGATCCGGGTGATCTGGATGTGCCGGTGGCCGGTCGCCGTCCCAATCCGGAGTTCGTGCTCAACCAGCCCGCCGCGGTCGGGGCACAGATCCTGCTCGCGCGTGACAACTTCGGCTGCGGCTCCTCGCGCGAGCACGCCGTGTGGGCGCTCGACGACTGGGGCTTCCGCGCGGTCATCGCCCCCAGCTTTGCCGACATCTTCTTCAATAACAGCTTCAAGAACGGCTTTCTGCCGCTGGTGCTGCCCGCCCCGGTGGTCGAGTCGCTGTTCCAGCTCGCCGCGCAGCCCGGCGGGCTGCGCCTGACCATCGATCTTCCGGCCCAGCAGGTCCGGCGGCCGGATGGCCACGCCGAGCCGTTCCAGATCGATCCGTTCCGCAAGCACTGCCTGGTCGAGGGCCTTGATGAGATCGGCCTGACCCTGACCCGGGCCGAGGCGATCCGCGCCTACGAGGCGCGCCGCCGCCTCGAGGCACCCTGGCTGTTCGCCACCCCCTGATGGAGCTCCCTGGATGAGCGCGAATCTGTTGATCCTGCCCGGCGATGGCATCGGCCCGGAAATCATGGCCGAGGCCGAGAAGGTGCTGGTGGCGCTGCGCGACCGCCATGGCCTGGCGGTGCGCTGGCAGCACGGCCTGATCGGCGGCTGTGCCTACGACGCCCACGGCGAGCCGCTGCCGGCGGTGACGCTGGCGGCGGCGCGCCAGGCCGATGCCATCCTGATGGGCGCGGTCGGCGGCCCCCGCTATGACAGCCTGCCCAAGCCGCTGCGCCCGGAGCGCGGCCTGCTCGCCATCCGCGCCGCGCTGGGACTCTACGCCAACCTGCGGCCGGCGCTGATCGACCCCCATCTGGCCGCGGCCTCCTCGCTCAAGCCGGAGCTGGTGTCGGGGCTCGATCTGCTGATCGTGCGCGAGCTCACCGGCGGCATCTACTTCGGCCAGCGCCACAGCAGCGTGGAGACCGACTACCTGGTGGGCGAGCGGCGGGTGCCGCGTGCGCGGGTGGCCCGCGATACCGAGGCCTACTCGGATGTCGAGATCGAGCGTATCGCCCGCACCGCCTTCGAGGCGGCGCGGCTGCGCAGCCGCCGGCTGTGTTCGGTGGACAAGGCCAATGTGCTCGAATCCAGCCAGCTCTGGCGCGAGGTGGTGGAGGAGGTGGCCCGTGACTATCCGGATGTCGCCCTGTCCCATCTCTATGTCGACAACGCCGCCATGCAGCTGGTGCGCGCGCCCAAGCAGTTCGATGTGATCGTCACCAGCAATCTGTTCGGCGACATCCTCAGCGACATCGCCGCCCAGCTCACCGGCTCGATCGGGCTGCTGCCCTCGGCCTCGCTCAACGAGCGCCGCCAGGGTCTGTACGAGCCGATTCACGGCAGCGCGCCGGACATCGCCGGCCGCGGCATCGCCAACCCGCTCGCCACCCTCCTGTCGCTGGCCATGCTGCTGCGCTACTCCCTGCAGCGCGGCGACCTGGCCGACCGCGTGGAGGCGGCGGTGCGGGCGGTGCTGGCCCGCGGTCTGCGCACCGCCGACATCGCCACCCCGGGCGCGACGGCCATCGGCACCGCCGCGATGGGGGATGCGGTGGTGGCGGCACTGGGCTGAGCGCGGGCATGGGCTGGCTCTGGCTACTGGCGGCGGGCGTGTTCGAGGTGGGCTTCACCACCTGTCTGAAGCTCTCGGAGAACTTCAGCCGCTGGCCGTGGACGGTCGGCTTCTGGATCTGTGCCGCGGCCAGCTTCAGCCTGCTGAGCAAGGCCATCACCACCATTCCGCTGGGCACCGCCTATGCGGTCTGGACCGGCATCGGCGCCTTCGGCACGGCGCTGATCGGTATCGTCTTCTTCAAGGACCCGCTGACCTTCTGGCGGCTGTTCTTCCTGTTCCTGCTGATCGCCGCGGTGATCGGCCTCAAGCTGGTGTCGAGCGCCTGATATGCAGCTGATCGATGTCACCGATGCGCAGGGTGAGCTGCGCGAGCCGCTCTGGCTCGCCCGCAGCGAGCCCCTGCACCGCCAGCTGCGACCGCAGCTGCCTCCCGACTATGGCCCGGCGATGGCCGCGGTGTTCGCCGGCGGTGGCCGCCTGCTGCTGGCGGTGGAGGGCGAGCGGGCGCTGGGCCTCGCGGTCTGGCGCTGCCTGGTCAACACCCATGCTGGCCGGCATGTCTATGTCGATGATCTGGTGACCGACAGCCACCGCCGCTCGCAGGGCATCGGCCGCGAGCTGATCGCCGGGCTGGAGGTCCGCGCCCGCCGCCTCGGCGCCAGCGCCCTGACCCTGGATTCCGGCACCCAGCGCAAGAGCGCGCACCGCTTCTACCTGCGCGAGCGTTTCGAGATCACCGCCTTCCACTTTCACAAGTCCCTGTAGAGATCGATCATGAGTCGTACCTTTGATGTGGCCGTCGTGGGCGCCACCGGCGCGGTCGGAGAAGTCATGCTCTCCATCCTCAAGCAGCGCGGCTTCCCGGTCGGCGAGGTGCACGCGGTGGCGAGCGAGCGCAGCGCCGGTTCGACGGTCGCCTTCGGCAACCGCGAGCTGGTGGTGCAGGATCTCGCCAGCTTCGATTTCTCCCGGGTGCAGATCGGCCTGTTCTCGCCGGGCGCCAGCGTCTCGGCGATCTATGCCCCCAAGGCCGCCGCCGCCGGCTGCGTGGTGATCGACAACACCAGCCAGTTCCGCTACGAGGACGACATCCCGCTGGTGGTGCCGGAGGTCAATCCGCAGGCGATCGCCCAGCACCGCAACCGCGGCATCATCGCCAACCCCAATTGCTCGACCATCCAGATGCTGGTGGCGCTCAAGCCGATCTACGACGCGGTGGGCATCGAGCGCATCAATGTCTGCACCTATCAGTCGGTCTCCGGTACCGGCAAGGAGGCGATCGAGGAGCTCGGCCGCCAGACCGCCGACCTGCTCTCGTTCCGCGAGGTCAGTCCCAAGGTCTACCCGCGCCAGATCGCCTTCAATGTGATCCCCCACATCGACAGCTTCCAGGACAACGGCTACACCAAGGAAGAAATGAAGATGGTCTGGGAGACCCGCAAGATCCTCGGCGACGAGCGCATCCAGGTGAACCCGACCGCGGTGCGGGTGCCGGTGTTCTACGGCCATTCCGAGGCGGTGCACATCGAAACCCGCGACAAGATCAGCGCCGAGCAGGCGCGGGCCCTGCTCGAGCGGGCGCCCGGGGTGACGGTGATCGACCGCCGCGAGGCCGGCGGCTATGCCACCGCGGTGTCCGATGCCAGCGGCCAGGATGCGACCTTCGTCAGCCGCATCCGCGAGGACATCTCCCACCCGCGCGGCTTGAACCTCTGGGTGGTCTCCGACAACATCCGCAAGGGTGCTGCCCTCAACAGCATCCAGATCGCCGAGCGGTTGATCCGCGACCATCTCTGAGCGGCGGCGGCCGGGCGCGGCGGGGGCCCCGGTCCGCTGCCTTGGTCAATCCTGGAATGATCGTGTATAAAAGGGCTTACGCGCTGTAATTAAAGTATTTGCTAAACGACTGCTCAGGGATCGCGGCTCTTGCCGCCGGCGGGAGACAGAGATGATTCGAGCACTGTGGTGCGCCGTGATGGTCGCGGTGGCGGGCTTTGGCTCCGTCGCCCATGGGGTCGGGCTGGGCGAGATCGAGGTGCGTTCGACCCTCAATCAGCGCTTCTCGGCGCGGATCCCGCTGACCGACCTCGCCGCCGAGGAACTGGAGGGCATCCAGGCCCAGCTGGCGCCGGCAGCCGACTTCGAGCGCGCCGGCCTCGAGCGGGCCGACTATCTCTCCAGCCTGCGCTTCAGCGTGCAGGATGGCGCGGCGCCGGCCGTGGTGATCAGCAGCGAGCAGCTGGCCCGCGAGCCCTTCCTGAGTTTTCTGCTGGAGGTGCGCTCGCGCAATGCGCGCATCCTGCGCGAGTACACGGTGCTGCTCGATCCGCCGACCCTGGCGGCCAGCCCCGCCCCGGCGCCAGCTCCGGCGGCGGCCAAGCCGGCACCGGCACCCGCTCCGGCACCGGCCCCGCTGGCGGCGCCGGCCACCGATAGCGAGTTCTATGTCACCGCCGAGGAAGCCGCCCAGCCGGCGCCGGCGTCTGCTCCGTCGACGGCCCCGGCCGCGGCGCCAGCCCCGGCCGCTGCGGCGGGCGACGGCCGCTATGGTCCGGTACAGCCCGGCGAGACCTTCTGGAGCATCGCCACCCGCCTGCGGCCCAGCCCGGCGGTAAGCATGGATCAGGTGCTGCTGGCGATCTACCGGGCCAACCCCCAGGCCTTCCAGGGCTTCAACGGGCTGCAGAAGGGCTCGGTGCTGCGCGTGCCGACCCTGGAACAGATGCAGGCCACCGACGCGGCAGCGGCCAAGCGCGAGGTCGACGCCCTGCGCGCCGGCCGCCGCAGCGCCGCGCCGGCGCCCGCCACCGGCAGTGCCGTGGCCGCCGCGCCGGCACCGCGGCGGACGCCGCCCCCGGCACCGGCGCCTGATCCGGACTTCGATCCGGCACCGGCACCGGAACCAGCGGCCAGCGCCCCGGCTGTCACCGCTCCGCCGGCCACCGCGTCCACTCCGGGGCCGGCGGATTCGGTTTCGGCCATAGCCGATGCACCGGTCCCGCCACCCAGCGAGCCGCCGACGCCCGCCACCGAGCCGGTCAGCGCCGAGCCGGCCGTCGATCCGATGGTGGATCCGGTCGAGGAGACCGCGGCCGATCCGATGGTCGATCCGCCGGCGGGCACCGCCGCCGCTCCTGCCGAGCCGGCACCGTCCGCCCCGGTGGTGATCCGCGAGGAGGAGTCCGGCGATCTGATCGGCGAGCTGCTGGTGCCGCTGGGCCTCGGGCTGCTGGTGGTGGGTGGCGGCTTTGTCTTCTGGCGCGGCTGGAAGCAGCGCCGGGAGCGCCAGTCCGGCCAGATCCGCCCGGCCGAGCAGGCGGTCCGGGTCAGCCTGCCGCCCTCCGGCTCGCCGCTGGCGGCCAAGCCGGCCCCCGCCCCGCGGGCCACGCCCACCGGTGACACCGCCGTGCTGCCGGCGGCGCCGGCGACGCCCGCGGAGAAGACCCACAAGCTGATGGACGCCGCCCAGGCCACCCAGCAGCTGCCGGCCGCCGCCGCGGCCACCGCCACCGCCGTGCTGCCGGATTTCGACGCCACCCAGGTGGTGGAGGCCAGCGTCGCCGCCACCAGCGACACGGTGGATTTCGATGTGACCGCGCAGTTCGCCGCCGACACCCTGCACATCAACCTCGACGGCAACGATCCGATCGCGGACGCCGACTTCAACCTTGCCTATGGCCTCTACGACGAGGCGGCGCTGGTGCTCAAGCAGGCCCTCGCCAAGGACCCGCAGCGCGCCGAGCTCAAGCTCAAGCTGGCCGAGACCTACTTCGCCGCCGCCCGGCCGGTCGAGTTCCAGGAACTGGCCGAGTCGGCCAAGCCGGGCCTGACCGCGGCGCAGTGGAGCAAGCTGGCCATCATGGGCCGCCAGCTGTGCCCGGAGGCCGCGCTGTTCCAGGGCGGCGATGACGCGCCGATGGTGGAGATGGATGGCGGCCTCGATCTGAGCTTCGACGAGCCGGCCGCCGTGGAAGTGCCGGTGGCCCCGGCCCCGGCGGCGCCCTCGCTGTCGCTGGAGCTGCCGGAGATCCTGCCCGAGCCGGCGTCGCTGCCGGAGGTCCTGCCGGACCCGGCGCTGGCCGCGCCGAGCGCCGCTGCCGATCCCAACCGTCTCGACTTCGCCCTCGACGGCCTCGATCTGCCGGCGCCGGCCGCCGAACCCGCCGCCGCCCCGGTGGCCGCGGACAACCGCCTCGAGTTCGACCTCGGCGCCTTCGAGCTGCCCGGCGAGGCCACCCCGCCGCCGGCCGCCGCCCCGGCCGCGGATCCCAATACGCTGGCCTTCGATCTGGACAGCCTGTCGCTGGGCACGCCGGCCGCGCCGGCGCCGAGTGCCTCGGCGGCGGCCGATGCCCTCAACCTCGACGAGATCAAGCTCGATGACTTCGATCTCGGCGATCTCGGGGGCGGCAACGCCGGTGCCGGTGCGGGCGACGAGGTCGCCACCAAGCTGGACCTGGCCCGCGCCTATGTCGACATGGGGGACCAGGAAATGGCCCGCAGCCTGCTCGACGAGGTGATCCAGCAGGGCGGGGCAGCCCAGCAGGAAGAAGCGCGCAGCCTGCGCGCCCGTCTGGGTGCCTGAAGCCGCGCCGCCGGCCCGGCAGCGCTGGGCGGCGGCCGTCGAGTACCGCGGCAGCGCCTACGCCGGCTGGCAGGCGCAGTCGCATGCGCCCTCGGTGCAGGCGGCGGTGGAAGCCGCCCTCTCGCGGGTGGCCGATCACCCGGTCGCGGTGAGCTGTGCCGGCCGTACCGATGCCGGCGTCCATGCCCTGGGGCAGGTGATCCACTTCGATAGCCCCCGTGCGCGCAGCGCCGATGCCTGGCTGCTGGGCAGCAATGTGCATCTGCCGGACGACATCAAGCTGCGCTGGGTGCAGCCGGTGGCGGCGGCGTTCGATGCCCGCCATTCCGCGCTGGGCCGGCGCTACCGCTATGTGATTCTCAACCGCCGCGCCCGCGGAGCCCTGCTCGCCGGCGCGGCGGCCTGGGTGCCGCAGCCGCTCGATGCCGAGCGCATGCACGAGGCCGCCCAGGCCCTGCTCGGCGAGCGCGACTTCAGCAGCTTCCGCGCGGCCGGCTGCCAGTCGCGCACGCCGATGCGCTGCCTCACCTTCATCCGCGTCTGGCGGGTGGAGGAGCGGCTGGCGGTCGAGGTCTGGGCCAATGCCTTTCTCCACCACATGGTGCGCAATCTGGTCGGCAGCCTGCTCGAGATCGGCCGCGGCGAGCGGCCGGTGAGCTGGATGGCCGAGCTGCTGGCGCAGCGCGATCGCACCCAGGCCGGCGAGACCGCACCGGCCGAGGGCCTGTACTTCCTCGGCGCCGACTACCCGGCCGCCTTCGGCCTGCCGCCGCCGGCGAACCTCTGGCTGCCCTGAGCAGCGCGCGGCGGGCTGAGCGAGAATCGCCGGCCCCGCTACCGGAGAGCCGGCGTGCGCCGCACCCGCGTCAAGTTCTGTGGCTTCACCCGCGCCGAGGACGCCGAGCAGGCGGTGGCCCTGGGCGTGGATGCCATCGGCTTCGTCTGCGTGCCGGGCAGCCGCCGCTATCTCGAACCCAGCCGCGCCGCCACCCTGCGGCAGAGCCTGCCGCCCTTCGTCAGCGTGGTGGCCCTGGTCAGCAATGCCGAGGCCGCCTTCGTGCGCGAGGTGATCGCCGCGCTGCGGCCGGACCTGCTGCAGTACCACGGCCAGGAGAGCGCGGCCTTCTGCGAGGCGATCGGCTGGCCCTATCTGAAGGCGCTGGGCATGGCCGATCCCGCCAGTGCGCTGGCCAGCCGCGAGGAACACCGCGCCGCGCGCGGCTTCCTGCTCGACAGCCACGGGGCCGACGGACTCGGCGGCACCGGCCAGGGCTTTGACTGGGCCCAGGTGCCGAGCGACTTCGACCGGCCCTGGATGCTGGCCGGCGGCCTGCGCCCGGAGACCGTGGCCGGCGCGGTTACAATGCTTCGTCCTTACGCGGTCGATGTCTCCAGTGGCATCGAGGCGGTTCCTGGCGTCAAGGATGCGCAGAAAATGCGAGCCTTCCTCGACGCCGTCCGGCGTGCCGATTCCAGCCCATGACCCAGACTGCCTACCCCGACGCCCGCGGCCACTTCGGCCCCTACGGCGGCCGCTTCGTCGCCGAAACCCTGATGGAGCCGCTGCGCCAGCTGGAGGAGGCCTATGCCCGGCTCAAGGCCGACCCGGCGTTTCTCGCCGAGCTCGACCAGGACCTCAAGCTCTATGTCGGCCGCCCCAGCCCGCTGTATCCGGCCGAGCGACTGACCCGCAAGTGGGGCGGGGCGCAGATCTTCCTCAAGCGCGAGGATCTCAACCACACCGGCGCGCACAAGATCAACAACACGGTCGGCCAGGCCCTGCTCGCCAAGTACCTCGGCAAGACCCGCATCATTGCCGAGACCGGCGCCGGCCAGCATGGCGTGGCCAGCGCCACCATCGCCGCCCGCCTGGGCCTCAAGTGCGTGGTCTACATGGGCATCGACGATGTCGAGCGGCAGAGTCCGAATGTCTACCGCATGAAGCTGATGGGCGCCGAGGTGGTGCCGGTGACCAGCGGCACCCGCACGCTCAAGGACGCCCTCAACGAGGCGATGCGCGACTGGGTCAGCAATGTGGATGACACCTTCTATGTCATCGGCACCGCGGCCGGCCCGCACCCCTATCCGATGCTGGTGCGCGACTTCAACAGCATCGTTGGCCGCGAGGTGATCCAGCAGAGCCGCGAGATGCTCGGCCGCCTGCCCGAGGTGCTGGTGGCCTGCGTCGGCGGCGGCAGCAATGCCATCGGCCTGTTCCATCCATTCATCCCACACACCGGCGTGCGCATGATCGGGGTGGAGGCGGGCGGTGATGGCATCGAGACCGGCCGCCACGCCGCGCCGCTCTCGGCCGGCCGGCCGGGCGTGCTGCACGGCAACCGCACCTACATCATGGCCGACGAGAACGGCCAGATTCAGGGCACCCATTCGATCTCCGCCGGCCTCGACTACCCGGGCGTCGGCCCCGAGCACGCCTGGCTCAAGGACGAGGGTCGCGTCGAGTACACCGCGGTCACCGATGACGAGGCCCTGGCCGCCTTCCACGAGCTGGCGCGGGTGGAGGGCATCCTGCCGGCGCTGGAGCCGAGCCATGCGCTGGCCTACGCCCGCAAGCTCGCCCCGACCCTGCCGCGGGAGCAGGCGATCGTGGTCAATCTCTCCGGCCGCGGCGACAAGGACATCTTCACCATCGCCCGCCGCGAGGGCATCACGCTCACCTGAGCGCGGCCCATGAAGATCACCCTGCAGCTCGCCATCAGCCTGGATGGCTACATCGCCCGTCCGGACGGCAGCTTCGACTGGTGCTTCACCGACCAGGACTACGGTCACGCCGCCTTCTTCGCCAGCGTCGACAGCGTGGTGATGGGGCGGCGCAGCTGGGATCTGATCCGCGGCCTTGGCGAGTCGCCGGACCCGCACAAGCACTACTACATACTGACCCGCGATCCGCCGGATCCGCCGTTCAGCAATGTGCATTTCTGGAGCGGCGATGTCGCCGGCCTGCGCCTGCGCATGGCCGAGGCCGGGCGCCGTCACGCCTGGCTGTTCGGCGGCGGCGAGGTCTGTGGCCAGTTCGCCCAGGCCGGCCTGATCGATGAATGCCTGCTCGCCCTGCATCCGCTGGCCCTGGGCGACGGCATCCCGCTGTTCCGCGGCCTGCAGCGCGATCTGCGCCTGCGCCTGCTCGACTCCCGTACCTATGGCAGCGGTCTGGTGATGCTGCATCACCAGGTCCTGCCGGCCTGAAGCCGCCTCCACCATGTCCCGACTCGCCACCCGCCTGGCCGCGCTGCGCCAGCAAGGCCGCAAGGCCCTGATTCCCTATATCACCGCCGGTGATCCGCACCCGGACCACAGCGTCGAGCTGATGCATTCGCTGGTCGCCGCCGGCGCCGATGCCATCGAGCTGGGCGTGCCGTTTTCCGATCCGATGGCTGATGGCCCGGTGATCCAGCTCGCCTGCGAGCGGGCACTGGCCCATGGCACCAGCCTGCGCCAGTGCGTGGCGATGGTGCGCCGCTTCCGCGAGCGCGACGCCGAGACGCCGGTGGTGCTGATGGGCTATCTCAACCCGGTGGAGCACTGGGGGGTGGCGCCGTTCGCCGAGGCCGCGGCCGCCGCCGGCGTGGACGGGGTGCTGCTGGTCGATCTGGCGGTGGAGGAGGCCGATGAGGTGGTGCCGCTGCTGCGCGCCCAGGGCCTCGATGCCATCTTCCTGCTCGCCCCCACCAGCCCGGCCGCGCGCATCGCCGCGGTGGCCGCTCAGGCCAGCGGCTATCTCTACTATGTCTCGCTCAAGGGCGTGACCGGGGCCGCCAGCCTCGATGTGGACAGCGTGGCGGCCAAGCTGGCCGAGATCCGCCAGCACACCGCGCTGCCGCTGTGCGTGGGCTTCGGCATCCGCGACGCCGCCAGCGCAGCCGCGGTCGGCGCGGTCGCCGATGGGGTGATCGTCGGCAGCGCTCTGGTCAGCCTGATCGAGCGCCACGGCCAGACCCCGGCCGAGCTGCCGGGGCACCTGCAGGGGCTGCTCGGCGGGATGCGCCAGGCCCTGGATCGCCTATGATCGGCGCCGGCGCACCGGCCCGCGCCCTGCCTGCCGCATCCTCCCCATGAGCTGGCTCGACAAGATCACCGGCGGTTCCCAGCTGCTCACCACCGGCGTGCGCAAGCGCAGCGTGCCGGAGGGGCTGTGGACCAAGTGCGAGAGCTGCGAGAGCGTGCTCTACCGCGCCGAGCTGGAACGCACCCTGGAGGTCTGCCCGAAGTGCGATGCGCACCGCCCGATCAGTGCGCGGGCGCGGCTCAATCACTTCCTCGATCCGGAGCCGCGGGTCGAGATCGCCGCCGAGTACGCCCCGCTCGATCCGCTCAAGTTCAAGGACTCGCGCAAGTACACCGAGCGGCTCAAGGAAGCGCAGACCGAGACCGAGGAGAAGGACGCCCTGGTGGTGATGCGCGGCCGCCTGCTCGGCCTGCCGCTGGTCACCGCGGTGTTCGAGTTCGGCTTCATGGGCGGCTCGATGGGCTCGGTGGTCGGCGAGAAGTTCGTGCGCGGCGTCGAGGCCGCGCTGGAGCACGGCACGCCCTTCGTCTGCTTCTCCGGCAGCGGCGGCGCGCGCATGCAGGAATCGCTGTTCTCGCTGATGCAGATGGCCAAGACCAGCGCTGCGCTGGCGCGGCTGTCCGAGCGCGGTCTGCCCTATGTCTCGGTGCTCACCCATCCGACCATGGGCGGGGTATCCGCCAGCCTCGCCATGCTCGGGGACATCCACATCGCCGAGCCCAAGGCGCTGATCGGGTTCGCCGGTCCGCGGGTGATCGAGCAGACCGTTCGGCAGAAGCTGCCGGAAGGCTTCCAGCGCGCCGAGTTCCTGCTTGAGCACGGCGCCATCGATCGCATCGTCGATCGCCGCGAGATGCGCGAGACGATCCATCGCCTGCTCGCCATGCTCACCCACTGGACGCCCGCCGCCTCCGGATGAGCGGGCTGCCCGCGCCCCCGGCTGGCGCCCGCCTGGCCGACTGGCTGCGCTACCAGGAGGCCCTGCATCCACAGGCCATCGAGCTGGGGCTGGAGCGGGTGCGCCGGGTCGCCCAGCG
>DASUDX010000084.1:0-6430 GCA_036275365.1 Nevskiaceae bacterium | reverse complement strand
GACCATGCGCTGCTGCACATAGGGCAGCACCCGACCGACCTCGAAGGCGCCGAGCGAGACACGGCGCTGGGGAATCACCTTCTTGAGCATGGGGCTCTCCGGACACAGGGCCGCCCGATGGTAGCCCGATGCTGCGGGCGGGCCGGGCTCCGGATAGGCTGGGTGACCTGAGACGCGGATCACCCGATGGCCTGCCCTCGTCTGCTCGCCGGTCTTGCCCTGGCTTTCGCCAGCCCGCTGCTGTCCGGCTGCGTGCTGGGCCTGCTCGGCGGGGTGGGCGCTGCCGGGGCGGGGGTGGCCGGAGTGGCCGGTGCCGCGGGTGCGGTCGGCAGTGCGACGGCTGGCGTCAGCGCCGTGGCTGCCACCGGGGCAGCGGTGGGGACCGCGGCGGGAACCGCGGCGACCGTGGCCGGCGTCAGCGGGGCCGCCGGTGCCGGGCTGGCGCTTGCCGGCAGCAGCGCGGGTGCTGTGGGATCGGGGGGCGTCGGGCTCGCCGCCGTCGACGGCGCGCTGAACCTCGAGCTGGTGAACGGGGTTCTGCAGCAGCTGCCGGTCGCCGCCGCGGGCGTCAGCCTGCCGGCGCTGCCCAGCGGCCTGGCCCCGCTTGGCACCCTGCCCGGCGCCGCCCTGCCCGCCGCCGTTCCGCTGCTGGAAAGCGGGGGCTACCTGTATCGCGCCGATCGCCTGCTGGTTCAGGCGCTCTCCCCGGCCGGACGGGCCCAGGCCCAGGCGCTCGGGCTTAAGCGGGTCAGCGCACGCACCCTGCCGCGCCTGGCTCTGCCGCTGGTGGAGCTGCAGCTGCCGCCCGGGGTCCCGGCCAGCAGCGTGCTGCCCCTGCTGCAGGCGGCGGATCCGGGGGCGCAGGTGGAGCTCAATCCGGTCTATCGGCTGGCCAGCGTGGACTGCCGCGGCATCCGCTGCTACGCGCCCCAGCTGCTGCGCTGGCCGCCCGCCTGCCGGGTGCAGGCGCGGATCGGTCTGATTGACGGCCCGGTGGTGAGCACCCTGCCCGCGCTGCAGGGCGCCACCATCACCCAGCGGCGCTGGGCGCCGGATGCACCGCCACCCGCAGCGGCCGACCACGGCACCGGGCTTGCCGCCTGGCTGGTCGGGCAGCCGGCGGCGGGCTTCCCGGGCCTGCTGCCGGACGCCGCCCTGTGGGCCGCCGATGTCTATGCCAGCGACGCCCAGGGCGAGCCCTATACCGATGCCGCCCGGCTGGTCGAGGCACTCGACTGGCTGGCCGGCGAGCAGGTGGAGGTGATCAATCTGAGTCTGGCCGGTGCGCCCAGCGCGCTGCTGCACACCGCCCTGCGGCGGGTGGTGCAGTCCGGCATTGGCGTGGTCGCGGCGGTGGGCAATGGCGGACCCGCCTCGCCGCCGCTGTATCCGGCCGCCTATCCGGAGGTGATCGCGGTGACCGCGGTCGACCGGCATCGCCAGCGCTGGCCCGGGGCGACGCCCTCGCCCACCGCGCGGCTGGCGGCGCCCGGGGTGGCGGTCTGGGCTCTGGATGCCGGGGGCGGCGGTCGCTTCCAGGACGGCACCTCCTGGGCCGCGCCCTTTCTCACCGCCGCCTATGTGCTGCAGGCGCGGCTCACGCCCGAGCGGGCCCCGCTGGGGCAGGCCGAGGCCCTGGTCCAGAGGGCCCGCCCGCTACCCGGCCCGGAGGCGACCGGGCTGCTGCAGGCACCGGCCTGCCCGGCAGCCCGCTGAGGCAGCGTCCGTCCATCGGGAATAAAACCCGGCGCCGATCCGTTGGGCGTCCAGAATCAGAGCCAAGGGGGCACCATGAGGTCCATGTTCAAGCCAGTATCGCGGCTCGGTCTGCTCGGCGCCGCGCTCCTGCTCAACGGCTGCGCGGTGAGCATGGCCGCCCGGCACGAGGGGGTGGAGCTGGAGGAGGTGCTGGCCTGCCAGACCCGCACCTGTCTGGTCGCGCGCGGCGCCGAGCCGCTCACCGCGATGGCCTTCGACGAACCCAACATCGCCGCCTTTCGCGTGCGCAAGGCCAAGGGCTCGACCCTGCGGGCGATCGGCCATGGGCTGCTGGACATCGGCACCTTGGGGCTGTGGGAGCTGGTGGGCACCCCGCTGGAGGGTCGTCTGAACCGGGCCGAGTACTACGGCCTGAAAGTCGCCTTCGCCGCCGATGGCGAGACCATCACCAGCCTCAAGGTGGCACGGTGAGCGCGCGTCGCGGACTGGGACTGGCCGTCCTCCTCGCCTGTCTGCCGCTGTCCGGCTGTCTGCTGGCGCCGGTGATGGGGCTGGCGAGCATTGCCAGCGCCGGGGCCGGGGCTGCAGGTGCGGCGGGGGCTGCCGGTCTGGCCAGCGCCGGCGCAGCCGGTGCCGGTGCCCTGGGCAGCGCCGGTGCGCTGGGGGCGGCGGCCACCGCACCGGTGGCAGCGGCGGCAGCTCCGGTGGTGCTGGCCGCCCCGGTCGCCGTGGGCGGAGCAGTGACCGCAGGGGGTGCCGCAGCCGCCACCGCGGTCACCCCGCTTGCCCCCACGGTGGGCAGCGCTGGCGCGGCGAGCGGCGGTCTGGCGGGCACGGGTCGCACCGCGGCCGCGGCACCGCTGAGGGCCCGCGGCGCCGGCGCCGCCACCCGCCCCGCCGGTCCGGGGCTTGGCCAGCAGGCCGGGGCCGGCGGCGCTTCGCAGTCCGGCCCCGGGTTCTCCCAGCGCGCCGGTGCGGGCGGAGCCTCGCAATCGGCGGCCGGCTTCTCGCAGAGTGCCGGGCCCTGTGGCGCCCGCCAGTCCGGCCCCGGCTTCAGCCAGTCCGCCGAGGCCCCCTGTGCCGCCGGCGCCCTGCTGCTGCTCGGCGGGGCTGCGGTCCTGGCCGGCTCGGCCGAGGAGGACGAGGCGGCCGCCGGCAGCGACCGCGGTGGCGAGTGCTATGTGCGCGTGCCGGGACAGGCGCAGCTGCAGCGCTGCGTACCCGGAGACCCGGACCGTGCCTGCACGTGCTGACGCCCGCACCCGCGGCGTTCCGGCGCGAGCTGGGCGGCCTGCTGCCACGGCTGCGCGGCTTCGCCTACTACCTCTGCCAGGACCTGGTGCTGAGCGACGATCTCGTCCAGGCCTGCTGCCAGCGGGCGCTCGAACAGTGGGCGCTGTTCCAGCCGGGCACCCAGCTCGACCGCTGGCTGTTCCGCATCCTGAAGAACCTGTGGATCGACCGGCTGCGGGCGACTCCGGCCGAGGCGGTGCTGGAGGACGAGGCCTGGGAGGCGCTGCCGGCTCCGGACTGGCAGGCGGCGATGGAACGCCGGCTGCTGCTGGACCAGGTGCTGGCCGCCCTGGGTCGGTTGCCACCACCGCTGCGGCTGGTGCTGGTGCTGGTCTGCGTCGAGGATCTGAGCTACCGCGAAACCGCCGACTTGCTGGAGATACCGATCGGCACCGTGATGTCCCGTCTCTCGCGCGCCCGCGCCCAGCTGCTCCAGACTCTGGGGACCGACCATGACCCGTCTGCCTGACCCCGACCTCGACCGTGAGCTGATGGCCCTCGCCGACCAGGTGCTCGACGAGCCACGGGCGCGGGAGCTGCGCGAGCAGGTCGCGGCCGATCCGGTGCTGGCCGATCGCCTGGCGATGTACCGCGAGAGCCGCGCCCTGCTGCGTACCAGCCGTGCCCAGTTGCAGCTGCCGCCGCCCTCGCCGGCGCTGGCCGCGCTCGGCCGGCAACTGGCCGGCGCGCCAGTGGGGCGGCCGCCTCGGCGCCGTCACTGGCGGTTTGCGATGGCGGTGGCCGCTGGCGTGCTGGCCTCGATGGCCCTCAATGCCTGGCGCAGCACCCTTGGCAGCGGCCGGCTCGACCCGGCGCTGGCGGCGGCCCTGGCGGCCACGCCCAGCGGCGAGGCGGTGACCCTGGGCGCCAGCGAGCTGCTGGTGCTGGGCAGCCACCAGCTCGCCGATGGCCGCTACTGCCGCGACTACCGGCTCAGCCCGCAGGGGAGTGCCGATGCCCAGCGCGCCTGCATCACCGCCGCCGGCCACTGGCGGGCCCGTCCGGCGCCCGCCGCCGCGGTGCCCGGCGAGGACGGCTACCGGCTCGCCGGTGCGACGCCGCCTCCCGAAGGGCGCCGGCTCGACGAGGCCGAGGAAGCGCGCCTGATCGCCCGCGGCTGGAGACCATGAGCCGGGCCGCGGCGACCGGCGCGGTGCTCGGCATCGATGTCGGCTATTCGGCGCAACGCGCCAGCACGGTGTTCGCGCGGCTGAGCTGGAACGAGCGGCAGGCCCGCCTGAGGTTCGCCGCCGCCACGCTGGCGCCGGCCTCGCGCGCCGCCGCCCTCGACAGCTGTCTTGCCGACGGGCCGGTCAGCGGGGTGGCCATCGATGGCCCGCTGAGCCCGCGCCAGGGCGGACGGCGCCCGCCGCAGAACCACCACCGCGCCGCGGAATCCCTGCTCAGCCGCGGGGTGCTGGTGCGCCGGGGCAAGGCCGGGGCGCTGAACACGCCGAGTGGCCAGCAGCTCCACGCCCAGGCACTGGCGCTGGCCGCCCAGCTGGAGGCGGCACAGCCGGCGGCCTGGATCATCGAGGCCTTCCCCAATGCCTGGCTGATGGCGCAGATGCGCGAGGCCGCCTTCACCCCGCTGCGCCGCAACGCCTCGGATGTCTTCTGGCAGCAGCTGCTGGAGGAAGGGCGGCTCGACGCCGGCCTGCGGCGCTGGCTGCCCGGTCGGGCGCTGCAGCCGGCACTTGCCACGATCACCGATCACGACCAGCGCGCCGCGGCGGTGTGCGCCTTCACCGCCCTCGGCTGGCACTGCGGCGAGGGGCTGGCGGTGGGCAACCCGGCCGAGGGGCTGATCGTGCTGCCCCCGGCCGCGCTGTGGGGCGAGGGGGCCCACGGACCCTGGCTCGGTCCGGTGCTGGACGCCAATCTGGCCGCCTTGCGCCGGCAGCGGCCGGACCCGGCCACCGGCCTGTATCCCGCCGCCGCGCTCGACCCGCCATCGGGCGCCGGCGGCGGATGAACTTCCTCGTCCACCTCTGGCTGACCCGCGATCTCGAGGCCGACTGGGCCGGCGCCGTGCTCGGCGATGTGGTGCGCGGTGCCGATCTCTCCGCCTACCCGCCGCGGCTGGCCGAGGGGATCCGCCTGCATCGGCGCATCGACCGGCTCACCGACAGCCATCCGGCCAGCACCGCGCTGCGCGCCGGCTTTGCTGCCGGCGAGCGTCGCTATGCCGGCATCCTGCTCGATCTGGCCGCGGACCCCGCGCTGTACCGGCTGTGGGCCGGGCTCGAGACGGAACCGTTCGAGGCGTTCTGCCAGCGGGCCGCGCAGGCGGTGGCGGGCGCCGGCCCCTGGTTCGAGCGGGCCGGGGCACGGGCACCCGCGGCGGCGGCATTCGAGTCCCTGCTGCGCGGTGCGGAGACCGTCGAGGGCGCCCAACGCGCGCTGCGGCGAACCGCCACCCGCCTGCGCGAGCCGGCGCCGCTGCTCGCCCTGGAAGGGCATCTGCCCGCGCTGATCGAGGCCTGGATCCCGCTGCTACCGGCGCTGCTGGCGGATCTGCGGAGCGCCCTGCGCCCGTCCTGAGCGGCCCGGCCAGCGGCGGTTGGCCGGTGCAGGGCCGCTATAATCGCGCGCTGCCCGCGGCGGCTCGCGCCTCGCGGGCGCCGCGTTCCGCGCCAGCCCCATTCGCCACGCATTCCGGAGCATTCCTGCCATGACGGACAGCTTCAAGGCCAAGTCCAGCCTGCAAGTCGGTGCCAAGACCTACCAGTACTACAACCTCAAGGCCCTGGAGCCCCGCTTCAAGCTCGCCCGGCTGCCCTACTCCTACAAGATCCTGCTGGAGAACCTGCTGCGCCACGAGGACGGGGCCAATGTCACCCGCGAGACCATCGAGACCCTGGCCGGCGCCGATCTGAAGAAGCTGCCGGCCAAGGACATCGACTTCACCCCGGCGCGGGTGATCCTGCAGGATTTCACCGGCGTGCCCTGCGTGGTCGACCTCGCCGCCATGCGCGATGCGATCAAGAAGCTCGGCGGCGACGCCGCCAAGGTCAACCCGCTCTGCCCGGTGGAGCTGGTGATCGACCACTCGGTGATGATCGACCACTATGGCTCCAAGGACGCGCTGGACCTCAACGCCAAGGTCGAGTTCGAGCGCAATGCCGAGCGCTACACCTTCCTGCGCTGGGGCCAGGAGGCGCTGAAGAACTTCAAGGCGGTGCCGCCGGATACCGGCATCGTCCACCAGGTCAACATCGAGTACCTCGCCCGCGTGGTGTTCGAGAAGGACGGCCTGCTCTACCCGGATAGCTGCTTCGGCACCGACAGCCACACCACCATGGTGAACGGCATCGGCGTGCTCGGCTGGGGCGTCGGCGGCATCGAGGCCGAGGCCGCGATGCTCGGCCAGCCGTCGTCGATGCTGATGCCCGAGGTGATCGGCGTGCGCGTGACC
>DASUDX010000083.1:0-101418 GCA_036275365.1 Nevskiaceae bacterium | reverse complement strand
CCACCCTCGCGCGCATCCCGCTCGGCCGCTTCGCCCGGCCCGCCGAGATCGCCCCGGCGGTGGTGTTCCTCGCCTCCGACGAGGCCAGCTACATCACCGGCAGCGATCTGGTGGTGGACGGCGGGCTGACCGCCTGAGCTGGTGGCCGCCGCTCAGCGGCGGCGGAAGTGCAGATCGCTCACCACATGGCCGAGGCGCTCGCCGCGCGCCTCGAAGCGGGTCACCGGCCGGCTGTCCGGGCGCGGCACCCCGGCGCCGCTGGGCGAGCGGTTCTCGAAGGCCGGATGCGCCTGCAGGACTTCCAGCATCCACGCCGCATAGGGCTGCCAGTCGGTGGCCAGACGCAGGTCACCCCCTGGCTTCAGGCGGCTCGCCACCAGATCGAGGAAGGGGGTCTGCACCAGACGCCGCTTGTGATGGCGCTTCTTGTGCCAGGGATCGGGGAACTCGACGATCACTTCATCGAGGCTCGCCGCGGCCACTGCCTCGCGCAGCACCTCCACCGCATCCTCGGCGATCAGGCGCAGGTTGCGCAGACCGCGCCGGTCGGCCTCGTGCAGCACCCGGCCCACGCCGGGTCGGTGCACCTCGCAGCCGACGAAGTCGCTGTCCGGGTCGCGCTCGGCGCGATGCAGCAGGGCATGGCCGGCGCCGAAGCCAATCTCGAAGCTGACCCGCGCGCGCCGGCCGAACACCGCCGCCCAGTCATAGGGCGCCGCGCCCCGCTCCAGGCCATAGATCGGCCAGAGGCGCGCCAGCGCCTCGGTCTGGGCCGGCGTCATGCGCCCCTCGCGGCGCACGAAGCTGCGGATCGGGCGATGCGGGCGCGCCGCGCTCCCTTCTTCCGACTCAGCGGACATCGGCCTGCATCCAGTCGGCCACCGCCTGGCTTTCTGCCGCGCGCTGCCCGCGCAGGCCGGCGATCACCCCGGCGCGGTCGGCGGCGCTGCGGTTCTGGTTCATCTTGAACTTGGCCGTCAGCCGGTCCAGCGGCAGACGAAACGCCACGATGCCGGGCAGCAGCGCCTCCAGCCGCGCCGCCTCGGGCTCGAACGCACCCTGCTCGAAGTGCGCGGTGAGCCGGCGCAGGGCGGCGCGCGCCTGATCCGCCGTCAGCAGCCGGCAGCGCCCGGTCACCTGCACGGTGGCGTAGTTCCAGGTCGGCACATGGGCCGCGGGCTCGGCATACCAGCGCGGCGAGATATAGGCATGCGGTCCGTGGAAGATCGCCACGCTGTCGCGTTCGGCCAGCCACTGCGCCTGCGGATTGGCGCGCGCCAGATGACCCTCCAGCTCGCCGTCCACCTCGATCAGGGGCAGCGGCGTCACCCGCGGCTCGCCCCCGGCCTCGGCGGCAGGGGTGATCAGCGTGGCGAAGGGATGGGCGGCGATCAGCTGCCGGGCCCGCTCGCGGTCCTGGCTGGCAAAGCTGGCGGGGACGAACAGACTCATCCGATCACGCCGTCCATCGGTGAGGAGGCGCTGGCATAGCGGCGGCGCGGCATGCGTCCGGCCCGGTAGGCCTCGCGACCGGCCTCGATCGCCTTGCGCATGGCGCTCGCCATCAGCACCGGCTGCCGCGCCTCGGCGATCGCGGTGTTCATCAGCACGCCGTCACAACCCAGCTCCATGGCGATCGCGGCATCGCTGGCAGTGCCCACGCCGGCATCGACCAGGATCGGCACCCGCGCGTTCTCGACGATCGAGAGGATGTTGTAGCGGTTCTGGATGCCCAGGCCGGACCCGATCGGTGCCGCCAGCGGCATCACCGCCACGCAGCCGAGCGCCTCCAGACGCTTGCAGGCGATGGGGTCGTCCATGCAATAGACCATCACCTCGAAGCCCTCCGCCACCAGGGTGCGGGCAGCCTCGAAGGTCGCCTGCATGTCCGGGTAGAGCGTCTTGGCGTCGCCGAGCACCTCGAGCTTCACCAGCCGGTGGCCGTCGAGCAGCTCCCGGGCCAGGCGGCAGGTGCGCACCGCGTCCTCGGCGGTGTAGCAGCCCGCGGTGTTGGGCAGCACCACTGTGCCCGGGGGCAGCACCTCGAGCAGATTGGGCTGGCCCGGATCCTGGCCCAGGTTCACCCGCCGCAGGGCCACCGTCACGATTTCCGCGCCGCTGGCCTCGATGGCAGCGCGGGTCTCGGCGAAGTCGCGGTACTTGCCGGTGCCCACCAGCAGACGCGAGTGGTAGGTGCGGCCGGCCAGGGTCAGCGGATCGGAAGCGGTCATGGTCCAGCCTGGGAGGACAAGGCTCAGCCGCCACCGATCGCCTGGACGATTTCCAGACGGTCACCGGCCGCGAGCGGGGTGGTGGGATGCAGGGTTTTCGGCAGCAGCAGGCCGTTGTGTTCCACGGCCAGCCGACGCCCGCCGAGGCCCAGCTGCTCGATCAGCTCCGCCACCGTGCGGGCCGGGGTCTGCAGGGCTTCGCCATTGAGCTGGATCATCATGGGGCGCGCAGTGTAGCGCCCTGCAACCGCGGCGCCAGCTGTGCTAAAACATGCTTAGCGCGGGTGTAGTTCAATGGTAGAACTGCAGCTTCCCAAGCTGCTAGCGTGGGTTCGATTCCCATCACCCGCTCCACTCTTTTTCGGGGGAACCCCTTCCGCGCCCCACCCGGAAGAAGACGGGGCAGCCCGATACGCTGGGGGTGTCCAGGCCGGACCCAGCCGTCGCGCCAACAAGAAACCCCGCCGCAGCGGGGTTTCTGGTGTTGCGGGGATGGTTCAGCGCGGCTGGAGGTTGTCGCCCACCACCCGCACCTTGCCCCCGATGGCAAGACCGGTGGCATCGGCGACATTGACGGTGCGCACGCTGCCGTTGTCCATGTTGACGGTGACGGCGTAGTAGGTCGATCCCTTCATGCGCTTCTCGACCTCGTTGCCGGCCAGCGCGCCGCCGATGGCGCCCGCCGCGGTGGCCGCTTTCTGGCCGCTGCCGCCGCCGAACTGGTGACCGATCACGCCGCCGAGCACGGCCCCTGCGGCGGCGCCGAGGCCGCTGCCCTCGCCCTTGGCCTGGACCGGCTGAATGGCCGAGACGGTGCCGCAGTCCTGGCAGACCGGCGGCGGAGGCGGCGGGGCGGCCGCCGCGCGGGCGGCACGGGCTTCGGCCTCACGGCGAGCCGCCTCGGCCTTCTCGGCGGCCTCCTTGGCCTCCGCCTCGGCCTTGCGCGCGGCTTCCAGCTCGGCGTCACGGGCCTCCTGGGCCTCGATCTCGGCGGCGGCCTCGGCATTGGTCATGGCGTCATCGGCCGGCGGCGCGCAGGCGGCCAGACCGAGGGTCAACAGGGCCGCGAGGGCGGCCGGCCGGAAGGGGGAGCGAATCATGGGTGCACCTCGATGGTTGTAGTGAAAACGCCCGGCTCGCCGGCCGGTCGGCCCGGCTGCTGCCGGGTGGAGACGATCTTGCGGCGCACGGCTGAACCGTGACTGAGTGACCGGGGTGGATCGCCCGGCGGCGAGAACCGCGTCACAGCAGGCGCTCGAGCACGAACAGGCTGACCACCAGGGCCCCGGTGTAGAAGATGCTCACCGCCGCCGCCAGCGCCACGCCGGTCAGCCAGCCGGCCTGGCGCTGCCACTGGTAGGCCTGCACCGTCGCCCAGCCGAGCAGGGCCTCGGCGGGCAGCACATAGAGCGCCACCCCCTGGATCTGCTGCACATCGCGGGCGTACCAGATCTGGGTGGGGCGCGCCGCCCATTCGGCGAGGCCGAAGATCAGCAGGGCGAGCAGGGCGCCGAGCAGCCCGGAGCGTCCGGCCAGCAGCACCACCCAGAACAGCGGAACAGCCCAGAGCCCGGCCATGTACAGCGGCACCGCGCCGATCCGCGGCGCCCCGAGATCCGGGAACACCAGCACGCCGAGCAGCTGGGCCAGCACCCAGTCCGGCATCACCTGGAACACCGACAGCGGCAGCAGGAAGCGCCAGATCTGGAAGTTCTCGTCGTGCCGGCGGCGCAGGCTCTGCAGGGGCAGCGCGAGGTGGTAGGCCACCACCCAGCCGAGCAGGGCCAGCCCGCTCAGCGGTGGCGTGAGCAGCAGGACGAGGGGCGCCAGCAGCAGCCCGAACAGCAGGTGCAGGCGGAAGGCGTCGGCGAGCGGTCGGGACATGCGGCGCGGGGGCGGGGGAAACACTCGGTGCGGGTTTACGCGATGCACGCCGGGCCTGCAACCCGGGGTTTCCCGCAGCCCCGCCTCAGGACAGCGCCGAGAGCTTGGCGCTGGTCATCGAGAGCCGGTAGATCAGGGTCTGGGTGAACACCTTGTAGAAGCGCAGCTGCACATCGCGCGAGACCTGCTCCATCAGCCGGGCGTTGACCTTCAGTGCCAGCAGCTGGCTCGCCGCCACCACCGTGGCGGTGCGCTTGGCGGCGGTGAGGAAGCCGATCTCGCCGAAGCAGTCGCCGCGGCTGAGCCGGTGCAGGGGCTTGCCCAGCTTGCGCACCTCGGCATCGCCGCGGGCGATCAGGTAGAAGGCGTTGTCGAGCTCGCCCTCGCGGATGATCTCCTCGCCCGGCTGGAAGGTGAGCAGATGGCTGGCGTTGAGGATCTCGTCGACTTCCTCGTCGTTGAAGCCCTCGAAGAAATGCAGGCGCTGCAGGGCGTCGCGGTTCTCGCGGCGGTTGATCTGACGATCGGATTCACGCAGCTGCTCGAACAGGCGGCTGAGCTGGGTGGCAAGCTCGGCGCCGCTGCGGAACCGCTCGGCTGGGTCCTTGGCGAGCAGGCGGGCGACGATGTCCACCAGCGCCCGCGGCAGCTCCGGGCGCTGGCTGTCCAGCCGCGGTGCCGGGGTGTTGCGGATGTGCCGGAACAGGGTCGGCAGCTCGTTGTAGGGGAAGGGCGGCAGGCCGGTGAGCAGCTGGTACAGCACCGCCCCCAGCGAGTAGAGGTCGGAGGCCGGACCCAGCGTCTCGCGGCGGATCTGCTCGGGCGACATGTACAGCGGCGAGCCGGCGATGCCCTCGCTCTGGGCGCCGCCGCCGGCGCGGATCTCGGCGATGGAGAAATCCATGATCTTGGCCACGCCGGCGCGGGTGAGCATGATGTTGCTGGGCTTGATGTCCCGGTGCAGCACGCCTTTCTCGTGGGCGTAGTCGAGCGCGCGGGCGCATTTGAAGATGATGTCGATCACCTGGTCCACCGGCGCGCGCGCGCCCTTGGGGCGGCACAGCGGCGCCAGCGTCTCGCCGTCGATGTACTCCATCACGATGTAGCTGTGCGCGCCCTCCACCCCGGCGTCATAGAGCGAGACGATGTGCGGATGGGCGAGCCGTCCGGCGGCGCGGGCCTCGGCGAAGAAGGCGCGCTCGTGCAGGGTCTGCTCCACCACCGTCTCGCCGGCGAGGGAGACCTTGATCGCCACATCGCGCTGCACGAAGGGATCGAAGCCCTTGTAGACCACGCCACAGGCGCCGCGACCGATCTCGCCGCGCACCTCGTACTTGCCGAACTGCTCCGGCAGGCGCGGCGCCGCACCTTCGGGCGCCTGACTGGGCACGGTGCTCTCGGTCATCGGCTCACCGTTGCTCCACGAACTGCCGCAGCGCGTCCAGCACCGCGGCGGGGGCTTCCACCTGGGGATAGTGGCCGATCCCGGGCAGGCTCACCACATCGGCGCCCGGCACCAGCTCGCGGTAGCGCGCCGCCATGTGGGCGCCGGATACCGGATCCTCTGGCCCGTTGATCAGCCGCAGCGGCACCGAGGTGTTCTCCAGCGCGCCGACCCAGCGCGCGCGGTGGCGGCGCCGCTCCTCGATGTAGCCGATCAGCCGCGGCATCACCCGCCGGCCCTGGTTCTCCTCGATCAGCTCCCAGTAGGCCTGCAGCTCGGCCGGCGAGGGCGGGGTGGCCGGCCCCCAGACGGCGCGGAAGCTGCGGGCGAAGCGCTGTGGGTTCATCCGCTGGGCGAACCAGGGCCCGAGCGGGCTGCGCAGCAGCTTCTGGCCCAGCGTCGGCCGATGGGTTTCCGGAAACAGCCCACCGTTGAGCAGGGTCACCGAGCGCAGCCGCGGCGCGTTGCCGGCCAGATCGCGTGCCAGCAGTTCCTGGGCGATGCTCACCCCGTAGTCGTGGGCCAGCACATGCACCTCGCCGTAGCCGAGCTGGGCGAGCAGGCCGCAGAGCAGATCGGTCTGGTCCATCAGCGAGTAGTCGTAGGCCAGCGGCTTGGCGGAAAAACCGAAGCCGAGCAGATCGGCGGTGACCAGCGCCGAGTAGCCCTCGGCCAGCGCCGGCCACAGCCCGGCGTAGTCCCAGCTGCTGCTCGGAAAGCCATGGATGCACAGCAGCGGGGGGCGCGGGCCGCTGCCCCGGCTGTGCACCACGAACACCGACTGCCCGCGGTGGGTGTAGGCCTCGCCTTCGGCTCGCCACTCGGCGAGCGGTGGCAGCGGACGGATGCGCTGTGGGTTCATCGCGGCGACCCTCCATCGAGACACTGGCGCAGGAAGCCCGCGCCATCGGCCAGCGCCTGATCGGCCTCCGGCAGCAGGCCGGCGAAGATCTGCCAGACATGCCAGAGCCCCTGCCATTCCTGCAGGGTGCTGGTCACGCCCGCCGCCGCGAGCGCGCGGTGCAGGCGCCGCGCGTCGTCGGCCAGGATCTCGCGGTCGGTGGCCTGGATGAACACCGGCGGCAGGCCGGCGAGATCGGCGAACAGCGGCGAGGCCAGCGGCTGGGCGCGGTCGGCACCGCCCATCAGCGGGCCGACGAAGTCGTCGATCGCCGAGGGCGAGAGCACTGGGTCGCGGCTGGCCTGGCTGACCATGCTGGCGCCGCTGGCGGTGAGGTCCACCCAGGGCGAGAACAGCAGCAGTCCGGCCGGGAGGGGCAGGCCGGCCGCGCGGGCAGCGAGACAGCAGGCCAGCGTCAGGCCGCCGCCGGCGGAGTCACCGCCGATGACGATCTCGCCGGGCTGGAGCCCGCGCTCAAGCAGCTCGCGATAGGCCGCCAGCGCGTCCTCCACGGCGGCCGGGAAGGGGTGCTCCGGGGCCAGCCGGTAGTCCGGGGCGTGCACGGTGAGCGCGCCGCGGTTGGCCAGCGCCAGCAGCACCGGCCGGTGACTCTCCGGGCTGCCCACCAGATAGCCGCCGCCGTGAAAGTACAGCAAGGTGCCGCGGGCGCCGCGGCGCGGGTTGTCGACCTGCACGCTGCGGCGCCCCCCCAGCTGGCCGGCGATCCAGCGGCTGCCGCGCGGTGCCGGCAGGTGGTTGATCGCGGCCACCCGGGCCAGGGCTGCCCGGCGCGCGGCCACCGGCCGCGGTCGCTGGAAGATGCGGCCGATCATCAGGCGCACCAGCGGCGGCAGCAGGCGGGCACGCAGGGACAGCGGAGGCTGGGTGAAGGCGGTCATGGCAGAAGCGGGGGCGGAACCTCGGCAGGCTAGCGCAGCGGCGGGCCGGGCGCGCGCGCCAGCTGGCTGGCCAGATGGCTGAGCAGCAGCACCAGACCGGCCAGAGCGCCCCCGCTGGCGATCAGCCCGTTCACCGAGCCGGCCAGCAGATCGCGCCCGGCCTCGGCCAGCAGCAGGCCGAAGCTCACGGTCTCCGGTGATCCCAGCCCGAGAAAGCCCAGCAGCACCTCGGCCTTGATCGCCACCACCGTGGTCAGCAGCGCCTGCGGCAGGATCACCGCGCGGCTGTGCGGCAGCAGATGGTGGCGCAGCCGCTGCAGCCGGCCGAGGCCGGCCACCTGGGCGGCCGCCACGAATCCGCTGCTCTCGATCCGCTGCAGCTCGATCGCCAGCAGGCGGGCGGTCAGCGTCCACTGGCTGAGCACGATCGCCAGCGGCAGTGCCCAGGCCGAGCCGCCGAGCGCATGGCCGAGGGCCAGGGCCAGCAGATAGAAGGGCAGGGCATCGGCGAGGGTGGCCAGGGCCTGCATCCCGTGCCGGCCGAGCGCATGGGCGCGGGCCAGCGCCCCGAGCAGCACCCCCAGCGCGGTGGTCGCCAGGCCCAGGGCCAGGCCCTGGGTCGCGGCCTGGCCGCTGGCCAGCACCACCCGCGCGGCGAGATCCTGGCCGTTGCGGGTGGTCCCCAGCCAGTGCTCGGCAGACGGCGCCGCCGCCAGCGGCCCGCTGGTATCGCGGGCGCGCTCGCGCAGCGCGGGCAGCGGGCTGGCCAGCGCGGCCAGCAGGTAGAGCCCGAGCAGCAGCCGGATCAGCCGGCCCATGACGGGGTCAGCGTCGAGACCCGGGGTCCCGCCAGCGCGCCGGCCAGGGCCTGGAGCGCCGCGTAGCCGAGCGCGGTGAGGGTGATCAGGGCCAGCAGCAGGGGCTGGTCGCTGGCGGCGAGCGCCTGCTGCAGGGTCAGCCCGAGGCCGGGCACCGCATAGGCCTGCTCGAACAGCAGGCTCGCGCCCACCAGCCAGGGCGGCAGGCTGTAGAGCAGGCGCGCCGTCAGCGCTGGTGCCAGCGCCGGCAGGGTGTGCCGCCACAGCCGCCGTCCATAGCCGCAGCCGCGCGCCTGCAGGCCGGTCTGCCAGGGTGCCGCCAGCGCCTCGGCGAGCAGGGCGCGGCAGGCCGGCCACTGGGCGGCGAACACGCTCAGCGCCAGTGCCAGCAGCGGTGCGGGCAGATGGCGCAGATAGTCCGTGCCGCTCTGCAGGGACCAGCCGCGCACCGGGCAGGCGTCGAGTCCGGCCGGGCTGCACAGCAGCCACTGCGCGCCCAGGGCCAGCAGCACCGCCCCCAGACCCAGCGCGGCGGCGCTGAGCAGCCCGCAGCCGCGGTCCAGCCACCCGCCGGGATGGCGCAGGGCCAGCCCCGCCAGCCCGAGGGTCAGCAGCAGGCCGAGGCCGAAGCCCGGCAGCACCAGGCTCGCCGTCACCCGACCGGCCTCGGCCAGCCGTGCCGCGATCGGCGCGCCATCGACCAGGCTCTGCCCCAGCTCGCCGCGCAGCAGCTGGCCCAGATGATCGAGGTAGCGCAGGGCCAGCGGACGGTCCAGGCCGAGGGTGCTGCGCAGCGCCTGCAGATCGGCCGCGCTGGCCTGGCGGCCCAGCTGGGCCTGGGCGGGATCGCCGGCACCGGCCTCGACCAGGGCGAAGCCGGTGAAGCTCACCGCCAGCATCAGCAGGGCCAGCCGCAGCCCGCCGAGGAGCAGGCGGGTGATCACGGCGGCGCCGGCTCCACCGCCACGAAGCGCAGCCAGAAGCCCTGGCCGAAATCGCGGTCGGGCAGGGCGAGCACGCGCCGGTGCCAGAGCTCGACCCGGGCACGCGACAGGCCGGCGACCACCGCGCAGTCATCGATCAGCAGCTGGTTCAGGCGCTGGGCCAGGGCGGCGCGCTCGGGGCCGGGCGGCAGGCTCAGCAGGGTTTCGTAGCCGCGGTCGAAGCCGGCATCGCGGTAGTTGCCGCTGTTGGCGCCGGGCGCCGCGTTGGGTCCGTAGAACAGGGCCAGGGTGTTCTCGGCATCTGGATAGTCGAGGCTCCAGCCGATCCAGTAGAAATCCGCCTCGCCGCGGCGGATGGCGGCGTCGAGATCGGCGAAGCGGCCGTAGACCTGCTGGCGGATGCGCTCGCGCGGCCAGCCCAGCGCGCGCTGCAGGCCATCGGCGAAGTGCTCGTGGCGCTCGCGGTAGACGGTGCCGCCGGCCAGCGCCTCGGTGAGCACCGGCAGGGTCTCCGCGGTCCAGCCGGCGGCGCGCAGGCGGCGGTCCAGCCCGGGCGGCGGCGCCGGCAGCAGGCGCGGCTGGAACTCCGCCATCAGCGGCGTGATCACCCCGCCGAAGATCTGGGCCAGCCCGCCGTGGAAGCGCCGGTTGCGCTCGGCCCAGTCGACGCTGTCGCGGATCGCGCAGCGCAGCGCCCGGTTGCGCGCCGCCTCGGCGGCATCGCGGCCGGCGCCGAGCTGGGGATGATCGAACTGGAAGCGGGCATGGATCAGGCCGGCCTCGAGGCTGGCCTGGAAGCGCGAGCGCAGCGTCTCGGCGGGCTTGAGCCGCGGCGGATCGCGGCTGTCCAGCAGGCGGTCGAGCTGCTCGGGCGGCGCCACCGTGTACTGGATCTCGTCGCCCTTGCTGTAGGACAGCCAGCGGCTGGCCGGATCGGCCACCCAGTCGATCCACACCTCGTCGACCAGTGGCAGCCGGCGGCCGTCCAGCGCCTCCAGGCCATAGGCGGCATGGCGGGTCGGCTGATAGCCCTCGGCGGCCAGATCGAGGCGCTCGCGCCGGTAGTCCGGGTTGCGCCCCAGCCGCAGCTGGGTGCTGCCGGACTGCAGCAGGCGAAACGGCCCCGAGCCCAGCGGCTGGCGGGCCAGACCGTGGTCGCCCACGGCCAGCTCACGCGGGATCACCGCGGCGAAGGCGCTGGCCAGGGTGTGCGGCAGAGCGGGGTAGGGCGCGGCCAGGCGGATCTCGAGCACCGAGGCCTCGAGCGCGCGCAGCCCGCTGGGGCCTTCAGCGGGGCGGCCGGCCTCGACCCAGGCGCGCAGGCCCTCGATGCGGTCCAGCCACAGCCAGCCGCCCTGGGAGCGGCTGGCCGGGTCGTAGTGGCGCAGCAGCGAGGCCACCACATCGGCGGCCTCCACCGGCCGGCCGCCGGGCAGGCGCGGGTCATCGGGGAAGCGGGCGTCCTCGCGCAGGCGGATGCGGTAGATCCGGCCATCGGCGGAGACCTCCGGCAGATCCTCGGCCAGGCCGGGTGCCAGCTGGTAGGGCCGGGCCAGATACCGGTAGCGATAGAGGGTGTCGTAGACCGCGCGCACCACCAGCACCGCGGCCTGGCTGCCGGCCTGGGCCGGGTCCAGCGAGCCCGGCGCGTGGTCCTCGCTGTGGCGGTAGATCGTCGGCGGTGGCGGCCCGCTGGCCAGCGGCGCCTCCGGCTCGGCCTCGCCGCAGCCACCCAGCAGCAGGCCCAGGGCCAATGGCCCTGCACGCACCCAGCCGGCCCTGGCGTCTGTGCGCATTCCCTGATCTCCACCGCGCCCGGTGCGCTGCCGCACCCCCGCCGCGAGCATAGCCGCTCAGCGCAGGCGGGCCCGGATCGCCGTCGCCAGGGCCGTATCCTGGTGAGCCAGCCGCCTGAGCAGACCGCCGCCGAGCAGATGGGCCTGGTTGGCCTGCACCACCGGCTGCAGGGCGAGCAGCCGCTCGCGCCGCTGCGCCGCGCTCAGACCGCACCAGCGGGCCAGCTGCTCGAGCACCGCCAGCGCGCGGTCGGTGGGATCGGCGATCTCGTCATAGCCTTCCTCGAGCACCGGCGAGAAGGTCGCAAAGCCCAGCCCGCGCAGCGCCGCCAGACAGCCCGGGTTGCCCAGCACCAGCAGCGGACGGCCGGCCAGCAGGGGCTTGAGCAGCTTCTCGGTGTGCCGCCGCATGCCACCCGCGCTCATCTCGGTCTCCAGCACCACCGGCAGCGCCACCGACTCGAACTCGTCGGCGCGCAGGGCAAAGGCCAGCAGGTTGTAGTTGCCGCCCTCGAAGCGGCTGGAGCGGAACCGCGGGTAGTCGCGGAGCCGGTCCGCCGCCGCCACCAGCGGTGCCAGCCGGCGATTGCGGGCGAGCTGCTCGGTGAAGCGCTGCAGATCGGCCTGGTGCTTGTGTCCGGCCAGGCCGTCGAAATGAATCAGACCCTGGTCCAGCAGCCCGTGCTGGGCCAGCCAGCACAGCGCCACCAGCCGCCAGTAACGCGGGCTGCCGACCAGCAGACCGTAGGCGTGGGCGTGCTCGGCCACGCCGCTGCGCGCCAGCTGCGCGGCGAGCGCCGGCAGATCGGGCACCGGATGGTTGGGGTAGAGCGCCCCGCGGGCCGGACACTGGCGAGCGGCGAAGCGGGCGAACTGCTCGAGCAGGGCGTGATGCACCGCAAAGCCGAGCCGGCTGGCCGGGTCGCGGGCGCGGTGGGCCGCCTCCAGGGCCTGGTTCTGGGTGACCAGCAGCAGCTGCCCGGCGGGCAGGTCGCGCGCGCGCAGCTCGGCCTGCAGGGCCTCGAACAGGGCGGGATCGTCCTGCAGTCCCTCGTTGGAGAGATCGAGCAGGGCGCAGGCCTGACCCTGGCGCAGCCGCTCGAGGGCGAGCGCCGGCAGGGCATCGAGCGGATGGGCGAGGCCCTGGGCCGCACAGAACTCGGCGCGCAGGCGGCGCGCATCCACCAGGGGCAGCAGATAGGCCTCCGCGGTGGCGAGCGGGGCACGGCCGAACGGACTCCCGGCCCGCGCCGGCTGCAGCAGTCCGCGCGCCAGCAGCCAGTCGCCCAGGGGATGCAGCCCGAGCGGGCGCGACACCGCCTCAGCGCTCCGGCAGGCGGATCAGGAAGCGCTCGGCCACCTGATGCAGCACCAGATCCGGCGCCTCGGCATCGACCAGCTCGGCGTCATAGGCCGACTGCCAGACGAAGACGATGCGGCGGAAGTGCTCGGCCAGCAGCCAGATCAGCCAGTCGCTGAAGGAGTCGCGGAACATCACGCAGCTGGGCAGGGTGTCGAGACCGGTCTCCAGCACCCAGGTCTCGCGGGTGGGCGAGCGCTGCAGCGCCGCCGGGGTGGGCAGCCGCCGCGCCCGACGCCCGGCGCGCGGGCGGGGCACCCGCTGCGTCTCGGCGCCCGGATCCTGGTGCGGCAGCGGCTGCCAGCCATCGGCCCCCTGCAGGGCGAACTGGTTCTTCTGGCGCAGATCGCCGTTGTCAAACGGCCGCTCCAGCCACTCGAGGTCGCTGTCCAGCAGCGGCGGCACCGCAGGAAAGAAGGCCCGCACCTGGGTGATCAGGGCGCGGGCGGCGACGAAGGCCCCGGCATGGTTCCAGTGCGAGTCGGTGCGGAAGTACAGCGGCTCGCGCTCCTTGCCGGCGAGCAGCACCGGCAGCAGATCGACCACGGTCAGGCCCGGGCATTCGCTGAGCGCCATCGCCTGCAGCTGCTCGGCCGGTCGCGCCAGCGGGCTGCGCAGCAGGCCCTCCGGCAGAAACTCCGGATAGACCCATTCCTTGCCGGGCACGGTGAACAGCAGATAGGGCCGGCGCCGGCGCAGATGGCGCTGGCGGCCTTCCAGCAGCAGCTGGTAGCGGCGCAGATCGGTCGGGCTCAGACGCAGCTCGCCGCGGTACTGGCCGATGCTGTCGTTGCTGTCGCGGCAGAGATACCACCAGCCCTCGCGGCCGCGCAGCGCGCCCTCCAGCGGCCCCTCGCCGACCGGGTTGGCGGCCGGATCCAGGGTCAGCCTCAGCGGGGTGCCATCGAGCACGGTCTCGCCTTCGCGGGTGCGCAGCAGGATCTCGTGCGGCTGGCCGTCGCGGAAGCGCTCGGGCAGCGGATGCTGGAAGCGCAGCGGGCCGTCAGCGGGACCGCGCGCCACCACGATGCCGCACTCGCGGCCGTCCACCCACAGGCTCAGGCGCCGCCGCGGCGGTCCGCCCAGGCCGCGCACCCAGCCGCTGAGCACGCCGTGGTCGGCCGATTCGAGCGCGCCTTCGCTCACGGTGCGTAGCCCATGTCGACCAGATCGGCGGCGTAGCGGTCGAACAGGGCGCGCTGGGCCTCGCTCGCCTCCTGCGCCCAGCGCCCGATCGAGGCATCGACCGACTGGGTGGTGCTGTGCAGCTCCACCGCCGCATCGCGCCGGGTGCCCGTGCTGAACGCCTGGCCAACGGTGGCGGCATCGTCGGCCACCGCCAGCCAGCGGAAGGCCTCGGTCCAGGGAGTCGCCGACTGCACGATGGCCTCGTAGCGCAGGCGGGTGATTCGGCCGGGGCCGAATTCCTCGACCAGCCGCTTGTAGCGGCGCCAGGTGCCGATGACATTGCGGAACATCACCTCCTCGCCCTGGTCCTCCTGGAAGCCGCCTTCGTAGCCCGCCTTGCGGTTGAAGGCCTTCATCGAGAAGAAGGTGTCGCGCGGATCGCGGAACAGGAACAGCGCACGGGCCTGGGGATCCTCGCCGAGGATTTCCAGCGCGAGCCGGATGCCGATGCCTTTCTCGATCACCCACTGCGGCGCGCTGACGCCCTGCACCCGGGCCACCTCGCGGTAGTACCGCTCGGCCAGCACGGCGGCGCTCTCCCGGCTGCCCTGCGTGGCCTGGCACCAGGCGGCCGAGGCCTCGTCGAGCCCCTGATGGGGGACATACTCCGGGCCCTCGCCATCCCGCAGCGGCCGGAAGTGCACCGCCGCCTCGCCACGGCGCGCCACCTGCAGGTACTGGCGCATGCGCGTCTCATACGGATGCAGGGCGCGCGCGAGCACCGCCGGGTGGCTGGACAGGACCCGGGCGGTGAGCGTGCTGCCGGCACGGCCGGTGGAGCAGATGAAGCAGTAGCGCAGGGTCGCGGGAGCGGTCGGGGCAGACATGGATCAGTAGCGGGGTTGCCGGTGCCAGCGCCAGGCGCTGTCGACGATCTGGTGCAGGTCCGTATAGCGGGGCCGCCAGCCGAGCGCCGCGCGGGCCCGTTTGGCCGAGGCCACCAGGATCGGCGGATCGCCCGGGCGGCGCGGCATCCGCTGCTGAGGCAGCGCACGGCCGACCACCGCCTCGGCGGCGCGCAGCACCTCGAGCACGGAGAAGCCGTGGCCAATGCCGAGGTTGAAGGTCTGGAACGCCGGCAGGTGGGGATCCGCCAGCCGCTCGGCCGCACTCAAGTGGGCATTGCAGAGATCGCTGACATGGACGTAATCGCGCACGCAGGAGCCGTCCGCGGTGTCGTGGTCCTGACCATAGATGCGGATCACCTCGGCCTGTCCGGCGGCGACCCGGAGGATGTTGGGGATCAGATGGGTTTCCGGCTCGTGCGCCTCGCCCAGCTCGCCGGACTCGTCGGCACCCGCCGCGTTGAAGTAGCGCAGGCTGATTGCGCGCAGGCCGTAGGCGCGGCAGTGATCCTGGATCATCCGCTCGGTGAACAGCTTGCTCCAGCCGTACGGGTTGATCGGCAGCAGCGGGTGGTCCTCGTCGATCGGCACCTGGCGCGGGTTGCCGTAGACCGCTGCGGTCGAGGAGAAGATCAGCCGCTGCACGCCGGTGCGGCGCATCTCCTCGAGCAGGACCAGGGAGTGGCCGACATTGTCGCGGTAGTACAGGCCCGGATCGGCCATCGACTCGGCCACCACCGAGCGGGCGGCGAAGTGCAGCACCACCTCGGGCTGGAAGCGCTCGAGCACCGCCCCGATCTGGGCGCGATCACCCAGATCGCCCTGGACCAGCTCCGCCCCGGCGACGGCTGCGGCATGGCCGGTGGACAGATCGTCGTACACGCAGGCCTGGTGGCCGGCGCGCAGCAGGCAGCGCAGCATGTGTGAACCGATGTAGCCGGCGCCGCCGACAACCAATGCCCTCACGGGGGGGTGTTCCTGAACGAAGAGGTGTCACCGCGGCCGGGAACCCGGCCGGAAAGCCTCGGATTGTCCCCGAACCCAGCCGGACCCCGCAAACCGGACCGGGGGTGGGGTGAGGGGGATCGATTACCATCCGCTGTCCCCCACCTGACTCCGGCCGGACCGGGACGGCCTCCTTCCCCATGTCGGTGCATCTGTTGCTCGAGGGCCGCTGGCCCGACTACCTCGCCGAGGCCGCCGACGACCCGTCTGCGCTGTGGCTGTTTCTGCACATTCCCAAGACCGCCGGGTCCTCGTTCCGGGCGGAGCTGGCCAACCGCCTCAAGCCCGAGGCGAACATCGCGGTGGACTACACCGAGGCCGAGCGGCCCTTTCATGAGCGGCTGCAGGCAGCGGTCGACGGCTTCCGCCAGGCCCATGCCGAGCAGCGCCACCGGTTCGCCTCCGGTCACATCCAGGCCCATCACGCGGCGCAGATCGCCGCCGATGAACCGCGCCTGCGGCTGATCACCATGCTGCGCGACCCGGTGGCGCGGGTGGTCTCGGACTACCGCTACCAGCGCACCCCGGCGCATCCGCCGCACCGCTCCTTCATCGAGCAGTACCCGGATTTCGCCAGCTATGTGCGCTCGCCGGCCTCGCAGAACCTGATCCACCACTATCTGCGCCGCAGCCCGGAGGACAGCGCCGAGCAGGTGATCGAACAGGTCGAGCGCGACTTCACCTTCGTCGGCATCACCGAGATGTACTACCTCTCCTGCCGGATCCTGTTCCGCCTGCTCGGCATCAACGAACCGCCCAGCGTCTACGAGCGGCGCACCGAAGCCTCCGAGGCCAATCAGATCGACGATCTGGAGGCGCTCACCGCCGAGATCCGCGCCCTCAACGACAAGGACCTGACCATCTACCGGCACTTCCATACCCGCCTCAAGGCCCAGCGCACGGCGCTGCTCCAGGCCCTGGGCGTCGGCGCCTGAGCGATGGCACCCGCCCCCCCGGTTGCCCTGATCCGCGACCCGCTGCGGCTGGCCCGCTATGAGCGGCCGGAGCGCGGCGAGCCGGGACAGGCCAGCGCCCTGCTGCTGCCCGACACCCCGGAGCAGGTGGGCGCGGTGCTGGGCTGGGCCCAGGCCCAGCGCCAGCCGCTGGTGCTGAGCGCCGGCCGCACCGGCCTGGTGGAGGCGCAGCGGCCCGAGGGCGAGGCGGTGCTGAGCCTGGAGCGCCTCAACCGGGTGCTGGCCCTGCACCTCGCGGACGGCTCGAGCTGGCCGCTGCGGGCGACCGAAGCCGGCGCCGCCGCGGTGGAACTGGCGGAGCGCTGGCAGGCGGCGGGCCGGCCCGCGCTCGCCGGCGCCGCCCTGGAGGTCGAGGCCGGTCTTGCCGTGGACGCGCTCAATGCCCTGCTCGAGCCGCTCGGCTGCCTGTGGCCGATGGAGATGGGCTCCACCGCCAGCGCCAGCGTCGGCGCCTGCGCCGCCAACGGCTCGGCGGGCGCCAACGCCCTCTGCTATGGCACGGCCGCCCATCTGGTGGTGGCGGTCAGCGGCTACTGGGCCGATGGCAGGCCCACCGGCTGGCAGCCCGGGCTGCGCTGGACGCTGCCGGCAGCGGACCAGCTGGCGATCGACTCCGCCCGCCTCGATCCGGCCCGGGGCCTGCTCACCACCCAGGGCGTGTTCGGGGTGATCACCCGCCTGCGCCTGCGCCTGTATCCGCGACCGCTCAGCCGCGAGGCGGTGCTGCTGGCCCTGCCCGACATGCCCGCCGCCATGCGCCTGCTGGCCGCCGCCCGTGCGCGCTTTGGCGAGGGCGTGGAGGAGTTCGAGTTTCTCCACCAGGGCGCGCTGGCGCTGGGACTGGCGCACCTGAACGGCGCGGTGCGGCTGCCCCACCAGCAGCCGCAGGCGCCCTGGCATCTGCTGCTGCAGCTGCGCGGCGAGCAGCCCGGCGAGGCGCTGGCCGCCGCGCTCTACGAGTTCCTGCTCGAGCAGGGGCTGGCGGAGAGCGCCATCGGCTATGCGCCGCTGGCGGCCCTCAAGCGGCTGCGTCACAGCCTCACCGAGGCCAGCAACGCCCGCATGCGCGCGCTCGGCGGCGGTCGCCTGAGCTTTGATACCGCCACCCCGCTGGCCCGCTTCGGCGACTACCTCGAGGCCCTGCGTGCCGATCTCGCCCCGCGCGGGGTGGAGCTGGTGGCCTTCGGCCATGCCGGGGTGGGCGGCGCCCATCTGCATCTGCTCGGCAGCCGCGACCAGCCGGTCGGTCCGCGGGCCGCCGAGCTGGTCGAGCGGGTGTTCGATCTCACCCAGGCCCACGGCGGCACCTTCAGCGCCGAGCACGGCGTCGGCAGCAAGTGGGCGGCGCAGTGGCAGGCCCGCACGCCGGCGGAGGAGGTGCAGGCCCTGCGTGCCGAGAAGCGCCGGCGCGACCCCGCCGGCATCCTGCAGCCGCGCTGCTTCGCCCTGGTGGAGCACGCTTGACCGGCGCCGGGCTGCGGGTGGTGATCGTCCACTACCGCGCCGCGGACTGGCTCGACCGCACCCTGCAGGCGCTCGCCGCCCAGGCGGCGGACGATCTCGAGGTGGTGGTGGTCGACAACAGCGGCGAGCTCGACCCCGGCCGCTGGCCGGCGGTGCAGCTGCTCCAGCCCGGCCGCAATCTCGGCTTTGCCGCCGGCTGCAACCGCGGCGCGGCGGGCGCCCGCACGCCCTGGCTCGCCTTCCTCAATCCGGATCTGCTGCTCGAGCCCGGCGCGCTGGCGCGCTGGCGCGAGGGTGCGGCGCGGCACCCGCAGGCGGCGCTGTTCGGGCTGACCCAGATCCAGGCCGAGCGGCCGGACCGGCTGGATGGCGTCGGCGATGCGCTGAGCGTGTGGGGGCCGGCCTGGCGTGCGCTGCATGGGGCGCCGCGGGCGCAGGCGCCGGATGAGGATCACGAGACCTTCGCGGTCTGCGGCGCGGCCCTGCTGATCCGCCGCGAGCTGTTCGAGGCGCTGGGCGGATTCGAGCCGCGCTTCTTCTGCTATCTCGAGGATGTGGACCTGTGCCTGCGCGCGCGCCTGCGCGGGCAGCGCTGCTGGCAGATCGCCAGCGCCCGCGGCCACCATCTGGGCGGCGTGAGCCAGGGCGGTGGACGCAGCGCCTTCGCGGTCTACCACGGTGCCCGCAATGGCATCTGGCTGCTGTGGCGGGACCTGCCGCTGGCGCTGTGGCCGCTGTCGCTGGCCTGGCCACTGCTGCTCGGTCTGCGCAGTCTGCTGCGCGATCCACCGGCGCTGCGCGCTGCCACCTGGCGTGGCCTGCGCGATGGCTGGGCGGCGGCGCCACGCTGGTGGTGGGAGGGGCGCCGCCTGCCGCGCAGCCTCGGCGCGGCGGGCCTCGCCCGCCAGCTCAGCTGGCATCCGCTGGCGCCGCTGCAGCGGCGTCGCCACCGTCTGGACTGAGCATGTCCGCCTTCCTGCTGCTGATCGTCTGCCCGCTGCTCGGCGCCCTGTTCGCCCGGCAGCGCTGGATGCCCGAGGAGAGCTTCGGCGTGCTCAACGCCTGGCTGCTGCGGGTGGCCTTCCCGGCGCTGGTGCTGGAACGGGTGCCGACGCTGAGCTTCGATCGGGCCCTGGTGTTCGCCGCCCTCGCGCCCTGGGTGGTGCTGCTGGGATCGGCGCTGCTGCTCGGCGCCCTGGGCCGGCGCCTGGGCTGGTCGCGCGCCAGCACCGGGGCCCTGGTGCTGACCTGCGGGCTCGGCAACACCGCCTTCATCGGCCTGCCGATGATCCAGGCCCTGATCGGGCCGCAGGCGCTGGGCGCGGCGCTGATCGCCGATCAGCTGGGCAGCTTCCTCGGTCTGTCGACGGTGGGCGTGGCGCTGGCCGCGGCCTATGCCGGCGACCGCCTCAGCCCGGGCATCATCGCCCAGCGGGTGCTGCGCTTCCCGCCCTTTCTGGCCCTGATGCTGGCCCTGCTGGTCGGCCAGCTGGGCGGCTGGCCGCCGGCGGTGAGCGAGCTGCTGCATCGGCTGGGCGAGACGCTGACGCCCATCGCCCTGTTCGTGGTCGGCCTGCAGTTCCGCCTCGGGGCGCTGCGCGGCCGGGTTGGCCTGGTGGCCACGGGCCTCGCCTGGAAGCTGCTGCTGGCGCCGCTGGCGGTGTGGGCACTGGCCCTGGCCAGCGGCAGCGCCGGCGGGCTGCCGGCGACGGTGGGCGTGCTGCAGGCCGCCCAGGGTCCGATGATCACCGCCGGCATTCTCGCCGCCAGCCACCGGCTCGATCCGCCGCTGGTGACCCTGGTGGTGGGGCTGGGGATTCTGCTCAGCTTCGCCAGCGTGCCGCTGTGGTTCTGGGCGCTGGGCTAGCCGCCGGCTCAGGGCTGGCCGGTGACCGCCTCGCTGTCGATCGGCGTCAGCTCTTCCAGCCGGTAGCCGCGATCCATCATGCACTGCTGCTGCAGCCGCACGCGGTCGGCGGCGAGGCGCTCGATGCCGGCCTCCTCGACGCAGGCGGCGAGATCGCGCTGCATCCACTCGTCGGACACCCCGTCCGGTGCGCTGTAGCGCAGCACCGGGGCGGGACCGGCACAGCCGGCCAGCAGCGTCAGGGTCAACAGCCTAGCCAGCGTCTTCATCGAGCACATCCGCGTTGAGGTCATGGGCATCGGCCTGGATCACCCGGGCGCGGACGATCTGGCCCGGGCGCAGCGGGCGGTCGCTGGAGAGATAGACCCGGCCATCGATCTCCGGGGCATCGGCCTTGGAGCGGCCGCTGACCACGCCCTGCTCGTCGATCTCGTCCACCAGCACCTCGAGGGTCTGGCCGATCTTCTTCTTGAGCTTGGCGCGGCTGATCCGCGCCTGGGTCTGCATGAAGGTCTTGAGCCGCGCCTGCTTGACCGCCTCGTCCACCGGATCCGGCAGTGCATTGGCGCGGGCGCCCTCCACCGGCGAGTAGGCGAAGGCGCCGGCGCGATCGATGCGGGCGGCCTTGAGCCAGTCGATCAGTTCCTGGAACTCGGCCTCGGTCTCGCCGGGGAAGCCGACGATGAAGGTGCTGCGCAGGGTCAGCTCCGGGCAGATGGCGCGCCAGCGCTCGATCCGCCGCAGCGTGTCCTCGGCGAAGGCCGGGCGCTTCATGCGCTTGAGCACCGAGGGGCTGCCGTGCTGGAAGGGGATGTCGAGATAGGGCAGCACCTTGCCCTCGGCCATCAGCGGCAGGATCTCGTCCACATGCGGGTAGGGATAGACATAGTGCAGGCGCACCCACAGGCCCAGCTCGCCGAGGCCCTGGCAGAGCTCGAGCATCGAGCTGCGGTAGTCGCGATCGCGCCAGCGCCCGGGGGCGTAGTGGAGGTCCACGCCGTAGGCGCTGGTGTCCTGGGAGATCACCAGCAGTTCCTTGACGCCGGCGCGGGCGAGCTTCTCGGCCTCGCGCAGCACCTCGTCCACCGGCCGTGACACCAGCCGGCCGCGCATCGAGGGGATGATGCAGAAGCTGCACTTGTGATTGCAGCCTTCGGAAATCTTCAGATAGGCGTAGTGCTTGGGCGTGAGCTTCACGCCGATGTCGTCGGCCGCGGCGCGCGGGGCGGGCAGCAGATCGACGAAGGGATCGTGGCGCGGTGGCAGCGCCTGGTGCACCGCGCTCATCACCGCCGCATAGTTCTGCGGGCCGGAGATCGACAGCAGATCCGGAAACTTCTCCTTCACCACATGGCTTTTCGGCCCGGTGCCGAGGCAGCCGGTGACGATCACCTTGCCGTTCTCCGCCATCGCCTCGCCGATCGCCTCCAGCGACTCCTCGACCGCCGAGTCGATGAAGCCGCAGGTGTTGACGATCACCACATCGGCAGCGTCGTAGCTGGGCACGGTCTCGTAGCCCTCCGCGCGCAGCTGGGTGAGGATGCGCTCGGAGTCCACCAGCGCCTTCGGGCAGCCGAGGGAGACGAAGCCCACTTTGGGGGCGGTGGAGGGCTTGGACATGGCAACCAGCAGCAGACCGGGCGCGTAGTGTAAGGGCCCTTGCCGGCCGGACCCCGCCGGCGGCATCGTCCCGGCTCCGGCCGTCCGCCCCTTCCCACCGCCCGCCCACCCGCCATGAATCCCTATTACAACGCCGACGACCTGCAGAAATTCGGCGAGATCGGCCGCCACGGCAAGGCCCTGGCCGATCAGTTCTTCCAGTACTACGGCGCGGTCACCGGCCAGGACGGCGCGCTGACCCGGCGCGAGAAGGCGCTGATCGCCCTGGCCATCGCCCATGCGCAGAAATGCCCCTACTGCATCGATGCCTACACCACCGGCAGCCTGGAGGCGGGCGCCAGCCCCGAGCAGATGATGGAGGCGGTGCATGTGGCGGCGGTGATGCAGGCCGGCATCACCCTGGTGCACTCGGTGCAGATGCAGAACAAGCTCGACCAGCTGGTGCTCTGAGATGAACGCCCCGGGCCCGGCGCGTCACGACTTCGCGGCAACGCTGGCCCGCCACGGCCTGCAGCTGCCGGTGCAGGGGCTGGACACCCTGCAGGTGAATCTCACCCTGACCTGCAACCAGGCCTGCCGGCACTGCCATGTCGATGCCTCGCCGGCGCGGCGCGAGGCGCTCTCCGCCGAGGGCGTGGCCGCCTGTCTGCACTGGCTGGCGCGCGACCCGGCCATCCGCACCCTCGATCTCACCGGCGGTGCGCCCGAGCTCCACCCGCAGTTCCGCGAGCTGGTCCGCGGCGCCCGGGCGCTGGGCCGGCAGGTGATGGTGCGCCACAACCTCACCGTGCAGCTCGACCCCCATCCGCTGACCGGCGAGAGCCTCGCCGATCTGCCCGCCTTCTTCGCCGAGCAGGCGGTGGAGGTGGTCAGCTCGCTGCCCTATTACGAGGCCTTCTTCACCGATACCCAGCGCGGCAAGGGGGTGTTCGAGAAGAGCCTGGAGGCGCTGCGCCGGCTCAATGCCCGGGGCTATGGCGACCCCGCCAGCGGGCTCGTGCTCAACCTCGTCTACAACCCGGTGGGGCCCTATCTGCCGGCGGCCCAGGCGAGCCTGGAGGCCGACTACCGGCGGGTGCTGGGCGAGCGCCACGGCCTGCGCTTCAACCGGCTCTACGCGCTGACCAATGTCCCCATCCACCGCTTCGCCCTGCACCTGCGCAAGACCGGCCAGTACGAGGCCTATCTGGACAAGCTGCTGGCCGCCTTCAACCCGGCTGCGGCCGAGGGCGTGATGTGCCGCCGCCTGATCTCGGTGGATCACCGCGGCCGGCTCTACGACTGCGACTTCAACCAGCAGATCGGCCTGCAGGCCGAGGATGCCCAGGGCCAGCCGCTGAGCCTGGACAACGCCGACCGCGAGCGCCTGCTGGGGCGGCCGATCCGCTTCGGCAGCCATTGCCTGGCCTGCACCGCCGGCGCCGGCAGCTCCTGCGGCGGGGCCACCGCCTGAGGCGGGGCGGGGGCGCGGGTTGACGGCGCGGATCCCGGGCGTGCGTTGACGGCGCGGGTCCAGGGTGCGGGTCTAGGGCGTCAGGCCGAGCGCGCGCAGCGCACCTTCGTCGAGCCGGCGGGCGCCCGGTTCGCCGCGCACCAGACCGAAGTAGCCGGCGTAGTCCCAGTGGGTCCAGCCGATGCCCGCGGCCTCCAGCAGGCCGCGCACATCGGCGAGCCAGGCCTCGCGATGTCCGGCCCGCACCGCGTAGCGATAGACGCCGAACTCGCTGCACCAGAGCACCCGCCCGTGCTCGCGCGCCCAGGCCTGCAGCGGGGCGAGGCTGGCCGCCAGCCGCTCGCGGTTCCAGCGTTCCTCGCCATACCAGCGGATATGCCCGGCCAGCTCCTCGGCCTCGCTGGCCGCCAGCGCCGCCACCGCGTCCGGGCTGGCGGGGTAGGGCAGGTCGTGCAGGCGCGCCCACACCGGCCAGCCGTAGGGCGCGCCCTGGTGGGTGAAGTTCTTCGGCGCGTAGAAGTGGAAGCCGTAGATCAGATTGGGGTCCTCGAAGGCCGGCAGCCGCAGCAGCTGCTCGGGATCCGAGTAGCCGGGCCCGGCCACCACCAGGCTGTGGCGCGGGCGCACCTCGCGCAGGGCCTGGCGCAGGGTCTCCATCAGCTGGTGGACCCGTCGCGGGTCCTCGATCTCCGGCTCGTTGAGCAGCTCGTAGGCGATCTCGCGCGGACCGAAGTCCTCGAGCCGGCCGGCGATGTCCTGCCAGAGCCGGGCGGTGGCGGCGAGCAGGGCGTCGTCGCGGCCCAGCTGCTGCTTGTAGGCACTGTCCGGCTGCAGCGCGAGCACGATGAACAGGCCGCTGGCGCGCACCCGCGCCAGCTCCTGCTGCAGGCGCTGGACGCGGACCTCGCGCGGGCGCAGCTGGGCATCGGCGAGCCAGCGCGGATCGAGGCTGACCCGCACATGGCGCAGGCCGAGCGCGCGGATCCGCGCGAGATCCGCCGCGTCGGTGACGAAGTGGCTGGCATGGACCGCGTCCACCGGGCCATCCGGCGGCCACAGCGCCAGGTTGACCCCGCGCGCCAGCGCCGCCACCACCTGCGGATCGGGCCCGCGCGAGGGCCCACCGCAGCCGGCCAGCAGCAGGACAAGGAGAACGAGGCAGCAGGCAGGCCAGCGCATCGGGACGCCGGTGGGGATCGGTCCAACAGCCTAGCGCCGGCATTGGCGCCCTGCGCGCGGCGTGGCGGCCTACACTCCGGGCTCCCGCTCCACCGGATGTCCGCATGAACGCGCCGACCCTGCGCAGCCAGCACGCCTGCTTCGGCGGCACCCAGGCGTTCTACAGCCATGCCAGCGGGAGCACCGGCACCGAGATGCGCTTCGGCCTCTACCTGCCGCCGCAGGCCGCCGATGGGCCGGTGCCGGCGCTCTACTTCCTGGCCGGGCTGACCTGCACCGAGGAGACCTTCCTGATCAAGGCCGGGGCCCAGCGCACCGCCGCAGAACTCGGCCTGATGCTGGTGGCCTGCGACACCAGCCCGCGCGGGCTGAACCTGCCGGGCGAGGCCGAGCACTGGGACTTTGGCCTGGCCGCCGGCTTCTATCTCGACGCCACCGAGGCGCCCTGGGCGCCGCATTACCGGATGGGTCACTACATCGCCGAGGAGCTGCCGGCGCTGATCGAGCAGCACTTCCCGGCGCGCCGCGATGTGCGCGGCATCTTCGGCCACTCCATGGGCGGCCATGGCGCGCTGGTGACCGCCCTGCGCGATCCGGCGCGCTGGCACTCGGTCTCGGCGCTGGCGCCGATCGCCAACCCGGTGGCGGTGCCCTGGGGGCAGAAGGCCTTTACCCGCTATCTGGGCGAGGACCGCCGCCGCTGGGCCGAGTGGGATGCCAGCCTGCTGATGCGCCGTCGCCCCTATCCGGGGCCGCTGCTGGTTGACCAGGGCCTGGCCGATGCCTTTCTCGAACGCGAGCTGCAGCCGGAGGCGCTCGAGGCGGCCGCCGCGGCCAGCGGGCAGACCCTGCAGCTGCGCCGCCATGCCGGTTATGACCACAGCTACTGGTTCATCCAGAGCGTGATCGCCGATCATCTGCGCCATCACGCCCGCGAACTCGGCAAACGCAGCTGAGGTCGATCCAAACCCTCGCCTGCCGCCAGGCATCCGAGGAAACGCCCCGGCGGGACCATCCGCCGGTTCTTCACCAACAAGGGAATCCCATGACGCCTCTTCTTCGCCTGTCGCTGGGCTGCTGCCTCGCGCTGTCGGCGGCTGCCTGCGCCACCCCGGGCACGGCGCCCGAGACCGCGGCCACCGCCGCACCCAGCCGTGATCCGCTGGCCGGCAATCCGTTTGCCCAGCCCAGCCGGCTGCCCTACCAGCTGCCGCCGTTCGACCAGATCCGCCCGGAGCACTTCCTGCCGGCGTTCGAGGCCGGGATGGCCGAGCAGCTGCGCGAAGTCGCCGCCATCACCGGCCAGAGCGCCGCGCCGACGGTGGACAACACCCTGATCCCGCTGCAGAAGAGCGGCGCGCTGCTGGACCGGGTGGCGAGCGTGTTCTTCAACCTCACCGGCGCCCACACCAACCCGGAGCTGGAGCAGATCCAGGCAACGGTGGCGCCGCTGCTCTCCGCCCACGGCGATCGCATCGGTCTGGATCCGCTGCTCTACGCGCGGGTCAAGGCGATCTATGAGCAGCGCGCCAGCCTGGGTCTGGATGCCGAGACGCTGCGGCTGGTCGAGCGCAGCCACGAGAACTTCGTGCGCGCCGGCGCCCGCCTGGATGCGGCGCAGAAGGAACAGCTCAAGGCGCTCAATCTCAAGCTGTCGACGCTGACCACCCGCTTCCAGCAGAACGTGCTCAAGGAGGTCAACGCCTCGGCCGTGCTGGTGAGCGATCGTGCCGAGCTGGAGGGGCTCTCCGACAACGCCATCGCGGCGGCGGCCGAAGCCGCCAAGGCCGCCGGCAAGACCGGCTATCTGCTGGCGCTGCAGAACACCAGCGGCCAGCCGCCGCTGGCCAGCCTGAAGAACCGCGCACTGCGCCAGCGGCTCTACGAGGCCTCGATCGGCCGCGGCAGCCGCGGCGGCGAGTTCGACAACCGCGCGCTGATCATCGAGATCGCCCAGCTGCGGGCCCAGCGCGCCGCCCTGCTCGGCTATCCCACCCACGCCGCCTATGGCCTGGAGGATCAGACCGCGCGCACGCCGGAGGCGGTCAACAGCCTGCTGGCCCGGCTGGCGCCGGCGGCGGTGGCCAATGCCCGGCGCGAGGCGGCGGACATGCAGAAGCTGCTCTCGCGCGATCTCAAGGGCGCCACCCTGCAGCCCTGGGACTGGGCCTACTACGCCGAGAAGGTGCGCGCCCAGCGCTATGCCTATGACGAGAGCCAGCTGCGGCCCTACTTCGAGCTCAACCGGGTGCTGGTGGATGGCGCCTTCTTCATGGCCAAGGGCCTCTACGGCCTGAGCTTCAAGGAGCGTCCGGACCTGCCCGTCTACCACCCGGATGTGCGGGTGTTCGAAGTCTTCGAGGACGATGGCCGCACCCTGGGTCTGTTCCTGTTCGATCCCTTCGCCCGTCCGAGCAAGCGCGGCGGCGCCTGGATGAACAGCTATGTGGACCAGTCCGCGCTCACCGGCAACCAGCCGGTGGTGGGCAATCACCTGAACATCCCCAAGCCGCCTGCCGGCGAGCCGGTGCTGCTGACCTTCGACGAGGCCAACACCCTGTTCCACGAGTTCGGCCATGCGGTGCACGGCCTGTTCTCCAATGTGCGCTACCCGCAGTTCTCCGGCACCAGCGTGCCGCGGGATTTCGTCGAGTACCCCTCGCAGGTGCACGAGATGTGGACGCTGTGGCCGCAGGTGCTGGCCAACTACGCCAAGCACTACCAGACCGGCGCGCCGATGCCGCAGGCGCTGGTCGACAAGGTGCTGGCGGCTGACCAGTTCAACCAGGGCTTCGCCACCACCGAGTATCTGGCCGCGGCCCTGCTGGACCAGGCCTGGCACCAGATCGCCCCGGGCACGGTGATCGAGGATGCGCTGGCCTTCGAGGCGGCCGCGCTGAAGAAGGCCGGCGTGGACTACGCCCTGGTGCCGCCGCGCTATCGCAGCACCTACTTCTCGCACATCTTCGCCGGCGGCTACTCGGCCGGGTACTACGCCTACATCTGGAGCGAGGTGCTGGACGCCGAGTCGGTGCAGTGGTTCAAGGAGAACGGCGGCTTCACCCGTCCCAACGGCCAGTGGTTCCGCGAGCGTCTGCTCTCGCGCGGCGGCAGCGTCGATGCGATGACGCTGTTCAAGAGCTTCCGCGGCCGCGAGCCGAGCATCGAGCCGCTGCTGGAGCGGCGCGGTCTGAAGTAAGCCCTCGCCCCCACCGCGGCCCCGGGCCGCGGTGGGGGTTGGCGATGGCTCTGGCGATGGCGGCGGGCGCCGCCGTTCAGCCGTAGCGCAGCCGCGCCTTGCGTCCCGCGCAGGAGAGCAGGCACGGCATCTGGTCGGCGAGGATGCGGCGCTTGGAGAGGACCGTGCGGCGGCGGGCGCCGCCGTTCAGCCGTAGCGCAGCCGCGCCTTGCGTCCCGCGTAGGAGAGCAGGAACTGCATCTGGTCGGCGAGGATGCGGCGGTTGGAGAGGATCAGGTACTCGGCCAGATTCGGCGTGTAGGGCACGGCCAGCAGCTTCATGTTGGCCTCCTCGGGCGTGCGGTCGGCCTTGCGGTGGTTGCAGCGCTCGCAGGCGGTCACGCAGTTCTCCCACACGCTTTCACCGCCGCGCGAGGCCGGCAGCACATGGTCGCGGGTCAGCTCATTGGGGTTGAACTGCAGACCGCAGTACAGGCAGAGATTGCGGTCGCGCTGGAACAGGGTGCGGTTGGTGAGCATCGGCGCCCCACCCGCGTAGCGCCGCGAACGGTCGGCCACCGCGATGATCGAGCCGATCGCCAGCCGCGAGCGCTCTCCGGTGAGGCTGCTCAGCCCGCCCTGCACCTCGAAGCGCTCCGCACCCGCCTCCCAGCACACCCGACGGCGCGCGTAGAGCGTCGCCGCGGTCTGCCAGCGGATCCAGGCCACCGGCTGACCGCCGGCATCGAGCTTGAGGATCGAGGGAATCATGGGCTGCCCGGTCGGGGTGTTGCAGGGTCCTCGTCAGAAAAGGGCTGAGCATTCCCAGCCAAGTCGTTGAAAGCCTCCGGACTGTGCCCGGAGTTCGTGGCCGCTTCAAGACAGCGATGTGATGAAACCTATAACACTGAAGGTGAAATAGGCAAATAAGCACGCCCTCCGCTGACACAGCGAGAGGACAGCGCCGCGCCGTGGCGGGCCGGACCGCGCTCGCGCTCAGACCCGGAAGTAGGCCTGGCTGAGCGCCTCGTGCAGCTCGTTGAGGCTGATCTGGATGTCGTCGATCAGCTGATGCAGCCCGGCTTCGAGCAGCTTGTCGATGTTGGCGTCGGCCACATAGGCGCGCACCCGCCACAGCGTGCGCTCGACGCTGCGGTGCTGCGGCAGATGGGGCAGGGTGGAGCCGATCATGCCGAGGCAGAAGGTGACGCTGCGCGGAAACTCGCGGTTCTGCAGCAGGAAGCGCAGCACATGCGAGCCGGTGACCCGCTGGCGCACATGGCGGCGGTACATCTGATAGGCGGTGAGGCTGCGCAGCACGCTCATCCACTGGATGTTCTGGAACGGCGCGAGATCGACCCGGGTGTTGGCCTCGATCAGCGAGGTGCTGCGCACATCGAGGATGCGGGTGGTCATGTCCGCCTGCTCGAGATTGGTGCCGATGCGCAGGAACTGGAAGCCGACATCGCGGCTCATGTTGGAGGTCAGCACGCCGTAGACCAGCATCGTGCCGTCGATCACCCGCTGCAGGAACTGCTGGCGGCTGCTGCGGGTGATGGCGCGCTCGCCGTGCTCCTGGACGAACCAGTGCAGGTCGTTGAGCCGCTCCCAGACCTCGCGCGGGGCGCTGTCGCGCACCGTGCGCAGGATCTCGCGCGCGGTGTGCAGCGAGGACAGGATCGAGCCCGGGTTGCGCGCATCCAGCATCAGGAAGCGCACCACGCTCGCCTCGTCATAGGCCGGATAGTGCTGGTGGTAGAGCGGATCGGCGCCGACGATCTCCACCAGCGGACCCCAGCCCAGCGACAGCGGCCGCGGCAGGTCGAGCAGCAGATTGGCGTGGACATTGACCAGCCGCGCGGTGTTCTCGGCGCGCTGCAGATAGCGGCCGAACCAGTAGAGGTTGTCGGCAACCCGGGAGAGCATCAGGCGCCTCCGGCGGACGCACCGCCGTCATCGAGATCCACCACCCAGGTGTCCTTGGCGCCGCCGCCCTGGGAGGAATTCACCACCAGCGAGCCGCGCACCATCGCCACCCGGGTCAGCCCGCCGGTGGTGACATAGGTGCTGGCGCGGTCGCGGTTGTCGCCTCGGGAGAGGATGAAGGGGCGCAGATCGAGATGGCGCGGCTCCACCGTGCCGTCCTCCATCAGGGTGGGGGCGGTGGACAGGCTCAGCGTCGGCTGCGCCATGTAGTTGCGCGGGTTGGCGAGGATGCGCGCACGGAAGGCCTCGCGCTCCTCGCGGCTGGCCCGCGGGCCGATCAGCATGCCGTAGCCGCCGGACTCGTTGGCCGGCTTGACCACCAGCTGGTCGAGGTTGGCCAGCACATGCTCGCGCTGGCGCTCATCCATGCACAGATAGCTCGGCACATTGGGCAGGATGGCGTCCTCGCCGAGGTAGTACTTGATCATCGCCGGGACGAAGGCATAGACCACCTTGTCATCGGCCACGCCAGCGCCCGGTGCGTTGGCCAGGCCCACCCGGCCCTGGATCCAGCTGCGCATCAGGCCCTTCACGCCCAGCACCGAGTCCGGGTTGAACACCTCCGGGTCGAGGAACAGGTCATCGATGCGGCGGTAGATCACATCCACCCGCTTCGGCCCGTAGATGGTGCGCATGTAGCAGCAGTCGTCATCGGCCACGAACAGATCGCTGCCCTCGACCAGCTCGATGCCCATCTGCTGGGCCAGCCAGGCGTGCTCGAAATAGGCGCTGTTGTAGATGCCCGGGGTGAGCAGGACGATGTTGGGCGCATCCAGCGGCCGCGGCGAGAGTCCGACCAGGGTGTCGTAGAGCTGGGCCGGGTAGTCGTCCACCGGCAGGATGGTGGTGTTCTCGAACAGCTCCGGGAACACCCGCTTCATCACCAGCCGGTTCTCCACCATGTAGGAGACCCCGCTGGGCACCCGCAGATTGTCCTCCAGCACATAGAGCGTGCCGTCGCGGTCGCGCACCAGGTCCGAGCCGCAGATGTGCGACCACACGCCGTTCTTGGGCTTGACCCCGACGCACTGCGGGCGGAAGTTCACCGAATCGGCGAGCAGGGCTTCGGGAAAGACCTTGTCGCGGATGATGCGCCGCTCGTTGTAGATGTCCTGGATGAAATGGTTGAGCGCGGCGGCGCGCTGCTTGAGGCCGGCCTCGGTGCGCTCCCACTCGCGCTTCGGGATGATTCGCGGAATCAGGTCGAAGGGCCAGGCGCGATCGACATTGCGGCCCTCGCTGTAGACGGTGAAGCTGATCCCCATCACCTTGATCGCCAGCTCCGCCGCCAGACGACGCTCGCCCAGTTCCACCGGGCTGAGGTCATCGAGGTAGTCCGCCAGCATGCGGGCGCTGGCACGGGGCTGGCCGGGTGCGGCGAACAGCTCGTCGTAGAAGGAGTCGCAGCGGTACTGCCGCCAGTCGATCGCCATGCGGGGGCGGAGCTTGTTGGTTATGGATCAACGCTAGCGCAAAGCCGCAGCAAAACCTAGGCCATTCTTTGCAGGGGGTGAGGCGTGAGGCCTGAGCTACGAGGCGTGGCCCGGGGTCTTTTCCCCGCCGCCGGGCGGCTCCGCACCCCGGTTCGCCTGCCCCACCGCCCGGCGCTGGGTACACTGGGCAAAACCCAGCCCACCCCTCATGGCCAAAGCCAAGCCTGCCCTGGAGATCAAGGGCCGCCTGCTGTCGATCACCCGGATCCGCGTCCTCGAGGACGATGCCGGTCTGATCGAGGCCCAGGTCGCCAATCTGGCCCGCCAGCTGGGCCCGGCCGCCCAGGGCCTGCCGGTGCTGATCGAGGCCGAGCAGGCCCTGGATCTCGGCCCCCTGCTGCGCGCCCTGCGGGGCCACGGCATCCGCCCGCTGGCGGCCATCGAAGGCGCACTCGACGGCCCCGCCGCCCAGGCCGGGCTGCCGCTGATTCCGGCCGATGTGCTGTCCGAGGCGGCGGCGAAGCCGGGGCCAGCCCCGGCGCCGGCCGCGCCCGCTGCACCGACCCCGGCGCCCGCGCCGGCTCCGGCACGGCGCACCCGCATCGTCACCGAGCCGGTGCGCAGCGGACAGCAGATCTACGCCGAGGGCTCGGATCTGATCCTGCTGGCGGCGGTGAGCGCCGGCGCCGAGGTGATCGCCGATGGCTGCGTGCATGTCTATGCGCGGCTGGCCGGCCGTGCCATCGCCGGGGCGCGCGGCGATGAGAGCGCCCGGGTCTTCTGCAAGCGCATGGAAGCCGAGCTGCTGGCGGTGGCCGGGGTGTATGCGGTGGCCGAGCAGATCCAGGGGGAGCTGCGCGGCAAGCCGGCGCAGGCGCTGATCGCCCACGGCAAGCTGATGATCGACAAGCTGGACTGGTGAGCCAGTCCGCAACCATTCAGGACAGGGGGTAACGGTGACAAAGATCGTGGTGGTGACTTCCGGCAAGGGCGGCGTGGGCAAGACCACGACCAGCGCCTCCTTCGCCACGGGGCTGGCGATGCGCGGCAAGAAGACGGTGGTGATCGACTTCGATGTCGGCCTGCGCAACCTCGATCTGATCATGGGCTGCGAGCGCCGCGTGGTGTTCGACTTCGTCAATGTGATCCACGGCGAGGCCAATCTGCGCCAGGCCCTGATCCGCGACAAGAACCACGAGAACCTGCATGTGCTGGCGGCCAGCCAGACCCGCGACAAGGACGCCCTGACCCAGGACGGCGTGGAGAAGGTGCTCAAGGACCTCGCCGCCGAGGGGTTCGATTACATCGTCTGCGACTCCCCGGCCGGCATCGAGCGCGGCGCCCATCTCGCCATGTACTTCGCCGACGAGGCGCTGGTGGTGACCAACCCGGAAGTCTCCAGCGTGCGTGACTCCGACCGCGTGCTCGGCCTGCTGGCCAGCAAGACCCGCAAGGTCGAGGCCGGCGAGGGACGGGTGAAGGAGCATCTGGTGCTGACCCGCTACAACCCGGCGCGGGTCGCCAAGGGCGAGATGCTCTCGGTGGATGATGTGAAGGAGATCCTCGCCATCCCCCTGCTCGGGGTGATCCCGGAATCGGCCGGCGTGCTCACCTCCTCCAACGCCGGCACCCCGGTGATCCTGGACAAGACCAGCGATGCCGGCCAGGCCTACGACGATGTGGTGGCGCGCTTCCTCGGCGAGGAGCGGCCGCAGCGCTTCCTCACCGCCAAGAAGGAAGGCCTGCTCAGCAAGCTGTTCGGAGGCTAGGCCATGGCGATGGACTGGATGAAGTTCTTCCGTGGCGAGCAGAAGGCCAGCGCCGCCCAGGCCAAGGAGCGGCTGCTGCTGGTGGTCAGCCACCAGCGCGCCGGCCGCGCCAACGGACCGGAGTGGCTGCCGCGCCTGCGCGAGGAGCTGCTGGCGGTGGTGCGCAAGTATGTCCAGGTCAGCGACGAGGCGGTGGATGTCAAGCTGCAGCGCGAGGAAGGCGAGGATGTGCTGGCGATGAGCGTGACCCTGCCGGAACGCCGCGACTGAACCCCGGCGCCTGGCGACGGTCCCTTCGCGACCCCTTTCCGAGAAGGTCGCCGTGCTGAGGTTTGAAGGTCTGGAGCAGCAGCATCCCGGCGGTCCGCGGCTGCGCTTTGCCGATGCCGCGCTGGCGCGGGGCGAGACCGCCCTGCTGCTGGGTCCGTCCGGTTCGGGCAAGTCCACCCTGCTGCAGCTGGCCGCCGGGCTGCTGGCGCCGACCCGCGGCGAGGTCTGGCTGGACGGGCAGCCGCTCTCGGCCCTCGCCGAGGCTGCGCGCGATCGCCTGCGCGGTGCCCGGGTGGGCCTGGTGTTCCAGCGGCTGCACCTGATCCCGGCACTCGATGTGGCCGGCAATCTGGCCCTGGCGCGCCGGCTGGCCGGGCGGCCCGCCGATCCCGCGCGGATCCACCAGCTGCTGGCGGTGCTGGGCATCGAGGCGCTGGCCGGCCGGCGCCCGCATCAGCTCAGCCTCGGCCAGGCCCAGCGGGTGGCGATCGCCCGTGCCCTGGTCCATGCGCCGGGCCTGATCCTCGCCGACGAACCGACCGCGGCCCTGGATGACGCCGCCGCCGAGGCGGTGGCGCGGCTGCTGCTGGAGCAGGCCAGCGCCCAGGGCGCGGCGCTGCTGATCGTCACCCACGATGCGCGGCTGCGGCCCTGGGTGGCGCGCCACTGGCAGCTGCCGGCGGTGGCCGCATGAGCCTGCTGCGCCTGGCGCTCGCCCAGCTCGCCCACGATCGTCTCGGCCAGCTGCTCAATCTGCTGCTGCTGGCGCTGGGGGTGGCGCTGGCCGCCTTTCTGCTGCAGCTCCGCACGCAGTTCGAGCAGCGCCTGACCCGCGAGGCGCGCGGGGTCGATCTGGTGCTCGGCGCCAAGGGCAGCCCGCTGCAGCTGGTGCTGTCCTCGCTCTACCACCTCGATGTGCCGACCGGAAACATCCGCCTCTCCGAAGCGCGCCGCTGGGGCGCGCACCCGATGGTGGCCGAGGCGATTCCGCTGTCGCTGGGCGATAGCTGGGCCGGCCATCGCATCGTCGGCACCACGCCGGCCTATCTGCGGCTGTCCGGCGCCACCGTCGGCGAGGGCCGGCTCTGGCGGGCGCCGCTGGAGGCGGTGGTGGGTGCCAGCGTGCCGCTGGCGGTGGGCGCACGCTTCGCCGGTGCCCACGGGCTCAGCGGCGGCGAGGCCCATGACCAGGGCCAGTACACGGTGGTCGGGCGGCTGCCTGCGGGGCTGGGCAGCCTCGACCGCCTGATCCTCACCGATCTCGCCAGCGTCTGGCTGCTGCACGGCGGGCCGGCGGCCGATCCCCGCGCTCCGGATGCCGCCCGCGAGATCACCGCCCTGCTGATCCGCTACGCCACCCCGCTGGCGGCGGCCAGCCTGCCGCAGACCATCCAGCGCGAGTCGAGCCTGCAGGCCGCCTCGCCGGCCTTCGAACTGACCCGCCTGCGGGCGCTGGTGGGCGTCGGCGTGGAGCTGCTGCAGGCCCTGGCCGGCCTGCTGCTGGCGGTCGCCGCCCTCGGGGTGTTCGTCACCCTGTATCGCGCCCTGGAGGCGCGCCAGTACGATCTCGCCCTGCTGCGGGCGATGGGCGCCAGCCGCGCCGAGCTGGCCGGTCTGCTGCTGTTCGAGGCGCAGATCCTGGCGCTGGCCGGCGGCCTGCTCGGCCTGCTGCTCAGTCATGGCACCCTGGCCCTGCTCGCGCTGCAGAGCCGCGGGGCGATCGAGCCGGCGGCGCCGCTTGGCGCCGAAATCCACCTGCTGCTGCTGGTGCAGCTGATCGCCGCGCTGGCGGTGATCCTGCCCGCCCTGCGTGCCTACCGCCTGCCGGTGGCCGATACCCTGTCGAGACGCTGATGACTGCCGCCCGCTGCCTGCTGTGCCTGACCCTGCTGCTGAGCGCCTGCGGCGGCGAGCCCGCGCCGCCGGACCCCGCCCGCCCGCCGGCGGCGGCACCCGGTGATCTGAGCGGCACGCCCTATGCGGCCGCGCCAGCATCGGAGCTGGCGCCGGCGGCGGCGGACACCCCACCCGCGGCGCCCGACAACAGCCCGCCGATGCTGCGGGTGCTCAGCGAGGGCGGGGTGGAGGAGAACGGCGAGCTGGTGGTGGATGCCTACCAGAAGGATCTGGTCTATCTCGGCGTGTCGCTGGAGACCGAGGCCGGCAGCCCGCTTGCCCAGCGCCCGGTGGCGATCCGCGCCAGCGGCCAGACCAAGGTGATCCGCGGCGCCGAGGCCACCGACGCCGATGGCTATCTCGAGTTCCAGCTGCTCGCCGCCAACCAGGGCCGCGAGAGCGTGATCGTCGAAGCCGCCGGGCTGACCCAGCGCTTCGTGCTCAATGTCAAGCCCAACCAGCAGCTGGAATGGATCAAGCAGGCCGAGGCCAAGGGGCTGACCTCCTGGGACCTGCTGATGCAGGCCGATCTGACCATCGACCAGAACACCGTGCGCGCGAGCTTCCCGGCACCGCTGCAGACCCTCGGCGGCAAGACGGTGAAGATCGCCGGCTTCATGCTGCCGCTGGATGCCACCCCCGAGCAGCGCCACTTCCTGCTCTCGGCCAATCCTCCCAGCTGCTACTTCCACATGCCCGGCGGCCCCAGCACGGTGGTGGAGGTGTTCAGCGAGCAGGCGATTCCCGGCAGCTTCGAGCCGCTGGTGATCGAAGGCCGCCTGGAGCTGGTGCCGGAATCGACCTTCGGCGTGGTCTACAAGCTGCAGCAGGCAAAAGTGGTGACGCTCTAGCCCGGCGCCCGCGCCCGGCTTCAGCGCAGCTCGCGGCGCAGGATCTTGCCGATGTTGGACTTGGGCAGGGTGTCGCGGAACTCGATCAGCTTCGGCACCTTGTAGGCGGTGAGCTGGGCCCGGCAGTGCTCGCGCAGGGCCTCGACGGTCAGCGCCGGGTCCTTCTTCACCGCCACCAGCTTGACCGCCTCGCCGGTCTTGGCATCGGGCACGCCGATGCAGGCGCACTCCAGCACGCCCGGATGCAGGGCCGCCACCGCCTCGATCTCGTTGGGAAACACATTGAAGCCGGACACCAGGATCATGTCCTTCTTGCGATCGACGATGCGGAAGTAGCCGCGCGCATCGCGGGTGGCGATATCCCCGGTGCGCAGATAGCCATCGGCGGTGAACACCTTGGCGGTCTCCTCCGGCTGGCGCCAGTAGCCGACCATCACCTGCGGGCCCTTCACGCACAGCTCGCCGGGGTCACCGTCGGCCACCTCGCGGTTGGCCTCGTCGCGCAGGCGCACATCGGTGGAGGGCAGGGGCACGCCGATGGTGCCGTTCCAGTCCGGCTTGTCGAGCGGCGCGAAGCAGACCCCCGGCGAGGTCTCGGTGAGGCCATAGCCCTCGGTGATCGGCACCCCGGTGACCGCCTTCCAGCGCTCGGCGGTGGCCTGCAGCACGGCGGCACCCCCGCCGACGGTGAACTTCAGCGAGGAGAAATCGAGCTCGGCGAAACCCGGGGTGTTGAGCAGGCCGTTGAACAGCGTGTTGACCCCGGTGAAGGCGGTGAAGGGGTACTCGCGCAGCTCGCGCACCAGCGCCGGCAGATCGCGCGGATTGGGGATCAGCAGATTGCGCGCGCCCAGGGCGAGGAAGACGAAGCCGTTCACGGTGAGGGCGAACACATGGTAGAGCGGCAGCGCGGTGACGATCAGCTCCTGCGGCTCGTCGGGCCCGCCGCTGCCCAGCGCCGGGCGCAGCCAGGCCAGCATCTGGCTGAGATTGGCGACGATGTTGCCGTGGGTGAGCTGGGCGCCCTTGGACAGCCCGGTGGTGCCGCCGGTGTACTGCAGGAAGGCGGTGTCGCCGGCCTCCACCGCCACCCGGTGATAGGGCTGGGCCTTGCCGCGGGCCAGTGCCGTGCGCAGCGGCAGGCTGCCTTCGATCTTCCACGGCGGCACCTGCTTCTTCAGGCGCTTGACCGCGAGATTGATCAGCAGCGAGCGCGGGAAGGGGGCGAGATCGCCCACCTGGGTGGTGATCACCTGCTCGAGCGCGGTGCGCTCCACCACCTCCTGCAGCACCGAGCAGAAGTTCTCGAGGATGACGATGGCGCGTGCGCCGCTGTCCCGCAGCTGGTGTTCCAGCTCGCGCGGGGTGTAGAGCGGGTTGACATTGACCACCACCAGGCCGGCCCGCAGCACCGCGCACAGCACCACCGGGTACTGCAGCAGGTTGGGCAGCATGATCGCCACCCGGTCGCCGCGTTCGAGGCCGAGCACATTCTGCAGATAGCTGGCGAAATCCTGGCTGAGCCGGTCCAGCTCGTCGTAGCCCAGATCCACGCCCAGCGCGGTATAGGCGCAGCGGTTGCGGTAGCGCTCGCAGGCCTGTTCGATCAGCCCGGCCAGCGAGGGGTAGAGGGGGTCGACGCGCGGCGGCACGCCCAGCGGGTATTCACCGATCCAGGGGGCGGCTTCGACACTCATCGGGGCGACTCGGCAGCAGGGGTGGCCGGATCATAGGCGCCCGCGCGGTCCGCGGTCTGCAGCCAGTCGCGCAGGGTCTGGCCGCGCGCGGCCTCGACGAAGGCCGACTCGGCGCGGGCCAGCAGCTGACGCGCGGCGCGGTCCTCGCGGCCGTTGGGCGGCACGCTCTCGCCACGCAGGGCCAGCCACAGATCGGCGAGGCTCAGGCCGGCCGGATCGCGCGCCAGGATCAGCCCGGGCCGGCTGCCGGCGGCCTCCGCCAGCAGGCCGGCGCGCAGCAGGGTGTCGACCACCGGCGCCAGATCCCCGGGTGCGGCGCCGAGCGCGCGGGCATGGTCCTCGGCCGCCAGCGCCGGGGCCCCGGCGAGGAAGCGGCGGGTCACCTCGTGCATCAGGGCCAGGCCCAGCAGCTCGCGCCGGCGCGAGCCGGCGGGCAGCGCCTCGCCGCCGCGCAGATGGGCCGGATGCTGCACATAGAAGGCGATCTGGCAGCCGATCAGCAGGATCAGCCAGCCCAGATACAGCCAGATCAGCAGGAAGATCAGGATGGCAAAGCCCGAGTAGATGGCGTTGTAGTTGGTGGCCCCGGCCACGAACGAGGCGAACAGCAGGCTCGAGCTCTGCCAGAGCAGGCCGGCGCACAGCCCGCCCCAGCCGGCCGCGCGCAGGCTGACCCGCGCATTGGGCATGTAGGCATAGAGGAAGGTGAACAGGCCGATGATCAGCGCGTAGGGGATCAGCCGGGTCAGCAGAAAGATCAGAAAGCCCAGCGGCTCGAAGCTGGCGATGGTCAGCATCACCGCGCTGTTGAGCAGGCTCGCGGTCAGGCCCAGGGCGGCGAACACCACCACCGGCCCGACCATCAGCACGCCGAAGTACTCGCCCACCCGCTGCGCCAGCGGCCGTGGCCGGGGGATCCGCCAGATCTGGTTGAAGCTCGCCTCCACCTTCTGGATCAGCGAGATCGCGGTGTAGAACAGCAGGGCCACGCCCAGCGAGCCGAGCACCCCGACCTGGATGCGCTCGACGAAGCCGATCACATTGGCGCTGAGCGCCGCCGCCTGCGCACCGAGCGGGCGCAGCAGCTCCAGCAGCAGCGGCTCCAGCGAGTTGTGCACGCCCAGCGCCTTGAGCACGGAGAAGCCCAGGGCCAGGAAGGGCACCACCGAGAGCAGGGTGGTGTAGACCAGGCTCATCGCCCGCAGCGACAGCTCGCCGGCCAGCAGATCGCGGCCCAGCGCCCACAGATGACGGCCGAGGGCGATCAGCCGCGCCTCGTGACGGCCGAGCGCCTCGCGTTCCTCCCACAGGCGGCTGCGCAGCCGTTCCAGCCAGGGCGTTTCCATGGCCAAACCTTAGCAGCGGGCGCTGTTCCGACCCAGCCAGCCCACCCGGCTTGACTTTGTTGCAACGCACCAATAGAGTGGCGGCGTCGATTGTTGCAATGCAGCAATCACCGGGTCACGCCCCTGCGTGCACCCAGCCCGATTTCCCTTCCATCCGCTGGAGCTGTGCATGAACGTTGAAACCCTCGTCGCCGACGTCAAGACCCGCGTGGAGCCGATCGTGGCCAAGGGCCAGGAGATCGCCACCGTGTCGCTGGACGCCCTCAAGCAGACCACCACCGTGCTCGTCGATGGCGTGCAGACCGTGGTCAAGACCCAGATCGACGCCGGCAAGGATCTCTTCGCCGCCGTCCAGACCAGCTTCGAGAAGGCCAAGACCGATGGTCTGAAGGCCGTCGCCGCCGCCCCGATCGAGTATCTGCCGGCCGGCCGCGAGCGCGTGATCTCCGCCTACAACGACACCGTGGCCACCGTCACCAAGACCGGTGAGCAGGTCGTGCAGGTGGTGCGCAAGGGCTTCGAAGAGGTGAGCGCCAAGTTCACCGGCGTCACCGTCGAGGTGGTTCCGGCCGCCGCCCCGGCCAAGAAGACCGCCAAGAAGGCCAGCGCCAAGAAGGCGGCCTGAAGCCTTCGCACCGCCACCCCGGCCGCCCGTCCGCGCGGCCGCCGGTGGCCAGCCGTACCCGGGCCGGAGCGGACACGCTCCGGCCTTTTTCGTTGAGGAGGTTCCGATGTCTGCCGTTGCCAACGCCGCGCCGCTGAGCCGGGCCGACCGCCTGGTCGACCGCACCCTGGGCGGATTGGTGCTGATGCTGCTGCACGAGATCGAGGCCGCCAACGCCCACCGGCTCGAGCTGGGCGAGCGGCTGGCGGTCGCCCGCCGCGCCCGCGACGCCGGCGAGCTGCTGCGGGATCAGCTCGATCTGCTGCCGGAGTCGCGCCGGCGTCTGGCCCGCGACCATCGGGTGCGCCGCGAGCTGTGGCGCGGGCTCTGGCGCGATCTGCAGCGCGGCTGAGCGCGTCTCGACGGCGAGGGCCGCGCCGGGCATGCTGGCGCGCCCTGAAATCCCACCCGGCGCGGTCCGCGCGCCCCGAGCATGCAAGAGACTTACGACCCCGCCGCGGTGGAAGCCGCGGCCCAGCAGTTCTGGCAGACCCATCGCAGCTACGAGGTGAGCGAAACACCCGGGCGCGAGACCTTCTACTGCCTGTCGATGTTCCCCTACCCCAGCGGCAAGCTGCACATGGGGCATGTGCGCAACTACACGCTGGGCGATGTGATCGCCCGCTACCAGCGCATGCTCGGCAAGAATGTGCTGCAGCCGATGGGCTTCGATGCCTTCGGCCTGCCGGCGGAGAACGCGGCCATCGCCAACGGCGTGGCCCCGGCGGCCTGGACCTATGCCAACGCCGAGTACATGCGCGGCCAGCTCAACCGGCTGGGCTTCGGCTATGACTGGTCGCGCCAGGTGGTCACCTGCACCCCGGCGTACTACCGCTGGGAGCAGCTGCTGTTCACCCGGCTGATGAAGAAGGGCCTGGTCTATCGCAGGAACAGCGTGGTGAACTGGGACCCGGTGGACCAGACCGTGCTCGCCAACGAGCAGGTCATCGACGGCCGTGGCTGGCGCAGCGGCGCCCTGGTGGAACGCAAGGAGATTCCGCAGTGGTTCGTGCGGATCACCGCCTATGCCCAGGAGCTGCTCGACGGCCTCGACCAGCTGCCGGGCTGGCCGGACTCGGTCAAGACCATGCAGCGCAACTGGATCGGCCGCTCGGAGGGGCTGGAGTTCCGCTTCGAGGTGCCGGGGCAGGCGCCGCTCACCGTCTACACCACGCGCCCGGACACCCTGATGGGCGTGACCTATCTCGCGGTGGCCGCCGAGCACCCGCTGGCCCAGCAGGCCGCGGCCGGCAACCCGGCGCTGGCCGCCTTCCTCCAGGAAGCGGTGCGCTCCGGCGTGGCCGAGGCCGAGATGGAGACCATGGAAAAGCGCGGCATGCCCCTGGGCATCGACGCCATCCATCCGCTCTCCGGCGAGCGGGTGCCGGTATGGGCGGCCAACTTCGTGCTGATGGGCTATGGCACCGGCGCGGTGATGGCGGTGCCCGGCCATGACGAGCGCGATCACGCCTTCGCCCTCAAGTACGGTCTGCCGATCCGCCAGGTGGTCGCCCTCCCCGGGCTGGACTACGACCCCGGCCGCTGGCAGGACGCCTACGCCGACAAGCTCCATCCGCAAATGCGCCTGGTGAACTCCGGCGAGCTCGACGGACTCGACTACCGCGCCGCCTTCGATCACCTCGCCCGGCGCTTCGAGGCGGAAGGCCGCGGCCGCCGCAAGATCAACTACCGCCTGCGCGACTGGGGCGTGAGCCGCCAGCGCTACTGGGGCTGCCCGATTCCGGTGATCTACTGCCCGCGCTGCGAGGCGGTGCCGGTACCCGAGGACCAGCTGCCGGTGGTGCTGCCGGAGGAGGTCGCCTTCACCGGCGTGCAGTCGCCGATCAAGGCCGACCCGGCCTGGCGCCAGACCCGCTGCCCGCAGTGCGGCGGCCCGGCCGAGCGCGAGACCGATACCTTCGACACCTTCTTCGAATCGAGCTGGTACTACGCCCGCTACTGCTCGCCCGGCGCCCAGACCCTGGTCGACGAGCGCGCCCGTCACTGGCTGCCGGTCAACCAGTACATCGGCGGGGTCGAGCACGCCATCCTGCACCTGTTGTACTTCCGCTTCTTCCACAAGCTGATGCGCGACGAGGGCTTCGTGCCCGGCGACGAGCCGGCGCTCAACCTGCTGACCCAGGGCATGGTGGTGGCGCCCACCTTCTATCGCCTCGGCGCCGACGGCAAGAAGCAGTGGATCAACCCGGCCGAGGTGACGCTGGAGCACGACGAGCGCGGCCAGGTGCAGCGCGCCCGCCATCTCGGCGACGGCGGGGAGGTGCACATCGGCGGCACCGAGAAGATGAGCAAGTCGAAGAACAACGGGGTCGATCCGCAGACCCTGATCGACCGCTACGGCGCCGACACCGTGCGCCTGTTCTCGATGTTCGCCGCCCCGCCGGAGGCCTCGCTGGAGTGGAACGAGGCCGGCGTCGAGGGCGCCTCGCGCTTCCTCAAGCGGCTGTGGAAGGCGGTGCACGCCCATCTCGCCCTGACCCAGACCCTGGGTCCGCCCCCGGCGCTGGAGCGCGCTGCGCTGAGCCCGGCGCAGAAGGCGCTGCGCGCCAAGCTGCACGAGACCATCCAGAAGGTCGGTGACGACTACGGCCGGCGCCAGCAGTTCAACACCGCCATCGCCGCGGTGATGGAGCTGATGAACGCGGTCGGCCGCTTCGAGGACGCCAGCCCGCAGGGCCGGGCCCTGCTGCAGGAAGTCTGGGAGGCGGTGGTGCGCATGCTCGCCCCGGTGGCGCCGCATCTGACCCATGTGCTCTGGCAGGCGCTGTCCGGCCGCGAGGATTTGCTCGACCAGCCCTTCCCGCGTGCCGATCCGGCCGCCCTGCAGCGCGACGAGCTGCAGCTGGTGGTGCAGGTCAACGGCAAGCTCAGAGGCCAGATCACGGTGGCCGCCGGCGCCAGCCAGGCCGAGATCATCGCCGCCGCCCTGGCCGACGAGGCGGTGCAGAAGCACCTCGCCGGGCAGACCCCGAAGAAGCAGATCGTGGTGCCCGGCAAGCTGGTCAATCTGGTGGTGTGAGCAGGCCGGTACCGCCGTGCGCCAGCTGTCGCCTCGGCGCCGCCCGGGCAGCGGACCCGCCCTGGGTTCCGCCCTGGCCCGGCGGGTGGCGGGACGACAGCGCGAGGAGCAAGCCGCAATGCATCAGGGGTGGACGATGAGCGCAGTCATCCGGCGGGGTCCCGGCCGGTCCGCCGTGCTGCGGGTGCTGGGCCTGGGGCTGACCCTCAGCCTCGGCGCCTGCGGCTTCCACCTGGCCGGCAGCCGGCCCTTGCCGGAGCCGCTCTCGCGCGTGCACATCGAGGTGGTGGCGCCCTACCGGGTGAGCGAGCCGCCGCTGGAAAAGGCCCTGCGCCTGCGCCTGACCCGCCGTGGCGCGGTGGTGCAGCCGCGGCCGGGCGAGGGCGCCACCCTGCTGCGCCTGTCGGAACTGAGCGAGACCCGCCAGGTGCTGTCGGTCGGAGCGGACGGCAAGGCCCTGGAGTTCCTGCTGGTGACCCGGGTGCGCTACGAGCTGCTGGGCGGCGATCGCGTCTGGCTGCCGGCGGAGACGCTGACGGTGAGCCGCGACTACTCCTTCAGCGCCGACCAGATCCTGCCCAAGGAGGCCGAGGAGGAGCGTCTGCGCCGCTATCTGCAGGACGAGCTGGCCGAGCGCCTGCTGCTCAGACTGGAGACCGCGCTGCGGGCGATGCCGCCGGCAGACAGCGGCGCAGAAAGCGCGCCGGATGCAGCACCGGCGGCGGCGGTCGCGCCGCCGTCCTGAGCCGGCGCAGGCCCCCGCCCAGGTGCAGGGCGCAGCCGATATTGCCGCTCAGCACCACATCCTCCGGCCCCGCTGCCTCGAGCGCGTCCAGCAGCGGCGCCAGCAGGGCATCCGCCGCCGCCGGCCGCTGCACCATGTGCAGACCGGCCGCACCGCAGCAGCCGCGGTCCGGCAGCTCGCGCACGCGCAGCCCCGGCACCCGGCCGAGCAGACCGAGCAGACCCTCGCCGCGGCTGCGCAGCACATGGCGCTGGGTACAGGGCCGATGCACCCAGACCGTCAGCGGGGTCGGCGCAAAGGCCAGCGCGCCGGCCCGCGGCGCCAGCCAGTCGAAGGGGTCGTGAACCGCTGGCGCCGGCTCGCCCAGGGCGCGCCAGCCATCCTGAAGGCCGGCGCCACAGCCGCTGGCCAGGGCCAGCACCGGCAGGGCCGGATCAAACACCGCGCGCTGGATCCGGGCGAGCCGCCGCGCCTGCGCCGCATCTCCCGCGTGCTGGTGCAGGGCGCCGCAGCAGCCCTGTCCGGCCGGTACCGCCAGCGGCTGGCCGGCCGCGGCGAACACGGCCTGCAGATCCGCCACCGCGGCCTGATCCAGCACCTGGCCCAGGCAGCCGATGTGCAGCTGCGCCACCGCCGGTCCGGCGCCAGGGTCTGCGGCCACCGGGGCGACGGCGCGGCGCGCGGGCAGCAGGGCCTCGAGCCGCGCCAGGCGGGTGTGCCCGAGGACCCGGCTGCGCCGGACCAGCGTCTGCAGGCCGCTGCGGTGGTAGAGCGCGAGCAGCGTGCGCAACAGCGCGCGGCCGGCGCGGGCGGTGAGCAGCGGCGAGAACCAGCGCAGCGCACCCAGCCGCCGCGGCTGCTGCAGGGCCAGCCACTGGCGGCCGCCATCGAGCATCTCGCCGTAGCGCACCTGGGCCGGGCAGACCGGCTCGCAGGCCCGGCAGGACAGGCAGCCATCCAGATGCGCGGCGACCCCGGGGCCGGCGTCGAGGCGGCCCTGGGCCAGCCCCTGGATCAGCGCCAGCCGGCCGCGTGGCGAGGCGCCCTCCTCGCCCTGCAGGGCATAGGTCGGGCAGTGCGGCAGACACAGCCCGCATTTCACGCACTGGTCGGTGCCTGAGAGCAGCCGGGTCCGCAGGGCGGCGAGCGAGGAGGCCGGGTCGGCGGGCATGGCTCTTATCATACGGGCCCGGGCCCGGCGGCCCTGCAGCGGAGCATGGTGTGAGAAGGACAATCGGCATCCTCCTGATGGTGACGCCCGCGCTGGCCTCGGCGGGCAGCTGGAGCGGCGAGGCGGGCCTGGGCCTGCTCACCAGCAGCGGCAACAGCGAAACCCGCTCGGCCAATGCCAAGCTGGCGCTCGACTGGAGCGGCGCGGGCTGGCACAACGCTTTTCTGGCGCAGGCGATGAACGCGGCCGATTCCGGCCAGACCACCAGCGAGCGCTATCTGCTCGGCAATCAGCTCGACCGGGATTTCGACGAGCGCCGCTACGCCTTCCTCGCCGTCGAGTTCGAGCGCGATCTGTTCGGTGGCCTGCGCCAGCGCACCTCGCAGACGGTCGGCTACGGCCATCGCTTCCTCACCGGGCCGGTGCACGAGCTGGAGGCCGAGATCGGCGCCGGTGCCCGCCAGACCGAGGCCCAGCAGACCCGGGCACGGGAGGACGATGTCATCGCCCGCGCCGCCGGACGCTGGAAGTGGACGCTCTCGCCCACCAGCAGCTTCCAGCAGCAGCTCAAGACCGAGTCCGGCGCCAGCAACACCTTCAGCGAGTCGGTCAGCGAGCTCAAGCTGTCGGTGGTGGGCAATCTGTTCCTGAGTGCGGCGGTCACCGTGCGCCACAACTCGGAGGTCGCCCCGGCGGTGAAATCCACCGACACCTTCACGGCCCTGACCCTCTCCTACACCTTCGGGCAGACCCCCTGAGCACCCGCGCATGAGCACCGACCCCAGCCCCACCGACGCGCCGGGCAGCGACGGCGCCGGCGCCAGCTACTACCGCCACCACCTGTTCTTCTGCTGCAACCAGCGTCCGCCGGGCGAGCGCACCTGCTGCAACGACAAGGGTGCCAGCCGCGTGCGCGACCACGCCAAGAAGCGCATCAAGGCGCTCGGCCTGGCCGCCCCGGGGCAGACCCGCGTCAACCAGGCCGGCTGTCTGGAGCGCTGCGAGGAAGGCCCCTGCGTGGTCATCTACCCGCAGGCGGTCTGGTACACCTATGTGGACGAAGAGGACATCGACGAGATCATCGACGAGCACCTGATCCACGGCCGGGTGGTCGAGCGGCTGCGCCTGCCGGACCGCCCGCCGGGTGGCTGAGCGGTTCAGAGCAGCGGCGTGGTGATCTTCAGCGGATCCTGCGGCGGGGTCTTGGGGGTCACCGGCGCGGGCGCGGCCGGGGTTTCGAGCGGGCGCGCCTCGCCCAGTGCGGCGGGGCTGGCGGTGATCCACACCAGCATGTCGTAGTAGCTGCGCACATGGCCGACGAAGGCCTTGGCCTCGAAGCCGCGCGCATAGCCGTGGCGGGTCTGGCTGTACCAGCGGCGCTGGCTGAGCAGCGGCAGCACATTGCGCACATCCAGCCAGCGGTTGGGATCGCCGCCGCGCTGCTCGGTGAGCCGGCGCGCATCGAGCAGATGTCCGAGGCCCATGTTCCAGGCCGCCAGCGCCATCCAGGTGCGATCCGGCTCCGGCACCTCCGGCGGCATCTGATCGATCAGCCGGCGCAGATAGCGCGCCGCCCCCTCGATGGCCTGGGCCGGGTCCTCTCGATCCGCCACGCCCAGAAAGGTGGCGGTGGCCTGGGTCAGCTGCATCAGCCCGCGGACGCCGGTGACGCTCACCGCCGCCGGGTTCCAGTGCGATTCCTGGTAGCCGATGGCGGCCAGCAGCCGCCAGTCCAGCCCCTGCTCGGCGGCGGCCTTCTCAAACCAGGCGCGGTAGCGCGGCAGCCGGCTCTCGGCGTGGGCGGCCAGCGCCACCGCCTCCTGGTAATCCACCGGCTCGATATGGCCGAAGTAGCGGTCGCGCAGGCGCGCCAGCTCGGTGTCACCGAGGCGGCGCAGATGGTCCTGGACCGCCGCGCGCAGCCGCTCGCTGCCCTCCTGCGGCAGGGCCCAGGCCACCGGCTGCGGCGGGCCGAGATCAAAGGCGATGCGCAGGCTGGGGTAGTAGCGCTGATGGATGCCGAACAGATCGGAGGTGACCGCGGTGCGGTCGAGCCGGCCTTCGGCCACCTCGCGCAGCAGATCCTCGGCCTCCTCGTCCGCCGTTTCCTCCCAGCTCAGCGCCGGGAAGGAGGCACGCAGCTCGGCCAGACGCTCGGCCTGGGAACTGCCGCGCACCACCCGCAGCGAGCCCGGGCGGGCCACCAGATCGGCAGGCGAGCGCGGGGTCTCGCCGCTGCCGGCGCGCACCACCAGCACCGGGCGGACCTCCATCAGCGGCTGGGTGAACTGGAAACGCCGTTCGCGGGCCGGGGTCACCACCAGGGCGCCGGCCGCCAGATGGGCGGCGCCGCGCTCCAGCTGTTCCAGGGCCTCCGGCGGGGTCTGCGCCACCACGATCTCCAGCCGCAGGCCCAGCGACTGCGCCAGCCCCGCCGCCAGCTCGTAGTCGAAGCCGGCCGGACCGTCGGCGTCGAGGTAGTAGGTGGTGGGACTGTTGACCGTGGCCACCCGCAGCACGCCCAGCCGCTGGGCCTGTTCGAGCCGATCCGGCGGGGGCGAGCAGGTGCCGAGGAAGGCGGCCGGCAGCAGACCGAGCAGATGCGCCAGCCGTCGCGCCAGGGCGCGCATGCGGCGCACCGAGCGGATCAGCGGACTGGCGTCGGAACGGTCGGCGGAGGAGGTCAAGACGGGGCTTCACCGCGAGGGTGAAGCCACGCTAGCACAGGCCCCGGCTGCTGCAGCGCAGCGCGGGGGCGGCTCAGTCGGCCTTGTCGGCGCGCTTGCGCTCGTGTTCCTTCAGGAACTTCTTGCGCACGCGGATGGCGCTCGGCGTGAGCTCGACCAGCTCGTCGTCGTTGATGAACTCCAGCGCCTGCTCGAGCGAGAAGCGCACCGGCGGCACCAGGATCACATTCTCGTCGCTGCCCGAGGCGCGCATGTTGGTGAGCTTCTTGCCGCGCAGGACATTGACCACCAGGTCGTTGTCGCGCGAGTGGATGCCGACGATCTGGCCCTCGTACACCTCGTCGCCGGGGCTGGAGATCATCTTGCCGCGCTCCTGCAGGTTGAACAGGGCATAGGCGGGCACGCTGCCCTGGTCGTTGGAGATCATCACGCCGTTGTAGCGCTGGCCGATGTCCTTGGACTCGGTGATCGGGCCGAAGTGATCGAAGTTGTGGAACAGCAGACCGGTGCCGCCGGTGGAGTTGATGAAGTCGCTGCGGAAGCCGATCAGGCCGCGCGAGCTGATCAGGTACTCCAGGCGCACCCGGCCCTTGCCGTCCGGGATCATGTTCACCATCTTGCCGCCGCGCTCGGCCAGCCCCTGGATCACGCTGCCCTGATGGGCTTCCTCGACATCCGCCACCAGGGTCTCGTAGGGCTCCATGAGCACGCCATCGACTTCCTTGGTGATCACCTGCGGCCGCGCCACCGCCACCTCGTAGCCCTCGCGGCGCATGTTCTCGAGCAGGATGCCGAGGTGCAGCAGGCCGCGGCCGGAGACGCGGAACTGATCCGGCGAATCCCCCGGCGCCACCCGCAGGGCGACATTGGTGCGCAGCTCCTTCTGCAGGCGATCGCCGATCTGGCGGCTGGTGACGTACTTGCCTTCCTTGCCGGCGAAGGGCGACTTGTTGACCTCGAAGACCATGGTCATGGTCGGCTCGTCCACCTGCAGGGTGGGCAGGGCCTCCGGAGTCTTGGCATCGCAGACCGTCTCGCTGATGCCGAGCTCCTCGACGCCGGTGATGGCGATGATGTCGCCCGCCTCGGCCTCTGCGACCTCGTGCTTGTCCAGGCCCATGAAGCCCAGCACCTGCAGCACCCGGCCCTGGCGCACCTTGCCGTCGCGACCCACCACCGAGACCGGGGTGTTGGGCTTGATGCGGCCGCGCTTGATGCGGCCGGTGCCGATCACGCCCACATAGGTGGAGTAGGCGAGGCTGGTGATCTGCATCTGGAACGGACCGTCCACATCCACCGCCGGCGGCGGCACCTTGTCGACGATGGTCTGGAACAGGAAGTCCATGTTCCCCTCGCGGATCTCCGGATTGTCCCCGGCATAGCCGTTGAGGGCGCTGGCGTAGACCGTGGTGAAGTCGAGCTGGGTGTCGTTGGCGCCCAGGCGATCCATCAGATCGAACACCTGGTCGATCACCCAGTGGGCGCGCGCGCCCGGGCGGTCGATCTTGTTGACCACCACGATGGGGTTGAGCCCCATGGCGAAGGCCTTCTGGGTGACGAAGCGGGTCTGCGGCATCGGCCCGTCCTGGGCGTCCACCAGCAGACAGACCGAATCCACCATCGACAGCACGCGCTCGACCTCGCCGCCGAAGTCGGCATGGCCCGGGGTGTCGACGATGTTGATGCGGTAATCGGTGCCGGTGCGGCGGTCATGCCACTTGATGGCGGTGTTCTTGGCCAGGATGGTGATGCCGCGCTCGCGCTCGAGATCGTTGGAGTCCATGATCCGTTCGCCGAGATTCTCGCGGGCGTCGAGGGTCTGGCTCTGCCGCAGCAGCTTGTCCACCAGGGTGGTCTTGCCGTGGTCGACGTGGGCGATGATGGCGATGTTGCGGAGGTTCTGAATCATGTAAATCCAAGGCGCAGCGCGAGCTGCCCCTAGTGGCCGGTGGTCAGGGGGTCGCGGAGTGTACGCGCCCGGCCGTGACAAGGCGAGCGGGCTATTCCGCCCAGCAGACCCGGTTGCGACCCTCCTGCTTGGCCCGGTAGAGGGCGGCATCGGCAGCCGCCAGCAGCGCCGTCGCCGGATTGTCCTGCTCCGGTTCCAGCATGGCCCCGCCTATGCTCACCGTCAGCGGCTCGCTGGACAGCGGCAGCGCCGCCACCCCGCGCCGCAGCAGCTCGGCCATCTGCCGGGCGTGGGCCGGCGTGGTGTCCGGCAGGATGCAGACAAACTCCTCGCCGCCATAGCGGGCCACCACATCGCTGGGGCGCCGCACCTGGCTCAGCAGATAGGCGCCGATCAGGCGCAGCGCCTCGTCCCCGGCGGCGTGGCCGTAGTGGTCGTTGCGCTGCTTGAAATGATCCAGATCGAGGAACAGCAGGCCCAGCGGCAGGGTGTCGCGACGGGCCTGGGCCACGCAGCGCTGCAGCGCGCGGTCGAAGCTGCCGCGATTGGCCACCCCGGTCAGGGCATCGTGATGGGCCAGGCGGTTGAGCAGCAGGTTCTGCCGGTGCAGCCGCACATGGGTGCGTACCCGCGCCTTGAGAATCGGCGCCGAGATCGGCTTGTTCAGATAATCCACCGCGCCCAGATCGAGCCCGGCCTGCTCGGCGTCCTCGCGCTGGTCTCCGGTCAGGAAGATCAGCGGAATCTCGCGCAGGCGCTCGTCGGCCTTGATGCGCCGGCACAGTTCGTGGCCATCCATCCCGGGCATGTGCAGATCCAGCAGCAGCACCTCCGGTGGCGGCGGCTGCTGCAGCCGTTCGAGCGCGCGCTCGCCGTTGAGGGCGAACACCACCTCCATCTCCGGCTGCAGGGCTTCGATCACCAGCCGCACATTGGCCGGGTGATCGTCCACCACCAGCACCAGCGGCCGTGGCGCGCTGTCGTCCAGCGGGCAGGGCAGCAGCTCGGGCAGGCTCATGCGGCCTCTCCCTGCAGCAATGGCAGCCGCAGCCGCTGCAACCATTCCTGGCTCAGCCGCAGGGCCAGCGGATAGTCGAGCTGGTGGATGGCCCCATGCAGGGCCCGCAGCGGGTCCGGGCAGGCGCTGCCGACCCGCTCCCGCCATTGCCCGATCCGCTCCAGTGCCTCGCCGCTGCCGCTGAGCAGCAGGGGCATCAGCTGCTCGAGACGACGGTGGACATCCTCCGGGTCCAGCTCGCCGGCGCCGCTGAGCTGGGCGAGGATGGCCCGGCACAGCCCGTCGAGGTTGAAGGGCTTGCCGATGTGGTCGTTCATGCCCGCGGCCAGGCAGGCTTCGCGCTGGTCGGCGCGGGTATCCGCGGTCATGGCGATGATCGGCAGGGTGCAGCCGAGCTGCCCGCGCAGGGCGCGGGTGGTGGCCAGCCCGTCCATGCCCGGCATGTGCAGATCCATCAGCACCAGGTCAAAGGCCGGCGGCGTCGGGCCCGGTCGCAGCAGCGCCAGGGCCTCGGCCCCGCTGGCCACCACGGTGACGGTCGCGCCCTCGTCCTGCAGCAGTTCCAGCGCCACCTGCTGGTTGACCGGATGGTCTTCCACCACCAGCAGGCGCAGGCCCAGCAGCCGGCGCTGCGCCGGGCTGACCGGCAGCGCCACCGTCGGGGGGCTGTCCCCCACCGCGCGCTCGGGCAGCAGCGGCTTGAGCAGCAGGCCGGGTGGGTGGCGCGAGGGGCTGAACGCCAGCAGGGCCTCGCGGGCGGTCACCGTCAGCATCACCTTCAGTTCCGCGCCGGCGGCGTAGAGGGTCTCGGCCAGCGTATTCAAGGCCGTCGCGGTCTCGCAGCCCGGCTGCGGCCAGGCCAGCAGCACGCGGTCCCCGCTCTGCACCTGTTCGAGGATCGCCGCCGGGCTGCGCTCGGCCGCCACCTGCCAGCCGCGTGCCTGGGCCTGGCGGCGCAGCACCGCATCGGCGCTCGCCTCCGGCTCGGCGAGCCACAGGCGGCGGCCCGTGCCACTGGCCGTCAGCACCGCCGGCTCGGCCTGCAGCGGCAGACTGAAATAGAAGCAGCTGCCGGCGCCGCTGGCCGAGCGCACCTCGATCCGCCCGCCCATCAGACCGACGATGCGCTGGCTGATCGCCAGCCCCAGACCAGTGCCGCCGAAGCGCCGGGCGGTGGAGGCCTCGGCCTGGTGGAAGCCGGCGAACAGCTGCGCCTGCTGGGCCTCGGGGATACCGATGCCGGTATCGCGCACCTGTACCTGCACGCTGCCGGCGGTCTCGGCGGTGCGGATCTCCAGCACCACCGAACCGCGCTCGGTGAACTTCAGCGCATTGCCGAGCAGATTCAGCAGCACCTGCTTGAGGCGCAGGGCATCGCCCACCAGCCGGTCGCCGAGCCGGGGGTCGAGGTCCACCACCAGCTCCACCGGCTTGGACGCGGCGGTCTGCTGCAGCAGGGGCAGGATCTCGTCGAGCAGGGCCTGCAGGGAGAACGGTCCGCTCTCCAGGCTGAGCTTGCCGGCCTCGATCTTGGAGAAATCGAGGATGTCGTTGAGCAGGGCGAGCAGGGTGCGCGCGGCGGAGTCCAGCGTCTGCACATAATCGTGCTGGCGCAGGTTCAGGCCGCTCTGCTCGAGCAGCCGGCTGAGTCCGAGGATGGCGTTGAGCGGGGTGCGGATCTCGTGGCTGAGATTGGCGAGAAAGCTCGACTTCGCCGCGCTGGCGGCCTCGGCCAGGCGCTGCGCCGCCTTGATCTCGCCGATGTCCTTGACCACCGCATAGACATACTCGCGCTCGCCATCGCGCACATAGTTGCTGCTCACCGCGATATCGATGTCGTGGCCATTCTTGTGCCGGTGCTGGGATTCCAGCCGCTGCTGGCTCTGGTGACGGAAGCCCTCCCAGTGCGCCTGCCAGGCGCTGGGCGGAAAGGTCGGTGCGATGTCCGGCACGCTGCGCTGGGTCAGCTCCTCGCGGCTGTAGCCGAGCATGTCGCAGGCGGCCTGGTTGACCCGCACGATGCGGCCACTGGGATTCATCCAGTACATGGCATCGGGCGAGGCATCGATCGACACCTGGGCCAGCTTCAGCTCGGATTCGAGGCGGCGCCGTTCCGACAGATCCACGGCCATGCCGAGGAAGCCTTCGAGCGTGCCGTCCTCGCCGCGCAGGGCGGAGACGCTGAGCAGCACCGGCACCTCGCGGCCATCGCGGCGGCGATAGGTCCATTCGCGGGTATCGGTCTGCCCGCGGCGGGCCAGGGCCACGAAGGCCTCGAAGCCGGCCGCCACCGGCTCGCCGAGGGTCTCGCTCAGCCGGGCGGCCTGGGCCACGACCTCGGCATCGAGATGGAAGACCGCCGGGGTCGCGCGCCCGACCATCTCGGCGGCCGGGTAGCCCAGCAGCCGCTCGGCGGCCGGATTGAACACGCTGATCAGACCCTGGGGATCGGTGGCGATGATGGCGAAGCCGGCCTGGGACAGGATCTCCTGCTGCAGGGCGTAGAGACGGCGCATCTCGCGGGTGCGTTCGGCCACCGTCAGCTCCAGCCGGCTGTTGAGCTTGTGCAGCTCGCCGACCATGTCATCGCGCTGGCGTTCCACCGCCAGCCGCTTCAGCTCGGCTTCCACGCGCTGGGCAAACAGGCGGCCGGCGGCCACCAGCTGCTCGCCACGGGTCTGGCTGAGCGGCTCGGTGAACAGGGCCGCCACATGGCCGGTCAGCTCGCCGTGATCGTCGTGCAGGGGAAAGCCGAGAAAGCTGTGGAAAGGTCCTCCGGCCGCGGCGCTGAAGCAGCGCTGGAGATCGCGGCTGACCAGCGTCACCTCCTCCATCCGCCGGCCCTGGTCCGGCGGCAGCGGGTCGGCCTGGTAGACCAGCGCACAGGGCGTGCCGGCCAGATCAAAGGACCAGGGCGGCCGCGCCGCCCCATGCTCCCAGGCCGCCAGCACCTCCACCCGGGTGACCGGGCGGTCGCTGGCGCGGGCGATCAGCACCAGCTCGGCGCCCATGACCCGGCTCAGGGCCTCGGCGGCCTGCAGCAGGAAGGGCTCGCCGACCGTGTTGCGGGTCAGTGCCAGCAGCTCGGCAAACACCGACTCGGCACGGCGTGGCGCGGTGATGTCGCGGGCGATGCCGGCGACGCTGTCCACCTCGCCCTGCCCATCGCGGATCGGCACCAGGGTCAGCTCGATGTCCACCGTGCTGCCATCCCGGTGGCGGCGCTGGGTGTTGACCCGCTCCAGGGTCTCCCCGGCAAAGGCGCGGTCCAGCAGCTCGGCCTCCTCCTGGTGGCGCTCGGCCGGCAGGATCAGGTCCTGGATCAGCCGTCCTTCGGCGGCGCTGGCGGGGTAGCCGAACAGGCGCTCGGCGGCGCGGTTCCAGCTGGTGATGCGGCCGCTGCGGTCCTTGCCGATGATGGCTGCATCGCTGCCGCTGACGAGGGTGGCCAGCCGCAGGCGCTGGGCCTGCAGCAGCTGCTCGCGGGCCTGCCCCTGCTGACGCAGCCGCAGCATCAGGGCCAGCAGCAGGCCGGCCGCCAGCGTTCCCAACGCGAGGCCCAGGGCCGGCGGCTGGCGCAGCGTCTGCACATAGCCGGGCAGAGCGGCGATCTCCAGCTGCCAGTGGCGGCCGTAGAGGTCCAGCCGGCGCTGCTGCCACAGGCCGGGCAGGCGCTGCGCCCCGCCGGCGCCCTGGTAGAACGGGGGCGCCGAGCGGTCCTCGGTGAGGTCGCGCAGCGTCAGCTGCAGAAAGGCCTGATCCAGCCCCAGCCCGCCGAGGATGTCGTCGACCAGCAGAGGTGCATAACTGAAACCGAGGGTGGCGGCCGCCCGCTCGGCCTCGCTGGCCACCGGCCAGCCGCTGCGCTGGATCGGCATCAGCAGCAGCAGGCCGCGGCGCGGCAGTCCGGTGAACTGCACCAGCGTGATCGGCGCGCTCAGGGTCGGCTCGCCACGGCGCAGGGCGGCGAGCGCGGCCTCGCGCCGGTGGGTCTCGCTGGCGATGTCGAGGCCGATCGCCTCCTGGTTGCCGGCCAGCGGCTCCAGCACCTCGATGACCATCGACTCGAAGCCATGCGCCAGCAGCTGATGCACGGTGAAGCCCGGCCGCTCGCGGCGCTGGTCGAGCTGGTAGGCGGCGAGCTGCTCACGCGGCACCCGGCGGATGAAGCCAAAGCCGCGCGCACCCGGGAACTCGACCGCCAGATCGCGGCTGTCGGCATAGGCCTTCAGCGCCGGGTAGCGCACCGCATCGCCCCCGCTCGCCAGGATCGCCCCGCGCAGACCGCGCAGGCCGTACTGGAAGCGCCAGAACGCCTGCTGAACGGCCTGGGCCTGGCGATCGGCTGCGATCGCCAGCTGCGCCTCGGCATCGCGGGCGTTGTGGGCGCGGATCAGCGCGTACACCGCGATCGCCAGCAGCAGGCTGCCGCCCACCAGCAGGGGCAGGAGCCAGGACCGCTCGGGTCGCGTAGTCGGCATCGGAATCCTCGCGCTTGCCCCGGTGTAGCGGCCGGCCGGCGCCGGCGCGCAGGGTCGGCGGATCAGGGGTGGCCGGCAGCGGCCGAGCGGCGGCCGCCCGGCTCAGGCGAGGAAGTCGAGCCGGCGGTGACGGGCGGGATCGAACTGGATCTCCGGCCGGCCGAACCAGTCGGCGAGCACGCTGTTGTAGTAGCGGCGGAAATCCACGGTGTGGACCAGATCATCGTCCACCAGCCGGTCCAGCCGCGGCTGCTCGCCGTACAGCCCGCCGCGGACCGCGCCACCGAGCACGAAGTGGGGTGCCGCGGTGCCGTGATCGGTGCCGCGGGCGGCGTTCTCGCGGGCGCGACGGCCGAACTCGGAGTAGGTCATCACCAGGGTGTGTGACCAGGCCCCGGTCTCGCGCAGGGCGGTGCACAGGGCCTCGAGGCCCTCGTCGAGCTCGCCGAGCAGGGCCTGGTGGCGGCCGAGCTGGCCCACATGGGTATCAAAGCCGGTCAGCGCCACCTTGATCACCGCCGCCAGCGGCCGTCCGCTCGCCAGCCGTGCGGCCTCGGCCAGATCCTCGCCAAAGCGGCCCTTCGGAAAGGCCGTCTTCAGCGGCGGCCGATCCGCAGCGAGGGAGTCGGCCGAGCCCTCGATGGCGCTCTGCACCCGCACCAGATGGGCGAGCGTCGGGTTGCGCGCCAGCAGCGCCTGCGGGGCGTCGGTGCGCAGGGCCTCGGCCAGATAGGACTGGCGATCCTCCATCACCACCGGCAGGAAGGCCTCGCCGGACAGCGGCCCGGGATTGCGGCCGATCACCACCCCGTCCAGCGCGTAGCCCGCCTGGCGCAGCGGGGCGCTGCCCAGGCGGGTCAGCCAGCCCTCGTTGGAGGTCTGGTCGGCATCCGAGCCGCTGTCCCAGATCTCGATCGAGCGGAAATGCGAGCGGTTGGGATCGGGATAGCCCAGACCCAGCACGATGGCCAGCTCGCGGGCCTGGAAGCGCCGGTGCAGCCGGCGCAGCTGCGGATGCAGGGCCAGCCGCGCGTCCAGTGCCAGCAGTCCCTCGCGCGCCAGGGCGAGGTTCGGCCGCAGCGCGCGGTAGGCCGGATCGGCGTAGGGCACCACGGTGTTGAGGCCATCGTTGGCGCCGTTGAGCTCGACCAGGATCAGGCAGCGCGGCGAGGCCGAGGCCAGCAGGCGCGGCGGGGCCAGCAGCAGGCTGGCGCCGATCGGACCGAGCGCCTGCAGCAGGGCACGACGGGACAGGCGCGCGTTCATTTGAGCTGGAAGCTGGGATCGAGGAGGGTTTGCGTGAAGCGCACGGTCGGTGCCTCGGCGAGATCCAGCCGCACCAGCGGGTCGATCACCACCCAGCGCGCCGCGCCGCCCTGGTCGGGGAAGCGCTCGGCGCGTCCGGCCAGGGCCTCGCGGTAGCGCGCCTGCAGGCTGCGGCCCTGGCGTCGCGCCGCGTTGACCAACACCCCCGGCAGATCCTCGACGGCCGGCAGCTGGGGTGTTTCGCCCAGGACCCAGCGCAGGTACTGCAGGCGGGCCAGCAGGGTCTGGCTGCTGATCCAGGCCACCCCCTGCGGCCAGCCGCGCACATTCGGCGGGTTGAACAGCGCCTGGCCCTGGCTGGCCGCGGCGGCGGCCAGCACCCGGCCATCGTCCACCGGCAGCGCCAGCGCGCGGCTCACCCCCACCACCAGCTCCACCGGGGACTTCACCAGCTGCCCGCGCAGGCCCGGATCGCGCGCCTCCGGGGTGGTCAGCAGGGCCAGCAGCAGGCGGTCCAGCCGCCAGTCCCGGCGGAAGCCGGCGGCCAGGGCCTCGACCCGGGCCGGCACCGGCTGCGGCGAGACGAACTCGCGCCATAGCTTCTCGGTGATGAAGCGCGCGGCCTGTGGCTGGGCCAGCACCCGCTCCACCAGATCATCCCCGTCGAAGCGGCCGCGGGCGCCGAGAATCTCCTTCTCGCCGTCGTCGTGGAAGCGCGGCTCGATGCGGAACTCGCCGGTGTCCGCATCCACGCCCCAGCCGGTGAGCGCGCGGGCGGCCTCCTTGATGTCGCGCTCGCGGTAGTGCCCCTCGCCGAGGGTGAACAGCTCGAGGAACTCGCGGGCCAGGTTCTCGTTGGGCGCCTGCTTCCGATTGCGGGTGTTGTCGAGAAAGATCAGCATCGCCGGGTCGCGCAGCAGCCCGCGCAGCAGCGCCCGGTAGTCGCCCAGCGCATGGCGGCGGAACAGCTGGTTCTGGCGATAGAGCAGCACCGGCGAACCGACCGGCTTGAAGCGCACCGGAAAATGGCCGTGCCAGAACAGCGTCATGCGCTCCAGCAGCGGCGCCGGGGTGCCGACCATCTCGCCCATCCACCAGGCCTGCAGCTCGCCGATGTCCTCGGCGCGCTCGCGCAGGGCCTCGCGGCGTTCGGCGCCCCGCCGGCCACGCAGCGGGTTGGCGGCCTCCTCGCGGTCGAACTCGGCGTGGCGGACGGCAGGGGCCGCGGCCCGCCGGGTGGCGGCGTCGATGCGGCCCTGCACCGCCGCTTCCCAGTCCAGCGGCCGCAGCGCGGCGAGCTCCGCATCGGTGGGCAGGAAGCCGGTGCGCAGGGCCAGCGCCAGGGCCTCGCGCTCGTCCAGCGCCGCCAGCGCGGAGGACCACAGGATCAGCAGCGCGGCCAGCAGGCCGGGCAGCAGACGCAGCGGCGGATGGGCGGGCTTCATGGAGCGTGGGACCCCGCCTGGCCCGATCCGTTCCCGCTCAGCGGTGCTGGATGGCGGCGCGCGCGCGGCGCGCCTTGTCACGGGCGGCGTCCACCGTCTCGCCCAGGGCCAGGGTCACACCCATGCGTCGCTTGCCGCCGATCTCCGGCTTGCCGAACAGGCGCAGCGCGGTGTCGGGCTCGGCCAGCGCCGCCGCCAGCCCCTCGAAGCGCGGCGCCACCTGATCCCCCTCGCAGAGCACGGCGCAGCTCGCCGCCGGACCGTGGCTGCGCAGCCCGGGGATGGGCAGGCCGAGGATGGCCCGCGCGTGCAGGGCGAACTCGGAGAGATCCTGCGAGATCAAGGTGACCAGGCCGGTGTCGTGCGGGCGCGGCGAGACTTCGCTGAAGATCGCCTGGTCGCCGCGGATGAACAGCTCCACGCCGAACAGGCCGCGGCCGCCAAGCGCCTCGGTGATCCGCCGGGCGATGTCCTGGGCCTGGGCCAGCGCCGCCGCGCTCATCGGCTGCGGCTGCCAGGACTCGCGGTAGTCGCCGTCGATCTGCAGATGGCCGATCGGCGGGCAGAAGCTGGTCACCGGCTGGCCGTGGCCATCGAGATGGCGCACGGTGAGCAGGGTGATCTCGTAGTCGAAGGCGACGAAGCCCTCCACGATCACCCGCCCGGCACCGGCGCGGCCGCCCTGCTGGGCGTAGTCCCAGGCCGCCTGCACATCGGCGGCGCTCTTCACCACGCTCTGGCCCTTGCCCGAGCTCGACATCACCGGCTTGACCACGCAGGGCAGACCGATCGCGGCCACCGCCGCCTGGTAGGTCTCGAGCGTCTCGGCAAAGCGGTAGGGCGAGGTGGGCAGCCCCAGGGTCTCGGCAGCGAGCCGGCGGATGCCCTCGCGATCCATGGTCAGGCGCGCGGCGCGGGCGGTGGGAATCACCGTCTGGCCCTCGGCTTCCAGGGCCTCCAGGGTCGGGGTGTGGATGGCCTCGATCTCCGGAACGATCAGCTGCGGCCGCTCCTGTTCGATCACCGCACGCAGCGCCGCGCCATCGAGCATGCGGATCACATGGCTGCGGTGCGCCACCTGCATGGCCGGGGCGTTGGCGTAGCGGTCCACCGCGATGCACTCCACGCCCAGCCGCTGCAGCTCGATCACCAGCTCCTTGCCCAGCTCGCCGGCGCCCAGCAGCAGTACCCGGGTGGCGGTGGGTGACAGCGGGGTGCCGATGACGGGGTTCATGAGGCGGGACGGGTGGCGGGCGGATCGGGCGGCAGCTCGCGGACATGGCCGCGGATGCGCGCATAGCTGCGGAACTCGCTCCACGACAGCAGGCCGGACTTGTCGGTGTCCAGGCGGTTGAAGCGCTCGAGGAACTCGGGGAAGGCGCTGCCGGTTTCAGCGCGGTCGAGCTTGCCGTCACGGTCCAGATCGGCGGCCTCGAAGCGCTCGAAGCGGTAGGCCGGCGGCAGCGGGTCCCAGGGCCGGTTGCCGACGCAGCCGGCCAGCCCCGCGAGCAGGATCAGCCCCAGCCGGGCCGGGGCCGCGGCGGCTCTCACCGCGGCTGGCCCAGGCTGCCGATCTGGACGATGTCGATGAAGGGCTGCGGGAACAGCCCCATCAGCAGCATCAGCAGCATCAGCAGCAGCACCATGGTGCCGCCGGCGCGCTGCGCCCAGTCCAGCGGCGCGCTGAAGCGGCGCAGCGCCGGGGTGACCAGGAACAGGGTGATCATCAGCTTGAGGTAGTAGTACAGGCCGATGGCGCTACCCACCACCACGGCCGCCAGCAGCCACCACTCGCGCTGCTCGACGCCGGCAGCGATCACATAGAACTTGCCGATGAAGCCGGCGGTGAGCGGGATGCCAGCCAGCGAGAGCAGCATGGCGGTGAGGATCGAGGCGAGATAGGGACGGCGCCAGAACAGGCCGCGGTAGTCGTCGTACTCGTCGGCGTCGGCCTCGCCCATCGGGCTGGAGGTGAGCGTCACCACGCCGAAGGCGCCCAGGGTGGTCACCACATAGGTGAGCAGGAACATGCCCACCGCTTCCACTGCCAGCGGTCCACTGGCGATCAGCGCCACCAGGCAGTAGCCGAACTGGGCCACCGAGGAATAGGCCAGCATGCGCTTCACATTGGCCTGCATCAGCGCCAGCACATTGCCGACCAGGATGGAGACGATGGCGATCACCGCCAGCGTGTCGAGCAGGGTGGGCTGGGAATAGCCACCGCCCTCGACGAAGTAGCGCAAGAGCACGGCGAACACCGCGGTCTTGCTGGCGGTGGCGAGATAGGCCGCCACCGGCGCGGGCGCGCCCTCGTAGACATCCGGCGTCCACAGGTGGAAGGGCACCAGCGAGAGCTTGAAGCCGACGCCGACGATGAACAGCGCCGCGCCCACCTGCAGGAAGGGATTGGCCGCCGCGCTGCTGGCGTAGGCGCCGAGGGCGGCGAAGCTCATCGAGCCCACCTGCGAGTACATCAGCGCCATGCCGAACAGCAGGAAGGCCGAGGCCCCGGCCGAGAGCACCAGATACTTCAGCCCGGCTTCCAGCGAGCGCTGGTTCTTCAGCGGGTAGCCGACCATCGCGTAGAGCGGGATGCTCATCAGCTCGAGACCGATGAAGAAGGCCGCCAGATGGTTGGCGCAGACCAGCACGATGGCGCCGAGGCTGGACAGGCCGAGCAGGAGGTACATCTCCTCCTTGTTGCCGGCATAGCCTTCCAGATAGGCGTGGGAGAGGGTGGCGGTGGCGAGCGTGGTGGCGAGGATCATCGCCATGTAGAAGGTGCTGTAGCCATCCACCCGCAGCAGCGGGGTGACATCCTGGCTGCCGTTGCTGACCAGCAGGATGCAGGAGATCAGGGCGAGGTTGAGCCCCACCACGGTGAAGGTGGCGTTCCACCAGTGATCGCGCTTGACGGCGATCGCCAGCATCACCACCACGATGGTGGCGCTGACCAGCAGGATCGGCAGCAGGGCCAGCCACTGGGCCGGAGTGAAGCTCATGGCTGGGCTCCCAGGCTGGCGGCACTGCCGGCGCTGCGGTAGATCTCGGCGACGTGCTGCATGGAGGTGGCGCTGGTGTCGAGGAAGGGCTGCGGGTAGAGACCCATCCACAGCAGGATGGCCATCAGCGAGCCGACCAGGGCCAGCTCCCGGCGCGAGAGGTCCTTCAGATGGGGCATGTCGGCCTGCGGCGGACCGTGGAAGGCGCGCTGGATCAGGATCAGCGAGTAGACCGCGCCCATCACCAGACCCACCGCCGCCACGCAGGTGATCAGCGGGTCGACCGGCCAGGTGCCGAGCAGGATCAGGAACTCGCCGATGAAGTTGCCGAGCCCGGGCATGCCCAGCGCCGCCAGGCAGAAGAACAGGGTGATCGGCGGCAGATAGGGCAGGCGCGCCCACAGCCCGCCCATCTTCGGCAGCTCGCGGGTGTGCAGACGCTCGTAGATCTCGCCGCAGAGGATGAACAGCGCACCGGCGGAAATGCCGTGGGCGAGCATCTGCATCACCACGCCCTGCAAGGCCTGCTCGGTGCCGGCATAGACCCCCACCAGCACGAAGCCCATGTGCGAGATCGAGGAGTAGGCCACCAGACGCTTGATATCGGTCTGGGCGAAGCACATGAAGGCGCCGTAGACGATGCCGATCACGCCCAGCCACATCGCCACCGGCGCGAAGTCCGCCGAGGCATTGGGGAACAGCGGCAGGCCGAAGCGGAGCATGCCGTAGGCCGCGGTCTTCAGCAGGATGCCGGCCAGATCCACCGAGCCGGCGGTGGGCGCCTGCGAGTGGGCATCCGGCAGCCAGCTGTGGAAGGGAATGGCCGGGGTCTTCACCGCGAAGGCGATGAAGAAGCCGAGCATCAGCAGGTACTCGGTGAGCGGACCCATCTCGGTGTCGAGCAGGTCCATGTAGTTGAAGGTGATCACCCCGGTCTGCTGCTGGTGCACGAACACCAGGCCGAGGATGGAGAGCAGCATCAGCAGGCCCGAGGCCTGGGTGAAGATGAAGAACTTGGTGGCCGCGTAGACCTTGCCCTTGCCGCCCGGGGAGTCATGCCCCCACAGCGCGATCAGGAAGTACATCGGCACCAGCATCATTTCCCAGAGGAAGAAGAACAGGAACAGGTCCAGCGTCAGGAACACGCCGACCACGCCGCCCAGGTTCCACAGCAGGTTGAGGTGGAAGAAGCCGACATTGCGGTCGATCTCCTTCCAGGAACAGCCCACCGCCATCACGCCCAGCAGATTGGTGAGGATCACCAGCAGCAGGGACAGCCCGTCCAGCGCCAGATGCAGGGAGATGCCGAAGCGCGGAATCCAGTCGACCTTGTACTCCAGCGCCCAGGTCGGCTTGCCGCCCACCGCTGGCAGGTCGTAGGTGCCGGTGGCCCAGAGCCACAGCGAGATGCCCAGCGCCAGCAGCATGGTCAGCAGCGCGATCCAGCGCGGCATCTCGCGGCCGAGGAAGCGCTCGCCCTGCCAGCACAGCAGGCCGCCGATGAAGGGGATGAGGATGAGCCAGAGCAGGATCATGCGAACACCGTTGCGCCGATCACCAGCACCGCCCCGCCGGCCAGGGCGGCGGCGTACCAGCGCAGATGGCCGGTCTGGGTCTGGGTGAGCAGGCCGTTGAGGGAGCGGAAGCCATCCGGAATCAGGGTGATCAGCTGATCCACCCCATCGCGCCGGTTGATGTGCACGATGAACAGATAGGGCTTCACGAACAGCCGGTCATACAGCCAGTCCCAGCCGAACGCGGCGCGCCACCAGAGCAGCAGCGGGTTGCGCGAATCGCGCAGGCGCACGCTGCGGGCGTAGGAGCTGCCATAGATCAGCCAGGCCAGCGCCACGCCAGCGCCGGACACCCCCAGAGAGATCCAGCCGAGGGTCTGCATGAAGCCCTGCTGCTCCTCGGTGAACGGCCGGGCTGGCAGCACGCCGTCCAGCGGCAGGTGGATCAGCCCGCCGATCACCGAGAACACCGCCAGCACGATCAGCGGCAGATGGTGGGACAGGCCGGTGGGCACCGTCACGCCGTGCCCGTGCCCCGGGTCATGAGCGTGTCCGTCATCGTGGGCGTACGCGCTCTGGCCGTGGGCGTCCGCCGAGCCCAGATGGGACTCGCCGAAGAAGGCGATGAAGATCAGGCGGAAGGTGTAGAGCGCGGTCATGAAGGCGCCGGCCAGACCGAGCCAGAACAGCGCCGGCTCGCCGGAGTACCAGGCCTCGAAGAGGATCTCTTCCTTGCTGAAATAGCCGGAGCTGTAGGGGAAGGCGATCAGCGCCAGCGACCCGATCAGGAAGCACCAGTAGGTCAGCGGAATCTGCTTGCGCAGGCCGCCCATGCGGAAGATGTCCTGCTCGTGGTGGCAGGCCAGGATCACCGAGCCGGCCGAGAGGAACAGCAGCGCCTTGAAGAAGGCATGGGTCATCAGGTGGAACACCGCCGGCTGGTAGGCCCCCACGCCCAGGGCCAGGAACATGTAGCCGATCTGGCTCATGGTCGAGTAGGCGAGGATCTTCTTGATGTCGGTCTGGGTCAGCGCGATGAATCCGGCCATCAACAGGGTGATCGCACCGACCCAGGCCACCGCATCCAGGGCATAGGGCGCCACCTCGAACAGCGGATGAGTGCGGGCGATCAGATACACCCCGGCGGTGACCATGGTCGCCGCATGGATCAGCGCCGAGACCGGGGTGGGGCCGGCCATGGCATCCGGCAGCCAGGTCTGCAGCGGCAGCTGGGCACTCTTGCCCACCGCGCCCCCGAGCAGCAGCAGGGCGGCGACGGTGGCGATTGCCGGGCCCTGCGCCCAGCCCTCGCGCACCGCCGCCATCAGCGGCTGGATCTCCAGCGTGCCGAACTGGTGGAACAGGATGAACAGGCCGATGGCCATGAAGGTGTCGCCGACGCGGGTGACCACGAAGGCCTTGCGCGCCGCCGCGCCATTGGCGGCGTCCTGGTACCAGAAGCCGATCAGCAGGTAGGAGGCCACACCCACGCCTTCCCAGCCGAAGTAGACGAACAGCAGGTTGTCGCCGAGCACCAGGAACAGCATGGAGGCGACGAACAGGTTCATGTAGCTGAAGAAGCGCGCGTAGGCCTCGTCACCGCGCATGTACCAGGCGGCGAACAGGTGGATGAAGAAACCCACCCCGGTGATCACGCCCATCATGGTCAGCGACAGGCCGTCCAGGCGCAGGGCGAAGGCCGGGGCGAAGCCATCCACGCTCATCCAGGTCCACAGCAGCTGGGTGTAGGCCCCGCCCTCCGGCGGACTGCTGAGGAAGGTCGCGCCGATCAGCGCGGTGAGCAGGGCCGAGATCCCGACGCTGCCGACGCCGACCACCGCCGAGCCGGTCTCGCCGAGCCGGCCGCGGGTGAAGGCGAGAATCAGGAAGCCCAGCAGCGGCGCGAGGAAGACCAGAAAGAGCAGATCAAGCATGGGTCAGTGATCCCGGTGAGGGCGGGACGGCAGTGGCCGTTGCAACGCGGCCCCGGCGCGGCGTGGGCGGGCCGGCGGCGCGGCGGGGCACGCCGCCAGGCGGAGGGCGGTCTGATCGGTGCTCATCCGCGCATCCGCGAGGCGGCATCCACATCCAGGGTGCCGAAGCGACGATAGAGCTGGAGCAGCAGGGCCAGACCCACCGAGGCCTCGGCGGCGGCCAAGGTCAGCACCAGGATGAACATGATCTGGCCATCCGGCTGCTGCCAGCGGCTGCCGGCGACCACGAAGGCCAGCGCGGCGGCATTCATCATGATCTCCAGCGACATCAGCATGAACAGGATGTTGCGGCGGACCAGCAGGCCGATCAGGCCCAGGCTGAACAGCAGGCCGGCCAGCAGCAGGCCGTGCTCCATCGGAATGCCGATCATCGGCGTCGAGGCGTCCATGGGCATCACTCGTGCTTGCCGAGATGGTAGGCCGCCACCAGCGCGGCGGTGAGCAGCATGGACGCCAGTTCCACCGCCAGCAGATAGGGGCCGAACAGGGCGATGCCGACCGCCTTGGCCCCCACTTCGGCCAGACCGGCCGGCTGGTAGCTGCCGGTGGAGAGCACCTGGCCCAGCTGGAACAGCAGCAGGCCGGCGAGGATCGACGGACCGATCCAGGTGCGCGGAGCCAGCCAGACCCGTTCCTGATCGGTCTGCGCCTTGCCGAGGTTGAGCATCATCACCACGAACACGAACAGCACCATGATCGCGCCGGCGTAGACGATGATCTCCAGCATCCCGGCGAACGGTGCCCCGATCGAGAAGAACACCGCGGCCACCGCCAGCAGCGACAGCACCAGGTAGAGCAGCGCGTGCACGGCGTTGAGGCTGATGATGACCATGAAGGTCGATGCCACCGCCACCGCAGCGGCGAGGTAGAAGGGAAGGTTGATCACGTCGCGGTCCGGTCGAGGCGGGCGGGCAGGAGCTGCCTCAGGGCAGCAGGGACTTCACATCCACCGGTGCGGCCTCGTTGAGGGCGCCGCCCTTGGGCTTGCTCGACAGCGCCATGCCCGAGACCCGGTAGAAGTTGTAGTCGTGATACTTGCCAGTGCCGGCGATCAGCAGGTCTTCCTTCTCGTAGACCAGATTCTGGCGCTGGTACTCGGCCAGCTCATAGTCCGGCGTGAGCTGGATGGCGTTGGTGGGGCAGGCTTCCTCGCAGAGACCGCAGAAGATGCAGCGCGAGAAGTTGATGCGGAACCACTCGGGATACCAGCGGCCGTCCTCCGGCTTCTCGGCCTTCTGCAGGCTGATGCAGCCCACCGGACAGGCCACCGCGCAGAGGTTGCAGGCCACGCAGCGCTCCTCGCCGTCCGGGTCCCGGGTCAGCACGATGCGCCCGCGATAGCGCGGCGGCACATAGGGCTTGACCTCCGGGTAGGCGATCACATCGCGCTTGCGGAAGCTGTGTCCGAAGATCATCACGATGCTGCGGAACTGCGTGTAGATGCCGCGCAGAATGCCCTTTAGGGTGGCGGGCGGCGGGACGGGCACCGTCATGGTCAGCCTCCCTGGGCCACCAGCACGGCGCCGGTGACCAGTGTGTTGAGCAGGGCCAGTGGCAGGCAGACCTTCCAGCCGGCGGCCATCAGCTGGTCATAGCGCGGGCGGGGCAGTGCCGCGCGGATCAGCACGAACATCGTCATGAAGAAGAAGGTCTTGAGCGCGAAGTAAGGGAAGGCGAGCCAGGGCAGCGTGTCGACGAAGGGACCCTTCCAGCCGCCGAAGAACAGGCAGACGGTCAGTGCCGACACCACCACGATGCCGACGTACTCGGCCACCATGAACATGCCGAACTTCATGCCCGAATACTCGGTGTGGTAGCCCGCGGCCAGCTCGGACTCGGCCTCCGGCAGATCGAAAGGCGTCCGGTGGGTCACCGCCACCGCCGCCAGCGCCCACACGCAGAAGCCGAGGAACTGCGGCACCACGTACCAGAGCCCGCTCTGCGCCTCGACGATCTCGCGCACATTGAACGAGCCGGCCTGCATCACCACGCCCATCAGCGACAGCCCCATGAACACCTCGTAGGTGATGGTCTGCGCGGTCGAGCGCAGGCCACCGAGCAGGGCGTACTTGGAGTTGGACGACCAGCCGCCGAGCATCACCGCGTAGACCGCGAGGCCGGCGATGCCGAAGAACAGCAGCAGCCCGAGGTCGAGATCGGCCACGCCCCAGGTCGGCGTGATCGGCACCACCGCCATCGCCAGCAGCATCAGCGCGAGCGCAATCATCGGCGCCAGCCAGAAGGTCGCCTTGTCGACGAAGGAGGGGGTCCAGTCTTCCTTGAAGAAGATCTTGATCATGTCCGCCGCCACCTGGCCCACGCCCAGGGGACCGAGACGGTTGGGGCCGTAACGGTCCTGCCAGAGTCCGAGCATGCGTCGCTCGTACCAGATCATCAGCGCCGCCACGGTCAGCAGCCCGAGCAGGATCACGATGGCCTGGAGGACCTTGAACAGCACCTCGATCAGCGCGGGGCTCAGCCAGTCGAGCATCGGATCAGTCTCCGCTGACGGTGATCACCGCACCGGCGGTGAAATACGGAACCCCCGGGGCACCGGCGGGCAGGCCCACCCAGCCCTGCGGCAGCGCGGCCGACAGACGGGTGGGCAGACGGGCGCTGACGCCACCGATCTCGATCCGCGCGTGCCCGTTCACCCCGAGCCGGCGGGCATCTTCCGGATGCAGGCTGAGCTGGGCCGGCGCCGACCGCTTGCGGATCGGCTCGGCGCGGCTGCTCAGCTCCTCGGCGCCGAAGTGCACCGGCAGGTTGAGCAGGCGCAGGCCGCGGGCGCTCTCCAGCCGCGGCGCCGCCGCATAGGCGGGCGCGCGTGCCGCCGGCTGCAGCAGGGCCACGCCGGGATCGCCGCCGCGCAGGGCTCCGCCGACTTCGGCCTGGAACTTGTTCCAGGCCTGCGGGCTGTTCCAGCCCGGCGACCAGGCAAACGGCAGCAGGCTGGGCGGGCGATCGGCACTGCCGACCCCGTTGTAGCCCTCCATCGAGAAGTTCAGCGCGGCATCGGCGTCCTGCGGCTGGCGCGGCTCGTGCACCGAGAGATGGGCGCGCATCGCGGTACGGCCGGAGGCACGGTGCGGCGAGCGCGACACCTTCAGCCCCTTGATGCGGAAACTCGCCGCCGGCGCGGCATCGGTGATGCCTGCCAGCGCGGGGATGGCAGCGGCCGCGCGGGCGGTGAGCCCATCGAGCTGCTGCACCGGCTCGCCGGCCAGCGCCGAGAGCCAGCGCCAGGCATCGGTCTGCTGGTGGGCGGCGTTGTAGTAGGTGGGATCGAAGACCTGGAAGTGGCGCTGGGCGCGGCCCTCGTAGTTGACGAAGCTGCCGTCACTCTCGAACACCGTCGCCGCCGGCAGCAGGGCGCTGGCGCGCGCGCTGGTGGCGGTGGCGCTGTGATCGATCACCACCACGGCCTTGGCCGCGGCGAGTGCGGCCTCGACGCGCTCGGCCGCCGCGTGGCGGTAGAGATCGGTCTCCAGCACCACCAGGGCATCGGCCTCACCGGCGGCCAGCGCCGCCAGCGCCTCGTCCACCGCACCGGCAGACGGCAGCAGGGCCAGCCCCAGGCTGTTGACCTCCGGCACGCTCAGCACCATCCGCGTGGCGGGGTTGCGGGCCTGCAGCGCCCAGGCGAGGTTGGCGGCGGCTTCGAGCAGGGCCACCGAACCGGCTGCGGTCCCGCTGACCACCAGCGGCGCCTTGGCTGCGGCGAGCAGAGCCGCCAGACGGCTGGCCAGGGTCTGTGACTCGGCATCCAGCCCGCTCACCGCCGGCACCGCCGGGTCGACCGCATGGGCGATCGCCTGGGCCAGCACCGCCAGCTGCTCCGGGCTGCCGTGCAGGGTTTCGGCGGCGATGTCGTCGAGACGGGTGGCATCCGGCGTGGCCAGGATCACCGGGTTGCGGTCCTGCTGGACGAGGTCCGCCAGCGCGATGACCTGCCACTCACCGATGTTCTTCTTGGCGCCTTCGCTGGCGAGGCGGCCGCGCGCGGCCTGGCGGATCGCCAGCGCCACCCGCGGCGCGGTGGCGGTGGGGTCCTCGCCCAGCACGATCACCGCGTCGCAGGCCTCGATCTCGCTGAGGCTGGCATTGCCCAGCGGGCCTTCGCGCAGCAGGCGCAGCACGGTGTGGGTGAGCTGGCGCTGGAGGCTGGACTGGCCCTCGTAGAAGCGCGCCTCGCCAACCCAGCTCAGCAGGGCGTGGTTGGCCTCCACCGAGGCGCGCGGCGAGCCAATACCGATCACCCGCTGGCCGGTCAGCTGGCCGCGCAGCGCCTCGAGGGCGGCGGCCGGCTCGAGCAGCTGGCCGTTGACCTGGGCCTGGCGCGGACGGTCCTTGGCATTGGTGTAGCCGTAGCCGAAGCGGCCGCGGTCACAGAGGAAGTAGCCGTTGATCTCGCCGTGGTAGCGGTTCTCCACCCGGCGGATCTCGCCGTAGCGCTCTCCCGGCGAGACATTGCAGCCCACCGCGCAGCCCGCACAGAGGCTGGGGGCGAACTGCATGTCCCACTTGCGGGTGTAGCGCTCGGAGTGGGTCTTGTCGGTGAACACCCCGGTCGGACAGACCTCGGTGAGATTGCCGCTGAACTCGCTCTCCAGCGTGCCGCTCTGCGGACGGCCGAAGTAGACATTGGCCGCCGCACCGTAGACGCCCAGATCGGTGCCGCCGGCATAGTCCTTGTAGTAGCGCACGCAGCGGTAGCAGCTGATGCAGCGGTTCATCTCGTGGCCGATGAAGGGGCCGAGATCCTGGTTGAGATGGGTGCGCTTGTCGAAACGGTAGGAGCGGCTGTGATGGCCGGTCATCACCGTCATGTCCTGAAGATGGCAGTGACCGCCTTCCTCGCAGACCGGACAGTCGTGCGGGTGGTTGGTCATCAGGAACTCGACCACCGATTCGCGGAAGGCCTTGGCCTCCTCATCGGCGATCGAGATGAAGGTGCCCTGCGAGGCCGGGGTCATGCAGGACATCACGATGCGCCCCATCTTGTCGTCGGCATCGCGGTACTGCTTGACCGCACATTGCCGGCAGGCGCCCACCGAACCGAGGGCCGGATGCCAGCAGAAGTAGGGAATGTCGAGCCCGAGCGAGAGACAGGCCTGGAGCAGGTTGTCGGCTCCGTTGACCTCGTACTGCTTGCCTTCGACGTGAATGATCGCCATGAGACCTGGTGCCTGGACGGATTAGGCCGGCGCCGCCGCGCGAGGGCGGTTGGCCGGCTGGTGCAGCGGGTGTGCCGCGCCTTCGAGCGCGCTCGCCGGCGGAGCCGGGGCGAGTCCGGCTTCGAACTCGGCACGGAAGTACTTGAGCGCCGACTGCAGCGGCTCCATGGCCCCGGGTGCATGCGCGCAGAAGGTGCGGCCCGGGCCCAGCCAGCGGGTCAGGGTGGCGAGCTGCTCGAGGTCGCCGGGCTGGCCCTGGCCGGCTTCCAGCGCCTGCAGGATGCGCACGCTCCAGGGCAGGCCATCGCGGCAGGGGGTGCACCAGCCGCAGGATTCGCGGGCGAAGAACTCCTCGAGATTGCGCACCACCGAGACGATGTTCTGGCGATCGTCCACCGCCATGATCAGCCCGGTGCCCATGCGGCTGCCGGCGCGGGCGATGCTGTCGAAGTCCATCGGCAGATCGAGGTGCTCGGGCATCAGGAAGTCGGTGGAGGCGCCGCCCGGCAGCCAGGTCTTGAGCTTGAGGCCGGCCTTCATGCCGCCGGCATGCACCTCGAGGATCTCGCGCCCGGTGGTGCCGATCGGCAGCTCGTAGACGCCCGGCGTGTTGACCCGCCCGGAGCAGCCATAGAGCTTGGTGCCGCCGTCCTTGGACTTGCCCTGGGACAGGCCGCGGAACCACTCGGCGCCATTGACCACGATGTGCGGCACGTTGCACAGCGACTCGACATTGTTGACCACCGTCGGCCGGCCCCACAGGCCGCTGATCTGCGGGAACGGCGGCTTGGCGCGCGGGTTGGCGCGACGCCCTTCCAGCGAGTTGAGCAGCGCGGTCTCCTCGCCGCAGATGTAGCGGCCGGCGCCGGTGTGCACATACAGCTCGAACGCCCAGCCGGAGCCGAGCACCCGCTCGCCCAGATAGCCGGCGGCGCGCGCCTCGGCAATCGCCTTGTTGAGCCGCTCGGCGGCGAGCACATACTCGCCGCGCAGGAAGATGTAACCGGTGCAGGCCCCGATGGCGTAGCCGGAGACGATCATCGCCTCCACCATCTGGTGCGGATCGCCCTCCATCAGCAGCCGGTCCTTGAAGGTGCCGGGCTCCATCTCGTCGGCATTGCAGACGATGTACTTGGCGCCGGCGTCCGGCCCCATCGGCACCAGGCTCCACTTCACCCCGGTGGGGAAGCCGGCGCCACCGCGGCCGCGCAGATTGGCCTCCTTGACCCGGTTCTGGATATCGGCGGGCTGCAGCTCCTTCACCGCCTGGCGCAGCGCGCGGTAGCCACCGGCGGCTTCATAGCGCTTGAGGTCCGGCGGGTTGGCCAGATCGATGCGGGCGGTCAGCGGCCGGCTCAGGGCGTCGCTCATGCGTACCTCTCCAGCAGCGCCACGGCCGACTGCGGGTCGAGATTGCCGTGGGTGTCGTCGTCAATCATCAGCACCGGGCCCTTGTCGCAGGCGCCCAGGCAGCAGATCGGCAGCAGGGTGTAGCGGTTGTCCGCGGTGGTCTGGCCGTAGCCGATGCCAAGCGCCTGCTGCAGGGCCGTCTTCACCTCTTCGTAGCCAGTGAGGAAGCAGGCGATGCTGTCGCAGACCTTGATCACATGCCGGCCCACCGGGCGGCGGAAGATCAGTGGGTAGAAGGTGGCGACGCCGTCGAGCTCGGCCGCGCCCATGCCGATGATCTCCGCCAGCACCGGGATCGCCTCGTCGGGCACCCAGCCGCGGTGCTTCTGCACGGTCTTGAGCACATCGATGCTGGCCGCCCGCGAGTCCGGGTAGTGACCGAGCGCGTGCTCGATCTCGTGGCGCTCGGCCTCGCTCAGCACGAAGGCGGGCGGCGCCTTGCGGGCCACCAGATCGGCCAGCTTGATGACGGTCTCAGACATGAAGCGGATTCCAGTTTCCAGTTTCCAGTTTCCAGTCAACGGCTCCCGCCGCCAGCCCGGGCGCAGCCTGCGCCGCCGGGGCTGGGAACTGGAAACCGGAGACCGGCGGCTGCAGTTCAGCGGTCCACATCGGCCATGACGAAGTCGATCGAGGCGATGTAGGCGATCAGATCCGGCACCATCTGGCCGCGGATCACGCTGGGGATCTGCTGCAGATGGGCGAAGCTGGGCGTGCGGATGCGCGTGCGGTAGCTCATCGTGCTGCCGTCGCTGGTCAGGTAGTAGCTGTTGATGCCCTTGGTCGCCTCGATCATCTGGCAGGACTCGTTGGCCGGCATCACCGGGCCCCAGCTGACGCCGAGGAAGTGGGTGATCAGCGTTTCAATGTCCTTGAGCGTGCGCTCCTTGGGCGGTGGGCAGGTCAGCGGGTGGTCCGCCTTGTACGGCCCGGCCGGCATGTTCTCCAGGCACTGCTTGATGATGCGGATGGACTGGCGCATCTCCTCGACGCGCACCAGGGCGCGGTCATAGACATCGCCGTTGTGCGCCACCGGCACCTCGAAATCGAAGTTCTCGTAGCCCGAATAGGGACGCGCCTTGCGCAGGTCGAAGTTGCAGCCGGTGGCGCGCAGCCCGGGGCCGGTGATGCCCCACTCCAGCGCCTCGGCGGTGCTGTAGGCCGCCACGCCGCGCGAGCGGGCGATCAGGATGCCGTTCTCCAGGCAGGCCTTCTGGTACTCGTCGAGGCGCTTGGGCAGCCACTCGACGAACTCGCGCACCTTGGTTTCCCAGCCCTGCGGCAGATCGTGGGCGACCCCGCCGATGCGATACCAGGCCGGGTGCATGCGGAAGCCGGTGACCGCCTCGATGACGTCGTAGGCCTTCTGGCGATCGACGAACATGAAGAACACCGGGCTCATCGCGCCGACGTCCTGAGCGTAGGTGCCGTAGAACAGCAGATGCGAGGTGATGCGGAAGAACTCCGCCATCATCACCCGGATCACCTTGACCCGGTCCGGCACCTCGATGCCCGCCAGCTTCTCCACCGCGAGCACATAGGGCAGGTTGTTCATCACCCCGCCGAGGTAGTCGATGCGATCGGTGTAGGGGATGTAGGTGTGCCAGGACTGGCGCTCCCCCATCTTCTCGGCACCGCGGTGGTGGTAGCCGATGTCCGGCACGCAGTCGACGATCTCCTCGCCGTCCAGCTGCAGGACGATGCGGAAGGCGCCGTGCGCCGAGGGGTGGTTGGGGCCGAGGTTGAGGAACATGAAGTCCTCCTCGGCGGTGCCCCGCTTCATGCCCCATTCCTCGGGCTTGAACAGCAGGGCCTCCTGGTCCAGATCCTGGCGCAGCTGGTCGAGCACGAAGGGATCGAACTCGGTGGCGCGCGCCGGGTAGTCCTTGCGCAGCGGATGCCCTTCCCAGCGCGGCGGCAGCATGATCCGGCGCAGGCAGGGGTGGCCGTCGAAGACGATGCCGAACAGATCCCAGACCTCGCGCTCGTACCAGTTGGCGTTGGCGTACACGCCCACCGCCGTCGGCAGGTGCGGCGTCTCGCCGAGCAGCGCCACCTTCAGCCGCACATCGCTGTTGCGATCAACCGAGAGCAGGTGGTAGACCACCGTGAAATCCGCCGCCGGCAGACCCTCGCGATGCTTGCGCAGACGCTCGTCGACCGCGGTGAGGTCGTAGAGCATGCGGTAGGGCCTGGGCACGCCGGTCTTGAGGAAGCGCAGCGCTTCCACGATCAGGGTCTTGTCCAGCCACAGGGTCGGGGTGCCATCGAGCACCCGCTGGAGGGTGAAGGCCTGCTCGCCGAAGCGCGCGAACAGCTCGCGCACCACCTCCGGCAGGGCCTTGGGGGTTCCGTCGGCCATCAGACCGAATCCGGCTTGCGCAGGGTGGTGGCGGCCATGCGCTCGTCACGCATCTGCTCGCGGCGCGGCACCTCGTTGGCGCGGTAGATGCCCTGGTCCCCGACCACCCAGGACAGCGGACGACGCTCCTTGCCGATCGAGTCCTGCAGCAGGTTGTAGGCCTGCAGGAAGGCCTCCGGCCGGGGCGGGCAGCCGGGGATGTAGACATCCACCGGGAGGAACTTGTCGACGCCCTGCACCACCGAGTAGATGTCGTACATGCCGCCGCTGTTGGCGCAGGAGCCCATGCTGATCACCCACTTCGGCTCCAGCATCTGCTCGTAGAGGCGCTGCACCACCGGCGCCATCTTCATGAAGCAGGTGCCGGCCACCACCATCAGATCGGCCTGGCGCGGGGAGGCGCGGATCACCTCGCCGCCGAAGCGGGCCAGGTCATGGGTAGGCGTGAACGCGGTGGCCATCTCCACATAGCAGCAGGACAGCCCGAAGTTGTAGGGCCACACCGAGTTCTTGCGGCCCCAGTTGACCACGTTGTGCATCAGGTCCTCGAGCTTGCCGAGGAAGACGCTGCGATGGACCTGGGACTCGATCGGGTCCGGCACCGTCTGCCGCTGCTGCATGGGATAGCGGCTGCGGTCGGGGTCGATGCGGGTGAGGGTGTATTCCATGGCTGGCTCGATGCTTGCCGCAGGGGCGGGGCTTTGCGTTCAGGTCTGCTCGGGTGCGTCCGCGGACGGGGTCTGCTGACGCCGGGCGCGCGAGACCGGCGCCCAGTCGAGACCGCCGATGCGCCAGAGGTAGACCAGGCTCGCGGTGAGAATGAAGATGAAGATGAAGGCTTCGACCAGACCCGCCCAGCCGGACTCCCGCACCGAGATGGCCCAGGCGTAGAGGTAGAGCGCTTCAACATCGAAGATCACGAAGAACATCGCCACCAGATAGAACTTGGCGGAAAGCCGCAGGCGCGCGCCGCCCTGGCTCAGCACACCGGATTCGAAGGGCTCGTCCTTGGCCCGGCCCCAGGCCCGGCCACCGAGCAGCCAGGACAGGCCCAGCATCACGCCGACCAGCCCGAGCACGGCCACCGAGAACACGATCAACGCCCAGGTGTCCGCCGGCCAGGAGCTGATTGGAGCCATCTGTCTTGTCCCGTTGCAGAGGTTTGCCTGACCCGGCCCGCACCGGATGGACCGGCGCCGGGGTTCCCAGAGGCGCAAGATTACACCGCTTCGCCGCCCCCGACCTTATTGGCGGCCGCCGCCGGCGCCGGCGAGTTAGACGATTGGCGGCTCGGAGACGAAGTAGCTGCGCGATTCCGCCTCGATGGCCGAGACCGTGCGCGCCGCCACATCGGGGGCCTCCACCCGCGCCAGATGGAACAGGGCGTCGCCCTCGTGCACCAGCGGCAGGTTCAGGCGGCCGATCACCACCCCGCCGCCCTGGGCGGTGACCGGGGTCTCGGTCTCGCCGAAGGGGTCGCCGATCAGCCCCAGGCGCTGGCCGGGCTGGACATGATCACCCAGCGCCACCTGGGCGCGCAGGATGCCGCTGGAGGGCGCCCGCACCCAGTGGCTGGACTCGGCAAAGATCGGCGCCACCCGCAGCGCCCCGGCATAGGGCGGGCGCGGCAGCATCTCCAGCTCGTAGAGCACGTTGAGCACGCCCTGCACGCCGATGCGGATGGCGGTCTCGTCGAAGCGCAGGGCCTCGCTGGATTCGTAGAGGATCACCGGGATGTTGCGGCGCGTGGTGTACTCGCGCAGGGTGCCGGCGGTGGGCCGCGAGTTGAGGAACAGCGGCGCGCCGAAGGCCCGGGCCAGGCGCAGATTCACCGGATTGGAGAGATCGGCGCGGATCTGCGGCAGGTTGGGGCGGTGGATGGCCCCGGTGTGCAGATCGATGCCGTAATCGCTGCGCGAGACGATTTCCTTGAGGAACAGATGGGCCAGCCGCGCCGCCAGCGAGCCCGATTCGCTGCCGGGAAAGCTGCGGTTGAGGTCGCGGCGGTCCGGCAGATACCGGCTCTGGTGGATGAAGGCGAGGGTGTTGACCACCGGCACCGCCAGCAGCCGTCCGCGCAGCTCGCCCAGTGCCGGCAGCTTGAGCAGACGGCGGATGATCTCCACCCCGATGATCTCGTCGCCATGCAGGGCGGCGCTGACGAACAGGGTCGGCCCGCTGGCCCGGCCCTCCTGCACGATCACCGGCAGCTGCACCGGCGCCCGGGTGTAGAGATCGGCCACATGCAGATTCACCGTGCGCCGCTCGCCGGCGGCCAGGGACAGACGCTGCAGGACCGGCTCGCTGCTGGACATCCTCCCTCCTTTGACGCTGTCACCGGATCATCCGGCGCCCGGCGGTACAGTGCCAGCATGCGCTCCTCTCCTGCTCTGCGTCTCGCCCCGGCCCTGAGCCTCGTCAGCCTGCTCGCCGCCTGTTCGGACGGCCCGCTGTCCGCCGCTGCGCCACTGGGCGAGTGCCGCCCGGGCGGTCCGCTGCTGGTGCTGGAAGGCGCGGTCAGCCCGGCCGAGGCGCGCAGCCACCGCGCGCTGCCGTTCGCGGTGGCCGAGGGCAGCCAGCGCCTGGAGCTGCGCTATGGCTGGACCGACCGCCCGGGGCCGCCGGCCAGTCCGCTCACCGCCACCACCCTGGATCTGGGCCTGTTCGATGCCGATGGCCTGTTCAGCGTGCGCGCGGCGCGCGGCTGGGGCGGCTCGCGACAGGGCCGGCTGGACCGCGATCAGCCGCCGATCTTCATCGAGGCCGGGGCCGCCGACCGCGGCTTCCAGCCGGGGCCGATCGAGCCCGGGGTGTGGACGGTGGATCTGGGCATCGCCGCGGTCGCGCCGCAGGGCGCCGACTACCGGGTCGAGATCCGCTGCCTGGACCGCCCCGGCGAGGCGCTGGCCGCCGTGGATGCGGTCGATCCCCTGCATGTCGCCCGCCGGGCCCCGGGCTGGTACCACGGCGACTTCCACATGCACGCCTTCCATTCCCAGCCCGACGGACCGGAGGACGACGAGTTCATCGCCCAGAGCCGGGCCGCCCAGCTGGATTTCCTGATGGTCACCGAGTATGTGACCGGCCGGCACTGGCAGACCCTGGGCGCCACCCAGCGCCGGCATCCGGACCTGCTGATCTGGCCGGGCCGCGAGATCATCACCTACTTCGGCCATGCCAATACCCATGGCGAGACGCCCTCGGTGCTGGACTACCGGCATGGCTTCGAGACCGTGCGCCTCGGCGAGATCCAGCGCCTGGCCAAGGCCGATGGCGCGCTGTTCCAGGTCAACCATCCGACCCTGTTTCCCGGTCCTGCCTTCCAGAACTTCTGCCGCGGCTGCGAGTTCGAGCTGGGCGGGGAGATCGACTGGCGGCAGGTCGACACCCTCGAGGTGCTGACCGGGCCGATTCTCGCCACCGGCAGCGACATCGGCCTGCCCCTGCCCGGGGATCTGGCCATCGAGCAGCCCTTCGTCGCCACCGCCATCGCCTACTGGGAGGCGCGGCTGCAGGAGGGGTTCAAGATCACCGCCGTGTCCGGATCCGATTCGAAGGGCGTGGATGCCCCGGCGGAGCGCGCCCGCAAGGGTTATGGATCATCCGCAACCGCCGTATTTGCGGATGAATTATCACGGCCGGCTCTCAAGCGGGCGATCCAGGCCGGGCATGCCTATGTGCGCACCCGCGGCGTCGCCGGCAGCCCGGCGGTGACCTTCGAGGCCGAGACCGCCGACGGCCGGCGCGGCATCTATGGCGATGTGCTGGACGCCGGCGAGGGCGAGACGGTGACCCTCACCACCACCCTGGAGGGTGCCGCCGGCCAGGTCCTCAGCTACCACCGCAACGGCCAGGCGGTGCTCAGCGTGGCGGTGCCGAGCGACCCCTATGTGCACCGGCTGGCGGTGCAGCGCGATCCGGCCAGCGAGGGCCCGCTGGGCACCCACTGGCGCATCGAGGTGCGCGATGCGCGCACCCGCACGGTGATCGGCAATCCGGTGTTCCTGCGCGGCCCCGGCGGCTGAGGCCGGCCGCCTCAGAACACCGGCTGCAGCCAGCGCAGTCGCAGGGCGGGGCGGGTTTCCGGCAGCGGGTTGCTGCGCGAATCAAAGCGCATCGCCTGGTCGGCGCGACCCTCGTCGGCCCTCAGCAGCCAGCCGTGGTTGAGCCCCGGCTGCTGCTGCCAGGCGCGCAGATCGGCGACGGTCGCCGGCCCCAGCGCCAGGGTGTTGGGACCGAAGCCGACCTCGGCGCGCAGATGCGCCCGCCGTCCGAAATCCCCACCGGCCGCGCGCCACAGCAGATCGGGAAAGCGGCGGTGCCGCCAGGTCACATCTCCGGCCTGCGAGGCGGTACCGGCGCCTTCCTCGCCTCCCGGGCGCGAGGGCCCCTCGTTCCAGCTGGCCAGGGCGCGGTGCAGCAGCAGCGGCTGAGGCAGGTTGGCGCGGCTGCGCGACAGGCTCAGCCGCAGCTCGCCGGACAGCAGGGTGGCGCCGCCCGGCAGCGCGGTGAGATCCACCGCCAGCAGCGCGCGCCGGGCATCGCCGGTGCCGGCCGCGCCGACGAAGAGGTGCTCGCCCGCGCCGTTGGCGAGACTGCCGTCGGCGCTGCCATAGAGCGTGGCATCGGCCGCCACCGGCAGCTCGGCGGTCTCGATCTGCGGCGCGCTCAGGGCCGGAAAGCGCAGCTGGCGCAGCCGCTGGCCGTCGCCGTCATAGCCCTCCACCCGCGGCCGGTCGCTCGCGTCCAGGGTCAGCACCTGCAGCTCGCCGCTGGTGGAGACGCTCAGCCCCAGGCCCTGATCGCCACGCGCCAGCGCCTGCCGCAGCAGGCTGCCGTCCGCCTGGCGGCGCAGCAGGGCCGGGCGCCCGGCTTCCTGAACCAGCAGCACCAGCTGGTCGGCGATGACCACCGCATCGGTCAGCGCCGCGGTGGCCGGCAAGCCCAGCCGCTGCAGCCGCGCGCCATCGAGCAGCTGATGCTGCTGCAGGAACCAGCGGTCGCTGCGCAAGTCCTGCAGCAGCAGCCACAGGCTCTGCTCCTGCCGCAGCAGCGCCAGGGCCTGCTCATGCGGCGACAGCCGCTGCTGCCAGACCCGATCAGCCTGGGTCGAGCGCGAGACCAGCAGGCTGTTCTGGCGGGCATCCCGGCCGACCGCCAGGGCCTGCAGGGCCCCGTCCGGCAGGGGGCTGGCGAGAACCTCATCGGCGATGAAACCGGCCGGGAACAGGCGCCGGTCCAGGCGCTGTCCCTGGCCATCGAGCTGCTGCACCTGCAGACGGCCCTCGGCATCGCGCAGCCAGACCGCGGTCTGCGGCCCCAGCGCCTCCAGCCGCCAGGCCTCGAGACCCGCCGGGAAGATCTGGCGGCTCGCTTCGGTGCCCTCGGGCAGCCGGCGCTGCTCCAGCACCGCGACCCCGGTCGGGTCCTGGCGCAGGATCTGCAGCAGCCCGCCGCTGCGGCCGAGCAGGGCGAGCACCCCCGGATCCAGCGCCAGGCGCTGCAGCAGGCGGCCGTCGCTGCTGGCGCGTAGCTCGGCGTCACCGCCCACCATCAGCACCTGATCGGCCTGGCCATCGCCGTCCAGATCGCCCACCCGGGCCGTGGGCAGCACCGCCTGCACCGGCAGGGCGGCAAGCCCGCAGCAGGCCCCCAGCAGGGCGGCCAGCAAAGAGCGCTTTCTCATCGACGAGACTCCTGGATCCTCGGCACGAAAAAGGGGTCCGTGCCTGCGCACGGACCCCCGGATACCACGACTGCGTGGACGGCCTGGGGCCTTACAGCCCGATGATGCCGCCGTCGTTCTTGGTGATCACCACGGTGGCCGAGCGCGGGCGATCGCCCGGCAGGCCAGCGAACTGGTTGGACGGCCAGCCGCTCTGCTGGCTGCCCGGCGCGCCGTCCTCACCCGGATGCTGGATGTTGACGAACATGGTGCGCCCGTCCGGCGTGGTGTCCACCCCGGTGATTTCGCAGCCCAGCGGACCGACCAGGAAGCGCCGCACCGTGGAGGGCGTCGCCACCGCCCCGCGGAAGGTGGTCACGCCATTGACCGCCACCGTGCCGCCGTCGCCGACCTGGCCCGGAATGGCGGCCAGCATCATGCAGTTGGTGGTGTCGGTGTAGGCGCCGTCGTCGGTCTGGATCCACAGCAGACCGGCACCGGCGTGGGACTCGCGGCCGAACCAGAGGCCATCCGGGCTGGAGAAATCGTTCTCCGCGGTCAGGCCCGAGAGGTTCACCCGTGCCGCGTCGGCATTGGCCTGGGCGCCGAACAGGTAGATGTCCCACTGGAAGGCGAGAGCGGTCGGATCATTGCCCGCCTCGGCCCAGCGGATGATGTGGCCATTGCGGTTGCCGCCTCCCGGGAGGTTCGGGTTGCTGGTGGCTTCCGGATCATTGAAGTCACGCGGGTTGGCGGCATCGACCGGACGATGCGAGCTGCTGCTCGGCATGACCCGGCGGTTGGAGTTGTTGGTCAGGGTCAGATAGACCTCGCCGTTGAGCGGGTTCACCGCGGCCCACTCCGGACGGTCCATCGGCGTCGCGCCCACGCTGTCGGCGGCCAGACGGGCGTTGCACACCACATCCGCCTGATCGGCGAAGGGATAGAGGCTGTTGCTGGCATCCAGACCGTTGACGCCAAAGCTCAGCTCCACCCACTCGCCGCTGCCGTCGGCCTTGAACTTGGCCGCGTAGAGAGTGCCGCGATCCAGATACTTGTGGCCCGCCGCCACGCCGCCGCCGACATCCGCCGGATCCCAGTTGCGGGCGCTGACGAACTTGTAGACGTACTCGTTACGGGAGTCGCAACCCATGTAGTAGACGATCGGCTGACCGGCGACCACCGGGCCCACCCAGGCGCCCTCATGGGCGAAGCGGCCGAGCGCGGTGCGCTTCTGCGGCAGGCTGGCGGGGCTGAACGGATCGATCTCCACCACCCAGCCCTGCAGGAAGGCCTCGTTGCGGAAGTCCTCGGCGGCGCTGGCGCCGGTCGGGGTGATGTTGTGACGCTTCATGTAGCTGGCCGGGCCGCGCTCCCACTGGTAGCGGCTGTTGCCCGAGCTGCCCACGCCATAACGGGTGTGGCTCTGCAGCTCCTTGGCGCTGAACAGGCTCTCGCTGCCCGGGGTGCGGGTGAAGTAGCCGGCCCAGTTCTCCTCGCAGGTGAGGTAGGTGCCCCAGGGGGTGTAGCCGTTGGCGCAGTTGTTGAGGGTGCCGCGGGTCCGCAGACCGCGGGTCGAATAGGCGGTGACCGCCAGGGCGTTGCCGCGCATCGGGCCGCGGATGTTCATCGGCGTGTAGCCGTGCACGCGGCGGTTGAACGGCGAGTTGCGCACCACCTGGAAGCGGCCGTTGCCGTCCTTGGCGATCTCGATCACCGACACGCCGTGCGCCTGCATCTCGGCGCGCACCTGGAAGGCCGGGCGGGCGCCGTCGGGACGCACCCGGGCGCCGTCGCTGAACAGCTGCTCCGGACGGGTCACCTCGTGGTTCATCACCAGCAGGCCGCGGTTGCTGTTGCTGGGATCGAAGCCACCGTTGGCATCCATGCCGAAGTAGTAGAGCGCGTCGTGCTCGTCGCCCACGCGCATCTCGAAATCGGTCTGGCTGCCGTCGTTGAGGTAGTCGCTCACCGCGTCGGCGAGCGGATCGCCCTTGGCGGTGAGCACCGACACCGAGTAGCCCTCGGGCACGGTGACCTGGTCGGCGAGCGTCTTGCCGACGGCGTTGAAGCCCAGCGTCAGGCTGGTCTGGGCCCGGGCCTCGGGCGCGGCCAGCAGGCTGCCGCCGACGAAGGTGGCGGCGGCGGCGCCCATGCCGCCCTTGAGCACGCCGCGGCGAGACACGCGCTGCTCGAGGATCTCGGCGAAGTGCGGAGTGGTGGAGGGGTTGGTGCAGACGTCGTCGTCGTGGTCGACGGTGAAGCTCAGGGACTGCTCGGGATTCGACATGCGCTCTCTTCCTTGCTGATTCGTTCACGGCTGGGAGGACTACCGCTCGTCGACTCTAGGTAGCCCGCGTGAACGATCCGGGGCGGTTTTGTGACGGCCCCCGGTCATTCGATGACAGCCCTCACCATTTGTTGCACTGCAATAGCGAGCGCCGGGTGCCGGGCGTAGACTGCGCGTCCCCTGGTTGCCGACCGCCCCCGCGTGAGCGCCTCCCCCGCTGCTGCCCGTCTGCGCTACACCGTCGTTCCCGCCCGCCTCGACGCCCATGTCTTCGAGGTGCGGCTGGAGATCGATCCCGCCGGGGATCCGGTGCTCGAACTGGCGCTGCCGGGCTGGCTGCGCGGCAGCTATCTGGTCCGCGACTTCGCCAAGCATGTCTTCGACCTGACTGTGACAAGGTCCGGCCTGCCGGTGCGCCCGGAGCGGCTCGACAAGGCCCGTCTGCGCCTTCCCGCCGGCGACGGCCCGGTGGTGGTGCGCTATGCGGTCTACGCCGCCGATGAATCGGTGCGCAAGGCCTGGCTGGACCGCGAGCGGGGTTTCTTCAACGCCAGTTCCCTGTGCTACCGGGTGCTCGGCCGGGATCGCGAGGCCCTGGATCTGGTGATCGAGCGCCCGGCCCAGGCGACGACCGCGCCCTGGCGGGTGGCCACCACGCTGCCCGCGGTGGCGGTGGACGAGCAGGGCTTTGGCCGCTACCGCGCCGCCGATTACGAGGACCTGATCGACCATCCGGTGGAGATGGCGGCGTTCCAGCGCCACGACTTCGAGGTCCAGGGCATTCCCCATGCGCTGGTGCTGTCCGGCCGGGTGCAGGGCGACTTCGCCCGCGTCTGCGCCGATCTGGCCCGCATCTGCGGCGTGCAGCGTCGCTTCTTCGGCGATCAGCCGGCGCTCGACCAGTACCTGTTCCTGACCCATGTGGTGGCCGCCGGCTACGGCGGTCTGGAGCACCGCAGCAGCACCGCGCTGATCTGCTCGCGCGGGGATTTTCCCCGTCCGGGCGAGGCCGGGCTTAGCCGCGAGTACCGCACCTTCCTCGGGCTGGCCTCGCACGAGTACTTCCACCTCTGGAATGTCAAGCGCATCACCGCGCAGGCCTTCCTCGAATCCGATCTGTCGCGCGAGGCCTACACCCGCGATCTCTGGCATTACGAGGGCGTCACCTCCTACTACGACGACCTCTTCCTGCTGCGCGCCGGGGTGCTGGAGGCGGCGAGCTATCTGGATGTGCTGGCGGAGACCGCCACCCGGCTCGAGCGCACGCCCGGTCGCCACCACCACAGCCTCGCCGATGCCAGCTTCGAAACCTGGATCAAGTACTACCAGCCGGACGAGAACAGCCCCAACGCCACCACCAACTACTACGTCAAGGGCGCGCTGGTGGCGCTGTGCCTGGACCTCACCCTGCGCCTGCGCAGCACGAGCAGCCTCGATGCGGTGATGCAGGCGCTGTGGCGCGAGTACGGCGCCACCGGCATCGGCGTGCCGGAGGGCGGACTGGCGGCGATGGCCCAGCGCCTGTCCGGTCTGGACCTCTCGGCCGAGTTTGAGCACTGGCTGCACAGCACCGCCGAGCTGCCGCTGGCCGAGCTGCTGGCCGCCTTCGGCGTGCGCGCCGAGCGCCGCGCCGCCACCTCGGCACTGGACGAGGGCGGCCGTACCCAGGCGCGCGCCCAGGGCCTGTGGGCCGGGCTGCGCCTGAAGCCCGGGGAGAACACCGTGGCCCAGGTGCTGACCGATGGTCCGGCCCAGCGTGCCGGTCTGTCGGCTGGCGACCAGCTGGTGGCCCTCGATGGCCTCAGGATCGGCCCCAACCAGTGGCAGCGCCGGCTTGATGCCGGTGTGGCGGGCCAGCCGCTGACCGTGCATCTGTTCCGCGGCGACGAGCTGCTGGAGCGCACCCTGGTACCGCAGCCACCGCCGCTGGATACCTGGACCCTGAGTCTGGTCGAGGCGGTCGATCCCGCCGTGCTGGCACGCCGCCAGGCCTGGCTCGGCGTCTGAGGAGCGATCACCATGGTGCCGTCCCTGTCTCCCCCGGCGCTGCCGGTTTCCACCCTCGACCCGCTGCGGGTGCCGACCCTGGACGCGCTCTACCGCGAGCGGGCGCTGCAGGACCCGCAGCGGCGCGCCCTGCGTCACCGTGGCGAGGATGGCCAGTGGCGCGACTGGAGCTGGCAGGCGCTGGCCGAGCGCGCCGGCTGCTATGCGGATGGGCTGCTGCGCGCGGGGCTGCGCCCCGGGGACCGCATCGCCCTGCAGATCGCCAACGGCCCGGACTGGCTGGCCATCGACTGGGCGGCCCACACCCTGGGCCTGGTGGTGGTCGGCCTCTATGTCGAGGACACCCCGGCCAGCACCGCCTTCCTGCTGGCGGACAGCGGCGCCCGGCTGGCCTTTCTGCGCGATGCCGAGGGCCTGGCCGAGCTCAGGCGCGTGCAGGGCCTGCCGGAGCTGCGCGAGATCGTACTGATGCAGGGCGAGCGTCCGCTGCACGAGCGCCGCGCGCAGACCCTGGCGCGCTGGCTGCCGGCCCAGGGCCGCCTGCCGGAGAGCCGCGCCCACCGCGAGCAGCTGGCCGCGCTGGTCTACACCTCGGGCAGCACCGGCCGCCCCAAGGGGGTGATGCTCTCCCACGCCGCCCTGCTCGCCAATGTGTTCGCCTGCCTGCAGGCGATCCGCCCCGAAGCCAGCGACCGGCTGCTCTCGCTGCTGCCGATGGCGCATCTGTACGAGCGGGTGGTCGGCTGCTACACCCCGCTCGCGGCCGGCGCCGAGCTCTGCTACGGCGGCGGCAGCCGCAGCCTGATCGAGGACCTGGCCAGCGAGCGTCCCACCGCTCTGGTGGCGGTGCCGCGCCTATTCGAGCGCATCCACGCGGTGATCGAGGCCGAGCTCGCCGAGGCGCCGGCGCCGCGCCGCGCGCTGTTCCGGCTGGCGGTGGAAGCCGGCTGGGCGGCCCAGCAGAAGGGCGCCCATCCGGTGAAGGTGGCCATCCTGCCGACCGGGCTCAGCCGGCGTGCCGGCGAGACCCTCCGCCAGCGCCTGGGCGGACGCCTGCGCTTCGCCGTCTGCGGTGGTGCGCCGCTGGCGCTGCCGGTGGCGCGCACCTTCATCGCCCTGGGCATTCCGGTGCTGCAGGGCTATGGCCTGACCGAGGCCGGCCCGGTGGTGAGCACCAACCGGCTCGGCGACAACGAGCCGGCCAGCGCCGGGCGGCCGCTCGACGGGGTGGAGATCCGGGTGGCGCCCAGCGGCGAGCTGCTGGTGAAGAGCCCCGCCCTGATGATGGGCTACTGGCAGGACCGCGAGGCCACCCGCGCGGTGCTCGATGAGGCCGGCTGGCTGCGCACCGGCGACAAGGTCAGCCGCCTCGACACCGATCGCGTCTGGCTCACCGGCCGGCTCAAGGACATCCTGGTCACCGCCAATGGCGAGAAGGCCTCGCCGGCCGATCTCGAGCAGGCCCTGCGCCAGCTGCCGCTGGTCGATCAGGTGATGGTGATCGGCGAGGCCAAGCCCTTCCTCGCCGCGCTGATCGTGCCCGATCCCGGCCAGCTGGCCCTGCTGCGCCTGCAGCTGGGGCTGACCGATGGCGATGACAGCGCCGAGGCGCAGACCCTGCTCGAGGAGGCGGCGCTGCAGGCCTGCGGCGGCGCGCTGCGGGGTTTCCCGCGGCATCACCAGATCCGCCGGGTGGCGCTGCTGCGCGAGGGCTGGAGCGTGGCCAACCAGCTGCTCACCCCCTCGCAGAAGCTGCGCCGGGCGGCCATCGCCCGCCGCCACGCCGAGGACATCGAACGGCTGTACGCCGGGCACTACACCGCCCCCAAGGCGGATTGTTCCAGCAATGCCGGACATGGCTGACGCCGCGCACCGACCGGCTCGCTTGGAGCGCGGCGGTCGAATCGTTACCATCGGCCCGGCGTTTGACAAAGACCCGCCGCCGGCCAGACCGGCGACCGATACCCGAGGAGATCTGATGATGAAGCGACTTGCCTGCATCGGCAGCGCCAGCCTGGCGCTGGCCCTGCTGACCGGCCCCGCCCTGGCCAAGGTGAGCCCCGAGGAGGCCGCCCGGCTCGGCAAGGACCTCACCCCGATCGGCGCCGAACGCGCCGGCAACAAGGACGGCACCATCCCGCAGTGGACGCCGGGCAAGCAGCGCGGCCCGCTCACCGGTGAATTCCCCAACGACGCCGAGATCGACGGCGACAAGGTGCTGTTCACCATCACCAAGGCCAACATGGCCCAGTACGCGGACAAGCTCTCCGAGGGTCACAAGCAGCTGCTGACCCGCTACGAGACCTACAAGATGAACGTCTATCCGACCCACCGGAAGGTGACGTTCCCCGACGAGGTGATCAAGGCCACCGCCGAGAACGCCACCAAGTGCGAGATGATCGGTACCGACAACCCGGACAACTGCAAGCTGGGGTTCCCGTTCCCGATCCCCAAGACCGGTGCCGAACCGATCTGGAACCACAAGCTGAAGTGGCGCGGTGAGGCCGCCCGCCGCTACAACAACCAGATGATCGTGCAGCCGGACGGCAAGTACCAGCTGACCAAGATCATCGAGGACGTGGTGTTCGGCTACGCCTCGCTGAAGAGCCCGGTGCCGCTGACCAAGGACGAGGGCGAGTTCCTCAAGTACCTGTCCAAGACGGTGGCGCCGCCGCGGGTGGCCGGCACCTTCATCCTGGTGCACGAGAAGGCCGGCACCGGCGCCGGCGGCCGCCAGGCCTGGCTGTACTCGCCGGCGATCAAGCGCATCCGCCGCGCGCCGACGGTCTGCTGCGACAACCCCTACGAGGGCACCGACGGCCACCAGTTCTACGACCAGGTGGACATGTTCAACGGGGTGCTGGAGCGCTACACCTGGAAGATCGTCGGCAAGAAGGAGCTGTACATCCCGTACAACGCCAACAAGATCACCAGCAGCAAGATCAAGTACGCCGACCTCGCCGCGCCGCGCCATCTCAACCAGGATCTGCCGCGCTACGAGCTGCACCGCGTCTGGGTGGTGGAGGCCGACATCCGTCCGGGCACCAGCCACACCTTCAAGAAGCGGCGCTTCTACATCGACGAGGACAGCTGGAACATCGTCCTGGTCGATGACTACGACAACCGCGATCAGCTCTACCAGTTCCAGGAAGGGCATCTGGTGCTGGCCTACAACATCCTGGCCGCCTCGACGGTTCCCGAGGTGATCTACCACTTCAACTCCGGCCGCTACTTCATCACCGCGGCCTTCAACGAGGACAAGCCCTACGACCTGTCCGTGACCTTCAACGGCGACTACTTCACCTCGACCGCCGTGCAGAAGATGACCACCAAGTAAGCCGGGCGCCGTGGCATCCAGGCGCCAGCGGGGTTCCCTGCTGGCGCCTTTTTCATGATCCGGCCGCAGACAAGACCCCAGGAGGAGACCATGAAGTTCGACGACAAGCACGGCTTCGACCAGCCGGCCAGCACCATCCTCAGGATGTTTTCCGACCGCAGCTATTTCGAACGCAAGTACGCCGCACTCGGCGCCCGCGAGCTCGAGGTGCTGGAGCACGAGCTCAAGGACGATCGCTTCCGCATCAAGTGCCGGATGGTGATGAAGTCCGACGCCCCGCTGCCGGACTTCGCCAAGAAGTTCCTCGGCGACACCGTCACCATCACCCAGCAGGACAGCTGGGATCTGAAGACCCAGACCGGCCGCATCGAGGCCGAGATCAAGGGCGCACCGGTCAAGGTGCGTGCGGAGATGGCGCTCAAGGCCGAGGGCAAGGGCTGCGCCAACCATTTGCGCTGGGAGGTCAACTGCGGCATTCCCCTGGTCGGCGGCAAGCTGGAGAAGGTGATCGCCGAGGACATCCAGGTGAAGTCGAAGAACGATCTCGCCGCCTCGCGCCAGCTCGCCGCCGGCTACTGAGGCCGAGATGGGCTCCGCGCCCCCCAGCCTCTGGCAGACCCTGCTGAGCGTGCTCGCCGCTTTCTTCGGCGTGCAGACCCGCGCCAACCGCGAGCGCGACTTCACCCATGGCCGTGCCAGCCACTTCATCGTGATGGGGCTGCTGGCCACCCTGGCCTTCATCGGGCTGCTGGTCTGGCTGGTGCGCACGGTGCTGAGGCTGGCCGGCGCCGATGGCTGAACCGCCGATCGAACAGCGCAGCCTGACGGTGCGCGGGCTGCGCGTGGCCCTGCTCGAGGCCGGGCCGCGCGACGGCCCCGGCCTGCTGCTGCTGCACGGCTTTCCGGACAGCGCCTGGAGCTGGTCGCGGCAGATTCCGGTGTTCGCCGCCGCCGGCTACCGCGTGGTGGCACCGTGGCTGCGTGGCTACCCGCCCAGCGAGATTCCCCCGCCCGGGGCCTATTACGACCGGGCCACGCTGGCGCTGGATCTCGACGAGCTGATCCAGGCGCTGTGGGGCCAGCGCGCCTGCGACCTGATCGCCCAGGACTGGGGAGCGGCGCTCTCCTACGGTCTGCTGGCGCTGCGTCCGCAGCGGGTCCGCCGCGCGGTGCTGCTGGCGGTGCCGCATCCGGCCACCGTGCGCGCCACCTTGAAGCGCTCGCCGCGCCATGTGCTGCGCTCCTTCCACTGGTTCCTGTTCCAGCTGCCGCGGCTGCCCGAGTGGCTGTGCGCGCGGCACGACTACCGCTTCCTCGAAACCCTGTGGAAGCTGTGGTCGCCGCAGTTCGACGATGCCGAGCATGTCGCCCGCATCCGTCAGGCCTTCGCCACTCCGGGGGCGATCGAGGCGGCGCTGGCCTATTACCGGGCGCTGTTCGATGCCCGTCTGGCCGATCCGGCACTGGCCGGGCTGCGCGCCCGGCTCGACGACCCGATCACCGTGCCGACCCTGGCCCTGTGCGGGGACCGCGACATGCGCCGCGAGCTGCTCGAGCCGCAGCGGGTGCATTTCGCCGGCGAGTACGCCCACGCGGTGGTGGCCGGCGCCGGCCACTTCCTGCACCGCGAGCAGCCGGAGGCGGTCAACCGCCTGGCGCTGGACTGGCTGCGTCGTCCAGCAGCTGCCTGAGCCGGTAGAGCGCGGCCTGGGCCTCGCGCGGGCTCAGGCCATCCACATCCAGGGCCCGCAACGCCTCCTCCACCACCGAGGGCGCCGCCTCGAACAGGCTGCGCTGTGCGCCGGCAGGGGCCACCGCCGGCGGGCTGCTGGCTTCCAGATCGCGCAGCACCGCCTGGGCGCGGCGCACCACGCTGGCCGGCACCCCGGCCAGCTGGGCCACCTGCAGGCCGAAGCTGCGGCTGGCCGGACCCGGCCGCACCTGGTGCAGGAAGGCCAGCCGGGTCTCGCCCTGCGCCTGGTACTCGGCGGCGTCGAGGTGCACATTGGCCACCCCGGGCACCGCCCCCTCGAGCCGGGTCAGCTCGAAGTAGTGGGTGGCGAACAGGGTCAGTGCACCGGTGACCCGGGCCAGGTGCTCGGCACAGGCCCGGGCCAGGGCGAGGCCATCGTAGGTGGAGGTGCCGCGGCCGATCTCGTCCATCAGCACCAGGCTGTGACGGGTGGCATGGCGCAGGATGTTGGCGGTCTCGCTCATCTCCACCATGAAGGTGGACTGGCCGGCGGCGAGATCATCCGAGCTGCCGATGCGGGTGAAGATGCGGTCGACCGGCCCGATCCGCGCCGACTCCGCCGGCACATAGCTGCCGGCATGGGCGAGCAGCACGATCAGCGCGGTCTGCCGCATGTAGGTGGACTTGCCGCCCATGTTGGGGCCGGTGATCACCAGCAGGCGGCGCTGTTCGTCCAGACTCAGATCGTTGGGAACGAAGGGGGTCTCGCGGGTCGCCTCCACCACCGGATGGCGGGCGGCACGCAGCACCAGGCCCGGCTCGTCCACCAGCTGCGGCCGGGTCAGGCGCAGGCGCCCCACCGCCTCGGCGAGGCTGCCCAGGGCATCCAGCTCGGCCAGCGCCCGGGCCGCCGCCAGCAGGCCGGCGAGATCCTGGCCGATGCGCTCGAGCAGCTCGGCGTAGAGCTGGCGCTCGCGCGCCAGGGCGCGCTCGCGGGCCGACAGCACCTGATCCTCGAAGCGCTTGAGCTCCTCGCTGATGTAGCGCTCGTAATGGGTCAGGGTCTGGCGCCGGCTCCAGTCGGCCGGTGCGCGCGCCGCATGGGTCTTGCCGATCTCCAGGTAGTAGCCGTGCACCCGGTTGTAGCCGACCTTGAGCGTCTCGATGCCGCTGCGGGCGCGCTCGCGCGCCTCCAGATCGAGCAGATAGCCATCGGCGTTCTCGGAGAGCGCGCGCAGGCGGTCGAGTTCCTCGTCCCAACCCGGGCGGAACACGCCGCCATCCCGGGCCAGCAGCGGCGGGGTCTCGGCCAGGGCCCGGGCCAGGGCCTCGGCCAGCGCCGCGTGGTCACCGAGGGCGGCGCGCAGCTGGTTGAGCAGCGGGCCCTGGTCGCCGTCGAGGGTGGCCGCGATCTGCGGCAGCCGCTGCAGACCCTGGCGCAGCCCGGCCAGATCGCGCGGGCGGGCGCTGCCCAGCGCCACCCGGGCCAGGATGCGCTCCAGATCCGGCAGATCGCGCAGGGCGCTGCGCAGGCGCGCGGCGTCGCCCAGCACCGCCAGCGCGTCGTGGCGCGCCTCGATCAGCGCGCGCTCGCGGCTCGGCTGCTGCAGCCAGCCGGCCAGGCAGCGGCTGCCCATGGCGGTGATGCAGCGATCGAACACGGTGAGCAGGGAGAAGCGGTGCTGGCCGGAGAGCGAGCGGTCGATCTCCAGATTGCGGCGGGTGGTCGGGTCGAGCAGCAGGCTCGCCTCCACCCGCTGCACCTGCAGCCCATCCAGATGCTGCAGCCGGGCCGCCTGCTGGGTTTCGCGCAGGTAGTGCAGCAGGGCGCCGGCGGCGGCGATGGCGGCGTCCAGCGTCTCGCAGCCGAAGCCGCGCAGATCGTGCACACGGAACTGCTCGAGCAGCAGGCGGCGGCCGCTGTCCGCGTCGAACTGCCAGTCGGCGCGGCGGGTGCTGGCCACACCCGGCAGCGGCGGCTGGCTCTCCGGCAGCAGCAGCTCGGCCGGGGCAAGGCGGAACAGCTCGGCCTGCCAGCTCTCGCTGTCGCCGGTCTCCAGCACCTGGAAGCGGCCGCTGGCGAGTTCCACCCAGGCCAGGCCGTGGCGCTCGCCAAGCCGGCAGGCCGCCGCCAGCCACTGGCTGCGCCGCTCATCGAGCAGGGCCTCGTCGGTGGCGGTGCCCGGGGTGACGATGCGGCTGATCTCGCGGCGCACCGGGCCCTTGTCGACGCCCACCTCGCCGACCTGCTCGGCGATGGCCGCCGACTCCCCGGCCTTGAGCAGGCGCGCCAGATACTGCTCCAGCGCATGCACCGGCACGCCGGCCATCACCACCGGGGCGCCGGCCGACTCGCCGCGCTGGGTCAGGGTGATGTTGAGCAGCCGGGCGGCCTTGCGGGCGTCCTCGTAGAACAGCTCGTAGAAGTCCCCCATGCGGAACAGCAGCAGGGTCTCCGGGAAACGCGCCTTGAGCCCGAAATACTGCTGCATCAAGGGGGTGTGCGCCGGGGCGGCGGCCGTGGGTGACGCGGGCATGGGCGGTCGCACAAACGCTGGTCTGTAGAAAATATAACGGATTACAAGCAGGGTCGAACCCGTTACATTGCTTCGAAACCGGCCTTTCATGGCCGCCTTCGCGCCCTTTCGAGCCCTCGCCACTGCCTTGCCGCTCGCCCCGCCGACCCTGCTGATCGTCGATGACAGCCGCACCAACCGGCTGGCCCTGCGCCGCTGCCTGGAGGGCGTGGGTGCGCAGATCCTGGAGGCCGCCAGCGGGGCCGAGGCGCTGATCCACGCCGAGCGCGAGGATTTGCTGATGGTGCTGCTGGATGTGCAGATGCCGGGCATGGACGGCTTCCAGACCGCGCGCAGCCTGCGAGAGCTGTCGCGCCACCGCGACACCCCGATCCTGTTCGTCAGTGCCGAGCGCACCGAACCCGACCATGCCCGCCACGGCTATGCCCTGGGCGCGCTCGATTACCTGGTCTCCAAGCCGCTGGACGAGGCGGTGCTGCGCCACAAGGTCGCCGCCCTGCTCTCGGTGTTCAACCGCAAGCGCGAGCTGGAGCAGCGGCTGGCCCGCGCCGAGGCCGACAACCAGGCGCTGTTCGACGAGAACGAACACTTCCGCGTGCGCCAGGAGGACCTGCAGTACCAGGCCACCCACGACGCGCTCACCGGCCTGCCCAACCGCCTGCTGTTCGAGGACCGGCTGGGCAGCGCCATCCAGCGCTCGGCACGCAACCGCAGCCACTTCGCCCTGATGTTCGTCGATCTCGACAACTTCAAGGAGATCAACGATCGCCACGGCCATGCCGCCGGTGACGAGGTGCTGGTGGGGGTGGCGCGACGGCTCTCGGAGTCGGTGCGCGGGTCGGACACGGTGGCGCGCATCGGCGGCGACGAATTCGGGCTGCTGATCGAGGCGCTCGAGGACGGCGTGTTCGCCTTCAACATCGCCCGCAAGGTGCATCAGAACCTCGGGCTGGAACTTCCGCTCGCCAACACCCGCGACGGCCGTCCGGTGCGGATCCGTCCCGGCGCGAGCATCGGCCTTGCGCTGTTTCCCGACCATGCCCGCTCGCGCGAGGAACTGCTGATGCTGGCCGATCTGGCCATGTATCAGGTCAAGGAATCCGGCGGCGGCGCGGTGCGCCTCTACGAGCGGCGCGAGGTGCTGCGCGCCGATCAGCGCGGCCCCGCTGGCTGAGGGCGGCGGCTCAGCGCCGCCGGCGGCGCCGGCTCTGGATCAGGCGCAGCAGGCCGTACAGGCCCACCGGGGCGAACCACACCGCAAAGCCCATCACCTTGGCGCCCTCGCCGATCGGCGCCCAGGTGCGGCAGGGAATCTCGAACTGCAGATCCGGCAGCTCGGCCTCACGGCCGGAGGCGCAGAAGTCGTTGGTGGCCGACATCTGCTCGCCGGTCACCAGGGTGCAGTCGAGGCAGTCGTACTGGTACACCGGCGGCGCCAGCGTCGGGTAGATCGCCCGCGCCTTGCCCTCGTTGTTGACGTGGTAGAACACCCCGGACGGATCGCGCGAGATCAGCCCGGCACCGGGGATCACCGAGAGATCGTTGACGCGGAAGCGCATGTCGCGCGCCAGATGCTGGCCCAGCTCGGCCGCCACCAGGGCCCACACGGCGAGCCCGGCCCAGATCAGCAGCCGTCCGCGGCTGGAGGCGGGCAGGGCAGGGGAGGCAGGCGTTGCCGTCATGGCTCGGCGACCGGGTTCGAGGGGCGGGCCGAGTATAGCCAGCGCCCCCGCCGGCCGGACCCGGTGCCGCTGTGGCTTTTTCTGAGGATTGTTCCGGCAGGGAAGCACCGGGGCCCTTTGGCATACTGCCCGGGCGACGCGCTCCGGGCGCGCTGCCGCCGGCACAGACGATTGCCAACAGACCAACAGGCCGGCGCACAGGAGAACTCCGATGGCTGTCATGCCGCAGGAGCCGGGCGTGGGCCCCGGCGAGGCCGACGCGCTGCTGGGCGAGATCGAACGCGGCGGCGGGACCGGACTGCCAGCCGGCTTTCTGCGCCGCTACTTCGAATCCGCCTCCATCGAAGCCCTGCGTCAGCGCAGCCCGGCCGCCCTGGCCGCACTGGCCGCCGAGCACGGCGAGGCCATGCGCCAGCGCAGCGCCGGCCAGGCGCGCGTGGTGCTGCGCCGTCCGGATGCCCAGCAGCCGCTGGCGGTGGTGCAGACCTGCGTCGAGGACATGCCCTTCCTGCTCAACACCGTGCTGATGGCGGTGCGGGAGGCCGGCGCGGCGGTGGAATGGCTGGTGCACCCGATCCTGACCGTGCAGCGCGATGCCCAGGGCCGGCTGCAGGGACTCGTCGAGAGCGGGGGGCTGCGCGAGAGCTGGATCCACATCGCCTGCGAGCCGCTGGTGGACGAGGCCGCCTACCTCGCCCTCGAGGCGCGGCTGCACGAGCGTCTGCAGGCCTTGCAGACGGTGGTGGCCGACTACCCGCAGATGCTCGAGCAGGCGCGCATCACCGCGGTGCGCCTGCTCACCCCGGCGCCGGGGCTTGACCCCGCCGAATGCCGCGAGGCGCACGACCTGCTGCAGTGGCTGGTCGACCAGCACTTCACCTTCCTCGGCTATGCCGAGACCCGCAGCGAGGGCGGCGGCTTCGAGCCGGTGAACGCCGCCGCGCTCGGGCTGGCCCGCGCCGGCGCCGCCTTCGCCGACAGCGAGGCGCTGATCGCCCCGCGCGAGGAGATGGCCAAGTACGCCGACTCCGGCCGCCTGGTGGTGGTGACCAAGGCCAATCAGCGCTCGCCGATCCACCAGCCGGAGATCGTCGATGTCATCTCGGTCAAGCGCTATGCCGCCGACGGTCGCCTGATCGGCACCAGCCGCTTCATCGGGCTGTTCGCCTCGGATGTCTATGTCGACCGGCCGCGCACCATTCCGCTGATCCGCCGCAAGGCCGAGTATGTGATGCAGCGCGCGCGCCTGCCGGAGGACAGCCACAGCGGGCGCAATCTGCGCGAGATCCTGCACAACCTGCCGCGCGACGAGCTGTTCCAGTCCTCCGAGGAGGAGCTGTTCCAGCTCTGTGCCGGCATCCGTGCCCTGCGCGATCTGCACCAGCTGCGCCTGTTCGTGCGCCGCGACCGCTACGGCCGCTTCTTCTCCTGCCTGGTCTACCTGCCGCGCGAGCGCTACTCGCGCGAGCTGCGCGATCGCGCCGGCAGCGAGCTGCTGACCGTGTTCGGCGGCCACTCGCTGGATCGCAGCGTGGAGTTTCCGCGCGGCAATCTGGCGCGCATCCAGTATGTGGTCCGCACCGCGCCGGGCACCGAGCTGCCGATGCCGGTGGCCGAGATCGAGCAGCGCATCCAGCAGGTCACCCGCGGCTGGCGCGACCAGCTGCGCGAGCGCCTGGTGGAGACCGGCGGGGTGGAGATCGCCGCCCGCTTCGCCGATGCCTTCCCGCTCTCCTACAGCGAGCTGACCGCGCCCGAGCAGGCCGCCGAGGCGGTGCTGCGGCTGGCACGGCTGAGCGAGCAGCAACCGCTGCTGCCGCAGCTGCACATCAGCGAGGGGGCGATCCGCCAGCTCACCCTCTACAGCCTCGGTCAGCCGCTGGCGCTCTCCGATGTGCTGCCGACGCTGGAGAACTTCGGCCTGCGCGTGCTCAGCCAGGATCCGACCGAGCTCGCCCCGCGCAGCGGGCCGCGGCTGTGGCTGCAGCTGTTCGAGATCCAGGCGCCGGCGCTGCCGGCCGGGCTGTCGGCCGAGGCCTTGCGCGAGGCCTTCGAGACCGCCTTCGTGGCGGTCAGCCGCGGCGATGCCGAGAACGATGCGCTCAACCGGCTGGTGCTGGCGGCGGGGCTGGCGGTGCGGCAGGTGAGCGCCCTGCGCATGCTGGCGCGCTATCTCAACCAGGTGGGGCTGCCCTATGGCTCGCGCGAGATCGAGCGCACCCTCGCCGAACACCCGCTGATCGCCCGCCGCCTGCTCGGTCTGTTCGAGGCCCGCTTCGATCCGGCACAGGACGCCGGCCGCCGTCGCGAGGCCGAGATCGTCCACGCCCAGGCGCTGGACAGCCTGCTCGACGCGGTCACCAGCCTCGACGCCGATCGCGTGCTGCGCGGCTGCCTGTCGGTGATCCGCGCCGGCCTGCGCACCAACTACTTCCAGCCGGACGCCGAGGGCCGGCCGAAGCGCTGGATCAGCCTCAAGCTCGATCCGACGCGGATTCCCGAGCTGCCGCAGCCGCGGCCGATGTTCGAGATCTGGGTCTATGCCCCGGAGGTCGAGGGTGTGCATCTGCGCGGCGGCAAGGTGGCCCGTGGCGGACTGCGCTGGAGTGACCGCCGCGAGGATTTCCGCACCGAGGTGCTGGGCCTGATGAAGGCGCAGATGGTGAAGAACGCGGTGATCGTGCCGGTCGGCGCCAAGGGCGGGTTCGTGGTCAAGCAGCCGCTGGCCGAGCGCGAGGCCTATCTGCGCCAGGGCGTGGCCTGCTACCAGACCTTTCTGCGCGGTCTGCTCGATCTCACCGACAACCTGGTGGAGGACCAGATCGTGCCGCCGCCCGCGGTGGTCCGCCATGACGAGGACGACCCCTATCTGGTGGTGGCGGCGGACAAGGGCACCGCCACCTTCAGCGACATCGCCAATGCCCTCTCGGCCGAGTACGGCCACTGGTTGGGGGATGCCTTCGCCTCCGGCGGCAGCGCCGGCTATGACCACAAGAAGATGGGCATCACCGCCCGCGGCGCGTGGGAGAGCGTCAAGCGCCACTTCCGCGAGATGAGCCCACTGCGCGACATCCAGCGCGAGCCGTTCACGGTGGTGGGCATCGGCGACATGAGCGGCGATGTGTTCGGCAACGGCATGCTGCTGTCGACCCAGATCCGTCTGCTGGCCGCCTTCGACCACCGCCACATCTTCATCGACCCCGATCCGGATCCGGCCACGAGCTTTGCCGAGCGCAGCCGGCTGTTCGCCCTGCCGCGCTCCTCCTGGGAGGACTACGACAAGGCCCTGATCTCGGCCGGCGGCGGTGTCTGGCCGCGCAGTGCCAAGCACATCCGCGTCTCGGCGGCGGCGCAGCGGGCGCTGGGCCTGCCGCTGACCGCCGAGGGCGGCGAGCGCAGCCTGACCCCGGCCGAGCTGATGCGGGCCATTCTCTGCGCGCCGGTCGATCTGCTCTGGAACGGCGGCATCGGCACCTATGTGAAGAGCCAGTACCAGAGCCATGCCGAGGTCCGCGACCGCGCCAACGACGCCATTCGCGTCAACGGCCGCGAGCTGCGCTGTCAGGTGGTGGGGGAGGGCGGCAATCTCGGCTTCACCCAGCAGGGGCGCATCGAGTACGCCATGGCCGGTGGCCCGCGCGGGCCGCAGGGGGTTGCGCTCGGCGGGCGCATCAACACCGATGCCATCGACAACAGCGGCGGTGTCCACAGCTCGGATCGCGAGGTCAACATCAAGATCCCGCTCAACCAGCTGATGGCCCAGGGCCGGCTCGATCGCGCGCGCCGCGATCCCCTGCTGGTGGCGATGACCGAGGACATCGCCCGCTTCGTGCTGCGCGACAACTATGTGCAGAGCGCCTGCATCAGTCTGCTGCAGCAGGATGCGCCGGCGCGTCTGGACGAGCACGCCAATCTGATCCGCACGCTGGAGCGCGAGGGGCTGCTCGATCGCGCCATCGAGGCCCTGCCGGACGAGGAGAGCCTCAAGGAGCGGCGCAGCCAGGGCCAGGGCCTGACCCGCCCGGAACTGGCGGTGCTGGTGGCCTACAGCAAGATCTCGCTGTACGGCTCGGCGCTGAAGACGCGCATGCCGGACGACCCCTTCTTCATCCGCGATCTGCTCGCCAACTTCCCGCCCCTGCTGGTGGAACAGCAGCGCGAGGCGCTCGCCGGGCATCGGCTCAAGCGCGAGATCATCGCCACCGTGCTGTCCAACGCGGTGGTCAACCGCATGGGCATCGCCTTCGCCCACCGCATGGCCGAGGATCACGGCATGACCGTGGCCTCGGTCCTGGAAGCCTATGCGGCGGCGCATGAGATCTACGGCGGCGACCGCTACTGGACCGAGATCGAGGCCCTGGACGGCCGCCTGCCGGCGGCGCGCCAGTACCGCTTGATGCAGCGCCCGATCGGCCTGCTCAAGCACGCCACCGGCTGGATGATCGCCAGCCGGCTGACCGAGCGCCTGGAAGTGGGCGAGATCGTCGAGCGCTATGCCGCGCCGGTGGCGGCTCTCGATGCCCTGCTGCCCGAGGTGCTGCCGGCGGCCTATCGCGAGGACTGGCAGCGCGGCCGCGATCCGCTGATCGCCGACGGCCTGCCGGAATCCCTGGCCACGCGTCTGGCCAGCACCCGGGTGCTCGGCTCGGCGCTGGATGTGGCCGATCTCGCCAGCGAGGCCGCGGTGCCGCTGGAGCTGGCGGCGCGGGTCTATTTCGGCGTCGGCGAGCGTCTGCGCCTGCTCTGGCTGCTCAGCGGCGTGGTCGGCCTCGGCGTGCAGGGCAAGTGGCAGGCGCTGGCCCGCAACCATCTGCGCGAGGACGCCTACCGACTGCAGCGGCAGCTGGCGGGGCGGGTGCTGACCGCGCACGGCGGCAGCGCGGCGGAGCGGCTGGAGGCCTGGCTCGCCGCCCATGAGGGCGAGGTGCGTCTGGCCCTGGAGCGGCTGCAGGAGCTGCAGAGCGCCAATGCGCTGGATTACGCCGGCCTGACCGTCGCCCTGCGCGAGCTGCAGCGGCTGCTCGGCTGAGCCGGCCTCAGACCAGGATCAGCGCGCCGAGCCCGAGCAGGCAGAAGAAGCCGACCACATCGGTGACGGTGGTCAGCACCACGCTGCCGGCCAGCGCCGGGTCGACCTTGATCCGGCGCAGCAGCAGGGGGATGACGATGCCGGCCAGGGCCGCCGCCACCTGGTTCACCACCAGGGCCAGGGCCACCACCAGGGCCAGCGGCAGCGAGCGGAACCACAGCCAGGTGACCGCCGCCACCAGCAGGGCCCAGCCGCAGCCGTTGATCAGTGCCACCAGCAGTTCCTTGCGCAGCAGGAAGGCGGTGTTGCCCGGCCCGACCTGGTTGAGGGCATAGCCGCGGATCATCAGGGTGAGGGTCTGACTGCCGCCGATGCCACCCATGCTGGCCACCACCGGCATCAGCACCGCCAGCGCCACCACCTCGGTGATGGTGGCCTCGAACAGGCCCACCACATAGCTCGCCATGAAGGCGGTCAGCAGGTTCACGCCCAGCCAGATGGCGCGCCGCCGCGCGGCCGGCCGGACATCGGCGAACAAATCCTCCTCCTCGTCCAGACCGGCGCTCGCCATCAGGTTGCGATCGCCCTCGGCGCGCACCAGGTCCATCACATCGTCCACGGTGATGCGGCCGACCAGCTTGTGGTCCTGCTCGTTGATCACCGGCGCCGAGATCAGATCGGAGTCCTCGAAGCGCGCCACCACCTCGCGCTGGCTGGCCTGGGCCGAGAGCGCCTCGCGGCTGCGATCCATCACCTGGCCGACGGTGGCGGCGGGGTCCTGGGTGAGGATGCGATCCAGCGGCAGCTGGCCGAGATAGCCGCCGTAGCGATCGACCACGAACAGGGCATCGGTCTGCGGTGGCAGCTCGCCGCGCAGGCGCAGATAGCGCTGCACGGTTTCCAGGGTGACATCCGGACGCACCGTCACCGTGTCGGTGTTCATCAGGCCGCCGGCGCTGTCCGGCTCGTAGGCCAGCACCGCCTCGAGGCGGGCGCGGTCGTCGGCGTCGAGCGCCTTCATCACCTCGCGGGTGACGGTCTCCGGGAGGTCCTCGAGGAAGTCGGCGAGATCGTCGATCTCCAGTTCCTCGGCGGCGGCGACCAGCTCCTCCACATCCATCTTGCGGATCAGCCCGGCGCGCACCGCCTCGGCCAGGTGCAGCAGCACCTCGCCATCGTCGGCCGGGTCGACCATCTCCCACACCACCTCGCGCTCGCGCGGCGGCAGCGACTCCAGCAGGCCGGCGATCTCGGCCGGGTTGAGCGCGGCCAGCTGACGCTTGACCGGCAGCAGACGCCCGCCGCCCAGCGCGGCGCGCAGGCGGGTGATTCGCGTCTTGGCGTCGTCAGTGGCCATGGGCAGACCGGGGAAAGAGCAAGGAATCTAGAACCTTGACCCCGATACTTCCAGTGAATTCCCGGTGAAGGGCCAGCCCCCGTCCGGCACCCAGAAGTTTGACAAGAGCGAACAGAAGCTAGACAAAGACCTTGAAACCGGGGGTTTGTCTAATAAGTTGCCCCTGTAGCTTAGACAGGAGTCTGCTCATGCCCCCTTCCGCCAGCCGTTCCAGCCGCACTTCCGCCCAGGCCGCCCCGGCCGAAAGCCCGCGCTGTCCGATCAATGTCGCGGCACGGCGCTCGGGCCTGTCCGCGCATGTGATCCGCGCCTGGGAGCGCCGCTACGAGGCGATCAAGCCCGATCGCACCGACAAATCGCGCCGCCTCTACTCCGACTGGGAGGTGCAGCGGCTGGTGCTGCTGCGCCAGGCGGTCGAGCTGGGGCACCGCATCAGCGAGATCGCCAATCTGCCGATGGAGGAACTGCGCGCCCTGGTCGGCCGCGACACCCTGCCCGGCGTCGAGGCCTCGCCGAAGATCCCGTTCACCCGCTCCAAGCTGGTGGAGGTGGCGCTGGAGGCGGCCCGCGCGATGGATGGCAACGCCTTCCAGCAGGCGCTGCTGCAGGCCACCCGCAGCCTCACCATCCCCGACCTGTTCAGCGAGTTCGTCGATCCGCTGATGCAGGACATCGGCCGCCGCTGGCGCGAGGGCGATCTGCGCATCGCCCACGAGCACTTCGCCTCGGCGCAGATGCGCACCTTCCTCGGCGATCTGATGACCAGCTCCAGCGTGGCGCCGAGCGGCCCGATGATCGTGGTCACCACCCCCTTCGGCCAGAACCACGAGCTGGGTGCGCTGATGGTGGCGGTGACCGCGCTGCGCGCCGGCTGGGCGGTGCAGTACCTCGGGCCGGGTCTGCCGGCCGAGGAAATCGTCTATGCCGCCGAGCAGCTGCGGGCCCGCGCGGTGGCGCTCTCGCTCTGCTATCCGGCCGATGATCCGCGCATCGAGGGCCAGCTGCTCAAGCTGCGGGCCCAGCTGCCGATGCCCTTCCCGCTGTTCATCGGCGGATCCTCCAGCAGCGGCTACGGGCGGGCGCTGGCGCAGATCGGGGCGCGCCGTCCCTCCGGCCTGCGCGAGTTCAGCCTGGAACTCGACGCCCTGCGGCGCGAGCGCGTCGCCGGCTTCTGAGTGGCTGCCGGCCCGTGGCCGGCTCGGCGATACTGCGCACCGGCCGCGTCTGCGGAGGGTGCGCATGTATCGCCTGCATATCGCCAACAAGAACTACTCGTCCTGGTCGCTGCGCCCCTGGGCGCTGATGCGGGTCCAGGGCCTGGCCTTCGAGGAAGTCCTCCATCCCTTCGCCCCGGGCTCCAACCGGGCGGCCTTCCGCGCCTTCTCGCCCACCGGCAAGGTGCCCTGCCTGATCGACGGCCAGACCGCGGTATGGGACTCGCTGGCCATCGTCGAATACCTCGCCGAGCGGCATCCGGGGGTGTGGCCCCCGGACCCGGCGGCACGGGCCTGGGCGCGCTCGGCCAGCGCCGAGATGCACAGCGGCTTCGCCCCCTTGCGCAACCATTGCGGCATGAACTGCGGGCTGCGGGTGGCCCTACACGAGCGGCCCGCCGCGCTGGAGCAGGATCTGGAGCGGCTCGCCGAACTGTGGGGCGAGGGCCTGGCCCGCTGGGGTGGTCCCTGGCTCACCGGTCGCGCCTTCAGCGCGGTGGATGCCTTCTATGCGCCGGTGGCCTTCCGCGTGCAGACCTACGCCCTGCCGCTGCCGGCGGTGGCCCAGGCCTATGTCGAGCGGCTGCTGGCCCTGCCGGCGATGCGCGAGTGGTATCAGGCCGCGCTGGATGAGCCCTACCGCGATCCCGATCACGAGGCGGAGGTGCTGGCCGTCGGCCGCGTGCTGGCCGATCATCGGCGCACGGCGGCCTGAGCGCCGCACAGGGGAGAGCCACGATGGGACTGGGGACCTTGAAATCGATACTGGCCGGATCGGTGCTGCTGCTGGTGGCGGTGACCGTGCTCGGCTCGTTCTACACCATCGAGTCCGGCCAGGTGGGGGTGGTCAAGACCTTCGGCCGCTACAGCGAGTCGGTCTCGCTGCCGGGCCTGCACTGGAAGCGGCCCTTCATCGACTCGGTGATGGTGATGGATGTCAAGCTGCAGACCGCCAACTACGCCGGCAGCAATGACGACGAGGACAGCGACGGCATCATCTACAAGCCGCATCTGGATGTGCTCGACGCCAAGAATGTGAGCTACGACATCGAGCTGTCGGTGATGTACACGCCGATGGCCGAGAAGATGCCGGAGATTCTCAGCACCTTCGGTGAGAACTACTTCGAGAAGAAGATCAACCCGATCATCCGCGATGTGGTGCGCGATGTCGGCGGCAAGTACAGCGTCGAGACCATCGCCGACCATCGCGATGCCATCAACACCGAGATCCGCGCGCGCCTGGAGCAGGAGTTCAAGCCGCTGCCGTTCGCCTTCTCCGATGCCGCCCTGCGCAAGATCCAGCTGCCGCAGAACATCATGCAGAAGATCGTCGCGGTGCAGGAGGCCAAGCAGGAGGAGGAGCGGCTGAAAATCATCAACCGCCAGGCCGAGCAGAACAAGCAGATCACCATCACCAACGCCCAGGCCGAGAAGGAGAAGCTGATCATCGCCGCCCAGGCCGAGGCCGAATCCACCCTGACCCGCGCCAAGGCCCAGGCCGAGGCCAACGAGCGCATCAGTGCCTCGCTGACACCGCTGCTGGTGCAGCAGAACCAGATCGAACGCTGGGACGGCTCGGTGCCCCAGGTGGTGACCGGCACCGGCGGCAACCTGCTCTACAACCTCGGCAGCCTGGGGAAGACCCCGTGATCTATCTCATCGTGTTCCTGGTCGGGCTCGCCTGCGGGGCGGGGCTCGCCTATCACCTCGCGGGCGTGGCGGCGCTGAAGGCGCGGCTGGCCGAGGCCGAGCGCCAGGGCATCGACCACGACCGCGGATGAAGCGGGCGCCGGGCGAGCTGCGCCTGATCGGCGGGCAGTACCGCAGCCGGCGGCTGGCGGTGCCCGATCTGCCCGGCCTGCGGCCCACCCCGGACCGGGTGCGCCAGACCCTGTTCGACTGGCTGGCGCCGGTGATCGAGGGCGCCCGCGTGCTCGATGCCTTCGCCGGCAGCGGCGCGCTGGGGCTGGAGGCGCTCTCGCGCGGGGCGGCCCGGGTCTGCTTCATCGAGCAGGCGGGCCCGGCGGTGGCGGCGATCCGCAGCGCGCTGGCCAGCCTCGGTGCCAGCGAACGGGCCGAGCTGATCCAGGCCGATGCGCTGAGCCGGCTGCGCGCAGGCGGCGGCCCTTACGACCTGGTGTTTCTCGATCCGCCCTATGCGGCCGGTCTGCTGGCACCGGCGCTGGCCGCCCTGCCCGGCTGGCTGGCGCCGGGCCATCGCATCTATCTGGAATGGCCGGGGGCGGCGCGGCCGCCGCTGCCGGCCGGTGCGCGCTGGCTGCGGGAGAAGCAGGCCGGTCAGGTAAGCTTCGGCCTCCTGAGCCTGGAGCCCCCGCCATGAGCGGCATCGTCGCGGCCTATTCCGGCACCTTCGATCCGGTGACCCTGGGGCACAACGACATCATTCATCGCGCGGCCCCCGGC